>NZ_JBITHP010000004.1:89124-105471 GCF_044458105.1 Embleya sp. NPDC050493
CGCGGTTCGGAGCAGTGATGCGTGGGCGGCGTGCGCCTTCGAGAGCCAGTTGGCTTGAGAGCGGTGCTCTCGTCTGTGTCTGGTGTCCGCGGTTCGCAGCAGTGATGCGCGAGCGGCGTGCGCCTTCGAGACCCGGTTGGCTTGAGAGTGATGCTCTCGGTCGTGTCAGGTGCGCGCCATAGAGCGGCCATGCGCGAGCGGTGCGTTCCCTCGACGCAGGGGCTGGGAGCAGTGCTCTTGGTTGTGATTCGCCACGGGCATCGGTGACGCGTGACATGAGCGGCGCCAGCGCGCGTTCCCCGGGATACAAGAGCGGTGCTCTCGTTTGTGTCCCCTGTCCGCGATCCGCGGTCCCGAGCAGAATTGCGCGAGTGGCGGGCCGCCTTCGCCGCAGCGGATTGAGAGCGGTGCTCTTGGTTGTGCGTGGTGCTCGCGACTGGGGGCGGTGGTGCGGGACAGAGCGGTGGCGTGCGTTTCAGAGGTGGTGTTGCAAGAGCGGTGTTCTCGTTTGTGTCCGGTGCCCGCGGTTTGGAGCGGTGATGCGCAGGTGGGTCTGCCACTGTCCTTTCCGGCGCGGCCAATTGAGAGCGGTGCTCTTGGTCGTGCCTGGTGTTCGCGCCTCGGAGCGGTGATCTGATCCAGGACATGAGCGGTGCGGGCATGTTGAGGGTGCTGATCCGAGAGCGGTGCTCTTGTTGTGGTGCGGTGAGGTGATACGAGGAGAGAGGCGTACTGCTTCGAGAGCGGTGCTCTCGAATGTGTCCCCTGCTCATGCCTTGGGCTTGGGGATGTGAGCGTGGTGGTGTGGGAGCAGTGCTCTCGTTTTGGGACGGGTGGTGGGAGCGGTGTTCTCGTTCGGGTGGAGTGATGCGAGATCAGTGCTCTCGTTTGGGTGCAGTGCTCTGGGGTCTGGCACACTGGCCGGATGACCGGAGCCACGCGCACGGCGCGCGATCGTGCCAGAGCCGAACTCGCCCACGAGATCAAGGCGGCCGCGCGTCGTCACCTCGCCGCCGAGGGCGCCCAGCAGCTGTCGTTGCGCGCCGTCGCCCGCGAGCTCGGCATGGCCTCGTCCGCGTTGTATCGATACTTCCCGAGCCGCGACGACCTCCTGACCGCGCTGATCGTCGACGCGTACAACGCGGTGGGCGAACGGGCCGAGCGCGCCGTCGAGTCCGCGGGCCCCGCCGAGCACCCCCGCGCGGCCTGGCGCGGACTGTGCGACGCCGTTCGCGACTGGGCGCGAGCACATCCGCACGAGTACGCGCTCATCTACGGCTCCCCGGTCCCCGGCTATCAGGCGCCGGAACACACCCTGGCCCCCTTCGCACGCGTCCCGTTCGCGCTCCTGCGCATCCTGCGTGACTCGGGCCAGGAGTTCGCCCGCCCCTCCGGCGCATCCGCTCTCCCCGGCCCACTCGCCGCGCAACTCCAAACGGTGGTGGAGGCGAGCGGGTTGGACGTGCCGCCGCAGGTCCTGGCCCGAGCCCTGTTCGCCTGGACCGGCGTGTTCGGCATCGTCAGCTTCGAACTGTTCGGCCAACTCGCAGGCAGCGTCGACCCCGCCGACCCGTTCTTCGCGTACGCCGTCGAGCGGCACGCCGACCTGCTTGGACTGGCCTGATCCCGATGGGCCGTCTCTCCCGTGCGCAGGTCCTGGACGCCGCGCTCGCGCTTGCCGATCGGGACGGTATCGGCAAGTTGTCGATGCGTCGGATCGGGGCCGAGCTCGGCGTCGAGGCGATGACCCTGTACCACTACGTTCCGAACAAGGACGCCGTCCTGGACGGCCTGGTCGAGCGGATCGTCGCGAGTGTGTCGCCGGAGCCGGCCGGGCCGCGTACGGTGTGGCTCGCCGAATTCGCCCAGGCCTTCCGTGCCGAACTGCTGCGCCACCCGGCGGTCGTCCCCCTTGTGGCCACACGTCCGGTCGCCACACCGAACGCCTTGGCCGCCGTCGAACGCGCCGCCGCGGCACTGGTGGACGATGGCTTCGCGCCGCTGCGAGCCTGCCAACTGCTCAACGCGATCACCACGTTCGTGATCGGGCACACGTTGGCGGAGCTGGATCCGGCCGACTCGCCACCGCGGACCACCCCCGGGGACGTTGCCGAACTTCCCTGTATCGCGGCGGCGTTGGCAGAAGGTCTCGGTACGCAGGCCGACCACGACGAACGGTTCGCGTTGGCGATCACGGCGCTGCTGGCAGGTATCGCGTAGGTGCCCCGGGTCGGCCGGACACACGAATCGGCCGCCCTCGGATCGGATCCGGCCGCCGTGGGGCCGCCGCCCTGTCCCCGCCCCGCGCCGCCGTGTCGTGCCGTGCCGAGTAGGGCGCCACCGAACCGCGCCGAACTACGCCTGCGTCAGTACCACGGCCGTGCCGTACGCGCAGATCTCCGTTCCGTTGCCCGCGTCGGTGACGTCGTACCGCATCGCCAGGATCGCGTTGGCTCCCCGGCCGCGGGCCTGTTCCACGAGTCGTTCGGCGGCCTCCGTACGGCTTTGCACCAGGGTCTTGGTGAGGCCGCGGAGTTCGCCGCCGACCATCGACTTGAGGCCCGCGCCGAGTTGGCTGCCGATGTTGCGGGAGCGCACGGTCAGGCCGAAGACCTCGCCGATCACCCGCTGCACCCGGTAGCCCGGTACGTCGTTGGTGGTGACCACGAGTACGTCGGGGTTGTCGGGCGCGCCGCCGTACGCATCGAGATCGCTCATCTCGGCCTCCGGAATCTGGAAAACGCGGATATCGGGAATCGGGTGTCGCGGAACGGGAATCCGTTGTGTCCTGTGCAGCCTCGCCCCGTACAGGTGGCCGCCGGGGAGCCGTTCCACACGTATGTCACCGGTTCGGCGGATGCGCAGGATCCTCGGCCCACGGCTCGCGCGGCGCGTGTCGATCCGCCGTTCGGGTCCCGATTCGGAGGTGTGTACGTGAGTTCGCACATTCCGCATGTCACCGTCGACTGCGCCGATCCGTACGCGCCGGCCTCGTTCTGGAGCCGGGTCCTGGACAGCCCGCTCGGTCCGGACGACCACGCGGGCGATCCGGAGGCGGTGGTGCTCCTGCCCGAGGGTCCGACGCTGCTCTTCCGCCAGGTTCCGGAGGAGAAGGCCGGCAATAACCGACTGCACCTTGCTCTGCGTTCGGCCGGTCCGCGCGACGAGGAGGTGGAACGGGTCCTGGGCCTGGGCGCCCGGACGGTCGCCGATCTGCGCGACCCGGACGGGACGGGGTGGGTCGTTCCGGCCGATCCGGAGGGCAACGAGTTCTGCGTCGTGCGCAGCGCGGCGGAGCGCGGGGAGTAGCGCGCGGAAGTCGGGTGGATGGCGGGCGGTGGAGGGCCTGGTGGATGGCGGGCCTGGTGGGCTGTGGGGTGACATCTTGACCATCCTTACGCTGTAAGGCAAGCTGTTCTCGCGTCGTGCTTACACCGTAAGTGCGACGCGCTTACGATGTAAGGCAATGGCTGAAGGGGACGGGAAACATGCTGATCGGGGCGATGGTACGGCGGCTCAACGACGGCGTGGACTACGCGACGTTCCGCGAAGCGTGGCTCCCGGACGAGCAATTCGCGGGCGATCCGCGGCGGGTGCTCAGCGCGATCGATCTGGCCGACCCGCAACAACTCATGACGGTCGCCTTGATCGACGCGAGCCCCGAGCAGATCCCCGAGTGGGTCGACCGGATCGGGGCGAGCGAGCAGCGGCGCGCCGAGCGGATCAAGGGTCTGGTGGGTCCGTGGCAGCTCAACAACACGTACCGGATCGTCGCCGACGACGACTTCGCCCTGCCGATCAGGCGCTGAGGCCGAGGACACGGCCCGGCCCGGGACCGTCCCCGACCCTGCCGGGGCCGCGACCCGGGGCCGGCTCCATCCGGATGCCGAGCGGTCGGGGCACCGGCCTTGGCCTCGACCTTGGTGGTCGGCTCGGTATGGCCTCGGTTTCGCTCCCGGCCCGGCCTCGGCCGGCCACCGACTTGGTCGCCGCTGCGCTGCGCCGGCCGCCTCGGCCGCCGCCCTCGTTCCGGCCTCCACCAGGCGGATACCTCACACCCGGCCGAAAACTATTGTCCCGTACTGATGTTCCACTGCTAGCGTCGCGGCGTGGCGAAATTGAACCAGATCATCGCGGTGGAGAAGGGCGTCAAGACCAAGTCCTTCCAGGAGTTGACGGACGCTCATCAGCGGGTCCAGAAGGGCGCGTTGTTGTCCGGCATCTCGCGTACCTACCAGCCCAAGGACGAAGAGGGCGAGCAACTTCCGCCCGAGTCGACCCGGGTTCAGGTCAAGGGCGAGGAGGTGCTGCGCTCCGTCACCGGTACGCTCACCCGCCTTTTCGACGTGACCGCGACGAAGGACTGGGCCAACTGCGAGGCGCGCGCCGACGTGGTCGTCGACGGGACGCCGCTGCTGCGCGACGTGCCGGTGTCGTACCTGCTCTTCCTGGAGAAGCAGCTGGTCGACGTGCACACCTTCGTGCGCAAGCTGCCGGTCCTGGACGCCGCCGAGACGTGGACGCTCGACCCCTCCACGGACTCCTGGCGGACCGAGCCGGTGCGTACCGTGCGGACCAAGAAGGTCCCGCGCAACCACGTCAAGGCCGAGGCGACCGAACACCACCCGGCCCAGGTGGAGATGTACTTCGAGGACATTGCCGCGGGCTACTGGACGACGGTCAAGTTCTCCGGCGCGCTGCCCGCTCGTCGGGTGAACGAACTCGTCGACCGAGTCGAGAAGTTGCAGCGCGCGGTGAAGTTCGCCCGCGAGGAGGCCAACGGCGCGGACGTGACGGACCGTCTCGTCGGTGACGCGGTGTTCGGCTACCTGCTCGGCAACGGCCACGGCGGGTAGCATTCGAGAATCCCCCGGCCGGAGGGTCGGGGGTGCGCGAGGAGCGCAAGCTGAAACTGAAGCTTGTCGTGACGAACGCGGGTAACGGTGGAGGTTCGAACCCTCCCCCCGGCACCACGAGCCGGGGTGGCCCAATACGGCAGAGGCAGCCCGCGATGAATCTCAGACTCTTGCTCCAGACTCAGCATCGCCGCCCATCGCCGGATCGACCGGACGGGGCTCCAGTCGTCGGTTGCTGGTTCGACTCCAGCCCGGGCCGCTCGTGGCCTGGTAGTTCAAAGGTAGAACGCGACGACTTTCAAGACGACCCTGGTCCTTAAACGTGCCGGCGTGCCCGATGGGGTGGCACAGCGGGCCTCCGCGGGCAGGCTAGACCCGCGGAGGCCCACCAATTCCGGGCACCGGACGGAATCAATCCCGGGCGGAATCACTCCACAGTGGCCAACTCGCGCCAACGGGCCAGGACTTCTCGGTCTCCGTCGAGTCGGCAGCCGGTGGTGTCGGCCCGGTTCCAGACCAGTAGGTAGAGCTTCTCGGCGGGGCCCGAGACGGTGAGGTCGGCGGAGCCGGCGCCCGACTCCACCCGCCGTGCGTCGGTACCGATCCGCATCGTCCAGGCGGCGGCGTTGTCGTCGGGGGCGATCGCGATGTTCAGCGGCGGGTCGGCAACGAGGTTGCGCCCGGGCCGGGACAGGAAGCCGGTCAGCAGCTCGTCGATGCCGTCCGCGGCGAAGTCCGCGGGCACGGTGGACGGCACACCGGCCGCGAGTTCGGCGTCGACGCGGTGTACGGCGGTCTCGTGCGCTTGGCGCCGGGCCCAGAAGGCGAGCGCGGACGGCGCCTCGAAGAAGGTCCACGCCGGCGTGTCCGGAGTGGCCGTGGTGAGGGTCTTCAGCAGATCCGTGTGCGTGGTCCGGTACCAGTCGAGCAGTTCGTCGTCGCCCGGCGCCTGGAAGAGCGCCGCCGTATCGTCTCGGCTCGGGCGCGTGGTGTTGCCCGATCGCATGACGAAGGCGGCCCAGCGATGCACGCCGCCCAAGTGTCCGAGCAGGTCCCGGATTCGCCAATCGGGGCAACTCGGTACGGGCGCGTCCAGGCCGGTGCGCTCGGCCGTACGGGCGAGCAACTCGCCGTCGGCGCGCAGGATGTCGAGGTGAGTGGCAATGTCCATCCGGTCACGCTCTCACGCGGGCTCGGAGGGGTACAGGTCGTCTGCGGGTCGGAGCAAAGGGATACGACGTTCGCCCGACAGGTCCTATGCTGGGGTGCGATGGGTAGCTTCGGTGTATATGTCGTCGCCCGATCGGCGTGGCCCCTGTTGGAACTGCCGGCCGTACAGCAGGCCGGAGGCGAACCGCGCTGGTCGGCTCGCGACGGAGACTGGCAGGTTCTGCTGCTTTCGTCGGGGCTGGACCCGGGTCCGTCGTTGATGGCGGACACGGAGGCGCCGGTGTTGACCGCCGACGTGGTGTCCGGCCACTTCGCGATGATCGACGCGCAGAGTCCGCGCGGTGGCGACGTCTGGCATTGTGCGCTGGCGCCGCGCGCGGCCAGGTCGTACGCGCTCGACCCGGAACTCGGCCCACCACCGGAACGGGTGGTCCCGCACGCCGTCGGCTGGGCCCGCGAGGCGGGGCTCACGCCGGACGAGGCCGCCCTGGACACCACGCTGCGCGCGGAGGGCACGCCGGACGAGCTGCTGCGGGCCTTTCTGGACGCGTTGGGCTTTCGCTTCGTGGTGGGGGGAGGGTAGCCGGGGCGGAGCGGAGCGGGGCGGGGCATCGAGGCGATGAGTGGGCGGCTCGGAGGTGGGGCCGGGGGCGGCGGACTGCGGTTTGGCGGGTGGTGTCGGGGGCGGCGTGTGTCTGTGTCATGGAGGGATGGCTATTCGACCCGCTCGTGCCGATATCGGTCCCGTTTCGCCCGAGCCGCCGATTGCCGATGCGGAGCCGGTGATCCGGAAGGAGGACTGGTACGGGAGGTCGCTGACGGAGGCCACGAAGTACACGCGCTACTCGTTCCTGGACACGGACTGGACTGAAGTGGTCGACGAGGGCGCGGTCTTCGACGAGTGCACTTCGCCGGAGTCGGGTTCAACGCCTCGCGGCACGCCGGGGCGGCGTTCACGAACTGTACGTTCAAGCGCTGCACGTTCTTCGACGCCCGGTTCACCGACTGCAAGCTGGTCGGCAGCCTGTTCCGGCAGTGCACCTACACCCTGTTCGAGGTCTCGGGCGGTGACTGGTCGTTCGTCGGCCTGCCCGGTGCCGACCTGCGCCAAGCCGGTTTCGACGGCGTCCGGATGCGCGAGGCGGATCCGACCGCCGCGCGTCTGGAGAAGGCGACCGTGACCGGTTGCGACCTGTCGGGCGCGATCCTGCACGGCGCGAAGCTGACCGGCGCCGACCTGCGCGCCAGCGATCCGTCCTCGCTCGACCCGCTGACGGTCGAGTTCAAGGGCGCGACGATCACGCTGGAGCAGGCCGCCACGCTCGCGACGACGATGGGGTGGCACGTCCGCTGACGGGCGCGTGGGTGCGGCCTGCGCCCTCCACGGCCGGCCGCGGCTTGTCCTTTGGGGCGACTCCGAGTTCGCGTGCTTGCGCCGAGTCGGATCAGGGTTTCTCGCGCGATCTCGGGGCCAGGCTGTCGGCGGTCCCGGGCGATGCGAAATGGGAAGGTGCGCCGGACGGGGGGTGGCGGGGCGAACCGACGTGGGTTGGCTGGGCGTTGGGTGGTCGGTGGTCGGTGGTCGGTGGTCGGTGGCCGGCGGTCGGGGTGGTGGGGTGCGGGCGGCGTTCAGCGGGCGCCGCGGGGGGCGGGCGGGTATGTCGGCCCGGGGTGGGGCGGGGCGGCGCGAGGTAGGCCCGGCCCGCGCCGCCCCGGACCGGGCGGGATCGGCGGGTGAAGGGTGCTCTGCGGCCGTCGACGGGGATTGCGGCGAGGTGCTGGGGCTGGGCTGGTTGCAACAAAGCCCGACGCCCTGCGGCCGCTGGCGCGAGTCAGGGCCCGTTCGGGCCGGTGCCTGCGCGGGTCGTGGTGATCACGGCGGCGATGACGTCCAAGTCGGCGGCGCCCAGGCCCAGATCGGCGGGACCGATCCAGCCGTCGACCTGGGCGGACGTACGGACACCCCACGAACGCGGCGATGCCGCCTGGCCGGGCTGGCGCCCAGGACACCGCGCCCTGGGCCACCGCGACGCCGTTTGCGATGACGATCGGCCCGAGTGCGTTGGCGAGAGGGGGGTGGGCGTCAGGCGCGTGGTGAAGGCGCCATGCTTCCAGCGCCAGTCGTTATCGACAGGTCTCGACTCGCTCGACCAAGAACACGCAGGTGCGCAGCCCGGATTGCATCGGCGAACGGTGACGCCGTTATCGTGCAATCCTGCCCAGGCCAACTTGGAGGGGGCGGGCTGTTGATCGCGCATGACGGCGGCTGGAGGCGTCGACGCGAGCGATGCGTTCGGCAATCTCCAGCCACTCGACGCTGTGCTCAAACAGAACATCGAGCGGAGCTTGCCCTCGGACTTCAGGTCGGCCATCACGTGCCGGAACTCCTCGAGCGGGGCAGCATTGTGCCACGGCTCGGCGATCGTTGGCGTGGTACTCGAACGCCTTGCCGGTGACTGGCCAGTACACATGACGAGGGTTATTTGCTCCACCCGAGCTGACGCAGCGAGCTCTGGAATCGCGGCGGACGCTTGTTGGTTCACCCCCGAGGCTCCGGGACGGCCGGGTTCTCCAGATTCCAGATCAGGTCGACCTTGGTGAGCAGGTACGAGCGTTCGACGTCCGCGAGACCGGCGTTTTACGACGAGCCGCTCGGAACAGCCGGGCCGTACGCGGCGGCAGTGTCCGTTGAGGCGACGCCGGCGGCGATCTTTCGACCGGAGGCGATGCGCTCGTGATCGGTGATCGGACTTTCTCAGAGGATTTTGCCGACGGCACCCGATGAGTCGCAAGCGAGATCCAGTGGGCGATGACTCCGCACGACGAGTAGAGATCGAATCGGCGAACCTCAGTTCATGATCTGCAGTTCTCCCACTCGCGCGGTGGTCGAGGAAGCGCCCGTCATATCAGAAAGCTCATACCTTTTGCCGGCCTCCATGTAATAGGCTTTCCAGTTCACCGTCGCACTGACCGTGTATTTATTTCCATCTTTTCCTGCGGAGGTTTTGATGTATTTGTAACCACAGAGAGGTGATTCATCATTTCCGTTCGAAGGCTTGTATGCCACTCCGGGATTAAAGCACGTTTGACTGTGCCCATCCCCCATGTCCCACGTCACGCTGGGAGAGTAGGCGGTTACGGTGACTTCGACGTTGCCTACCTTGAGTGTCTTGTCAATTCCGTTTGGAGACCATCTGTGGGGATCCGATGTATCAATCCAAAGCCAGACCGGCAGACCCACGAGGCCCAGATTTCCATCACTGGGGGTCATGAATACCTTGGGCTTGCGCAGTTCGAGTTGAGCGAGGGCTTGGACGGCCACTTGGGCAGCCGTGGGGCCGCCGCCACCACCTGTCGTATTATCTCCGGTGGTTGCTCCAGCAATGCCGCCGGCGCCCGGTTCCGGGAAGGGATTTGTCGGTTCCGAGCCCCCTCCGGTAGCAGCTCCTCCGCCGGACCCTCCGGATCCCCCTCCCGACCCGGAGCCGCCCGGTGTCGTGATATCGATACAAATGATGAGATCTTCGCACTCGTTAACGCCAGCCGATGCCGAGGGCAGGGAGATGAGAGCTGCTGTGAGGCCGACAGAGCACCCCAGAATAGCTCCCTTGGCCAGTCGTGACGTTGTCATTAATCCCCCTCGGGTGACTTACCTTTCGGGAATGAGCTTCCGGGTTTACTGGTGTTCAAGCAGGAGTTCCATCGCCGGATAGTGCGCGGTAGGAATCGGCAACTATATCCACCGGTGCACTTCTGGAGGCTGGTACCTTGAAGACCACCATATTGACTGTGGTTAGATCCAGCATCTTCCATTTAGTTGTTCTACCGTTTAGGTTCTGCAGGCCATCGCTGCGCGTGACCGTAATTACGCCGGACGCCCCTGGAGTCAAGTGAGACGTTGTTTTTGTTGTGCACATTACCAGCTTGTCGCCGTCCGAAGTTTTCCATGCCGGTATTTGACCGCCCGATAGTTCCTCGGTCTTGGCTGTAACTGTGCCACCAGCAGTGAGCGGCGCCATCCCCTGCTTGTTCTGCTCGGCGACTTGGCGTGCCGACTTTGCCCGGGGCCCCCAGTTTACGGAAGGTTTTGTTTCGCCATTCATGTAGGATGTGAAGTTTCTGCAGGTGTCTTCACCGTAGTCAATGTTCTTTTCGGTAATATCCGGAGCGTTATCCAAAGTGGCTATCTGCGCAACTTCCGGGATTTTTTGATCGAGACCTGTGTAAGCCAAAAACGCCATTCGCCAAGGGCCTGAGCCTTGTGTTTGTCGGAGTACGCCCACTGAAGTTCTCGATTTTCCACTCAAAGATTGGCGGCCGACTGCAAGAAGCCATCTGTCGCTGCCATTCGGTGTTCCTTGAGGAGTGACAACCTGAATATCGTCGTTCGCTGCCTTCTCTTCACTGCTCGGAACATTGTCTCCGTATTTTAGTATCCTCTCCTGTCGTGCCTTGGAGACTTCAAGCATGGCGCCGATTTCGATATCTTCCAAGGCTTTGACGTTGTGGGAAGACGTTGCCTGTTTGCTGAGGTCGAAATATCTCTGAGAAACTCCCTTTCCTTCGGCTTCGCTGATTGGTGGAGTAGGCGGTGCCGATGCTGATGAGGGAGCGGGAAGAGGGGCAGCGGCGGTTTTGGGGGCTGCCTCGCTGATTTTTGGGTCTTTGGGTTTTTTGTCGGAAGAGCAGGCTGTGGTGCCGGTCAGGAGGGTGAGGGTGGTTAGGGCTGCCAGGAGGGTTGCCGGGAGTTGGGTCTTGTGTGGTCCGGGCAAAACTGCCACCCCCGCAGTTGCGATCTTCGGAGTTCGGTGCTCAACGGTGATCCGAAGCATCATTGCACTTGATCGGGTGAGTCGTAAGCGTCTTCGGGAGATCACTGCACGTAGTGGGATTCGGCCACTCGTCGGGGGCAAAACGGTGGCTATCGCGTGATCGTGGGTGGCGGTGGGGGAGGTGCGGGTTCGGGCCGGTGGGGGTGGGACTTGTGGGGCCGGAGGGTGGGGTGGGCCGGTGGCTGGGTGGCGGGAATGGGGTGGGGTCAGTGGGTGCCGACGAGGGTGGTCAGGCCGTGGCCCTGTTGCCATTGGCCCAGGCGTGGTTGGTCGAGTAGGACGATGCCGTGGTACTGGGCGAACTCGCGGGCTTCTGTGGTGAATCCGTGGAGGGTGACGAATACCGGGATGTCGGCCTGGTGGTCGTGGTGGGCCGTGCCGATGAAGTCGTGGAGGTCCAAGGGGTGGGCCTCGTGGTCGGTGGGGCCGCAGCGGATGAGGACGAGGCTGCCGTTGGGGAGGTAGGCCTTGATGTTGGCGTCCGGGGCGACCTGGACGGCGAGGAGGCCGTCGCGGCGGCAGAGGTCGGCGATCTGGAGTTCGAAGTCGCGGTCGTCCGGGTGATCGGCGCGGTCTTCGAGGGTCGAGCCGGCGAGGTGGCCGAGTGCGCACAGGAGGGCCAGGGAGGCTGCGGTGGCCAGCCAGGCGTCGGCGCCGGTGATGTCGAGGAATTCGAAGAGGTCGCGCAAGGCGATGGCCGGCAAGACGACCAGCAGGACCATGGCCCGGCCGCGGATTTTGGCATGGGCGGGGGTTCGGAGCATGCGGGATCCCTCCGGTGGCTACCGACGGCGGAGCGGGCGGCAGCTTAGGCGGGGGGAGGGCCGATCAACCACCCGACTGGATGGTGGAGGGGGGTGATCGGCTGCTCGGGTGGGTTCCGGCGGACGGGTTCTCCCTGCTCCTTGGGGGTGTTGGGGCCGGGTGGAGAGGTTGTCGGGTCGTTGGTCGGCACGGGGCCGTGTGGGTGATGGTGATGGTGATGGTGCGGGTTCGGCTGGGGCGGGGTCGGGAGGGGTGGTGGGAGGAGATGGCTGAGGGGAGATCGGCCGCTGCTGGACTGCGTAGGTGCGCGGGGTAGTGAGTGGGTAGGTGGGCGCGCGTAGGGGGCGGTAAGGCGGACGGGGCTCGGCCGAGCACGATGAAGCCTTCTGGTTCACAGGAGGACGACCTCTGGTCCGTGGGGCGGGACCGTCGGTTCGTTGATCCGGGCGCTTGTGGGCCTGTGGGTCGGGAGGGTGGGGGCGAGGTGGCCGGGGCGTTGCTCGGAGTGCGCTTCGCAAGGGGTGCATGGTTGATGCGTTGGCGCGTGCGTACATCCGCCCATTCACCCATCCGTGCTTGGTGACTTGGGCGCTTGGGCGTCTGATCGGGAGTTGCTGTGTAGTCGGCGGGGGTCGCCGTGCTGGGCCGGTGAGTTTTGGGTGGTGTGGGTCGTAGGTCGGCCGTTCCGACACCACACGTAGCCGCTTGGTTCGGTGAGGGCCGCGATGCCACGGCCCCGGATGTGCGCCCCGCGACGTCACGGCCTCGGGTGCGGGGGGCGCATTGGCCCGGCCTCAGGTACGCGGGCCGTGCCGTCACGGCTTTGGGTGCGCGGGCCACGAGGTCACGGCCTCGGGGGCGCGGGCCGCATCGCCCCCGGCCTCAAGTGAGCGGGCCGTGCCGTCACGACCTCGGGTCGGCGACCCGCGATGCCACTGCCTTGGGTGTGCGGGCTACAGCACGACCGCCTAGGGTGCGCCACCAGCGGCGTCACGACATCGGGTGCGGTACCCGTGGCTCCACGCCCTCGGGTGCACGATCGGGGAAATCACGGCCTCGGGGGTGCGTCGCGGCATCACGACGTCGGATTGTGGGCCGCGGCGCCGCTGCCTCGGGTGCGCGACCCGCGGTGCTGCGGCCCTCGACGCGGGAGCCGCAGTGCCACGCTCCCGGTGCGCGAAGCACGTGTCCTCTCACCCGCCCTTCTCGGTCGCTGACCCCGGCGAGCCGGCTCCCGGGGGTGGGTTGTGTGGTGGTGGCGGGGTGAGGGTTGGAGGGGTGGGTCGTGGTGTGCAGTGCGTGGCGGGTTGGTGGGTGGGAGGTGGAGGCGGGGGTGTGGCTGGTTGAGGGGGTGGATGGCGGGGGTGGGGTGGGCTTTTGCGGGTTGGTGGCGTTGGTTTGCGGAGGCGGTTAGTGCGCCGGCTTCGGCTCCGCTATCTTCTGCCGAATGAGCAGGATCCGTAAGACAGCGATCATGGTTGTGGCATGTTGTGGTCTCGCGTTCGCGGGAGTGGCTTCCGCCTATGCGATTCCCGGTCAGCATCCGCAGGTCCGCAAGGTCTGTCGGGTACTCGACCCGGAGGCCAAGCACGCCAAGCGCGCGAACCATGAGGGCCGTACCGGTGCACCGTCGGTGCGCCGCCAGCGGCACGAAGGCGTGATGGGGGAAGTGGCCGACCACTACTGCGTGCCGGCCGGCGGGAAGCACCGGGTCAACCCAAGTGCACGACCTGCAGCACGGTAACGGTTGTCGTCCCCTCGTTGAGAAGCACCACCACGATCAAGGGCCCCGCTGCTGCGGTGCGGACGATGCGGTCGTCCTCGCCGTAGCGGACGGTGGCCGTGTACGGGTCACAGACCAGCTTGTACAGCAGAAGTCCCCAGTGGTTCAGCGTGGTCTCGGGGAAGCGGTCGATGACCTCTTGGTGCTCGATGCCGATCCTCGGGCGCCACGTCACGCGGCGCTGCTTTGCGCTCGGCCGCGTGCGATCCACTTGCGGACGATTTCCTCGTCCACCTCGTCGAGGTCGGGGTCCTTGCCGGTGGCGCGTACCTGTGCCGCGAGGGCGCGCGCGTGCGGCAGACCGGCGATCAGCTCCTCCGCGGCCCGGGTGTAACGGGCCAGCAGGATGGGCAGATCGCCGATCGGCGTCAGGTGTACCAGTCGCAGGAATTCGTGGCGGGCTTCGGGGTGCGGGAGCGCATGCGCGATGCGATCCACGGTCCACGGGTCCGTGCTGTTCACGCCGGGCCTCTCTTCCCTCCGGGCGAAACGATCCGGGATCAGATCCGGGATCAGATTAGGGGCCGGGCGGGCGGTTGCGGCGCGAACGGCGGGTGACGATCGGTGCGATTCGCGTGCGACAATCCGTCAATTTCGGGCTGTTGATGGGCATTTGCCTGTCCTGGTGGCCAGGCACCCGACCGTTCGGGAGTACTCGGTCGATGTCCGCGGCGGGTTCTCGGGTTCGGTCGACGTCGGTGTCTCCTCGGGCAGGCCGGGCGCATCGGCGGGCGTACCGTCCGGATCCTGCGCGGGCTCGGGCCTGGGCTCGGGCTTGGCGGACGACGTCGCGTCGACGCTGGGCCCGGCCGGGTCCGGCGTCGGTCGGCTCGGCGCCACGGTCGCGGCCGGCGGGACAGGTGCCGCGGGTCCCACTCGCTGCGGATTCGAGGGGACCAGGAGCAGGCCCGCGCCGGCGATCGCCAGCACGGCCGCGCCGGCGCCGAGCATTGTCATGCGGCGGCGCCGACGGGCCCGGCGACCGCCTTCGACGGCCGCGTCGACCACGCTCGGGAAGTCGGGCTCGGGTTGATCCAGGATCAGTTGGAACAGGTCGTGATCGTTCATGGCCGGCCTCACCGTTCGGACAGCTCCCACATGTGCTCGCCGACGAGTTCGCGCAGCCGGTTCAGGCCGCGCGCGCTCTGGCTCTTGACCGTTCCCGTGCTGATCCGCAGGGCCTCCGCCGTCTGTTCGACGCTCCAGTCCTCCCAGAATCGCAGGACGAGCACGGCCCGGTAGCGCGGCGGCAGTCGGAGCAGCGCCGCTCGCAGGGTCAGTCGCAGGTCCGGCGACGAGGTCTCGTCGGCCTGCCGCTGCGGGAGTTCGTCGACCGGCTCCTCCCGCCAACGGCCCTTGCGGTGCTGGTCGATGTACGTGCGCGTCATCACCACTCGGGCGTACGCGTCCACGTTGCCGTCCCGGCGCAGCCGGCCCCACGCCGTGTACATCTTCATCAGCGTGGTCTGGGTGAGGTCTTGGGCCTCGTACCAGTCGCCGCACAGCAGATAGGCCGAACGGCGCAGCTGGGCCTGCCGGGCCTCGGCGTACTCGCGGAACTCCCGTTCACGGGCGGCCTCCCTCACTCGGTCGGCAGTGGGGTTGCCAGGGGGCGGTCGCGGGGGTCGCGCACCGTGATCTCCTCCTCACCGGACCCGCGGCACGGATGCAGGGGCGTCCGGCCGGTGCCGTCGCCTGTTCGTCTGCATGTCGAGGGGCCTGTCACCCGGGAGATACGCGGGTCGGCGGCTCCGGGTTGCATCGAGCCGCGGAGATGTTCCGCACGTGGCCGAGGTGGCCGCGGAATGCAACGCGGGCCGGTGGGCGGGCGTATGTCTCTTCAGTGAGGTCCGGGTCCGCTCGCGACCGACATTCGCCGAGCGGGTGAGAGCGAAGGGGTACATACGTGATGAACCGTCAAGACCGCGCTCCCGGGCGGACCATGCGCCGGGCCGGGCCGATCGGGGCTGCACTTGCGACCGTCGGCATCGCGCTGGGTGCCTGGGTGGGTATCGCGCCCGCCTCCGATGCGGACGAGTCGAAGCAGGAGCCCGCTTCGGTGACTTCGGTCGAGACCGGCCAACGTGGGGACCCGATGCCGACCGCCGTTTCGGACCGGCCGCCCACCGTGAACGATCTCGCGCCGGTCCCGCCGCGGAAGGTCCGACCGCCCGGACCCGGCAGGGCGGGAGTGATCACGCCGGGCAAGCCGTACGTGGACAGGGGCATCGGTCCGGGCGCACCGAACGGCGACCGGCGGAACGGGCAACCGGGTCCGGGGGGCCAGGCGGGTCCGGGGGGTCCGGCGGGTCCGAAGGCGGACGACGGGGGCGTGTCGGGCGCCCCGCGCGCGACGACCGGTGACGTGCGGCAGGAACCGGGTGGCCTCGCCACGCGGAACCGCGGTCCGGCGGGGCCGGCGAAGTACCGACCCTCGCCCGGCACATGGGTCGACAAGCCAGGGGCGGGGGAGGGGCCGGGTCCCGCTCGGAGCCGAGTCCAAGCCCGAGATTGATCCCGGCCGCGGCCGCGGCCGCGAGGCCGGACCTTGAGCCCGAGGCGAGCCAGGCCCGAGCCCAGGCCCGAATCTGAGGCCGACACCGAACCCGAGTCCGGATCCTGGCCCGAGTCGGGGACCCCGAGCCCGGATCCTGAGCCCGGGTCCGGACCCCGAGCCCGGTCCCGCCCGGACTCGAGTCCAAGCGCGAATCGGAGCCAACACCGGGCCCGGAGCCGAGCCCTAGCCCGGACCCGAGCCCGAGCCACGCCCCGACCGAGCCCGAGCCCGAAGCGGAGTCCGGCTCCGATCCCGAATCCGAGCCCGTAGTCCAAGCCCAAGCCCAAGCCCGGATTCGAGTCCGGCCCTGAGCAGGAGCCCGAGTTCGCGTCCGCCCTCGAGCCCAAGCCCGAAGCGGAGTCCGGCTCCGATCCCGAATCCGAG
>NZ_JBITHP010000004.1:105569-213597 GCF_044458105.1 Embleya sp. NPDC050493
AGCCCGTAGTCCAAGCCCAAGCCCAAGCCCAAGCCCGGATTCGAGTCCGGCCCTGAGCAGGAGCCCGAGTCCGCGTCCACCCTCGAGCCCAAGCCCGAAGCGGAGTCCGGCTCCGATCCCGAATCCGAGCCCGTAGTCCAAGCCCAAGCCCAAGCCCAAGCCCGGATTCGAGTCCGGCCCTGAGCAGGAGCCCGAGTCCGCGTCCACCCTCGAGCCCAAGCCCGGATCCGAGTCCGGCCCCGGCCACGACCCCCACTCCCACCCCACCCCCCGAGTTCCACCCCGCCCCCAATCCCGCCCGCCCCAAACACCACCCGCCCCCGACCCGATACACGCCAGGCGCGCGATCCCCCAATCCCGGTACCGCCCCGCCTCCCACCGACCCTCCGCCTCCGAAGGTGCGTCCAATACGCTCGGCAAGCCGTCCGAACCCAAGGAGTCGTCACGTGGTCCCGATCGCCCCGGGCGCAGTTCCGCTGCTCGGCCACACTCCGGCGTTGCTGCGTGGCCGCTGGGACTTCGTGTCGTCGCTGCGTGCCCACGGGCCGATCGTGCGGATCCGGGTCGGGCCGAAGGAGTTGTACGTCCTCAACGACCCCGCCCTCGTGCGCTGCGTCCTGGTCGAACACGCGGACACGATCGAGCGGGACGGCTTCTTCAAGCAGGCCCGGTTGCACATCGGGGACGGCCTCGCCGCATCCGACGGGCCCCTGCACCGCAGCCAACGGCGGACCCTGCAGCCTGCGTTCCAGCGGTCCCGGATCGGCGGGTACGTCGAGCTGATTCGCCGCCAGGCCGAGGAGGCGAGTGCGCAGTGGTTGCCGGGGGCCACGCTCGCGCTGGATCGGGAGATGAGCGAACTCGGGCTCGGTACGCTCGGCCGGTTGATCTTCGGGGAGAATCCGGCCGCCGACGCGGCGGTGGCCGAGGTACGACGGTCGCTGCCGGTGTTCATCCAGGAGGTGTTCACGCGCACCGTGTTGCCGGAGTGGGCCCGGCAGTTGCCGACACCCGGCAATCGGCGCTTCGCCGAGACGGGTAGCCGGTTGCGGGCGGCGATCGCCTCGGCCGTCGACGCCGGTGCGGGTACGGGTCTGCTCGGCGAGTTCGCGCGCATGGACATGTCGCCCGAACTGGTGCGCGACGAGGCGGTGTCGATGCTGATCGCCGGCAACGACAACACGAATGCCACCCTTTCGTGGGTATTTCACGAGATCGGGCGGCATGAGGACGTGCGCAAACGCCTGCACGCCGAACTCGACGACGTGTTGGCCGGCGGACCGGTGACCGCCGAGAACATCGGTGCTCTCGTATATACAAGGTGTGTTGTCGACGAGACGCTTCGGTTGTACGCGCCCTGGCTGGTGGTTCGCCGGGCCAATCGCGACGTCGACGTGATGGGCCATCACATCCCGAGCGGCAGCGACGTGTTGTACAGCCACCATGCCCTGCATCGGGATCCCGCACTGTTTCCGGAGCCCGAGCGCTTCGATCCGGACCGATGGGCCGAGCCGGGCTATCGCGGGCATGTGCGGGGCGTGTACATGCCGTTCGGTGCGGGCGTGCACCGCTGCATCGGCGAACACCTGTTCCTGGCCCAGATCGTGACCACCGTCGCGACCGTGTCGGCCCGATGGCAGCTCCGACCCGCGCCCGGCAGGCCGTCCCGGCCGAGGACGAGCGCGCTGCCCCGCCCCGGACACCTCCCGGTCACGGCCGTCCGCCGAAGGACCTGAGGCCGCCGCGAGGAGGCAACCCGCCCTGGGCCTACCCCAGACGGGACCGCCCGCGCAGGGACCGCACACTCCCGGGGCCGCCCTCCTCGGGGCCGCCGGCTCGGGACGGCCCGCCCCCGGAACCGCCCGGGGCGAGACCTTCCATCCGTCGACCCGCGGCGCCCCCGACCACCGACCCACGCCCGAACTCCCCACCCCCACAAGCACCTAAGCGATTTGACGATACTTCGACCCCTTCGCCGGATTCGCCGACGAGACCCCGTGCTCGTCCACGCAGCGTGTCGAGTACGGTTCGCAGCGTCGGGTCGGCAGTGCGTTATCACGTCCGGGCGATCACGGTGCGCGTAGAACTCGGCCGGCCAACAATTGCCCGAAAGTGCTTGCGGAGGGCCTCGTTTCGGGACCATCGTGGGGCCCGTTCGGTGTCCGGAACGAGATGCTTGCCCGTGATCTTTGGTGGGGTCGGGTTCGTCATATGGCGTCCGCGATCGTGCTGGTTGACGCGGTCGGAAATTGTTTCGGAAAGCTTCGAATGATCGACTTCGGCGGCTGTTTTCGGGCCGTTCACCATTCACCTGACAGTGTGTGTGGTGGAAGATACGAGCGGTAGCTCCGAAGTGGATCACGGTCCGCACGGAACCTGGGTGGACCCGGCAGAGCAAGGGGGCGGAGCCGGTGGTGAAGGCAGCTACGGAACGGCCATCGGGTAACGGCGTCGTGTCGCAGGGCGCCGCCGCCGGTGGCGCGATGCCGGTCACGCCTACGCGCAGCCTCGGCGCCAGACGCCGGCGGCCGGCGCTCATCGCGCTCTCGGTCGCGCTGATCGCGGCCGGCGGACTCGGGTCGGCGGCGTTCTATCAAATGGGCGACAAACGTGTGCCCGTGCTCGCCGTCGCGCGCACGGTGCCGTACGGCCAGACCATCGCCGCCGACGACCTGCGGGTCGTGGAGATCAACGACGCGCCCGGACTGCGCCCGATCGGATCCGGCTCCAAGGCCGTCATCGTGGGCAAACGCGCCGCCGTCGAGCTGCGCGCGGGCACCCTGTTGACCTCGGATCAGGTCACCGAGCGGATTGCGATCCAGCCGGGCGAGACGCTCGTCCCGATCGCCGTGGACGGGACCAAGATGCCGGTGCAGCGGGTCACTCCCGGCACCCGGATCCTGGTCGTGACCGCGGTACCCGTGGCCGGCGGCAATACCAACCCCACGGCGGCGCAACCGATCACCACCGCGGCCACGGTGATCCGCTCCGCCGCCACGGACTCCGCTTC
Source organism: Embleya sp. NPDC050493 (assembly GCF_044458105.1). Taxonomy (NCBI): domain Bacteria; kingdom Bacillati; phylum Actinomycetota; class Actinomycetes; order Kitasatosporales; family Streptomycetaceae; genus Embleya; species Embleya sp. NPDC050493. Next base: position 108,580 of record NZ_JBITHP010000004.1, read on the forward strand.
GAGCTCCGACAAGTCCGTCCTGGACGTGGCGGTCCCCGCCAAGGACGGTCCGGTGCTGGCTCTCCAGGTGGCCGAGGGCAGGTTCTCCATCGTGGTGCTGAACACGGGCAACGCGGACGCGGCACCGGCCAGGACCGGAGGGGCCCCATGACCGTCGTCGCGGTCACCGGTGGCGCCGGCGCACCCGGCGCCACCTCGACCGCGCTTGCCCTCCTGCTCACCTGGCCGCTGCCGGCCGGCCGTCGGGTGATCCTGATCGAGGCCGACCCGGACGGGGGTTCGATCCTGGCCGGCGCGCTCCAGGGTCGGGTTTCGGCCGAATACGGCCTGCACCAACTGGGTGTGGCGCACCGTCAGGGAAACCTGGTGGACGCGTTCTTCCGGCAATTGGTCGACCTGTCCGACGGTCGGCGCGAACGGCTGCTGCTGCCCGGCCTGGTGGACCCCACCCAGGCCTCCGGACTGGCCTACACGTGGGATCCGATCTCGCAACTCGCGGCCGGTCTGGGCAATCAACAGATCCCGCACGACGTGATCATCGACCTCGGCCGGCGCGGCACCACGGGCGCGTCGGCGATCGCCGCGCGCCGGGCCGATCTGGTACTGCCGGTCGTACGCGGGACGTTGCCCTCGCTGGCCCAGGCGCAGCCCCGACTGGTCTCGTTGCGCAACGACCTCGACACGCACGGAACGGGCTCGGACTCGATCGCGCTCGTGGTGATCGAGGAGGGTCGGTACGCGCGACAGGAGATCGGCAAGCACCTGGAGGCGCCCGTGTTGGGCCTGCTGCCGTTCGATCCGGAACGTGCCCGGGTGTTGTCCGCCGGCGAAGGGGACACCGGAAAACGCTTCCTGCGTTCGAAGTTCATGCGGGCCGCGCGCACCACCGCGGAAGCCGCCCTGGCCCTGGCCAACCAGCGCCGGATGCGGCTGGCGCCGCGCCCGGCGCCCGGCGGCGAGTTGCCGTCCGGGCCCGACGCGCCCATGGCGGGGGACGGTTGGGCCCAGGCCGCCGCCTACATCCGCCGGCCGGCGGAGCCGGAGTCGCGACCCGAGGCCGAACCGGCGCACCGGCCGGCCGGCGAGGAGGCGGGTCATGTTCGATAACGCGCGACCCCTGCACCCGGATCCGCACAACAAACCGGAACCCGAGCCACCCGTCGAGACCGGCCACCGCCCGCACATGCACGTCGTGCCGGGCCTGCCGGAGGCGGAGGACGTGCTGTACGCGCCGCCGGCGCCGCCGCTGCGTACCTGGCCGGAGGGGTTCCAGCGAGGCACCCCGGCCGGACCCGACGCGGCTCCCGGGCAGACCTGGTCGGCGGGCGCGGGCTCGCTCACCCCCGCCGTGGGCCACACCCCGCCGCCGACACCCGCCAACGGCACGCCGGTTCCGCCGGCCGCGTCGGCGCCCCCGAACGGGCTGCTGAACGGCGCGTCCCGGCACGCCGGCAGTCGGGACGGCATGTTCACCGTGCCGCCGACCGCGAGCGTGAGCGCGAACGGCGTCGGTACGGTCAGCCGCCGACCTCCGCCCGCCGGACAGTCGCCCGCCACGACCACCACCGCCAAGCCACCCCGAAACCCCTCCGGCGAACCGGTGGTGGACCCGGCCCTGGTGCGGATACTGAAGGAACGCGCGGCCGAACAGCTGCACGAATTCGACAAGTTGTCGCCCGGACTGACCAACGAGGACCGTGAGCAGCGCGGCCGGGCGATCGTCGCCCAGGTCGTCGCCGAATGGGCCGACATCACCGCGCGCGAGCGCGGCATCTCCACCACTCCCGCCGAGGACCGGGCAATGGCCCGCGCGGTGTGGGACTGGCTGTTCCGGGCCGGGCCGTTGGAGCCGTACCTGACCGACCCCGCGGTGGAGAACATCCTGGTCAACGGCTACGACACGGTCTGGGTGGACTACGCCGACCGGCCCCGCGTCCAGGTACCGCCGCTGACCTCCTCCGACGAGGAGCTACGCGAGTTGCTCCGCGACCTGGCCCGACGGCACGGCAGCGGCGAACGCACCCTTTCCACCGCGCAGCCCACACTGGCCCTGCGGCTGCCGGACGGCTCGCGGCTCCAGGCGATCACCGAGGTCACCCCGCACACCTACGTGACGATCCGTCGGCACCGGGTGCGCGACGTGCGGCTCGCCGAACTGATCGGCCTGGGCACGCTGGACCGCACCCTGGCCGCCTTTCTGGGCTCGCTGGTCCGGGCCAAGAAGAACCTGATCATCTGCGGCACCCAGGGTGTGGGCAAGACCTCGCTGCTGCGGGCGTTGTCCCACGAGATCCCCCGGGACGAGCGGATCGGCACCTTCGAGACCGAACTCGAACTCTTCCTCCACGAGTTGGGGCACCTGCGCCAGGTGGTCGCGATCGAGGCCCGGGAGGGCAACGGCGAGCGGGGCATCGACGGCAAGTCGGCGGGGGAGTTGACCATCGGCGAACTGATCCCCTCCGCGCTGCGCATGTCGTTGTCCCGGATGATCGTCGGCGAGGTGCGCTCCAGCGAGATCGTGCCGATGTTGCGGGTGATGACGAACGGCGAGGGCGGCTCGATGTGCACGCTGCACGTGCGCGAGCCGGACATGATCTTCGACCGGATAGCCGAACTCTGCCTGGAGTACGGCGCGCACATGAGCCCCGAACTGGCCTACCGGCTGGCCTCCAACGCGGTCGACTACGTCGTCTTCGTACGGATGATCGACGAGACGGCGATCGGCGGGAAGCGGCATCGTTTCGTGTCGCACGTGCTGGAGGTGACCGGGATGGGCGAGCACCGCCGCCCGGCCGTGAACACGATCTTCGCGCCGACCGGCGACGATCCGCGAGGCATGGCTCGGATGTATCCCTCGGACATGCCGGACCTGATCCGGGCCGGGTTCAGTCCGCATCTGCTCGACGAGCCGCACGGCTGGCGGCCGTTGCAGCTGAAACTGCATCAGGGCGGGTGACGGACATGGGTGACGCGCTGTTGGTCGCGGTGTGCGGCTGCCTGCTGGTGGGCGGCCTGATCGGCTTGGTCGTCGGACTCGTCGGCACCTACGACGACCCCACGCCCAAGCCGCCCGGGCGGCTGGAGTTGGCCGTGCGCCGAATGCGGTCGGGTCCGGTGAGCGCCCGGCAACGCACCGCCCGACGGGTGCGACTGGGCATCGGGATCGTGGTGGCCGCGCTGGTCTGGCTGTTCACCGGTTTCCTGATGGCCGGCCTCCTGGTGATCGTGGCCTTCACGGGACTGCCGTGGTTGCTCGCGCCGACCAAGAGCGACCGCACCGTCATCAACCGGCTGGACGCGCTCGCCGAATGGACCCGGCGGATCGCCGACCTGATCGAGCTGGGTGCAGGCCTGGAGAACGCGATCCTCACTTCACGCGCGACCTGTCCGGAGCCGATCGTCGAGGAAGTCGGCGACCTGGTCAGCCGGTTGCAATCGCGATGGCGTCCGGACGAGGCACTGCGGGCGTTCGCCGCCGACCTGGGCGACGCCACGGCGGACAAGATCGCGGCGGCGCTGATCCTGCGCTCCGCGGACCGCGGCCCCGGCCTGGCGATGGCGCTCAAGGACCTGGCCGGCACGGTGCGCGAAGAGGTGCGCCAGCGCCGCGCGATCGAGGCGGACCGGGCCGGCGCCCGGATCGCCGTGCGCTGGATCACCTACATCACGCTCGGCGTGACCGCCCTGGTCGTGGTGATCAACCGCAGCTACGCGGAGCCGTACGGGAGCGTGGCGGGACAACTGGTCCTGCTGTTGCTGGCGATGGCCTATATCGGCACGCTGATGTGGATGCGGTCGCTGGCCACCGACCGCGCCAAGCCCCGGTTCCTGGTCGCCGATCCGCGCAGCGTGGTCAAGGCTGCCAAAGCGGTGGATGCGCAACAGGCGGAAGGTGTGCACAGCGCACCCGTGTTGCGGGGTGAGTGGTCGTGATCCCACCCGCGGTGATCGTCAGCGGTTGTGTCCTGGGCGCGGGCGTCGCGCTGCTCGTGCGCGAGTTGTGGCCGGCGCCGCCGGACCTGGGCAACGCGCTGAATCGGCTCTCCGGCACGCCCAAGCGGCGTACCGAGCAGACCGGCAGCAAGTACGACGATCAACTCGTCACGCTGGCCCGACGCATCCCCGGCTTCCGGGTGCCACACCGTGAACTCGACCTGGTCGGCGAGACGGTCGCGCAGTTCGTCCGCACGAAGGCGCTGATGGCCCTGCTCGGGCTGCTGCTTCCGGCGATGCTCTCCGCGGTGCTGGTGGCCACCGGCATCGGAGTGGCTTTCTACGTACCGCTGTTCCTGTCCCTGTCGGTGGCGGCGGGGATGTGGTTCATTCCGGACTTCGCGCTGCGCGACCAGGCAAAGGCCGCCCGGACCGAATTCCAACACGCGGCGGCCGCCTATCTGGACCTGGTCGCGCTCGGCCGCGCCGGTGACGCCGGCCCGGCCGAGGCGCTGGAGCGGGCCGCGGCCGTGGGGGACGGCTGGGCGTTCGCCCGGATCCAGGACGCGTTGGCGCGGGCCAGGGTGAGCGGTGCGGACCCCTGGGACGGCCTGCGCGACCTGGCCAAGGATCTGGACCTTCCGGAACTCGCCGACGTGGCGGACATCATCGAGATGGCGGGCACCGAAGGCGCCGCGGTGTACGGCACGTTGCGGGCCCGGTCCCAGTCGCTGCGCATCGAACTGCTCGCGAACGAACACGAACAGGCGAACGCGGACTCGGAGCGGCTCACCGTTCCGGGGACGATGCTCGTGGTGATCATGGGAATCCTGCTCGGATTCCCGGCAATATCCCGGATTTTCTCGGTATGAACGACCTTCGGACTCCGAGCCGTTCTCCGGAAGGAGTACAGGCAATGCAAACCGGTTCCTCGTCCCCCGCGGTACTCGATCGCGTGGAAAGCGCCGTACACAGACTGGCCCCGGCCCCGATCGCCTTCGTGTTGATGGTCACGGGCGGCGTGGTGGACCGCTATCGGCGGTTGCGCAAGGAGCGCGACCACGGCGCGGTCAGCATCGAGACGGCGATCATCGTCGCGGTGCTCATCGTTGCCGCGGTCAGCATTGCGGCGGTCATCTACGCCATGTACCAGAAGTACCAGAAGGGCCTGAAGGACTCCGACAAGGACTACCAGGAGCCGAAGCCGAACGCGTAGAGATCCGTCCCCCGAAGACCCGACGCCCAAGGATCCGGACCCGTTCTCGTGAACAAGGTGCCCCGCGGCTTTCCCGCCGATGCGATCCGACGCCGTCTGCGCAAGGCAGGCGGCTCGGATCGCGGCGGCATGTCCATCACCATGGCGATCATCTTCCCGGTGTTCATCCTGGTGCTGCTCGCGGTGATCCAGGGATGCCTGTGGTGGTACGCGCGCGAAGTCGCGATGCAGGCGGCCAAGGAGGGCGTCGAGGAGGGTCGGCACAAGGGCGGCAACATCGGGGACGCGGAGAAGCGCAGCCGGGATGTGGCGAAAGACCTCAGCGGGGGAATGCTCAAAGACCTGAAGGTGACTCCGGAGCGAGTCGACGGCAGCCGGCTCAAGGTGACCGTCGAGGGCACATCGTTGTCGATCGTGCCCGGCATCGGGAGTCTGACGATCACGCAACACGCGGACGGCGTTGTCGAGCGGTGGACGACAGCGGGCCGATGAAGACCTGGGGGGCGAGGGTGCACAGGGGGAGCCTGCGGGCGGACGAGGGGTCGTTCGCCTTGGAGGCAGCGGTACTTGCGCCCGTGTTGATCGGGTTCCTGTGTCTGGTCATCGCATTCGGGCGCACCACGCTGGCCGGCAACGGGGTCGATGCGGCGGCGAAGGCCGGGGCGCGCGAGGCCTCGATCGCGCGCGACGAGTCGACCGCCCGTACGCGGGCGATGGCGGCTGTGGAACGGTCCTTGGCCCAGGACGGGATCGATTGCTCGGCCGAAACCGTCGTCGACACCTCCGGGTTCAGCGTCAAGGTCGGTACGGCGGCGACCGTCACCGTGACGGTCGCCTGCAAGGTCTCGCTGTCCGATGTCGCCTTCCCGGGCATCCCGGGGTCGAAGACCATGCGTGGCACCTTCACCTCCGTGATCGACACCTACCGGGAGAGGTCGCCGAAGTGACGGCCGTGTGGCGAATCCGCGCGCGCGACAGGGGCGTCACCGCCGACCCCGGGGATCGCGGCTCGCTGGCCATCATGCTCGCGATCATGATGGCGGTGATCATTCTGCTCGTCGGGCTGGTGGTCGACGGCGGCGGCAAATTGCGCGCGGATTCCAAAGCCGATGCGTTCGCACAGGAAGCGGCACGTGCCGCCGGGCAGGCGATCGACCCCATCAAGGCCATTCCGGGGACGGCGATCGTGGTGCCCAGGGAAAGTGCCAAGAACGCAGCGCGCGACTACCTCGCCGGAACGGCGGTGGAACCCGACCCCGAGGTCAGCGTCGCTCCGGACGGCCGCAGCATCGAAGTCATCGTGACCCTCAAGTACAACACCAAGGTGGCCGCCTTCTTCGGCGTCTCCACCGTCACCGTCAAAGGCCATGCCCGTGCCGGGCTCGTCCATGGGATCCAAACCCCGGAGGACGCACCGTGACCGTTACCCAAGGCCCTCGTCCCGGCGCCGGTTCCGGTCCCGGGGCGCACGCTCGCAGCCGTGACGACCGCGGCAGGCGCCGTGGTCTCGGCCGCTTCCTGTTCGACCTCGTGCGTGGTGTGCTCAGCCTCGCCGTTCTGCTCGCGCTGCTGGTCGGCCTGCCGGCGCTGCTCGTCGTGGCCACCACGACACTGTTGCCGCGCCGACTACCCGGACTGGACGAGGTCACCAAGATCCTGACCGCTCCCGACGACGGGAGCGGGTTCATCGCGGCCCTCGCGATCATCGCGTGGATCGCGTGGTTGTGCTTCGCGATCTCCGTCGTGGTGGAAATCCCGGCCCAGGTCCGGGGGTTGTCCGCACCGCGGATCCGCGGCCTGGGCTGGAGCCAGAAGGCGGCCGGGGCACTGATCGGCGGCATCATGCTGCTGCTGCCCACCGGCACCGCACTTGCCGCGGGGCAGGCGCAGGCCGCTCCGCATCTGCCGGACAGCGTCGCGAGTGCGCCCAGCGCGGTGGTGGAGCAGGAAATCCCGGTCCGGGTACAGGAACCCGGGCCGAGCGCCGGGCCCACGCATACCGTTCAGCGCGGTGATTCGTTGTGGACGATCGCCGAGGAACGGCTCGGCGACGGCAAGCGGTGGACGGAGATCGCCAAGCTCAACGATGGCAAGGTGATGGCGAACGGCCAGCGGTTCGATTCGGCGGACTACGTCGAGGTGGGCTGGGTGCTCGCGCTGCCCGCGAATGCGGCACCGCCCGCCGAGGTCAAGGCCGCGCACGCGCCCGAGACCGGGCCCGGGGACCAGCGCGACGACAAGAAGGCTCTGCCGCAGACGGTCACGGTCAAGCCCGGCGACACCCTTTCGGACATCGCCGAGGAGCTGCTCGGCGACGGCGACCGCTATCCGGAGATCTTCGCCGCCAACAAGGACAAGCCGCAACCGAGCGGCTCGGTGCTGACCGACCCGAATGCGATCGAACCCGGGTGGACGTTGTCCATCCCCGGCGCCGGCGGCAACGAGGCACAACAGCCGCCGCAGCAGCAACCACAGCAACAGCCGCCCCAGCAACAACAACCTCAGCAACAGGCGCCGCAACCACCGCAGCAGCAACAACCGCAACCGCCCCCTGCCGCCGAGCAGAAGCCGTTCGTCGAGACTCCGCCGCAGATCGCCAAGCAGGACCCGATCACCGCGCCGAGCGCCCCCGCCAAGCCGAGCCAGGCGCCGAAGCAGAAGTCCGAGAACAGCAATCCGACCGGTAGCCGGGCCGAGGTCCCGAGCACGAGCGGCGACGAACGTTCGGTGCCGATCGGCGCCATTGCGCTGGGGGCGGTCGGTGCCGCGGCGGTACTGGGCGCACTGCTGGTGCGCCGCCGGCTTCAGCAGTCGGTACGCCGGGACGGCCGCCGGATCGCGATGCCCGCTCCGGAGGCCGCGGACCTCGAACAACAGCTGCGGGCGACCGAAACCCCCGACGCGCTGGACCTGTTCGACCGCACCCTCAGGACGCTGTGTGCCCGGATGTCGGATACCGGGCGAACCCTGCCGCTGATCGACTCGGTGCAGCTGACCGATCGGCAACTCGAATTGCATCTGGCCGCGCCCTCCCCGCCGCTGTATCCCTTCGAGGCGGTGCACGGCGACCACATGCACTGGACCTGCCCGGCGGACGCCGAGTTGTTGCACACCAGTGCGGCGGCCAACGTGCCCGCGCCCTATCCCGCGCTCGCCGTGTTGGGCGAAACCGACGACGGCCGGCAGTTGTTGATCGATCTCGAATCGCTCGGCGTGGTCGGGCTCACCGATGGCTCCGGCGCGGACAACCTCGCGGTGTTGCGCGCGCTGGCGGTCGAGCTGCTGTCCAACGTGTGGAGCGACGATCTGTGCGTGACGGTGGTCGGCTTCGGTCGCGAACTGCGCGACGTCGAACGCGAGGGCCGGCAACAACTGCGCTACGCCTACTCGCTGGACGAGGCCCTCGGCCGACTGGCCACCTGGTCGGACGAGGTGGTCGGGCTCCTCGACGACGCCAAGCTCACCTCGCCGCGCCAGGCTCGCACCAAGGGCATCCTGCCGGACACCTGGCCGCCGGAGATCGTGTTGTCCCTGGAGCCGCTGACCGAGGCACACGTGCCGCACATCCAGCGGTTGACCAACACCTACCCGCGTGCGGCCGCCGCGATCATCGCGCCGATCCACGCCGAGCCCTGGCTCAGCGGACTCGGCGTGACCCGACTGCCCACGGTGCCGGGTCTGGTGACGCCGAGCCGGATCAATACCGACGTACACGTGCAGCGCCTCGAAGACCCCCAGTACCAGGCGCTGGTGAGCATGTTCACCGTCTCCAAGGATCTGGACGGGGTGCCCGCCGACGAGGTGCTGATCCCGGGTCAGCGAGCCGACCACGAGCCGGAACCCGTCCAGGTGGGTGCCGGTGCGACCGGTGGCAGCATCTCCTCGGCCGCGTGGTCCGCGGTCGGCGGGATGGAGCGGCCGGCCCGGATGGGCGGCGGCACCGCGACCGAACTGGACGCGAGCGCCGAGGCGTCTCCCGACTACTACCAGCCCGATCCCACCGATCCCGAGCCGGACGAGCGGGCCTTCGCGGCGCCGGCGCCGAATGCGGGCGGCCGGGTCGGCTCGGGCTCCTGGGGCGCCGCGGTGTATCCGGTCACCGGACGGCCGTTGGCGCCGCCGGAGCGGATCGAGCGGCGCGTGGGATCGCCGGAGGACACCGGTTCGTTGCCCCTGCCCTGGCTGCCCGACGACCCGCACGAGTACGACCCGGAGCAGTCCGAGCAGTCCGAGCAGTCCGAGCAGGCGGAACGCGGCGACGAGCCGCAGCTGTTCCGGCCTTCGCCGGCCGGTTCGGACGGTGCGGGTGCGGTGGGGCCGCGGACGTATCCCGAGTCGACCGGAGCGGCCGAGCCGGCGGTCGACGAGCGGCCCGCCGCCGAGGTCGGTACGGAGCCCGGGTATCCGGAACAGTCATATGCCGAACCGCCGTATGCGGAACCGCCGTACCCGCATCCGCCATATGGCGGTGAAGCGTCGGTGCCGTCATCCTTCGAGGAGCCGACCGCCGACGGGTCGGTCCGTGCCGGGTCGGTGTATGCCGAGCCGCACGCCCAGGACGCTCTCGTCGCCGCGCCGGATTTCGGGGAACCGGTGCCACAGGACGAGGCGTTCGGGGCGGCGGCACCCGGGACAGCGGCGTCCGATGCGGCGGACCCGGCGGATTCGACCCTCGGCGAACCGGTCTTCGGAGCGCCCGTCGTTCCCGAACAGGCGGCCGAGCGCGACCTGGTGGTCGACGAGCGGTCGGTGTCGGACGCCGGGCACGAAGAAATAGGACTCGAAGGGGTGGACGATCCCGAGGACCACCCCTACGCATCCGCCGAGGAAGCCGGACGTCCGGCGGATCCGGCGGCGGCCGCAGAGGCCCCGGACGAGGGAACAGCAGTGCCGATCGACGCCCGGACCAGCACCGGAGAACAAGCCCCGCCGTGGGATGTCGAGGACGCCCGGGACGGCGGCTACGCGGCCTACCCGGCACACGCCGCCAACGGACACGGGGGTGTCCGTGCCGACGTACTGACCGGCCCGGGGGTCCAGGTACTGGGCCCGGACGACGAAGTCGACCTGATGCAGGGCGGCGAGCGCGAGCGCACCGCTGCGGCGCCGACCGCTCCGGGGGACGCGCTGCCGAAGCCGGCGGAGAGCGCCGCGGGCGGCGTCGAGATGCCGTCCGCCGAGTACTGGGGTGCGCCGGGGCAGGTGCAGGAGGGCCTGACCGCCGAGGACTCCGGCATGTTCCTGGTCGTCGCGCCGGACCCCGAGGCGGCCGTGTCGGAGGCTCCGGAGGTGGGGTCGACCTGGGACGTCGCGCCGCCGGTCGCCGCATTGCCCGCCGAGGCCCCGGCCGCGCCCGGACAACTCTCGGAGGGCTTCGCACCGACCTACCCGGAGATTCGCATACTGGGTCAGGTCGATCTGATCGGCGTCGGTGAGGAGGTCGAGCACGGCCGTCGGGCCCGGCTGACCGAACTCGCCGCGTGGATCGCGCTGCACCCGGGTCGCCCGCTGACCGAACTCGACGCCGCGGTCTGGCCGCTGGGCGTCACCGCCACCGCACGCAACTCGGCGATCAGCCAGCTGCGCCGCTGGGTGGGCACCGGCCAGGACGGAACGAGCCACCTGCCGGCCGCGGTCGGCGGCGGAGGCTACGCGTTCGGACCGGGGTTCGCCTGCGACTGGTTCCGCTTCCGCCAATTGGTGGCGCCCGGCCTGTACGGGAGCCACGAGGTGGCGATGGACTACGCGAGGGCGTTGGACATAGTGCGCGACGCGCCGTTCGACGGAGTGGGCCCGCGCCGCTACGTCTGGGCCGAGCCGTTCCGGCAGCAGATGATCGCCGAGATCGTCGACGTCGCCGCCCGACTGGCCGATTACCACCTGGACAACCACGACCCGCAGGCCGCCAAGCGGGCCTGCTCGGTCGGTCTGGTGGTGTGCCCGGAGTCGCAGATGCTGTATCGCACCATGTTCCGGGCCACGCACATAACAGGCGACCGTGCGGAGTTGGACTACTACGTCGATCGGCTGGACGGCCTGCTCGCCGGTCTCGGCGCGGAACCCGAGCCGCTCACCGTCGAGTTGCTGCGCGACCTGCTGGACGACTGAACGGGCGGTGGGCGGATCGGCGCGGGTCGCCGGTTCGCCCACCGGCACGGCCCCGTCCGGGTCGTCCCGATCAGGTGCCGCGAACCAGGAGCACGAGCACCGCGGCGCCGAGCAGGAAGGGCCCGAACGGGACCACGCTGCCGCGGCCGGCGCGCCTGCTCACGGCGAGCCCGATCGCGTACAGGCCCACGCATACGTACGCCGACACCAGCGCCTGTCCGAGCGCCGCCCAGGACAACCAGCCGACCACCAAGCCGACCAGACCCGCCGCCTTGGCGTCGCCCAGGCCGATGCCGACACCACACAGCGCGAGGACCAGGTGCACGGTGTACGCCGCGGCCATCGCGAACAGCGCGCGGAGGTAGGCGTCCCGGTCGAACGGGATCAGCAACAGCGCGGCGAGCAACGGATATCCCGGCAGGGTCAGCGGATCCGGCAGCCGCATCAACCGCGCGTCGCACACCACGAGCGCCGACGCGAGCAACGCGAAGGCGAGGAAGGCGGGCAGGACCGCCTGGGCGCCGACCCGCCAGACCAGCGCGCCGCCGGTGAGCACGAACGCGCTCGCGATGATCGGCAGGTCGCGCCGCAGCACGCCGGCGGTGTCCGCGTCGAGATGGATCGGAGATATCCGCACGGCATCGGATCCTGTCAGACGGATGGCCGGACCCGGGCTCGGTGGTGAGCGCTTCGGGCCCGGCGGCGAGCGAGCCGGGCTCGGATCGGGTGCGTTTGCCGCGGAATCCGTACCGAGGCACCGGGTCGGACGGCACACTGGAGCCGTGCCCAAAGCCATGGCGTTCGACCCGTTCCAGCCGCTCCCCGCCTCCGCCGCATCGGATTTCGAGGACGGCCACGCGACGACGCGCGACGGCGTATACGTGTTCGACGACGAACGGATCGTGCTCGCGGTCAACGTCGCCCTGGCGACCCGCCGACCGCTACTGGTGTTCGGGCCGCCCGGATCCGGCAAGTCCACACTCGCACCGAACGTCGCGCGGTATCTGGGACGGGTCTGCCACACCGAGGTGATCACCGCGCGGACCGAACCCGAGGACCTGCTCTGGCGCTTCGACGCGCTCCGCCGGCTCAACGACGCGCAGATTCGCAAGGTCGCCCCGACGATCGGCGCCTACTGCGCGCAGGGCGTGCTGTGGAAGGCGTTCGACCCGTATCGGACCGTGCCCGGGCCCGCGGACAAGCAACCCGCCGCGGTCGCCTACGGTCGGCACACCGGGCCTGCGCCGCAATCGGTGGTGCTGATCGACGAGATCGACAAGGCCGACCCGGACCTGCCGAACAGCCTGCTGGTGCCACTCGACACGCTGCGGTTCACCGGCCCGGACGGCGAAGAGGTCCGGGCCCGCCCGGGCGCGGAACCGCTCGTCGTGATCACCAGCAACAACGAGCGCGAACTGCCCGCGCCGTTCGTTCGTCGCTGCATCCTGTTGTCCCTCGAAGCCCCGGACCGGACACACCTGTTGAAGGTCGCACGCAGCCATCTCGGGGCCCACTACGACGAATCCATGGCCGAGCAGGTGGCGGACCATCTGCTGCGGATCGCGAACGAGTCCGCGTCGACCGCCGGGCCGAGCACGGCCGAGTTCCTCGACACCCTGCGGGCATGCCACGAACTGGGCGTCACCGCCGGCAGCCACACCTGGGACCTGGTCGTGGAGGTCGCGCTGAGCAAGGGTCGAGGGAGCGCGAGGCCGCACGAGTGAGGGCCGAACGGGGGCAGGTGCACCTCGGCGACCTGATCCGGGCGATCGACGCTCTGGAGGTCACCGACGTGGCGACGGCGGCGGGGATCGCCCGGATGCTCGGTATGGCCGATGCGGGGGACCCGGAGGCGCAGGCAGGTATCGCGGCGGAACCGGCGGCGCAGGCGGGCGAGGCCGACCCGGACCCCGCCACGTGGGACGAACCGCCCCCGGCGGGCCCGGGATCCGCGCCGGCACCACCCCATGAGGCGGACGGCGGCTGCTCGGTGCTCACCCTGCGCGGGCCGACGCCGGGCCCGGACGGCACCGACGGCACGGACGGCGTGGCCGAGTGGGACCCGGTCGGTGTAAGGCGGTTGCTCGACCCCGGCGGGAACGACGGTGCGCCGGAGCCGCCGTGGTCGGCGCGTTGGGCACCGGGAGTGATGTTCGCGGTGGCCTCGACAGACGTATTCGGTCGCGTCCTCGACGAACGCGCGCTGATTCGTGCCATGGCCGCCTGCTCGCCGGTGCGCGGATTGCCGTTCCGCATCCGGCCGAGCACTCGGCTGGGCATGCAACTGGTCCTGGACGGCGGCGAGTCCATGCTGCCCTTCCGGGCCGACCAGCAGTGGTTGCGTGAACTCGCGGACGCCGTGGTCGGGCGCGGCCGGGTCGAGGTGCTGCGGTTTCGGGGCACCCCGGGCCGCGGCGTACGCGTGGTGGGGCGGCGGCGCGTGCGGGTGGCCTACCGGCCGCCGGCGGCGGGTACGCCCGTGGTGGTGGTGTCGGATCTGGGCCTGCGCCGACTGCCGTTCAGCGGATCCTCCGCGGCCGGTGTCGGCGAATGGCGGGACTGGCTCGACGCGGTACGCCGGGCCGGGTGCCCGGTGGTGTGCTTGACGCCGTACGAGGCGTGGGCACACCCGTGGACTCTCCGGCGACGAGTGGCGCTGATACCGCTGGATCGTCGGACCTCGATTCGCGCGGCCCGGCGGGAGAGTCGACGGGTGCGGAAGGGGGTGCGGCGGTGACGGATCAGGGCCCGATGATCCTCGGGGTAGCGGCTGCCGGTGTGCCCGCCGGGCATGTCGAGTCCGTTCACCCGACGGTGCACGCCTACCTCCATCGGTTGGCCAGGACCGATCCGCCCCTGCACACGCTCGCTCGATCCCTGTGTCTGGCCCCGCACGCCACACCGGCGTTCGTCCGGCGGGCCCGGCTGGAGTTCGTCCCGGCCAGCGCCGCGGGCCTGGAGGCGGACCTCTGGTTCTCGCCACTGGTCGAGTCGGCCGACGCGCGGGCCGTGGTGCTCGATCCGGTGCTCGCGGCCGGGTTGCGGCACTCCCTTGCCCAGGACCCGGCGCAATGGCGCGCGGTGCACGCGCTGACCGAGGAAATGCAGCGCGAGGCGCCGGAGTTGGTGCGCCGCTACACCCGGTTGGCGGTGGCCGATGCCGGCGGGCCGGACGCGGACGCCGAACTGGCCGGATTCGCCGAGGCGATCGCGGCGGACGCACCCGACGACGCTTCGGCCGAGGATGTGTCCCGCTGGCTGGTGCACTTCCTGCCCAGGCTGCCCCGAGTGCTCGCGGCCGGTGCCCTCGCCCGCACGCTGCTGATCTCGGCGGCGACCCGACTGGCCGTCGACCCGCCGAAGTGGGTGCTCGACCGGCACGGGCCGGAGGGCGTTGCCGCGGCTCGTGCGGCAGTACGCGGCCACGCGGAACTGGGCGTGCGGCTCGACGACGACGGGCTGATCCTCAGCCGCCCGCCGGAGCACGGTTCGCGCGTGCTCGAAGTTCCGGGTGCGGAACGGGTGCGGATCGAGCTGGCGGGGCCCGGTGCGGATCCGACGCAGGGATACCCGGTGGAGGTGGGGGCGGCCGAGACGGTTCGGGTCTCGGTCGCGGTGTTCGCCGACCTGACCGGCTTCTCCGTCGTCGAGGTCCCGCCGACGGGTGGCCGGCCCACGGGCGGCGAGGTGGCGATCGGAACCTCGGAGGTCCTGCTCACGGACGCCGAGGTGGTGTTCGGGGCGTCGGAGGTGCTGGCCGACGGGAAGCTCAGGGCGGTGCTGCGCCGGACGGGCGACGGGTCGGAACTGGCCCTGCGACACGGCACGATGCGCCGCACGGTGCGGCTGCGCGGAACCCCTCGCCTGCTGCGCGCGGACGAGCGCACCGGGACGGTCCTGCTGGCCACCGAGGACGAGTTGGTGGTCGTCCGCACCGACGGGAGCGAGACCGCATACTTCGGCGGCCTGGGAGAGCTCCGGGACACGATCGTCGCCGCGCCCCATCCCTCGTTGCCCACCCCGTGGGTGATCGTGGCGAACGAACACGGCGTGTGTGTCGTGCGACCGGATGCGCCGGCCGATCCGCCGAGATATCTGTCCCGTTCGGCCGAACCGGGCCTGCGGATCTGGGTCGGCGTCGAGTCGTCGGAACTGGTGATCGTATCCGGCAGCGCGGAGCCGCAGTTCATCGATCTGGCCAGCGGCGCTCGGATGCCGACCGAGGCGCAGGCCGACGTGTTGCCGGCGACGGCGATCACCAGCGGGCACGGCGGCCGGCCCCTGCTGTACGCACAAACCGGTCCGCGACTGGTGCTGATGCCGACGCGGGACTCGACCCAGGTGGTCCGAGGCGGCGGGTTGAGTTCGGACATCGTGTCCGTGGCGATCAACCGCAGCGGATCCAGGGGTGCGAGTGTGGACCGGCAGGGCCGGCTGGTGCGTTGGGACGGCCCGATGATGTCGCGCCCGATGTATGTGGTGCCGCTGCCGTTCCGGGCGATCGACGTCTCGGGCGCGGACCCGCGGCCGTTCACCGTGGTCGGCCGAGGTGGTCCGGTCGAGCTGCGCGATCAAGCCGGCCGGAGCATGCTGCTGGCCCCCGCCCGTCGATCCGAACCCGATACGGGATGGCTGCGGGACACGCTCGTCGCCACGATGCCCGACGGGCCCGCCGGCGACGCCGCTCTGGAATCACTGCGGCGGGCCGGGATCGACTGTGCGCGAGTGGCCTTCCCGATGGTGGGGACGCAGCCCGTGCACCTCGGCTCGGACCCGGCGTCGGAGTTCCTGCGTGCGGCCCGCGCGGCCGGGATCAAGGTGCTGGCCGAACTGCCCGTCGGGCCCGCGATGGACGAGATAGGGCCCGAGCGGGCGCCTGGTTTGCTGCGCCGCTGCGCCGAGTTGCTCGCAGCCGGGGCGGACGGAGTGTGTGTGTCGCTGTCGCCCGAGGGCTGGGGCGGAGCGACCTCGACGGGTCGGGACGACGGGTCGGTGGACTTCCTGCGGTCGCTCCGGCGGTTGGTCGACGAGCATCCGGGCCGGGTGCTCGTGCTCGACCGCGGCGCGAGCGGCGACTCGATGTCGGGTGCCCGGGACGCATGTTGCCACCTCGTGCTCGCCCAGGAGAGTCGTTCGTGGCGAGAGGCAGCGGGTCTCGCGAGGGGCGATGAGCACGTGGCACCGAACTGGGCCGTGTCGCTCGCGGCCCGTCCCGACGAGGATCCGGCGCGCGTACGAGCACTGGCCTCGATCGCCCTCGCGCTACCCGGCCTGCGTGCCGTCGCCGAACTGCCGAGCGGGCCCGCGAGCGAGGCTGTCGCTGCTCTGCTGCGCACGCGGGGTCGAGAGCGGGCGCTGACCCGAGGCATCGTGTCCTGGTTGGGCTCCCCGGGTCCGGACGTGATCGCGCTGTCGCGGCGGTACGAGGGCGAGTTCGTGGTGTGCGTGGCCAATCTGGGGCCGCGCCGCAGCGCTGTCGCACTGACCACGCCCAGCCTGCCGCGCGGCACCCTGGTGGATCTCCTGGATCTTGGGGCGCCGCGTCCGGTGCCGCCGCTCGGGGGGAAATCGCCGACGATGCTCACCCTCGCCCCCGACGAATACCGCTGGTTCCGCCTGTTGACGACCGACGAGCTCTATGCGGGTCGCTCGTGACCATCCATGACTTCCCCGAGCCGCGGGGTGCCGTGCCGGTGCCGCGGCCGCGGATCTTCATCAGCCACAGCACGCGGGCCAAGCCCGGACAGGTCTGCTGCCGGTGCCTGGACGCACGCGAAGCGCTGGTGGAGCAGCTGGCAGCCGAGGGGTTCGAGCCCGTGTACGACAAGGACTTCCTGCGCAGCGGTGACGGGTGGCAGCAGGAGATCGCGGTCCAACTGCACGGCAGCCAGGCCACGGTGCTGCTGCTGTCCCGGCACGCGCTGGATTCGGCGAACGTCGGCTACGAGGCGAGCATCGCCGACGGCAGACGGCGCGCGGACGCGCGATACCGCCTCATCGCACTGAAGTTGCCGGACGTACGGCGGGCCGATCTGGACGCGAGCGCGCTCAGGGCGATCCACCTCGGCGAAGTGGACATGTGCGACTGGGCGGAGGACGAGATCGCCGAGAACCGGCTGCCCGACAAGCTGCGTACCGATCTGGCCCAGATCCGGCTGTGGCACCTGGACCGCTCGTCGCCCACCCGCAACGCCGTGACGTATGCGCTGGCCGAGGCGTACGAAGACCGACTGCGGGCCGCCGCGGATCTGCTCGGGGTACGCGAGCGGCTCGACCGCAGGGTGTTGCGAGAACGGCTCAGCGAGGCACTGCTGACCGAGCGGGCCCCGGCGCCCCGGCCGGAACCGGACCCGCTGGTACGGGCGTTGAACGAGGTGCTGCCGGTTCTGCGGACGGAGCCGGCGAGTACGGTGGCCGACCTCAGTGTCGTGTACGCGCGGGTGCCCACGGTCGCCGCCGTGCAGTTGGGTGAGTTGCGCAGGCGCGCGGAGGGGCGAGTCGCGGTGCTTGCGGCGACTCGGGGCGGGACCCTGCGTGCCTACCTGCTCCGGGCGAGCGGACACCCGCGTCCGTGGCCGCACTTGGAGGTCACGGTGCCGGCCGGGGCCGGGATAGTGGCGGGCCTGATCGCCGCGATCCGGGACCGGGTGGCCGGCTACCTCGACTACGACGGCTATCACGACCCCGAGTTGGAGGGCGAGGCCGGATTCCGGGACGTGATCCGGGCGCATGCCCAAGAGACCGGGCCGATCGTGGTGGTGATCAGGCACCAGCCGGACGCGGCGTTGCTGCGCGAACTGCGGACGGCGTTCCCGCACCTGCTGCTGCTGTTCGTCACCGATCGGGCCGGCGCCTGCGGTTCGATCGAGGTGACCGAGCTGATGCCGTTGACGCCTTCCGGTGAAGGCGAGTTGAAGCGTACGCACGGCCGGGCGATGGAACTGGCCGGGCACCTTGAACGAGCGAACATGCCCTGGAGGCCGGCGTGACCGTCACGGATCCGGTGTTGGCCCAGACCTGGCGTGCGCAGCGCCGGTGGTCGCTCGCGGCGTCCGCGGCCAAGGCCTCGGTGCAGCGGTGGCGGCTGGTTCGGCTCGTCCTCGGGGTGAGCGGCGCGATCCTGGCCACGGCGGGCACCCGGGTGGACGGCGATGCGGGCACGGTGTCGTCCCTGGTCGGCGCGCTGTGTGTCGGGTTGGTTCCGCTGGTGACGTCACTGCGGCTGCACCCGGCCCGGGTCGAGGCGTGGACGCGGTTGCGTTCGGTCAGCGAGGGCCTCAAGAGCGAGGTCTACCTCTACTTGACGTCGAGTGATCGGTACTCGGGCAGCGAGGCCGAGCGCCGGGCGGCCCTGTCCGCGCGGCGCGCCTCCTTCGAGGACGATGCCGGCGATCTGCTCGCCGAGTTGCCGCAGTTGGATCCGGCCGCCGACCCGACGCCGCCGGCCGTGTCGGATGTGGACGGCTACGTGCGGGAGCGGGTCGACGTCCAGGCGGACGGCTACTACCGCGACCGGGTGGCTCTGATGCGGCGGGGCCTGACCCGGATCCAATTCGCCGAGTTCGTCTTGGCGCTCACCGGCATGACCCTCGCGGTGGTGGCGGGTACGGCCGACGACGCCGGGCTCGGCGCCTGGGTGCCGGTGGTGACCACGGTCTCGGCGTCGGTGATGCTCTACGGATACGGCGTGCGGTACCAGGAGAATCTGATCTCGTTCGCCCGCACGGCCGAGCAGTTGCGCCGGTTGCGCGACGACCGGACGGCGCGGATGCCGCTGGACCCGGCCGAGGAGGCCCGGTTCGTGGAGCGCTGCGAGAACGTCATCTCGATCGAGACCCAGGGGTGGATGGCCCGAGCCGCGCACGCGGATCCGGGACCACCGCAGTGAGTCGGGCGCGGCGGCGACGGCGGCACGGCCGCCTGCCCGCGACCCGACCGAGGCGGAAACGGCCGTGCGAGCAGGGTCGGTGACGGCGGGTCAGGCCGAGCGGGTGCGCAGGTGTGCGGTCGCGGGGTGCTGTGCGTCCTCGGCGTAGCCGTGTGCGGGTTCGTCCGGGATCACGTCCGGCGCGGTGTAGGGGCCGGAGCGCAG
Source organism: Embleya sp. NPDC050493 (assembly GCF_044458105.1). NCBI lineage: Bacteria > Bacillati > Actinomycetota > Actinomycetes > Kitasatosporales > Streptomycetaceae > Embleya > Embleya sp. NPDC050493. The sequence continues at coordinate 127,929 of NZ_JBITHP010000004.1, forward strand.
GCCCCAGTCGTAGTAGCCGCGGATCCAGTTGCGCATCCCCTCGACGCTCATCTCCACGGCCGTGCGTTCGGTTGTGCCCAGGCCGAGTTCGCCGCAGATCTGCGGCATGTAGGCCTGGAGGGTCATGAACGTGTCGAGTTGCTCGTACGTCATCCTGGTCGCCTCGCGCAGCGCGGTGTCGTACGAGCAGTCGAGGCGGTCGCGCAGGACCATGACCAGGTTGTGCGAGGCGACCCGGCGGCCCCGACGCCCCGGCGACTGGATGTCGTTGATGTACGCGATGGTGTCGGTGGCGGCCTCGCGCAGTCGGCGCATCAGCGGGTGTGCCTGGATCTGGGCGGGTACCTCGAACCTGCGGCTGCGTTCGATCGCATCGAGGGAGTGCGGGATGCCGGCGGTGTTGCGGCGCATCACGCGATAGCTGTCCAGATCGGGGACGGCGCGCGAGGTGCTCATCCGCAATTCCGAGGCGTGCGAGGCAAGGAACCGGGCCCAGTTGGCCGCGAAGCGGTTCTGCCAGGTGACCGAGGTGCCGTCGGACATCGAGGCCCAGACCTCGGACCAGGCCAGGGTGATCGGGGAGACCAGATCGGGCGGGGTGCCGGGCTCGCGGAACGGGATGGTGATCAGTTCGCGGGCGATCTCGGCGACCCGGTCCGGGCGTTCGGGGATGCGGGGGCGGGCGCCGGCGGTGCTGCCGGGAGTGGCGTCGGTGCCGGCGTCGGCTCGGGTGCGGGCGTCGGCGTCCGGGTCGGCGTCGCAGTCGTCGTCGAACAGGAAGGCCAGCGAGAACCAGTTCATCAACATGTACTGGTCGTCGGCCGAGGCGTGCGGGTAGGTGCGGCCGACCGCCTCCGGCAGGTCCCAGGAGGTGTATTCGCGCAGACCCGCGTCGGTGCGGATCAGGCCGCGGTCGCGGACCCAGTCGAGATGGCGGCTCCGGGCGTCGTCCAGGTACGGACTGATCGGAGCCTCGAACGGAATCGAGAACAGCACATCCTGCGGCACCTGGTCTCCCACCCGTTGCGTGATCATTGTTATGCCGCATCGGCGTCGCCGGCGCAAGATCCTTTGCATGTGCGGAGAGTGACGTCGACGGGCGCTTCGACACGTACGGTGATGCGTGTTTTACGGGGACGTGCGGTGAATCGTGGTGCGGTCCGCGTGCACGGGAACGTGCGTTGCATCGCGCGCGGACACGTGCGGTGGTGCGTATGGCGGTGATGTGTGTGCGGTGATGCCTCGATGCGGTGGTGCCTGTGTGTGCGTGCGTGAGCCGTGCGCTGCGGGCACGGGGCTTGCGGACGGGCCCGGGTCAGGCCGCGAAGTGAGCGGTGCTCTTGGTGGAGAGCAGTGCTTTCAGATCGTGCACGGCAGCGCGACCGGCCCGATTGGCACCGATCGTGCTCGCCGAAGGACCGTACCCCACAAGGTGGATGCGCGGGTCACGCGCGGTGTGTGTACCCTCCATCCGGATTCCGCCGCCGGGCTCGCGCAGGTCCAGCGGCGCCAAGTGCCGCAGTGCCGCGCGGAATCCGGTCGCCCACAGGATGGCGTCGGCGCGTACCGAGGAGCCGTCGGTCCACGCGACACCGAGAGCGGTGATCCGATCGAAGATCGGCAGTCGCGTCAGCACCCCGTGCTCTCGCGCGGCGCGCACCGCGGCCGTGGGCGGCAGACCGGTCACCGCCACCACGCTCTCCGGCGGCAGCCCCGCCCGGACCCGCTCCTCCACCCGGGCGACCACGGACCGCCCGACCTCGGCACTGAACTCGCCGTCCCGGAACACCGGCGGCCGGCGGGTGACCCAGGTCGTGGTGCCGACCTCGGCGATCTCGGCGAGCGCGTGAATGGCGGACGTACCACCGCCCACCACGACCACGTGTTGCCCCGCGAACTCGGCCGGCCCGCGATAGTCCGCCGTGTGCAACTGCCGGCCGCGGAACTCGGCGGCCCCCGGGTAGTAGGGCACGAACGGGTGACGCCACGTCCCGGTGGCGTTGATCAGCGCGCGGGCGATCCACGTGCCGCGGTCGGTCTCGACGACCAGCAGGTCGGCGGGGTCGCCCTCGGCCGTGCTCGGATCGTGCGCCCGGCCGGCGGGGGAGTCGGCGCTGTTCGGACGGGGCGGGCGAGCCGACGGCGTCGAAGCGGTCGGTGCCGAAGACGTCGGAGCCGAAGCGCCCTGCATCGAAGCGCCGCCCGCCATCGAAGCGCCCTGCATCGAAGCACTGCTCGCCGTCGAAGCGCCCGCCGTCGAAGCCCCCGGCATCGATGAGCCCCGCATCGATGCCGCCCGTATCGAACCGCCCCGCATCGAGTGCACGGCCCGCACCGCGACCGGACGCACGACGTCCAGGTCGAAGGCGCGCTCGTAGGTCGCGAAGTACTCCGGCAGCGCCTCGAACGCGGGCCGCGCCGGGTCGATGCGCGGAACCGGCAGGCCCGGCAGCTCGTGGATCCCGTGCACGGCCTCCATCAGCAGCGTGGGCCACCGGTGCCGCCAGGCCCCGCCCGGCCCCTCGTCGGCGTCCAACACGACGAAGGACAGGCCGGAACGGCGCAGGTGGTAGGCCGCGGAGAGGCCGGCCTGGCCGGCACCGATCACCACGACGTCCAGGACGCCCTCGTGCACCGGCGAGTCGACGGCCGGCCCCGAGACGGCCCGCGTTTCACGCCCCGCCCCGCCCCCGGTGCGCGGCGCACCCGCCGCGGCCCCGCCCGCGTCCGCCCCGCCCGCGCCCACGGGGTCCGCGCCCGCACCCGCCGCTCCGACCGCCGCGCCCGCACCCGCAGTTCCGGTCGATGTGGCCCGCGTAGTCGATGTAGCCCGCGTACTCACCATCTCGCTCACACGAGCGAGAACAGGCGGCCCCCTGAGATGCTTCCCGCTCAGCCCGTGGCGTCGACCACGATGGTGATCCCGATCCACTCGTGCCCGATGCCCACCCGCGGCCGCGCCCTCAGGAATCCGACCCGAGCAGCCGGCCGAGCTGCTCCTGACAGCGATCGAGCCGAGCCTGAAGCAAAGTGACCTCGGCGACCAGCTGCGGTACGAGTTCGTACTCGCCGCGCACGTACGGGTTGGCGTCCGCGGCGACCGGCACCCCGGCCAGGCGCGCGTACGACCCGAACGACAAGCCCACGCGCCCGGCCGCACAGCCGGTACAGCTGCCGACCAGGCCGCGCCGGCCCACGACCCCCATACCCGCGTCGACCAGCAACTCGGCCGGGTTGCCGCACCCGCAGGCGCCGACCCACACCGAGGTGACCCGCTGTCTGCTGTACCGGAAGCCGCGTTCGAAGCGGATATAGCTGCCGAGCACGTCCACCCGCAGCAGCGCCGCGTGCCGATACTCGGTGACACACATCAGCCCGCGCGCGTCCGCCTCGGTGGTCAGACAGTAGAACCCGCAGTCGCAGCGGGCCGCGGGCGGCCGATGTCGCCGCCCGTACGCACACCGCGCCTCGGCCTCGACGTCGTACGCCTGACCACGCCCGATCGACACCCCGGCGAAGCCCGCCCGATCACCGTCCACCGACAACAACAGCGACGCGACCTTGAACCCCACGGGCGCGACGCCCGGCCGCTCCTCGGGCAGCCGCCGCCGGCCGATCATCGCCCGGCGACCCCCGACGGCACCTCCACCGCAGGCGCCCCCGGGGCTCGCGCGTCGCCCCCACGACCCTGCTTCGCCTCGGGCGCCGGCACGTCCCGCGCCCGCTCCTCCTCGATCCGCGTCGTCTGCTCCACGACCACACCCGTCGCCACCGGCCTGCCGAGCTGCATGGGATGCCCCTCCCGAATCGACTCCTCTCAGGATGTTCACCCGCCACAACCGCACCCACACCCCCCGCCTGATCCCGACGAGACGCCCACGAGATCCCGCCAAACCAACCAACAGGTAACCGTGTCGCAAAGCTCTCCGGAACCTTGCTATCCTTGCGATGCACGCAGGGCTTCGCCCCTGCGCCCACTCGTCCGGGTGGCGGAATTGGCAGACGCGCTAGCTTGAGGTGCTAGTGCCCGAAAGGGCTTGGGGGTTCAAGTCCCCCCTCGGACACACATGGTCGTTCTCGAGACGGCCTGGGATGAATCGACGAGATCCCGTTTCGACCGTTGAGGTCGGGGCGGGATTTCGGCATTTCGGGGCGTATTCGCGCAGGCCCGATGCCGATCGACGGGTGACCGCCCTCGGTCGCGCTCCAAGCGGGTTCGAGAGGAGTTCGAGGCGGGTCTGTGAGCTTGGGGCGATCCGGCGGATGGCTGCGGCGAGAAAGCATGGCGACGACTGGCCGTGTTTGCCGGCGGTGACCAACGGAAGCGGGCCGCCGTCGGCGGCCGTGGGCCGGTCGACACGAGGAAGGACATCCCATGAAGCCGGACGGGCAGCTGTCCGAGGGAGAGCTCTATCTCGACCTCCTGGAGAAGGTGGTCACCAATCTCGTCTACGGTGACGCCCCCATCCCGAACGAGTGGGTACCCGAGACGAGCTTCAACCCCGAGCATCGCGAGAACGGCCAGGACTGGCCGAGCATCGCCCACACGATGGTCGGGCTCAAACGCATCCGCAATGTGCGCCATGTGCTGGACCGGGTCGTCGAGGACGGCGTGCCCGGCGATTTCATCGAAACCGGTGTGTGGCGCGGTGGCGTCTGCATCTTCGCTCGCGGATTCCTGAAGGCGCACGGCATCACGGACCGGCGGGTCTGGGTCGCCGATTCCTTCGAGGGCATCCCCGACACCGGCGCGGACGGCCATCCCCTGGATCGGGAGATGGCGCTGCACCAGGCCAACGAAGTGCTCGGTGTCTCGCTGGAAACGGTACGGAGGAATTTCGAGCGCTACGGTCTTCTCGATGATCAAGTCCGGTTCCTGCCGGGCTGGTTCAAGGACACACTGCCGGACGCGCCGGTGCGGGCACTGGCCGTGATGCGGCTCGACGGCGACCTGTACGAGTCCACCATGGACGCGCTGGAGCACCTGTACCCCAAGCTGTCCCCCGGCGGGTTCGTGATCATCGACGACTACGTCGTGCCGGCCTGTCGAAAGGCCGTCGACGACTTCCGGGAGCGGAACGGTATCGAGGACGCGGTGCGAACGATCGACGAGCACAGCGTGTTCTGGCGCCGCGACGCCTGACAGCATGTGCGCCCACAGGGGCCGGCGGCCGATCCCGGCTGCCGGCCCCTGCTTGCGTGTTCCCCGCCGGCGCCCGGCCGGCGCGTGCGCACGGCGTCCGGAGAGAGATAACCCATTGCGTTGGAAACCGCGCAGACTGTGAACTTGTCCTGCCTGTGGACGTCTTCCCGCTGGTGACGGGGCCGATTACCGTCATGGGCATGACCAACGGGGTGTCTCGAATCGGGTCCAGCGTCGTCGACCACTTTGCCCATTGCGCTCTCGACAGTCCGAGACCGTGCCCCGGCCGCAGGCCGGATGTGCACGGTCGGTCGAGTCGGGCGTAGTCCGCAGGCTCCGTCATCGGTGTGCGTGACCGCCGAGGCACGAGCCGATGCGCGCTGCGGACGGTCACAGGACGTCCATGGACGGACGGTCGCCGATGTTCCGATACCGGTTCACGGGCACCTCGTCGGGCGAGGCAGCTCACGATCCCCTGTCGGCAGCGGCACGGTCCGATGATGCTCGACGAATTGTCGCGGCAGGTCGAAGGGGAAGAAATTGCCTAGAGTGCTGATCGCAGAAGAAAAGCACATGATCCGAGGTGCCCTGGCTGCACTTCTCCGGTTGGAACCGGACATGCAATTGGTCGCCGAGGTGGATCGCCAGGATGCGATTGTCCGGACCGCCATGGCCAGCCGTCCGGATGTGGCGATCCTGACTGCCGACGGGATGACTGTCGCCGCCGAATTACATCGCAAATTACCAGAATGTCACACCCTGGTGCTGGCGTCGGAGGCCCGGCCCTGGCTCCTTCGACAGGCGCTCTCGGCGCATGTTTCGGGGTTCATTCTCAATGATGAACCACCTGCCCAATTGGCGGAGACGATCCGAAAGGTGGTGGCCGGTGAACGGATATTCAACCCGGATCTCATGTTGAGGGCACTGGACACGGACGGGACACCGCTGACGGCCCGGGAGTTGGAGGTGCTGCGACTGCTCGCCAGCGGAGCGGAGTCGATCGACATCGCCAGATCCCTGTCCCTTTCGGTGGGCACCATCCGCAACTATCTGACCAGCGTGGTCACCAAACTCGATGCGAGGAACCGGGTGGATGCCATCAGAATCGCCTCCCAGGCCGGGTGGTTACCGTGACGAGTGCCGACCGCAACCCACGGTGCAACGGTATTTCGGGCGGGTGTGCGACGCCGGCACCCGTCCCCGGTGCCCGGCCGCCTGCGTGCCGTTCCACCGGGGCCGGACCTCCTCGACAGGGTTACAAGCAGGATTGCACCGGCACCGAGCAGGCGATCGCGTGCCGCTCGAAGTCGAGCCCGTCCGCCACCTCGGACGAATCCAGCAGGGGGTCGCCCACCAGCACCGCCCGGTGCAGGCGGCGCAACCGAGGCGAGGGTTCCAGACCCAACTCCTCGATCATCGTGTCCCGTAGTTTGCGGTAGCTCTCCAGGGCGTTCCAGGATCGGCCCGAACGATGCAGGGCGATCATGAATTGGGCGCACAGGTTCTCGTGCATCGGATACTGCGCGGTCAGTGCGGTCAGCTCGCTGAGCAGCTCGGCGTGCCGCCCCATCCTGAGCCGGGCCGTCAGGCGTCCCTCCATCGCACCGATCCGGGCCTCGGTCAGTCGCATGACCTCCGGTTCGAGGATCCGCCCGACCTGCACGTCGACCAGCGGTGGCCCGTTCCACAGGCTCAGTGCCTGGGTGAACAGGTCCGAAGCGAGGCTGTCGTGACCGGAATCGACAGCCGCGCGGGCTTCGCTCGAGAGGCGTTCGAACCGGTGGACATCGACATCTCCGGGCTCGGCGAGGAGAAGGTAGCCGCCGTGCCGCGTGACGATGACGTCCTTGGCCGTCCGCCGACGCTCCCGAGCCAGCGCCGCGTCGAGCTTCCTGCGCAGTTGGAATATGTAGGTCTGGAGAGTCGTCGCGGAGCTACGGGGTGGATTGTCACCCCATATCTCCTCGATGAGGGTCGCGACGCTGATCACGCGGTTTGCATTCAAGGCGAGCAGGGAAAGAACCTGCCTTGGCTTGCTTGCACTGGGGGTCAGGGAAACAGAGTTTTCCTGTGCGACGAGTGGTCCCAGGATCTTGATCCGCACGACAGGTAATTCCTTTTCGGTAGTCCCCTGTCCGCTCACGGGGTTGCCCCGGCAGGGTAAGGCGTGCAATCTCCGGTCACCCAACCCTGGCACGAGAGCGAGCGCCGCCGACAGTGACGCCTTCATCTCTCGATGTGAAATTCGAACCTGATGATTCGTGAGATCGTCATGCTCTCCAAATGATGAGTATCACGTCCCTTCGCCGCATTGCGGGGTGCTCGCGGGGCGGGTCGCGGTGGCGGGTGAATGCCCGGAATCCGCGTGCGTCGTGCTCCTGCGCGTGGCCGAAACCTGGGCCGTCGTGGTGCCCGTCTGGGTCCCGTCGGCGGCGAAGAGCTGCGAGACACCCGAACCCGTGAACGTGTCCGCCTGCTGGAGGGCCTGCTGATTCACACCGACCCAACCGACGACGGTGCCCGACGGGTCGTGCACGTCGTGCAGGATCTTGAACGAGAAGCGGTTCGTCCCGGTCCGCCACCACGTGCCCAGGCCGCTGCCGCCGAATTCGCCGGGCCCGCCGAAGCTCATGCAGGCCACACCGCCGGCGGCGAAGGCAAACGTGGCCTGATGCCCGCTGTCCGGCAACGTCACGGTGGCGTCCCAGGTCCCGATCGGCGTCGAACCGGTGGACGAGGGCGGAGCCTCCGCCCCGTGGGCAGCCGCGGGAGTGGGAAGCGATACGCCCAGGGCGACGGCCAGGACGGCCGCCGGAACGGCGGTCGTGATCCTGCTTCGAACCGTGTGAGACATGGCGATCATCCTTTGTCGTCGTTCGGGTGGAGAGTCGTGCGTAGTGCGCATCGGGCGGCCCGCCGTCAGTCCTCCATGATCGCGACCGCCCTGGCCCAACCGGCGCCCGCGCCGGTGATCTTCACCGGAAAGCAGGACACCAGGAAGCCGTACGGCTCGGGCAACGCGCCGAGATTGGCCAGGCGTTCGATCTGGCAGTACTCGCGGTCGCGGCCGGTGACGTGGGCCGGCCACAACACCGACCGGTCACCGGTCTCGCGGTACCGCTCGATGATGTTCCCGAACGGAGCGTCCAGGCTGAACGCGTCCGTACCGATCACCCGTACCCCCAGATCGAGCAGCAGGTGTACGGCCGGACCGTCGAGGCCGGTGAAGTCCGTGAAATATGCGGGGGTGCCCGCCCGTTGGTCGGCTCCGGTGTGCAGCAGCACGATGTCGTTCGGGGCAGGCGTGTAGTCGATTCGGGCGAACTCCTTTTCCAGATGCGCGACTCCGACCGCTCCGACCTCGGCGTCGGTCAGGTCGAGCACGACGCCGCGACCGTAGAACCACTCCACCGGCATCTCGTGGATGTGCCGCGGAACCCCGGTGCCGTAGCCGGCCACGGACCCGTAGTGCGAAGGGGCGTCGACATGGGTGCCGGTGTGAGTGGTGAGGGTGATCCGGTCCAGGGAGAGAAATTCGCCGTCGGGCAATTCGTCCGGGTCGAACTCGATCCCGAAATGTTCGCGCATCTCCGCGCTCATGTGCAGGGCACCCTCCCGAGGCGTGAGTACCTCGTGCACCACGGGATCCGCCTCATAACCCCCGGCATCCACGGGCGAGGAAAGATCGATGATTCGCACGGCCACCTCCGGGTGTCTCGACAGGACGCACCGTCGCCCGAAATGTTGCCGCCGGTCGCTAGAGGTGCGTTGGAGCATCGCTGTAACGCCGACTCGAGTGAGGTTCGAACCGCCTGTGGCAGCGTGCGGACACGCAGGCCGTACCCGTACCGCGACGGAAGGCAGGAGAACCGTGTCCGTAGGGATCGATCATCCGAATTTCGAAAAGATCTACGCCGAAGTGCAGCAGTTCTACGCCCGGCATATCCAGCTGATGGACGAGGGCCGGGCGGAAGAGGCGGCACTGACCTTTGCCGAGGAAGCCTTCATGCTGTCCCCGCCGAAGATCGCCGAGCCGATTCGCGGCCGTGCGGAACTCGGTGCCCGTTTGCGGGAAGCCGCGGACACGTTGCGCGCGGAAGGGGTGCGCTATCGGCGTTGTCACACGATGATGACGGTGGAACCGCAGCCGGACGGTCGATTGTTCGTCCGTGCCTATGTACAGGTGGTCCGGACCCGGGGCGGTGAGTCCGTCCTGCACGCCATGTGCGTATGCGAGGACGTGCTGGTGCGTGAGGACGGCGAACTCAAGGTGCGCGAGCGCGTGGTGACCCGCGACGACTGCAGCTGAAATCGACTCCGGCTCTAGCGGCGGTATCTACCTTTCGTGACGTGATCGATTCCAAGAAGAGCACCTCTCCGCGCGGCGTGATCGTCACCGGCGGTGGCACCGGTATCGGTCGGGCCACCGCACGGGCATTCGCCGAACACCACGACCGGGTTCTCGTGGTGGGCCGCAGCGAGGACACGCTCGCAGAGACCGCCCGGGGATACCCGAATATCCATACCCTGTCCGTCGACATCACCGATCCGGATGCCGCCGAGTCGATCGTGAGTACGGCGCTGAATACGTTCGAGCGGATCGACGTGTTGGTGAACAACGCCTCGATCGCCGTTCCGGCGCCGTTGGAGAAGATCGATGCGGCGACGGCCCGGGAACAGTTCGAAGTGAACCTGTGTGCGCCGATCCTCCTCACCCGGCGGGCACTCGACGCGCTTGCGGAGACCCGCGGCACGGTGGTGAACCTCAGCAGCGCCGGCTCGCTCGGGCGCCGCGCGTGGCCGTACTTCTCGCTCTACGGCGCCGGCAAGGTCGCCATCGACTTCCTCACCAGAACCTGGGCCGTCGAACTCGCGCCGCGCGGTATTCGCGTCGTGGCCGTCGCTCCCGGGGTGATCGACACGGGCATGGGTCTGCGCATGGGTTCCACGCCGGCGGAGTACGCGGAATTTCTGGAAGGGATGAAACCGCGCACCCCGCTCGGCCGAGTCGGGCGACCCGAGGAGATCGCCTGGTGGGTACGTCAACTCGCCGAGCCGGAAGCCTCCTTCGCGACCGGCACGATATTCGCCGTCGACGGCGGCGCGAGCATCGTCTGAAAAAGTCGCGAGCATCGTCCGAAAAGCGTCGGGCCACGTGTGGATCGGTTCGTCCGCACGCCGGCTTCGAGCAGTCGAGTCAACGTCGACCCGCTTGCGAGAGATGCGGGGCAACGTTGGTGCCACCGGTACGAATGTCGATTCCATCCGAATGTCGAGGAGTCCTGCACATGTCGAGCGACAACTACGATGCCACCGGCAGCGGTGTGATCACTTTCGTCAACACTTTCACGGTGCACTGCCCGCCGGAGGAGTTCGAGAAGGTGTTCGTCGAGATATCCGAGTTCATGGCCGCCCAGCCGGGCTTCATCTCGTACTCCCTCTCTCGGCACGTCGACGAGGATAAACAGGATCGGTACGTCAACATCGCCCTGTGGACGGACGTCGAGTCCTGGCGGAACGCCGTCGCACATCCGGGTTTCCAGTCGCATGCCAAGGAGATCCGGGCCCGATCGACGAACGAGGGCAACCTGTACGCCCCGCGGCAAGCCTTCTCGGTGAAGTGAAATCCCCGCCGCGGGTCCGCCGGGCCGCCGGATCCGCGGCGGGGACGGTCCCGAAAGCCGAGGCCATACGCCGAGCGTGTTGTGAGGGCGATCAGAAATGAAGCGTCGTGTCGTAATGACCGGAATCGGAGTCGTTGCACCGGGCGGCACCGGTACCAAAAGATTCCTGGATGTGATTTCTTCGGGGCGCACCATGACCCGGCGGATCACGTTCTTCGATCCCGCCCCTTTCCGGTCGCAGGTCGCCGCCGAGTGCGCCTTCGATCCGGCGGCCGAGGGGCTTTCTCCGCAACAGATCCGGCGGATGGACCGGGCCGCGCAACTGGCGGTCGTCAGCGCCCGGGAGTCGTTGGCCGACAGCGGCTTGGATCTGGGACTGCTCGATCCCGCGCGGATCGGCGTGACCGTCGGCAGCGCGGTGGGCTGCACGATGGGCCTGGAGGAGGAGTACGTGGTCGTCAGCGACGGCGGTCGCGCGTGGGAGGTCGACCAGAAGTACGCCGTGCCGCACCTGTTCAACTACTTCGTGCCGAGCTCCATCGCGGCCGAGGTCGCCTGGGAGGTCGCGGCGGAGGGTCCGGTGGCGACGATCTCCACCGGATGCACGTCGGGTCTGGACTCGGTCGGGCAGGCCGTGGAATTGATCGCGGACGGGGCCGCGGACGTGATGATCGCGGGCGCGACCGACGCGCCGATCTCCCCGATCACCATGGCGTGCTTCGACGCGATCAAGGCGACCACGCCGAGAAACGACGATCCGGCCACCGCGTCGCGACCGTTCGACCGGACCAGGAACGGGTTCGTGCTCGGCGAAGGGACGGCGATGTTCGTACTGGAGGACATCGACCACGCACGCCGGCGAGGCGCCCACCTGTATGCCGAGATCGCCGGGTTCGCCTCGCGCAGCAATGCCTTCCACATGACCGGTCTGCGGCCGGACGGCAAGGAAATGGCCGAGGCCATTCGGATCGCCATGGCCCAGGCCGAGACGAGGCCGGAGGACATCGACTACATCAACGCCCACGGCTCGGGCACCATCCAGAACGACCGCCACGAGACGGCCGCGTTCAAGCGCAGTCTCGGCGAACACGCGTACTCGACGCCGGTCAGCTCCATCAAGTCGATGATCGGCCATTCGCTGGGTGCCATCGGCTCGCTCGAAATCGCCGCGTGCGCACTCGCGATGGAGCACTCGATGGTGCCACCCACCGCCAACCTGCACGAGCCGGATCCGCAATGCGACCTGGACTACGTTCCCCTCGAAGCACGGGACCAGCGGGTGGACACCGTGCTCACCGTGGGCAGTGGATTCGGTGGGTTCCAGAGCGCGATGGTGCTGCGCAACCCGGAACGGAACCCGTCATGACGGTGGCCGTGGTGACCGGGATGGGCGTGGTGGCGCCGACGGGTCTGGGGACCCGACAACACTGGGCCCGCACGATGCGCGGGGAGGCCGCGATCGGCCGGATCACCGCCTTCGACCCGCAACGCTATTCCAGCACGCTGGCGGGTGAGATCAGCGGGTTCGTGCCCGCCGAGCACCTGACCAAGCGACTGCTTCCGCAGACCGATCGCATGACCCAACTTTCCCTGGTGGCCGCCGATTGGGCGCTGCGGGACGCGGCGGTGGAGGTCGCGTCCCTCCCGGAGTTCGGCATGGGTGTCGTGACGGCCGGTTCGGCCGGCGGTTTCGAGTTCGGCCACCGCGAACTGGACAAGCTGTGGCGCAAGGGACCGGAGCACGTCAGCGCCTACCAGTCGTTCGCGTGGTTCTACGCGGTGAACACCGGCCAGATCTCGATCCGTGAGGGACTGCGCGGCCCGAGTGGTGTCCTGGTGACCGAACAGGCCGGCGGTCTCGACGCGATCGCGCAGGCCCGGCGACGGGTCCGCGACGGTACGGCGGCGATGGTCTGCGGCGCGGTCGACGGCTCGCCGTGTCCGTGGGGCTGGGTGGCGCACCTTGCCGGCGGCCGGATCAGCACCTCCGAGGATCCGCTGCGCGCGTACCTGCCCTTCGATGTCGACGCCGCGGGGTACGTGCCGGGCGACGGCGGCGCACTGTTCGTGCTGGAGGCCGAGGAAGCCGCACGGGACCGGGGCGTGACCTCGTGGCACGGCGAAATCGGCGGGTACGCCGCCACGTTCGACCCGCCGCCGGATTCCGACCGGCCGTCGACGCTGCGCCGGGCCATCGAACTCGCCCTCGCCGACGCGAACATCGGGGCGGACGAGATCGACGTGGTGTTCGCCGACGGCTCGGGCCTGCCCGAACTCGACCGCGTGGAGGCGGATGCGCTGCGCGCGGTGTTCGGGCCGCACGGCGTGCCGGTCACCGTGCCCAAGACGATGACGGGGAGGCTCGGTGCCGGCGGAGCCGCCCTCGACCTGGCCACCGCCCTGCTGACGATGCGCCACGGGGAGATCCCGCCCACGGTGAACGTGTCCCGTCCGGTCCCGGAGTACGAACTCGACCTGGTGACCGAGCCGCGGCCCACGGCCGCCTCGGCCGTGCTCGTGGTGGCGCGTGGTTACGGCGGATTCAACGCCGCCATGGTGGTGACGAGGCGAAAGAGTGCCGGCTGAAGACGATGGGAGACGGACGAAATGAGTGAGTTGAGGCTGACCGACCTGGTCACGATCCTTCGGGAATGCGCGGGTGAGGACGAGACCTCGAACCTGGACGGGGACATCCTGGACGCGGAGTTCGGCGAGCTGGGATACGACTCGATCGCGATGCTGGAGACCGCGTCCCGGATCCAGATCCGGTACGGCGTGGTGTTGTCCGACGAGGAAGTGGCCGAGGCCACCAGCCCGCGTGTGCTGCTGCACCTGGTGAACCGATCGCTCGCGGAGACCGCGTAGCGAGGGTGCGCGCCGTCCTGCGGCGGGCTCGTACGACTCCCCGGTGCGAACAGCCCGAGCGTGAGCGGCCCGAGGCCGAACAGCGCGGGCCGAACAGCCCCGAGACCGAACCGCCCGAGGCCGATCACCAAGGCGCCGCCACCCTCGACGAGGGTGGCGGCGCCTTGGTGCGCAATGCGAGCCGGGCATGGAGGCCGGCCGGTCGCGCCGGGTGTCGACCGGGTCAGGACTCGCCCGCGTACCACAGCCGAGGGTCTTCGGTGCGCGGAATCCACGACGGCGGGCCCTGCTCGGTGTTGACGCCCTTGTCGAGCACGACGACGTTGTGGTGCACGTGGACGCCGGTCACCGTCAGCTCGGTCGCCGAGGGCGCACGATCCGCCGGGCGGATCTGCTCCTGATGGTTGAGCCCGTCGAGCAGCTTCTTGACGAATCCCATCGAGGTGGTGGTCGAGTCCAAGTCGGTGCTTCCGCCCCAACCCGGCCAGTAGGACGACTGGGTGTCCTCGATGATGTACCGCCCGCCCGGCCGCACATGCGGGAAGAGCTGTGCGAACGAGGTGAGCACGTGCTCGCTGAAGTGGCTGCCGTCGTCGATCACCACGTCGAACGGACCGTGTTCGCGGGCGAACCCGGCCAGGAACTCGGCGTCGCCCTGGTCGCCCTGCACGGTCTGCAGCCGGGGCTCGGGGATGCCGGACTTGGGGTAGATGTCGAGTCCGTAGATCCGGCCCCGCCAGAAGTAGTGCTTCCACATGCGCAGCGACGCGCCGCCGAGATTCGGGTCGTTGTACCCCCCGACCCCGATTTCCAGCACCTTCACCCGCCGGTCCCGCAACGGTTCGAGGTAGTGCTGGTAGTGCGGGGTGTACCAGTGCCCGCCCCACTTGTCCGCGTCGAAGCGCACCGCGAGTTCGGTGAGGTCGGTGAACCGCCGAGAGATCGCCTCCACGAGCTGATGGGCGGCCAGTACGGCGGACCGCCGTTGCCGCAGCCACGGGTCGTCGGCGGCAAGGCCGTGCGGCTCGGTCGAATCCGCGATCACCAGCTCGCGGGTGCCGTCGTGACGGCCCGGAGAGAACACCGCACGGAGCAGCTCCGACAGATCCTGCCGGTAGGTCACCGGCGGTCGTGGTGCCCGGCCCGCCTCGACCTCGCACGTGCCCGCGCCGAGGGTGAACAGGTAGTGCAACCGCTCGTTGTCGAACCCGAGATCCAATTGCACCGTCGTCTTCTCGATGGGCTCGGGAAGCAGCCGGGTCCGAGCCGATATCTCGCTCAACAGAGCCTCGGCGACTGCCGCGGCGCCCAGTTCCGCGATCGCGGCGTCCGTGTCGGCCGGTGGTAGGTCGGCCGCGGTGATCAGCTCGCTCAGTTGGTGGTCGTCCATGATCGGCTTCATGGCTCACTCCCCTGGAGATAGTCGTCCGGGCATAACGGCGCGCTTAGGGTCACTCGGGACGCTAGGCCCGATTCCTCGGACGCCGCTCAAGGGGTGCTTGATCACCTCGGACTGTTCGAGGGCGTCCCGAGGACGATTCGAGGGCCGCGGTCCACGGTGGGGGAGTGGCGATACGGACGGACAGTGAACTCGGCCGGTCCCTTCTGACGGAGCGGGGTATGCAATGGCTGTACGCACACGGCGGGGACCCCTACGCCGTGCTGATCCGCGCGGAGGACGACGACCGCGCGACGACGACCGCGCGGATCCGCGAGCTCGGGCCGCTCTACCGCAGTCACTCCGGCGCGTGGGTGAGCGGGAACTACGCGCTCGGCAGGGAGATCCTCGGTGATCCGCGGCTGGTTTCCCGCGTCCTGCACGGCCCCTGGGCGGGCGGGCCGGGGCCGGGCGAGGTGTTTTCCGCTCTTCCCGCGGTCGGGTTCGTTCCGGCGTGGGAGTCGGCCGATCCCGACCGGTGGGCGAGTATCGCCGAGCGTCGGTGCGCGGCGGTGCTCGGCCGGCTCGGCGATTCCTTCGACCTGGTAGCCGATCTGGTGCGCCCGGTCCTGGTCGGCGTGGTCGGCGAGGTCTTCGCCGTGCCCTCGGCGGAGCGCGCGGCGTTCGGCCGGTGGTGCGATTCGGCGGCGACGGCCTTGGACGCCGTGTTGTGCCCGCCGACACTCCCGCGGGCCCGGGCGCTGATCGAGGCGGTCGAGGGCCTTCGCTCCCTGCCGGCCCGGTCGACCGGTCCGGACGAGGAACTGCTCGCCTTCGCGATGACGGCCTCCGTGGTGGGCTTGGAGACGACGGCGAACGTGCTCGCGAACACGATGCTCGCGCTGCTCGACCGACCGGACCGGTGGCGGCTTGTGTGCGCCGACCCGACGTGGGCGCACAGCGCGGTGGAGGAGTCGTTGCGGCTCGATCCGCCGGTGCGGCTGGACAGTCGGATCGCGAACGAGGATCTGGAACTCGCCGGGCGGGCGATCACCGCGGGCAGCGAGGTCGTGGTGTGCCTCGAAGCGGCGCACACCGATCCCGAACTGCACCGTGACCCCGGGCACTTCGATCTGCGACGGGAAGCCGTCGCCGACCATCTCTCCCTGTCCGGCGGGCCGCCCTTCGCGGTCGTCGCACCGCTGGTGCGGGCCTCGGCGGTGGCGGTGTTGCGGGTGCTGGCCGCTCGGCTGCCGGCCGTGCGCCGGGCCGGACCCGTGGTGCGACGCCTGCGGGCCCCGGTCACCCAGGGCATCGTGCGGTTTCCGGTCGCCTGCTGAGATGCGCACCCCCGCAGCGAGCCACCCCCCTCTGGAAGGTCCTGCACCATGCGTGTACTGATCACATCGCTCGCCGTCGAAGCACACTTCAACGGCGCGGTCCCGTTGGCGTGGGCACTGCGCGCGGCCGGGCACGAGGTCCGGGTGGCGAGCCATCCGGCGCTGACCGAGAGCATCACCCGGGCCGGGTTGACCGCTGTGCTGGTGGGCACCGACCACGTCCACCACGAACTCGTCCGCGACCTCGGTGCCGAACTCGACACCTTCTACCGCGACATCGACTTCACCGGGGAACGCGGCGACGACTACGTCGCACTCAAGGGCGCCAACACGCTGCTCACCGCGACGTTCTACGCGCAGGCCAACAACGACTCGATGGTGGACGAACTGGTCGACTTCGCCCGGTACTGGCAGCCGGATCTGGTGATCTGGGAGCCGTTCACCTTCGCGGGCGCGGTGGCCGCGCGAGCCTGCGGGGCCGCGCACGCGCGGCTGCTCTGGGGACCGGATCTGTTCCTGCGGATGCGGACGGCGTTTCGGCAGCGGATGGAGCTGCTGCCGGCGGAGTCGCACGACGACTCGCTGGAGGAGTGGTTGACCTGGACTCTCGACCGCTTCGGCTGCGCCTTCGACGAGGAGGTGGTGGTCGGCCAGTGGAACATCGACCAGATGCCGCCCGGCGTCCGGCTGCCGTCGGGTCGGCCGACCGTCCCGATGCGCTATGTCCCGTACAACGGCCGGGCGGTGGTGCCGGCGTGGCTGCGCGAGCCGCCGCGACGACCGCGGGTCTGTCTGACCCTGGGGATCACCTCGCGAGACACCGACCATCCGAATCCGGTGTCGCTCGACGAGGTGTTCGAAGCGGTTTCCGACCTCGACATCGAGGTCGTCGCGACGCTCGACGCGGCGCAGCGCGCCGAGGTGACGCGGGTGCCGGACAACACTCGCGTCGTGGACTTCGTGCCGCTGCACGCGCTGCTGCCCGGTTGCTCGGCGGCGATACACCACGGCGGTGCCGGCACCTGGTCGACCGCCGCGGCGTCCGGGGTGCCGCAACTGGTGATCGCCGGGATGTGGGACAACGTGTATCGGGCCCGGCGGCTGGCGGATCTGGGCGCGGGCCTGTTCCTGCCGCCGGACGAACTCACGGCGGCCGGGCTGCGCGACGGCCTGGAACAACTGCTGACCAAGCCGTCCTTCCGGGAGGACGCCCGACGCCTGCAGGCCGTGATCGCGGCCGAGCCGAGCCCCGCCGACGTGGTGCCCACCCTCGCGGAACTGGTCGGCCGGCACCGCGGAGCGCGCGGGTGACCGGTGTGCGTCCGGGGCTCTTCGAGTCCTGTTCGATCCGTCCTGTATTTCGCTCCCATAGCTTTTGCTGGCCGGAGCGGCGAACGCCTCGCACAGCACGGGGACGTGTCCTGCCGCCCGTGACATCGGTACCCATGAACGAGGAGGAGCGATGGCGTTGTTCGCCGTACTGGCGACGCAAGCACCTGCCGCGGGCGAAGGCGAGGAGTTTCGACGGCGGTTGCCGGAAGGCTTCGCCTACACGAAGAACCTGGTGGACAAGGGAGTGATCCGGCACAGCTGGGTCCGGGTCGGTGCGGGCGGCGGCCTGAACATCTACGACGTCGACTCGCACGAGGAGTTGCTGGCCGCGCTGTACGGCAACCCGGTCAGCCCGCACCTGAGCTTCGAGGTGATCCCGCTTGCCGAGCCCGGGAGCTTCGACCCGGCGGCCTACCTCCTCAAGTGGGCCGAGCCGTTCGGGGACGACTCCACGGGAGGCCGCGCATGACCGCCGACACCGCCCTGCTCGATCGCGTCGTCCAGGCGGGGACCGCGCCCGACGCGGAGATCTTCGCCGTGGTCAAGGACGCCGGCCTCGGGGCCGTCGTCGGGGTCCTCGTCGATGAGATCCTGTTCCGCTGCGACGCGCCGATCAACGTGATGCCCGTCGACATCGCCCTGGACGTCACGCACGAGAGCGAGCGGCATCGGACCGTCTTCCGGATCGTCCGGGACCGGCCGATCGCGATCCTGGACGGCGAGGAGCCGGTGATCCGGCGAGAACTGCGGATGAACGTGGTGGACCTGGTGCGCCGACTGTACGGGCGGGCGGACCACCCGCGCACCGGCGACTTCCACGACGCGTTTCTGCCGACCCGCCCCGCCGACCTGACCGAGCTGCCGGCGATCTTCGCCTCGACCAACCAGGCCTCCGGCGCACTGCTGTCCGGCTGCACCGTTCCGCGGATCGACCTGGGCGCGCTCTCCGTCGCGTACGGCTCGGACAAGTGGGCGAGCTTCCACTGGTACACGGCGCACTACGAGAAGGAGTTCGCCCCGTACCGCGACCGGCCGGTGCGGATCCTGGAGATCGGCATCGGCGGATTCTCCGGTGAATTGGGTGGGTCGTCGCTGAAGATGTGGAAGAAGTACTTCCACCGCGGCACGGTCTTCGGACTCGACCTGTTCGACAAGTCCGAGCTGAACCAGCCCCGGCTGACCGCATTGACCGGGGACCAGGGCGACACCGACGGACTGGTCGCCCTCGCCCGCGAGCACGGCCCCTTCGACATCGTCATCGACGACGGAAGCCACGAGAACGAGCACGTCCGCGTCTCGTTCGAGGCCCTGTTCCCCTATGTGCGCAGCGGCGGGCTGTACGTCGTCGAGGACCTCCAGACGTCCTACTTCCCGAGGTTCGGCGGCACCGCCGACAAGGTCGCCGGCCCGGAGACCTCGGTCGGGCTGGTCAAGAGCCTGCTGGACGACCTCCACCACCGGGAGCACGCGACGTATCCCGGGCACCCGACGAGCGTGACCGAGGAGTCGGTGGTCGGAGTGCGCGTGTATCGCAACGTCGCGTTCATCGAGAAGGGCGTCAACGGGGAGGACGGCATTCCTCGGTGGATGGACGACGAGGCGTGGATCGCCCTGGGCGCGATACCTCCGTCGGCGGACTGACGGCGGACCGAGACAGAGGGAGAAGCAGCATGGGTCAGAGCCGGCCTTTGCACGAGAGCACGCCGGGCGACGTCGAGTCGGATCCGTCGACCGCGGAACTCCTGGCGCAATTACGCGAGTACCTCCGGCCGGACCCGCCCGCGATCGGGCTGCCGCCGCAGGTGTTCACCTCGCCCCGACTGTACGAAGCCGAACGGGCCCGGATCTTCGGGAGTTCGTGGATCATGGTGGCGCACCGGGACCAGTTGGCGAATCCCGGCGACTACCTCGCGCTGGACATCGCCGGTGAACCCGTCATGGTCACGCGCGGCGAGGACGGGCGGCTGCACGGCATGTCGCCGATCTGCCGGCACCGGATGATGCCGCTGGTGGAATCCGGTGCCGGGAGCGCCAAGGACTTCACCTGTCCCTACCATCTGTGGCGCTACCACCTCGACGGCACCCTCGCGGGCGCGACCCACATGCGCGGCAACCCCGATTTCGACCCCGCCGCCTGCCGGCTGCCCGGCTTCGCCGTCGAGGAATGGCACGGCCTGGTGTTCGTCAACCTCGACGCCGGCGCCGCTCCCCTGGACGGCTGGATGGCCGATGTGGAAGGGGACCTGGCCAACTACCGCCTCGACGAGATGGTCCAGGTCGTCTCGTGGACCGAGGAATGGAAGTGCAACTGGAAGATCGCGGTGGAGAACGGCCACGAGAACTACCACGCGATCGGCTTCCATCCGAATACCGTCAAGCCCCTCATGACGGGTGGCATCGACATGGAGGTGCGCGCCGACTCGACGTTGATGACGCGACTGCTCACCCGGACGGAGGTGCCGATGGAGACGTCCGTCCTGCCGTTGACCGACGAGGAGAAGAAGATCCTCTTCAGCTTCCGGTTGTTCCCGTGCAGCAGCGTCGCGACCTTCGGCGAGAGCGTCGCGTGGATCAGCCTCATCCCGCTCTCCCTCGATCGGACGGAGGTACGCGGCGGCACGCTGATGCCGGCGGCGGCGCTCGAAGGCGCCGACGTGGAGGCGATCCGCAAGCAGACCGAGGCATTCACGGGCGTGATCAACGCCGAGGACCGGCGCGGTCTCGAAGCCGTCCAGCGCACGGTCGGGTCGCGTTTCATCCAGCGCGGGCACCTCAGCCCCAAGGAGCCCGGGCTCCTCGCCTTCTACCGGAATCTGGCCTTCGCGCTGACCGAGGCGGACCCGGCCTAGGCCGGGTCCGGTGGATCCTGGTGCGACCCCACCAGGATCCACCGGACACGGCCTTGCGGACCGGCCGGCCGGGGCAGATGTCGGGTTCCGGTTCCCGCCGCGTGCGCGGGGGGAACCGGAACCGCTGTTCTCGGGCCGATGCGGTCGCCGGGGACGGGCCCACTCGTCCTCGTCCCCGGCGACCGTGCCCGCCTGCGGCCGCGCCGCATCGAGGCGGCCGTCCCGGCGCGGGCTCCGGGGCCGCATCCGGGGATCGGATCAGTCCGGCGGCCGGATCGACAGGCCGTGCCGGAAGACGTTCCGCGGATCCCAACGCGCCTTCGCCCGTTGCAGCCGCGGGTAGTTGTCCTTGTAGTACAGGGTGTGCCAGGGCGTGCCCGAGGTGTTCCAGCGCGGATCCGCCAGGTCCGTGTCCGGGTAGTTGATGTAGGAGCCGTCGTTGATCTCGCCGGGGACCGGGACGCCACCCGTGTCGGCGTAGACGTCCCGATAGAACCCGCGGATCCAGGCGATGTGCCGGTCGTCCGCCGCGGCATCGGTCCAGGTGTCGAGATAGAACGCCTTGAGGACCGCGCTCCGCTGCGCCGTGGCCGTGGCATCGGGGGGCACCGCCGAGACCTTCCCGCCGTAGGCGGCGAACAGGACACCGGCGGCGGGGTTGTCGTAGCTCTCGTCCACCAGTCGGCGATAGACGGCGTCGATCTGGGAGTCGGCGAACGCCTTCCGCAGATACGCCGCCTTGCACTTGGCACGCAACCCGAAGACGTTGCCGCCCCCGCGAGGGTACAACATCGACCGCAGCCACGGTGTGGTGCGCACGTCGTGCGTGTACGGCACCCCGACCCCGTCGTCGAGCGCCGCCAGGTAGTCACGCAACAGCCCCTCGGCGCCCGGGAGTCCGGCGTCGATCTGGGTGCTCAGGGTGAACACACCCGACTGCTTGCGCAAGGCGGTCATGATGCTGAACAGGGCCGCGTGCGGTGCGTCCGGTTCGTTGTGCCGTTCGTGCCAGCGTCCGTGGTTGCGCAGCAGTCGCCGGAAGGACTGTGGCGTCATCTGTGGCCACGACCATTGCACGTAACTGTCCAGCACCTCGGCGGGCGGGGCGGGCAGCAGTCGGGCGGGGTCGCGGCTGTCGATCCCGGGGGTGCGGAACCAGTACCGGGTGACGATGCCGAAGTTCCCGCCGCCGCAGCCGGTGTGCGCCCACCACAGTTCCCGGTTCGGGTCGGTGGGCTCACGCGTGGCAACCACGCTTTTGGCGGTGCCCGAGCGGTCCACCACGACGACCTCGACGCCGTACAGGTGGTCCACGACGCAACCGTGCAGCCGGGTCAGCGGGCCGTAGCCGCCGCCGAGCACGTGCCCGCCGATGCCGACGGTCGAGGTCTGCCCGGCGGGGATGGTCACACCCCAGCCCTTGAGGAGGGTGCGGTACACGTTGCCGAGCAGCGCACCGGGTTCGATGGCGAAGGCGGCGCGTTGTTCGTCGTAGCCCACGGCGGTCATCTCGGACAGGTCGACGAGCACCTGGGTCGCGGGGGAGTCGACGAAGTCCTCCAGACAGTGGCCGCCGCTGCGGGCCACCACCCTGGCGCCGGTACGCACCGCGTCCTGGACCGCCCGCACCACCTGAGCGGTCGAGCCGACCACCCGGACCTCCCGGGGACGGCAGTGGAACCGGGCGTTCCCCGCGGTGGTCAATTCGGCGTAGCGGGGGTCGCCCGGGGCCACCGCCACCGGGCCGAACACCGGAGCGCACGCCCGGGTCGAGAAGTCGGCCGGCGACGCGGCGGCCTCGGCCGGCGAGAGGCCGGTCGCGAGAGCGTACAGCCCCGCCCCTCCGGCCAGCAGTCCTCTGCGGGATACGTCAGTCATGGCAGGCTCCGGGCCGGTTCACGCGCGAAACAGGTCGAGCGGGAGCACCTTGGCGCCCTGGAAGCCCCGCGGATCGTGGTAGACGAGCCGCTCGCCGGCGGGCACCTCGAAATCGCGGTAGCGGGACAACATTGCGCGCAGCGCGATCTTGACCTCCAGCCTGGCCAGCGGCGCGCCGAGACAGAAGTGCACGCCCATGCCGAAGGACAGATGCCGGATCGGGTCGCGGTGGATGTCGAACGTGTCCGGGTTCTTGAATTCGCTCTCGTCCCGGGTGACCGACGGGAGCGCCACGCTGACCTGCGAGCCCGCGGGTATGTCCCGACCTCCGAGGTGCACCGTGCGAAGCGCCTTGCGGTCCAGCCACACCAACGGTGAGCGGTAGCGCAGCACTTCCTCGATCATGGCCGGGATCAGTGCCGGGTCCTCGCGCAACTGCCGCGCGGCCTCGGGGTTTTCGTCCAGGCACAGGATCGCGTTGCCCAACAGCGTGCTCGTGGTCAGGTGGCCGGCGATCAGCAGCAGGGCGAGAAAGCCCACGATCTCCTGATCGTCCAGCGTCACGCCGTCGGTTTCGGCGGCGATCAGGTCGGCGATCAGGCCCTCTCGCTCCGAAGTGCGGTACTCGCGCACGTGGTTGAGCAGGTACGCGTTCATCTCGCGAATCGACGGGGCCATCGCGGCCACGCCCTCCTCGCTGAAGATGGCGTCGATGCCGTTGTCCACGAGCAGCGCGTCCGCCCACTTCCGGAAGAGCCCGCGGTCGGACACCGGCAAGCCCATCACCTCGGCGATGACGGTGACCGGCAGGGGATGTGCCAGATCGGCGACCAGGTCGATGCGCTCGCGGTCGCCGATCGCGTCGAGCAGTTCGGTCGCCACCGCTTCGATCCGCGGTGCCAGCCCGGTGACGAAGCGGGGCGTGAAGCCCTGGCTGACCAGGCCGCGCAGTTCCCGGTGGCGCGGCTGGTCCATGTTCTGGAAGTTGCCCTTCGAGAACGTGGCCAGGTCCTCGTGGTACGGGATGAACTCGCTGAGGTCGTTGGAGAAGGAGTTCGCGTCGGTTGCGACGGTCATCGCGTCGGCGAAGCGGAAGACCCGCCACCGCCCGGTTTCCTCGTCCAGGCCGACCGGCTCGGTGCGCCGTTTGTGCCGGAACAGCGTGAACAGTTCCTGCATCTCTTCGGAGATGTGCGGTCCACCCATCGAGCTTCACTCCTCGCGTTGCGGAAGGAGACGGAGGTTCCGATGCATCCCATCGGATCCCTCTCGAAGTTCGGTGGAAGATCGCTTTACGCGCTCAGCCGTCGGGATGCGCGGACCGCAGCCGGTCGACCTCCGCGGCCGCGCTGTCGCGAGCCACCTCGACGAAACGCAGCAGGGTACGGAGCTGGTCGTCGTCGAAGGGCGTCAGGTCGTCGCGGGTGCGCGCGGTCAGGCCCGCGTAGTAGGCCGTGATCCGGTCGAGTCCCTCCATGGTCGGTTCGATGACGACCCGTCGCCGGTCGTTGGGGTCCGGAACCCGCTTGACGCAGCCGGCCTCGGTGAGCCGGTCGATCATCCGCGACGCCGCGCCGGGAGTGAGGCCCACCCGTCTGGCCAGGACACTGGAGGTGGCCGGCCCGTCCTGGTGCAACGCGTGCAGACAGTGGAAGTCGGTCGCCACGACCCCCATGCGGTCGGCGATCAAGCCGTTGATCTGGATCAGCTGGGTGATCCATTCCGGCAGCGCGGTAATGACCCGAGATGCGAGGTCCTCTCTGGATGCGTCGGTTTCGGCGTTTTCCTGCTGGTTCTTCGTCATGTTGACACGACCCGATCGTCTCACTAGATTGCGTCGCACAATAAGTGCGCCGCACAACAAGTGTGCTGCGCAATATAATTGCGTTCGATTCGAGGAGCAAGTGTTGTCCATCGAGCCCCCCGCACCGATGGCGACCCGAGGCCGCACCCTGGCCCTACTCGTCATCCTGCTCGCGACGTTCATCGACCTCATCGGTGTCACCGTCCTCAACGTCATCCTCCCGTCCATTCAAACCGATCTGGACGCGAGCCCGGCCCAGCTGCAGTGGATGCAGGCGGGTTACACCCTGGTGCTGGCAGTGGGCATCGTCAGCGGCGCCCGGCTGGGCGACATGCTCGGCCACAAGCGCGTCTTCATCGCCGGCATGGCGGGCTTCGCGGCCTCGTCGGCCCTGTGCGCCCTGTCGGTGGGACCGGAAATGCTCGTCGGCGGGCGAGTGGTGCAGGGCTTGTTCGCCGCGCTGGTGATTCCCCAGGTCCTGTCCCAGATCCAGATCATGTACGCCTCGAACGAACGTGGCGGCCCGATGGCGGCCTACTCGTCGCTGTCCGGTCTCGCCGCGACGCTGGGGCCCGTCCTGGGTCCGCTGCTGCTCAAGTCGGACCTGGCCGGGTCCGGCTGGCGGATGGCCTTCTGGGTGAACGTGCCGCTCGGCCTGTTCGTCGTGGTGGCCTCGTGGAAACTGCTCCCGGAAAGTCGGGCGACCCACGCCGCCCGGATCGACGTGCCGGGCGTGATCCTCGCGTCGGTGGGCCTGGTCCTGGTGTTGTATCCGCTGATCGACTCGGCGGGCAAGACCCCGTGGCCGGCGTGGACGTACGGGTCCATCCTGGCGGGTGTGGCCGTACTCGTCGGTTTCGTCTTCTACGAACGGCGGGTCGGCAGTCGCGGTGGGTCCCCCCTGGTGGAGATGTCGCTGTTCCGGTTCCGCTCGGTACAGGGCGGCCTGCTCCTGCAACTGCTGTTCTTCGTCCCCGCGATGGGCTTCTTCCTGGTCTTCATGCTGTTCCTCCAGAACGGCATCGGCATGAGCCCGATGCGCGCGGGTCTGACGATGCTGCCCTGGTCGGTGGCGGTTCCGGTGTTCGCCACCCTCTCCGCGGCGGTGCTCCTGCCCAGGATCGGCCGGATGACCGCGCAGATCGGACTGGTCGTGATGGCGATCGGCTTCGCCATGGTCGCGCTCGCCGCCGGCGGCGCCACCCCCGACACCGACTGGACGGACATGTTCTGGGGCGTGCTGGTCGGCGGCGCGGGCATGGGCATGCTCGTGGCCCCGCTGATGCAACTGACCCTGACCGATGTGCCGATCGAGTTCGCCGGATCGGGATCGGCCCTGTACAACACCGTCACCCAGTTGGCCGCCTCGATCGGTGTGGCCGTGATCGGTACCGTCTTCTTCACCGAACTCAAGGGCGTCGGGCAGACCTCCGCCGAGCTCGCCGACGGGTACGGCAGTGCGATGGCGACCTCGTTGTGGCTGGGAGTGGGCCTGCTCGCGGTTGCGTTCGCCAGTAGCTTCCTGTTGCCGCGTGGACCGGTTGCGGCCCCGGCACCCGACGTCGAGGTGGTCAATGCCTGAGTTGCCCGGACGACTGCAAGCCGTCTTCGTCCCCGCCGAGAGCGCGATGGCCTGGTGGGGTGTCACCGACCTCGAACCGGCCGTGCGCGAACACGGGCTGCCCGAAGGCCGTCCGAGCACCTGTCGCCTCGCCCTTCCCGACGGGGACCAGGTGCTGCCGGCCACCGTCGCGGTTCGACTCGCGGAGCTCGACGACGCGCTGCCGGCCCTGTCCGCCCTCGACCCCGACCGCCCGACGATCGGTGCCTCCATGCGGGCCTGGCGGGTCGCCGCCACCCTGCCGCACGACGCCGACGACGCCTTCGCGGAACTGGGCGCGCGCATGCCCACGGCCGCGCACGCGCTCCTCGGCTTCCAGGAGACCACCATCTTCTCGGCCTCCGCTCTTCTCGGCCGCTTCCGACAGACGGTGGCCACCCACACCGCGTTGCGCTCCACGAGCATCCGGGCGGAGCTGCGCCCCTACCAGATCCACGGCGTGGCCTGGCTCCGCAGCGTGCCCGGTCTCGGCGGCGGGGCGATCCTGGCCGACGAGATGGGACTGGGCAAGACCCTGCAGGCGATCTGCCTGCTCGCCACCCGCCCGCCCACCGGCCCGCACCTGGTGGTCTGCCCCACCTCCCTGATCGGCAACTGGCAACGCGAACTGGCCCGCTTCGCGCCGGACACCCCCGTGATCGGCTATCACGGATCGCGCCGTACCCTTCCGGACTCCCTCCCGCCCGGATCCGTGGTCGTCACGAGCTATCCCATGCTCCGCACGGACGGCATTCTGACGGAGACCAAATGGGACGTGGCGATCTTCGACGAGGCGCAGCAGATCAAGAATCCGGACGCGCTCGTCAGCAAGGCCGCCAATCGCCTGTCCGCCGAGGTCCGGATCGCCATGACCGGCACCCCGGTGGAGAACCACCTCGAGGAACTCTGGTCGATCCTCAACGTCACCAGCCCCGGCCTGCTGGGCAGCCGCGCCCGGTTTCGACAACGCTTCGCGGCCCCCATCGAACAACGCCGCTCGGCGACCGCGGCAGCGGCCCTGAACGCGCTGGTCGCGCCGCGGCTGCTCCGTCGCACCAAATCCGAGGTGGCGACCGAACTGCCGGCCAAGCAGTACTCGACGATCGTCTGTACCGTGACCGAGGAGCAGTCCCGGCTGTACCGGGAAGCCGTCGACCGGGCCTTCACCGACGGGTTCGGCAGCGGCATCGGGCGGCGGGGCCGGATCCTGGCGCTGCTCACCTCGCTCAAGCAGATCTGTAATCACCCCGCCCAGTTTCTGCGTGAGGAATCCGCGACACCCGGCCGTTCCGGCAAGTTCGACCGGGCCACGGAGATGCTGGCCGAAATCGTCGAAGAGCGCGACCGTGCCCTCGTCTTCACCCAGTACCGGGCGATGGGCGAACTGCTCTCCGGTTCCCTGTCCGCCACCCTGGGCACCGGGCGCATCCCGTTCCTGCACGGTGGCCTCTCCCTCGAACGGCGAGACCGGCTCGTTCGGGCCTTCCAGGAGGACGACGACGCGCCACCCGTCCTGCTCCTGAGCCTGCGCGCCGCCGGATTCGGGCTCAACCTCACCCGCGCCACCCACGTCATGCACTACGACCGCTGGTGGAACCCCGCGGTGGAGGAGCAGGCCACCGACCGGGCCCACCGCATCGGCCAGGACCGCACCCTCAACGTCCACACCCTCGTCACCGGAGGCACGATCGAAGACCACATCGCACAGATGCACGACACCAAACGCGGATTGGCCGACATCGTCTCCGGCAACACCGAAGCCGCGCTGGCCGACCTGTCCGACGAGCAACTGCACGCCGTACTCGACCTCGACCTCGGAGCCCTCACCTGATGCCTGCCGAATTCGGAGCCACCCCCTGGGGCCGAGTCTGGATGCGTACGGTGGAATCCACCGTGGTGGCCGCACCCAACCCCCTCCTTCCGAAGGCGCGCAGTCTCGCGCGCAACCACGCCGTCACGCTGACCGTCGAGGGTGGTCGGATCGACGCCGCCGTGGTCACGTCCGGCCGACCCCACCGGGTCCGGATCGATGTGCCGCGCTGGTCCGCCAGGGAACAGGCGGACGCCGAGCGGCTGATCGCCGAAGCCCTCGCCGACCACCGCGGACTGGCGCCCGGAGACCTGCCCGACACACTGGAGGCGGATCTCAGACACCACGACGTCGGCATCGCGCCGGCCCTGGCCGACCTGGACGCCGGCTGCGAATGCCGAACCCGGCAACGCCCCTGCGTCCACGTGCTGACCACGCTCTACGCGCTGTCCCAACAGCTGGACGAACGCCCGGTACTGGCCGTCGAGTTGCGCTCTTCGGGCGCGAAACCCGCCACACCGCCCGATCCCGACCGGATCGAGATCACCGCCATCGACGTGGCGGGCTTCTACGGAGACTGACCGCCGCGCGCAGCGCACGCGGCCGGCCGGCTACACCCGGGCCTCGAACAGTGCCACCGAGCCCCGCACGGTCAGCCGGTAATCGGTGAACCTGGCGGAGAGTTCGGCCTCCAGGTCGGCCAGCGCATCGCCCCGGTTGTCGAACGTGCCCTTCTCGTTGAGCTCGTCCAACAGCTTCCGCGCGCGCTTGCCGTGCGCGACACCCGTCGCCAACACGGTGCTGCCGAAGATCCGGCCGCCGGGCACCACATGGGCGCGTGCGTGGTCGAACACCTTCGCCTTGTGCGCCATCCCACCCGGAAGACAGTGCAACAGGAAGTTCAATCCCGCCGAGTCGAACCGCTTCCCGTCGAGCTCGAACGGGGAGAGCACGTCACGTTCGAACGTGTCCGGCCCGAACCGTCGCAACCGGGTGGATGCCTTGGTGAGCACCGTCGGATTCAGATCCACCAACGCGATCTGCGGACTGGGCGAACGGTGCCGGCAACGATCGAGGAAGAACCCGGTGCCCGGCCCCAGATCCAGGTGCCGCGCACCGATGTTGCGGTCGTACCCGGCCAACATCTCGGCGCGATCGCAGCGCCAGACCCATCGGCAGATGACCCCGAGCACCACGAGGTCGTACAGCGACAACCAGCGCCGCGTGTACGTCGCCGTCCCGGCGAGGATGCGATCCCGGGTGGGGCCGGCCTCCGCATGCTCAGACACCGGCGCGCTCCTCGGCAAATGCCTTCGCCAGCCGCAGGTTCGACATGCTGTTCGCGCTGAGCACCCGACGCAGGTACTTGCGGGCGTCCAGCACCGACGTCCCCGGGCCCAGGATCGACAGCGCGGACGGATCGATCGTCGCGGTGTGCCTGGCGGCGAGCACGAAACCCTCACGCGTGGGGGTGAACCGCCAGTGACCGGTGTGGCCGGTCAACAACTTGGGCAGGTGGATCTGCTTGTACACGATCAACTCGCCCGGCAGGCAGACCCGTACCGACCGAGTGGTATGCGCGGAACCGTCCGGGGTCTCGGTGTCCATGTCGAAGAACTGGATGTTCGGGACGCGCTCCTCCAGCACCAACCGGGAAACGTGCGGAATCCGCTCCGGCCACTTGTCCGCCTCGTACAGATAGGCGTAGGCGTCGTCGATCGAGCCCGCCACGAACAACGGGTCCTCGAAATCGACCGCCAGATCCCGCTGCTCCGGCGTCTGCTCGGCGGCCTCGACCAGGCCCGCGAAGAACTCGCCCGACTCGCGGTCGACCCGCTCCGCGTCGAATCCGCCCTCGCCGAGCGCCGCCTGATCCACCGTCACCTCGGTGGACGAAGCGGACAGCGGACGAAACGTCCACACCCCGCGCGATCCGGCCGCCGGCGGCTCGGCCGGCTCCCACTCGTACTCGATCCGCAGCGCTTCCCGGTCGAACCGCCAACTCGCCTGCCAGGTCCGTACCGTGTGCTCGTCGAGCACCCACCAGTGCCGGAACGACTCCGCTCCGTCCCGGACGCCCAAGGACTGCGCATGCACCGAAGGACGATGGAATTGCGACCACTCGCGCAGCTCCGCGAGCAGATCGAACACCTCGTTCGCCGGCGCGGCGACCACCGCGGTATGCCGGACGACACCCTCACCCACAATCGGCATGTCTGATACCCCTCCACAATTCGGCGACAGCACAGCATTCCCAGCACCGAGCCTCACGGCCCCCGCTCGAATCCGCGTGGAACATCACTGGAAAACCGCCGCGCCCCCCGACGACCGTCAGCCGGGCGCTATCGCCTCGACGACGTCGTCCGTGACGTCGATGCGGGTGGCGGGGTCGCCCGGCAGGTAGATGCGCCACTCGCCGTCGGGAGCGGACGGGTCGGCCGGGGCCGGGATCAGGCGTACGTCCAGGTGGTCCCCGACGGTGTCCTGCCAGCGCTGGATGGCCCAGCGGGCCTGCACTTCGTTCATGGCTGCCTCCACGGACGCGTCGACCGACACCGGGGTCGAGTCTGCCGGCGGCGATGCGCGACCGCCCGGGTCCGTTTGCCGGCGGGATCGCGTTGCCGTGCTGCGGGTGCGGCCCGGAGATCGGACCCCGGTGGGCGGCGGGGCGGGCCGGAAGTACGGCAGCCGATGGCCGAGTTGGCACTGTCGGGGTGTTTCGAGACATGACACGGGATGTCCCGGAGGGCCGCGAAGGCGTTCGATTTCGCGTCGACCGGGGTCGATTGGGGTGGCGGGTAAGGGAAATCGGGGTCGGGGGAGGGGGAATGTAGGGGTTGTTCGGCTTCGGGTGAGGGTTCGGATGCTCCGGGTGGGTATCGAAGGAGCAGACGGTGCGCGTCGTGCGCACCACGGCGACTGCGCCGGAGACCGGGACGACCAGGAGGACGTGGCCATGACGCGGATCAGGATCGTCAAACGCCCCGTTTCCCCGCGGCCGCAGCCGCCGGCGGATTTGCGAACACCGTCCGGGCGTCCGCTGCCCTATTGACGGCGATGGGGACTCGGCGTGGACCGCCGGACCCCGGGACCGCGGTCGCGGGGCGCGGTCGTTGATCGGACGGGCATCGGACGTTGATCGACGCGCGGGACACCGGCGCGTCCACGCGGCCTCGGCCGCGCCCTGTGTGCGGCCGGATGCCTGTGCCGGCCGGATGCCTGTGCCGGCGCGCCGTCCGAAAAGGGAACCGCCCGATGTCCGCCGTGCCCGCCCGTCGCCCATGGCCCGACCCGGGCGTTCCGCGCGATGGGCCGCATCGACGCCCGACGCCCGACCCGGGCACCACGCGTGGTGGCCCCGTGTCCGCCCGCCTGCGGTGCGTTTCGCGCTGCCCGTACGGCCCGCCCCGAGCTTGGCCGAGGGCTCGATCGCTTCGCCCGGCGCCTTCCCGGCCTGCCCGGCGCCTCCTCGGCCCGCCCGGGCCGGTGCATGCCTTGACCTGCTCTATGCCAGGCGCCCGAGCGGAGCACCCGATTCCTCTCTACTCTTGACCCGATGACGAATCGCCCCCCAAATGGCCCATGATGGTGGTCAACCGTGGAGTTTGGTGGGGTGTGTGCCGGTCGTCCACGGCGCGCGTGGCATGCTGTGCCGTCAATGTTCTGCCGGAGGGGGAACGGCGGCCGTCCCGGGGGGATATCGGATGAAAATGGCCTTGGCGTTCCTCGTTGAGGAGCAATACCGCCTCGATGGCATGCCGCTCGATGTGGTCCGGCAGCTCGACGCTTGGGGGCATCACGTCGACATCGTGCGTCCCGGCAGCTCGTTGATCGAACTGTCCGACCTGATCCGGGCAGGCTCGCACGATGCCTGGGTGCTCAAGACGGTCTCCGGCGGGCCGGGGCTGAGCATGTTGGAGGCCGCGGCGGCGCTCGGGCTCACCACGATCAACGACGCGCGGGCGATTCGATCCGTCCGGGACAAGGCGGTGGCCGCGGTGATCGCGCGCGCCCACGGGCTGCCGATGCCGGTCACCTACTTCGCCGCGGTGCCGGAGTTGCTCTCCGCTGTTCCCGCGGCCTCCTACCCGCTTGTGGTCAAGCCGGCCGGCGGCAGTTCCGGACGGGCCGTGCACCTGGTGTCCACGCCCGAGGAACTGGCCCGATTGGGCGCGGAACTCACTGGCGAGGGACCGCTGTTGGCCCAGGTATATGTCCCGAATATGGGCAATGACCTGAAAGTTTACGCTGTTTCGGGCGAACTGTACGCGACGGTTCGGCGCTCGCCACTGCATCCCGAGCATTCGGTCCGGGAGAGCAGGGTGCCGCTGCCGAGCGGAACGGCTGCGCTGATGCACCGGATCGGCGAGGCATTCGGGCTCGATCTGTTCGGCGTCGACATCATCGAGGGACCGGACGGGCCGATGGTCGTGGACATCAACGACTTCCCGAGTTTCCGCTGCGTGCCGGACGGGGTGGCCCGGGTGGCCCGCGCGGTGCTCGACCTCGCCGCCGCCGACCGGGGAGTCGGTACGGCGCCGGCCGCCGACGTGGCCGTGATCGCGAATGCTCCGGCCCGTACGCCGCTGCGCCCCAGGGCCGTGGCCACGCCCGCCCATGCCGGTGCGGGTGCGATCGTCGACGCCGCGCCGCCCGCGTACGTCGGCTGACGGGGCGCGTGCGCACGTGCTGAGGATCTGCCTCGTCACCGATCGTCCCGACCACCCGCTCCTGGCGGACGCGCGTGCCTTGTTGACGCCCCGTCATGAGGTGAGCGCGCTCGACCCCGACACCGTCACCGACCGACACCCGATCAGCGCCGACGTCTACCTGCTCAAGGCGCGTACCGCCAAGGCGCTCGCGTTCGCCGAGCGGGCCGAGCGACACGGTGCTCGGGTGCTGAACTCCGCGGCGGCCACCCGTGCTTGTCAGGACCGGGTACGCATGGCCGAACTCGCCTGGGCGGCCCGGCTGCCGTTCCCGGCCACCACGGCTTTCGCCTCGCCCGCCCGGCTGCTCGCGACCGATCCGGTGTTCCCGCTGATGGTCAAGAGCCGACACAGCCGTCGCCACGACCTGGTCGCCCGGGTCGACGACCTCGACGCACTGCGCACGATGGCCCGGGAGTGGCCGGACGAACCGATCGTGGCCCAGGAGTTCGTCGACAACGGCGGCTGGGACCACAAACTGTGGGTGGTCGACGGTCACGTCTTCGCGGGCCTGCGCCGCACCGCACTCGACGGCCCCGCGGAAACCAAGCCGATCGCGCCGGAGGATCTCCCCACCGGATGGTCGTCCCTGGCCCGCCGGGTGGGCATCGCCTTCGGCCTGGACGTCTACGGGGTGGACATCCTGGAGGTGGAGGGCGTCCCATCCATCATCGACGTCAACGCGTTCCCGGGCATGCGCGGGATGCGCGGAGCGCCGGAGGCACTCGCGGCGTTGGCCGAATCAGCCGCACCGACACGATTGGCTGAGATGTCGGATCAGGCCGAAAGGCTGGAGATGGTCCGGGAGTCGTAGTTCGGACACCAGCCGCAACGTAGGTCGTGGGTAGCGCGGCGTGTCCCCTTCCCTGCCCTGGTGACTGTCGTTGGCCTGATCAAGAGACAGAGCGCGGTGACGTATGGGTGCCACGAGCGGTAGCGCCCCCTGGGCATCGCGGGTCAGCTACGCGGCCCAGACCACCAGCTCGGGGCTTCATCCGCCTCTTCCCGGTACGAGCCGACCGTTGCATACGTCCTGGACGTGGTCGAGCTGTATGTCACCTTTCGGAAAGTAGATCGCTCCGGTGGCCCGACCCTGCTCGCCCTCCTGGCTGAGCCGTCCTGCCAGTGGTCATTCGGTCAGCGGACGCTCAAGCTGGACGCCTTCTTCATCGAGGTCGACCGGGTCAACCAGTACGGAGTCAAGATCGAGACGAGGCAGCCGCAATACCTCGCGTATCGCCGGCGCGATCGCCTGGCTTAATCTGACCTGGCCTTTCCGCGGATCGCCTCCTGCCCCCTGGCGAGCGGCGTTCGGCTTACCTCGACCGACTGATTCACATCCGACCGGAAGCGCAACGCCCCGTCCGACGTCGAGCTGTTGGATCGTCCGCTGTGGGTGCCGCCGGCGCCGTAGCCACCAGGTTGAGACGCGAGAGACAGCATCTGAACTTGAGTAGCCTGACGACCTCCGTGACGAAGGCCGTCAGACTTGAGCGATGGCGTGGGGTACGCAACCCATGAGTAACGTGCGATCAGGGCTTCGGGCGGCCGGTCACGCCAAGCCGGTCCAGGATCTCGAAGGTGATGGGGATGGTGAGCACGAAGGCGGTGGCCGCCCAGCCGAGCCGCGTCGGCCAGGGCTCGTGTGCAGCCCAGGCGATACCGAAGGCAGCCATCCCGACGACCAAGGCGAGCAGTAAGGCCACGATGACAATCAGGGGAGAGGGCTTGTTCGGGCTGGCCATGAGGGCTCCCAGCAGCTTCGATCCGGTGGAGGAGATGGGCGCGCCAAGCTAGGCACCAGGAACACATCTGGCCATCGCGCGTGTTCCAATGCTAGAGAAAACGCGAGACAATTGCGAGCTGCTTGCCGCACAGGGAGGTGACATGGGGCGTCCAACCAAGCCGATTGACGACAGCACACCCCTCGGTGCACTGGTCCGCGACCTCCGCGAGCTGATCAAGGCGTCCGGGCTGTCCGTGGCGCGCGTATCGCAGATCACGGACGTCCCCAAGTCCACGATCTACGGCGCAATGAGTGGACAACGACTACCCAGCGATGCGGTGTTCGTCGCGCTCGTGAGAGCAGCCGGTGGCCCTGAGAAGGAGTGGCGGGAACGACGTTTTCGTGTCGCGGTCCAGACCCAAGAGGAACTCCATGTGAGCCTGAGTAGCCACTTTTGTGCAGTCTGTGGTGATGCTTATGCGGAAGCACAGACTTCGCGATCTGCGTCTACTTGTCCTGGATGCGACAACGATCTTCGACGTGCAGGCAGTGTGGCCGGTCCCAAGTCCGTGGACCCGGAACTGGCGGCGACCCGTCAGGAACTGAAACAGGCTCAAAGAGAACTGGACTTGCTCAAGGCGTCTTACGACCCAGAGATGAAGCGGGTCCACGTAGATCCCAACGGTGCTCTTGCTCAACTGACTAAGTCGGCGCGCGCGACTCGTCATTACGCCGGAGCTAAATCGGCTGATGAAGTAGCTCCTCCTCGGATGCCTGGTCATCAAGGCCCGCCAGCTGCGATGACTGATGTCATGGTTCCAACGCCTGAACAATCACTTGGTGGGACCGTCGAAGAGTTCGCGATTGCACTGCGCGTACTACATGAGCGCGCCGGTCGCCCCACATATCGTTCTCTTTCGCGAACGACAAATATTCCTGTGAGCAGCCTGAGTAGGGCATTCTCGGGTCGCCATCTCCCGCGCTGGAGAGTGGTCGAGCAACTACTCGAGGCGTTCGGCGCGCAGCAGTGCCACAGCGAATTGAAGCGAAAGTGGTTGGAAGTGAGAAAGGCTATTGACCACAAAACCGATGCCGACTCACAGGATGATTTTCGCCAAAGGTTGATTCGAGCCTGGGAGGACTACGAACGCCGTAAGCAAGTGGCCGAAGAAACTGCCTCTCGGTGTGTGCATCAGCTGATGGCCATAGAGAGTGAACTCAATCCTGGGCCCCCTGCCCGTGACCAGCTGACCGCGGTCAAGGTGTTACTGAAGCGCTCACTGGATCAGGCGGCGGAAGCGGATGCTGCCTTGAGGGCAATCGTCGGAGGGATCTCATCTTCGCCGAGCAACGCGACGTTGCTGACGTCAACGCCCGCAGAGCCTCGTCAATCGGATGAACCGGGCACATTGACGAGTGCGTGTTACACGCATCAGAACGTGCCGCTCACCGAGGGTGCGACGGGAGATGCGGGAGATCACCTTCCGGGTATAGCGTGCTGCTCAGTCGAAAGTTCTTGCGGAACCTGCAAGTGTTTGCGAAAGGCGCAGCCATGTTCGGACACCAGTTGCTCGAGCTCCTCGGTCGCCCGGAAGCCCTCCCGGCCACCTTCATGATGGGTGCCGGCGAGTTCTGGGCAGCCGTGGGCCCCTGGTTCTTCCCCGGTCTCGTGTAGGTCAGCCTCCGGGGCCGTCGGGGTCGGCGAGCGCGTTGTGCGCCTCCTCGGCCTCGGCGGCGCCCAGTCGTTCGTAGAGGGCCAGTGCCGACGACCAGAACGGGCGGGCGGCGAGGGCGCCGTCGAGGGTCTCGGTGGTCCGGGCCAGGCCGGCGAGCGCGTGGGCTTCCTCCAGCTCGGTGCCCATCTCGTGGGCCAGTTCGGCGCTCGTGCGGTACGCGGCCCGGGCGCCCGCCGGATCGCCCAGGTCGAGGTGGGCCCGGGCGAAGCCGGCGGCGGCACGTTGTCGGTGCAGCACGTCGCCGATGCGCTCGGCGATCGCCCGGCCCTGGACGAAGTGCGAGAGCGCCTCGCGGGGAGCGCCCATCGCCAACCGGGCCAGGCCGCTGTTGATTTGCGTGTCGGCCTCGCAGCGCAGATCGCTGATCTCTCGGTAGATGTCCAGCGCCTGCGCGTAGCGCTCCAGTGCGCCGACGGGATCCCCGCGTGCCAGCAGAACCTGGCCGAGATTGTTCGTGAGTATCGCGAATTCGGCGCGGCTGTTGCTGCGGCGGGCCACCTCGAGGGATTCCAGGTAGTACCGCTCCGCGTTGTCGAAGTCGTTCTGCAGGAAATATAATTCGCCGATATTGTTGAGGATTTTGGCCAGTTCGCGGCGCTCGCCCAGGGATTCGTAGATATCCCGTGCGGTGAACAACCGGCTGGTGGCCTGATCGTATTTCCGCAGGTGCCCGAGGGCGACCGCGAGATGCAACAGAATACCGGCCCGACCGTGTGGATTGTCGATCTCGCGGTGCACCGCGAGCGCACGATCCAGGTGATGCAACGCGGCCGTGAAACGGCCCGCGCGCACGTGCGTGGCACCGAGTTCGGCGAGTGCCTCGGCCTGGCCGCGCAGATCCTTGGCGTCCTCGGCCAGTGCCAGGGCCTCGGCCCCGTCCGCGAAGGCCGCTTCGTGCGCGCCCAGGCGCCACTGGATCGACGCGCGCTCGATCAGCAGATGTGTCTCCGCCCCGGGCTCGCGGGTGCCGGCACGGCGCCACGCCGCCAGCGAGGTGGTGTACAGGTCACGCGCGATCTCCCACGATCCCCATTGCAGCAGCGACCGGGTCAACACCTCCGGCAGGAACCGGATGTGCTCGGGCGACTCGGTGCCGGCCAGTCGCGTGGCGGCCACCAGGTTCGAGCGTTCGCGGCCGAGCCACTCCTCGGCCTCCTCGGCCGTGGTGAACGGGGCCTGCGCCCGATGCGCGGGCACCGGTACCAGCCCCGAGCGTCGCCCGTGCGGATAGGCGAGCCGGTCGGCCTGATCGGCCAGATCCAGATACAGGTCGAGTACCCGCCCTACCGCGTCGGCGCGTTCGCGATCCGGCTCCTCGCGGTGTGCCGTGTGGAGCGCGAAGTCGTGCACCAGGTCGTGGAAGCGGTAGCGGTCGTGGGCGGGTTCGTCCAGGAGATGCGCCTCCACCAACTCGTCGATGCCGCGTCGGGTTTCGTCAGCCCCCAGGCCACACACCGCCACCGCCGCGGGCCAGGACGGGTCGGGGCCGGGATGCAGGGCGAGTCGGCGGAAGACCGATCGGGCGGCCGGTCCCAACTCCGCGTAGGACAGGTCGAACGCCATCGAGATGCCCGGCGGCGCGTCGATCACGTCCAGCCGCCGGGCTGCCTCGGCCAGGCGCGCGGCCAGATCGCGCACTCGCCAGGCACGATGGCGGAAACGATTTGCCGTGAGTTGCACCGCCAACGGGTGATTTCCGCATCGGTTCACGATCTCGTCGACCAGCGCGCGGTCCGCGTCGTCCAGCCTGCGCGACTCCTCCGCGATCCGGGTGAACAGCGCCGCGGCGTCCGCGGTGTCGGGCACGTCCAGGGACAGGGAGCCGGCGCCTTCGAGGTCGGTGAGTCGGCGCCGGCTGGTCACCAGGACCCGGCAACTGGGGCTGCCCGGCAGCAGCAGGCGCACCTGCGCGGCGTCGCGGACGTCGTCGAGCACGATCAACGCCCGTCGGTCGGCCATCTCCCGCCGCCACTGCGCCGCCCGCAGGTCCCGGGTGAGCGCCAGGTGTTGCGCCGGCATGCCCATCGAGATCAGCAGCGACCCGAGCGC
Source organism: Embleya sp. NPDC050493 (assembly GCF_044458105.1). Taxonomy (NCBI): domain Bacteria; kingdom Bacillati; phylum Actinomycetota; class Actinomycetes; order Kitasatosporales; family Streptomycetaceae; genus Embleya; species Embleya sp. NPDC050493. The sequence goes on from NZ_JBITHP010000004.1 coordinate 165,772, forward strand.
CTCGGTCGGTTCGATCGGCGACTCGTGCGGGTCGTGGGCATGCAGGTTCAGATACAACCGGCCGTCGGGATAACTCGCCCGCATCCGGTGCGCGGCGTGGATCGCCAGACAGGTCTTGCCCACCCCGGCCAGACCGGAAATGACCGTGATCGGCAGCGCGGTACCGATGTCGTCCTCGCGGAGCAGCCGGGCCAGTTCGGCGGTACGGCCGATGAAGTGGCGGGTGTCGCGCAACAGTGTGTCGGGCGCCGTCGCGGGCGCCGGCCCCGCCGGCAGCGCCCGGACCCGTGGTTCCCGACGAGCCTGCGCGGGCACCGACAACGCCGGGTCGCGGTGCAGCAATCGGGTGTGCAGTCGCTGCAGGTCCGGGCCCGGATCCGCGCCCAACTCGGTGCTCAGTCGGGCCCGGGTTCGCCGGTAGGTCTCCAGTGCCTCGCTGTAGCGCCCGCACCGATACAGCGCGAGCATCAAATCGGCCACCACCGGCTCGGCGACGGGGTGCCGCGCGGCCAGGTCCCGTAACTCGCCCACGACTTCGGCATGGCGGCCCAGACCGAGTTCGAGGTGGATGCGCCGCTCGCGGATCTGTCTGCGCTGCTCCTTGAGCTTGCCTCGCACGGACTCCAGCCACAGGCCCGGCAACCCCGCGAACGGCTGGCCGCGCCACAGTTGTTCGGCCGCGCGCAACAGGTCGGCCGCCACTGCCGGATCCTCGGTGGCGCCGGCCTGTTCGGACAATCGGCGAACGCGGCGGAAGTCCACCGCATCGGCATCGACCAGCAGCCGATAGGTCCGCGAATCCGAGGACAACCGCACGCCGTCGCCCGCGGCGCGCAGTCGGTTGCGTAATCGGGAAACGTAGCTGCGCAGGGTCTCGACCGAGGTGATCGGCGGCTCGTCGTCCCACACCCGACTGATCATCGTGTCCGTGGAGACCGCGGCGCCTTCCGCGCTCAACAGAACGGCCAGCACGCACCGTTCCTTGACCGATCCCAAGGAGTGCTGTGTGCCGTCCACCCAGAATTCCATCGGGCCCAGCACATGGATCGACAGCACCGCGTCATCCCCCCACCCCAGTTCTCCTGGCCGACGCGCCCCCGGTGCCGAGGTGTCGTCCAACCACTGTGGCACGTTCTGCCACAGCGCCACCAGAAGCGACACCCGCAATTCGACCGGAAATCGCCTATGCGTGACGGCTCATTCCGCTTGGCCGTGGGTGCACCGAGCCATTGCAGAGTCATTGCAGTGGGCCTGCAAGGAATTCATCCGGTGAGTCGGGGATGTCCATGTTGTCGACGGTGATTCACCGTATCGACGGTATCGGCTCGATCCACGGTATCGACCGAACCGACCGAACCGACCGAACCGACCGAACCGGAAGAACCAGCCGAACCAGCCGAACCAGCCGCCCGGCCACGGGGGAACGGGGCCCGTCCGGTGGTGACGACGCTCATGGAGGCATGGATGACGATCATGGCAGGCGACAGGAGACCCGTACCCGTCCGACCGGACGCGGCGCGGTGGACGACCCGATCGGCGGTGCGAGGGGTGCTCGTCGTGGTGCACAACGTCACGTCGGGCCAACGCTTGATCGAGGCCGTTTCGCTCCTGGAAGGGGATTTGCGCGTAGAGGTGTTCTTCACCATGGCGCCCACCGTGTTCTCCGCGGGCGTCGAGGAATTCCTGGACCGGCTCGGGGCCACCACGTTGCCGTGGCAGCGCGCGGTGGACATGCGGTTCGACCTCGCGTTGGCCGCCGGGCACGGTGGCTTGCACGAACTGAACGCGCCGGTGGTGGTGATGGCGCACGGCGCGGGGCACAACAAACTGGTCTCCGCCCCGCGCCGTGGGCGAGCGGTGGCCGCCCGCGGCACCTACGGGCTGTCCGCGCAATGGCTGATCCGGGACGGCCGGTTGGTGCCGGCCACCATCATGCTCGCGCACACCGAGGAGCTGACCCGGCTCGGCACGACCTGCCCGGAGGCGGTGTCCGCGGCCGTGGTCGCCGGCGATCCCAACTACGACTGCCTGGTGGCGAGTCGCCCGGATCGGGCGCGCTATCGCGACGCGCTGCGGATCGGCGCCCGACAACGACACATCGTGGTCACCTCGACCTGGGGCGGCAACTCGCTGCTCGGCCGCACTCCCGAACTGTTGCATCGCATGACCACGGAACTGCCTCGCGACGCCTACCGGGTGACGGCGCTGATGCATCCGAACGTGTGGAGCGGGCACGGCGGCTGGCAGGTGCGCTCCTGGCTCGCCGACTCGTTGCGCGAGGGCCTGACGCTGATCCCGCCGGAGGACGACTGGCGGGGTGTGCTGGTCTCGGCGGACTGCGTGGTCGGCGACCACGGCTCGCTGAGTCTGTACGGAACGGCCACCGGGGCACCGGTGGCGCTGGCGACCTACCCGGAGGCGGACATCGATCCGGCCTCGCCCCTGGGCGAGCTGGCCGAGTTCGCGCCGCGGATCCGGCATCGCCGATCGATGCTCGCGCAACTGGCACGGATCCCGGAGGAGTTCCGCCGGGCGGACTACGCCCGGGTGGCCGCTCGGATCACCTCCCAACCGGGTGCGTTCGCGCGGAACACGCGCGGCCTGATGTACCGCCACCTCAAGCTGAAGGCGCCTGCGAGCCGACCCTTCGCCCGGGTCGCCGATCTGCCCGGACCGCTCCGATGACGCGGCCCGCCGGATGCCCGGGGGAGGCGGGATCGGTCGATCGTGACGTGCTCTCGGTCACCGTGCTGATCCGTTCCGGCGACGGCCGAGTCACCCTGGACGAACACACCCGGACCGAACTGCCCGGTAGCGACGCGGCGTTGGCCGACGTGGTGGTGGTTGCCGAGGACGGCCCGCCATCCTGCACCCGATTGCTCGACCTGGACCGCGAGTTGGCCTCGGCGCATCCCGGCGCCCTGGTCACGGTGATCGCCTGCGGGCCGGATCTGGCCCTGGTGCGGCTCGGCTCCTCGGCACCGGGTGCGGCCCGGCGCACGAACACCGCCGCGGTGTGGCCGGTCTGCGCATCGATCCTGCACGCATTGACCGTATGGGAGGTGGCCCCGCGCTGAATCGCGGATCACCCCGGCGGCCCGAGATCGCGCAGCCGCGCGCGAACGACCTCGGCCGCCGGGGTCCGCACCGTGCCGTACGACTCCAGGGCCTCGGCGTACAACTCCCGTGCCCGATCGAGGCGCTCGCGCCGCTCGGCCGATTCGGCCAGCGCGGACAACACATGGGCCGCCTCCACCCGGGCCCGGTGCCGGCGAAGCACCTCCAGGGCGGCGCTCAGCCGCACCTCCGCCTCGTCGTACCGGGCCGAAGCCGACAGCGCGCGGCCGATCAGCGCCTGCGCCCGAGCGGCGTTGTACTCGTCGCCCACCCGAACCAGTTCGGACCGGGCCGCCTCGGCATACTCCACGGCCCGGTCCGGCAGTCCCGAGCGCAGCGCCACGTCCGCCCGATTGAACCGGGCCAGTGCGGCCGGGCGATCGTCGCCCAGCGCCCGACACCGCTCCTCGGCCTCGCGGAACGCCTCCGCCGCCTCGTCCAGTCGACCCAGGCGAAGCAGCGCCAGACCCGTGTAGTTGCGGGTGCGAGCGGCTCCGACCGCGTCCCCGGAATCCACGCACACCCGGCTCGCCTCGGTGAACATCCGCAGCGCCGCTTCGTGGCCGCCGGCGCTCAGTTCGCACAGTCCCCCCGAGGTCGACATCCGCGACTCGGCCGCCGGATCGGCACACTCGCGCGCCGCGCGCAGACCGATCTCGTGCGCCGTGCGGGCCTCGTCGAAGTACTTGCCGCGCAGGAACAGCGGCCACAGCGCATCGGTCAACTGCCACGCGACGTCCGGAAGGTGCGCGCCCGCGGCGCTGCGAATCGCGGCCAGCAGGGTGACCCGATGCCGCTCCAACCAGAGCAATGCGGCGCTCTGATCGGCGAATTCCACCCGCGGCACGTCGGCGCGGGCATAGGTGCGCGTCAGTGAGGCGTGCTGGGGTTCGAGCAGCACCTCCGCGCCGGTGGCCGTGGCGAGGTAGTGATCGAGTATCGCGCGCAGCGCTTCGGCGCGCTCGGGGGCCGGGCGCTCGCACATCTTGGCGATCGCGTGCAGTCGGATCAGATCGTGGAACCGATAGCGTCCGTCGGCGGCCTCGGTGAGCAGGTTGCGATCGACGAGGGCCTCCAGCACGAGTTCCGCGGCATCGGGGTCGCCGTGCTCGCCGGCGCCGAGCACGGCGGTGGCGACGATCGGCTCGAAGTCCGGCCCGGGATGCACCCCGAGCCCCCGGTAGAGCACGGCCGCGGCCTCGGGCAGATCCCGATAGGAGACATCCAGCGCGGCCCGGACGGTGTGGTCCCCGTCCAACGCGAGCGCGTCCAACCGACCCCGCTCGTCGGCCAGCGCCCGCACCATTGTGGTGATCGGCCGGTTGGGCCGCGCCGCCAGCCGCGCCGCGGCCACCTGGACGGCGAGCGGGAGTCGCGCGCACAGGTCGACCAGCTCACCGGCCTGGACCGGCTCCTCGCCGACCCGGTGGTCGTTCATCGTCGCCGCGAGGAGATCCACCGCGGCCTGCCGATCGAGCGGTTCGAGGTGCACCGGCACGCCGCCGTTCACCAGCAGCCCGGACAGCCTGCTGCGGCTGGTCACCACCGTCACATTGGAACCGGCCGGCAACAGCGGTCTGACCTGGGCCGCGGTGGCCGCGTCGTCCAGCAGTACGCCCAACCGGCGCTGCGCGGTCAACGACCGGTACAGGCCCAACTGTTCGCCGGGATCCCGCGGCACCTCGCCCGCCGGCACACCGAGTCCGCGCAAGAAGCCGCCGACGATCTCGGTCCACTGCGCCGGCGGGCCACCGCCGTGCCCGCGCAGGTCGGCGTACAAGCGGCCGTCGGGGAACTCCTCGCCCAGGTCGCGCAGTCCGGCGAGGGCCAGCGTCGTCTTGCCCACTCCGGGCATGCCGCTGAGCAACACGATCGGGCCGCCGTCGACGCGGAGCAGGCGGCGCAACTCGCCCAGTTCGCGGAGCCGGGCGATCATCGGCGGCCCGGGCGGCAGTTGCCAGGGCACGACCGCGACGTCCGGACGCTGTACCGAGAAGTGAATGCCGCCGTGCACGGTCCGGGCCTGCACACTCGGGCCGTACACGGTGCCGCCGAGTTCGTTGTGACCCGTATCCGAGGGACGAACCGGCCCGCCGGCGCGCCCGTCGTCGATCTCCGACACGTGCGCCCCCGTCCGTCGCGGTCGGAACCGCCCTCGCGCGTGGCCGAACCCGACCCGGTGGCCGCAAGGGCATTTTGGATGTTTGTCGCGTAGGGGGGTCCGCGAAACCTCCCGAGGGTGTGGAGCGGCGCCGGCCCGGCCGAACCGACGCCTACCCGGCCTTACGGGGTTCCCCCGGAACGACCATCGGCGCACCGGTGACCGGGCACGGGATGACCACACACGCCAGACCGAAGACGTCGTGCACCAGGTCGGCCGTGACGATCTCGGCGGGGGCGCCCTGCGCGACGATCGAGCCGTCGCGCATCGCGATCAGGTGGTCCGCGTAGCGGCACGCCTGGTTCAGGTCGTGCAGCACGGCGACCACGGTGCGTTCGCGGGTGACGTTCAGCTCGCGGACCAGGTCCAACACTTCGACCTGGTGTGCGATGTCCAGGAACGTGGTCGGCTCGTCCAGGAGCAGGATGCCGGTGCCCTGCGCGAGCGCCATGGCGATCCACACCCGTTGCCGCTGGCCGCCGGAGAGCTCGTCCACGTAGCGGTCGGCGAGTTCGACCACGTCGGTGCGCCGCATCGCGTCGGCGACCACCTCCTCGTCCTCGTCGGACCACTGCTGCCACCAGCGCTGGTACGGCTGCCGGCCACGCGCCACCAGGTCGGCGACGGTGATGCCCTCCGGCGGTACCGGGCTTTGCGGCAGCACGCCGATCCGCCGGGCGATCTCGCGCGTGGGCAGGTCGCGCAGCGCCGCGCCGTCGAGCAGCACGCTGCCGGAGACCGGCTTGAGCAACCGGCCCAGCGAGCGCAACAGGGTGGACTTGCCGCACGCGTTCGGGCCGACCACGACGGTGACCCGGCCGGCGGGTACCTCCAGGTCCAGATCGCGCACCACGATCCGGTCCTCGTAGCCGAGGGTCAGGTCGCGAGCGGCGAGCCGATGGGTGGTCACGAGGCGCCTCCGGCACGGGAACGGGTCAACATCCACAGCAGGTACGGGCCGCCGACGGCGGCGGTGAGCACGCCCACCGGCAGCTCGGCGTTCGAGATCAGCATGCGTGCGCCGATGTCCGCCGAGACCACGATCAGCGCGCCCAGCAGGGCCGAGCACACCAGCGGCACCTGCGGGGTCCGGGCCAGCCGGCGGGCCACCTGCGGCGCCACCAGGGCGACGAAGTCCACCGGCCCGGCCGCCCCCGTCGCCACCGACGCGAGCAGCACGCCGACCACGACCAGGCCCAGCCGGATCCGGCCGAGCCGCAGCCCGAGGGCGATCGCGGTGTCGTCGTCGAAGCCGGCCGAACGGGCCGCCCGCGCCGCCCACACGATCGCCGGGACGAGCGCGAGCAGCACCCAGAACAGCGGCTCGCCCTGGGACCAGCCGCGCCCGTTCAGGCTGCCCGACATCCACACCTTGGCCTGCTGGGCGAGGGTGATGTCGGCCTTGGTCAGGAGCAGGTTGGTGACCGCGGTCAGGGCCACCGAGATGCCGACGCCGATCAGGACGAACCGCTGCGCGTTCAGGCCGCGGCGCCAGGCCAGTACGTAGACCAGGAAGGCCGCGATGCTGCCGCCGGCGACCGCGGTGAGCGGTGTCGCGGTGGGTCCGCCGAGGCCGAAGACCAGGCCGAACACCACGGCCGCCGCGGCGCCGTGCGAGACGCCGATCACGTCCGGGCTGGCCAGCGGGTTGCGGGCGACGGTCTGGATCAGCGCGCCGGCGATGCCGAAGGCCACCCCGACCAGCAGCCCGACCGTCGTGCGCGGCAGTCGCAGCGTCTCGACCACGATGCTCTCGTCGGCACCCGACAGCACGTCGAGCACCTCGCCGGGCGGGATGAACCGCACCCCCACGCACAGGCTGAGCAGGAAGACGGCCGCGAGCAGGACGGCCAGCACGCCCGCGAGCACCGCGGAGCGGCGATGCACGAGGAACGAGAAGCGCGGGCGGCGAACCAGGAGATGGCCGTACGGGCGGTTGCTCATCCGGACACCACCGGCTTGCGGCGCACCAGCACCACCAGGATCGGCACCCCGATCAGCGCGGTCATCGCGCCCACCTCGACCTCGGCGGGCGGGAAGACGATCCGGCCCAGGACGTCGGCGACCAACAACAGGATCGGCGCGAGCAGCGCCGACATGGCCAGCACCCAGCGGTGATCGGTGCCCACCAGAGCGCGCGCGGCATGCGGGACGGCCAGGCCGACGAAGGAGATCGGGCCGGTCGCGGCCACCGCGACGCCGGTCAGTACGGTCGCCCCCAGGCCGCCGATCACCCGGATCCGGTTCACCTTGTGCCCCAGCCCCTTGGCCACGTCGTCGCCCAGCGCGAGCGCGTCCAGGCCGCGTGCGGTGGAGGCCACCAGGAGCAGGCCCACACCGACGAACGGCAACATCTGCCAGGCCACTTCGTCGGTGCGTCCGGACAACGAGCCGACCAGCCAGAACCGGTACTGGTCCAGCGTGCCCTGGTCGGTGGTGAGCACCAGCGTGATCACCGCGCCGAGCGTGGCCGCCAGGGCCTGCCCGGACAGGGCGAGCTTGACCGGGGTGGCCCCGCCGCGCCCGCGCGCCGCGACCGCGTACACCAGCACTCCCGTGCACAGCGCGCCGACGAAGCCGAACCACACGTATCCGGTCAGGCTGCTCACGCCGAAGACCGAGATCGCGGTCACCACGCCGGTGGCGGCGCCGTTGCTGATGCCCAGGACGCCGGGCTCGGCGATCGGATTGCGGGTCAGCCCCTGCATGCAGGCGCCGGCGATGCCCAGCGATGCGCCGACCAGGAGGGCGACGGCGGTACGCGGCAGGCGCATGGAGTTGACCACGATCGCGTCGGTGGAGTCGCCGCCGTGCACGAGGGCGTCCAGGACGACGCTCGGTGCGATGGCTCGGCTGCCCACGGCGAGGCTGAGCAGACACGCGGCGGCGAGCACGAACAGGGCCGAGACCAGGTAGAGGACTCGGCGCTCGATCGGGCGACCCCGCGTCGGGAGGACATTCACTGGAGAAGGCTAGGCTGGCCTAATATGTCCGGCTCAGCCGGGGGCCCGACGTCACCCAGGGTCGCCGGACGACTGCGCCCGCCGCCGACGCGTCCCCGTCGACCGTGCACGCGGCCTCGACCCGGGTGGCTCGTGCCGTGCTCTTCGGCGAGGGTTCGACACCTTCGGCGGTCCTCGGGTGCATATCAATCGGTGGGCAACTCCGGTCAAGGTGTGCGTATTTGACGGTAGCTCTACCCTTTCGAGTGAATCCGGTAGAGATTCGGGTCAAAGCCATCAATGCTGCCGGATGATCGTTCTCATGAGCGCATGGGGTCGGGCGCGCCGGTGGGGGTGCGTGGTCGGGGCGGGGGCCTTGTTGGCTGCTCCGGCCGGTGTGGCGTGGGCGGGGTCGAGCGCCGGCGGCGGCCACACGCCGGGCACGAGTGTGGATGTGTGCGTCTCGATCGGCAGTTCTCCCGGGGCGAGCGTGCGGGTCGACGTGATTCCGGCCACCGGGCCGCCGACCGGCGGGATCGGGCTGAAGGTCGATTTCCGGCTGGTGCGGGACGGCTCGTGCCGGCCCACGTCCAAGCCCTCGCCGTCGCCGACCAAACCCAGGCCCACGCCGTCCACGCGACCGCCGACCACGGCACCGCCGAAGCCCGCGCCGGTGCGTACGCCGCCGCCCTCGGTCCGGTCCACGCCGGTCGCGGTCGCGGTGCCCGAGTCGACCCCGCCGGTGCGGCCGACCCCGCCGGCCCCGAAGCCGCCGAGTACACCGCCGCCGACGACTCCGCCGGTCGTGACTCCGCCGCCGCTGCAACCGATCGCGGTCCGGCGTCCGGTGGCCCGCCCGCCCGCGGCGGCACCTCCGGTGCGCGGGACGTCGATCGTCACCACGACGCTGCTGATCACCGCGCCCGCGGTCCTGGCGGGCGCCGCGCTCAAGCCGCGTGGACGAGCCGGCGCCCGCGGTTCCGGCGGCGGTTCGCGCTGAGGCCCGGCATACCGAACTCCTGCGGTTTCCGCAGCGGTTCCGCCCGCCCGCTTCGTCGCCGGCGGGCGGCTGCTCGGTTCTCGTCCGGGCGCTGTGGACCGCACTCCTTCCGTCCATGCGCTCGGCTCCATCGGAATCCTCGATCCGGAGGTCACCCATGACCCATTGGGTTGTACTGGCGCTCGCGATGGCCGCGGTGTGCGCGGTCGTCTTGGCGGTCGTCGTGCTCAAGTCGCGCCGGTTGCCGGACGACGACGATCCGTCGGCAACCCCGGACGTACTCGAATACATGACGATGATGATCGGCGTCGTCTACGCGATCGTGCTCGGCCTGGCGATCGCCGGTGTGTGGGAGGGGCGGGGCGCGGCCGAGGACGAGGTGCGGCACGAGGCGCAGGCGCTGCACGAGGTCAGCGAGCGGGTCCGGGTCTATCCGCCGCCGGTGCGCGACCAGATCCGGGCGGACATCGACGCCTATGTGAAGTACGTGGTCCGGAAGGAGTGGTCCTACATGGCCGACCACGGCGAACTCTCCGACCGAGGCTCGCAGTTGTTCGAGACGGTGCGGCACAGGGCCACCGATTTCGTGCCGCAGGGCGACCAGGAAATGCAGATGTACCAGCCGATCCTGGACCAGATCGCGATCGCGGACGACGCCCGTCAGGCGCGGGGCGGGCAAGCCGGTTCATCGATGCCGGGGCTGGTGTGGTTCGGCCTGATCGTCGGTGCCGTGGTCACCGTCGGCATGATCTTCACGCTGCAGATCCGCAGATCCGCACCGGAGTTGATCGTGGCCGGGCTGTTCAGTGCGCTGATCGCGTTCCTGCTGTTCCTGATCTGGGACCTGGATGCGCCGTTCGGCCAGGGCATGACGGCGGCTTCGGACGCGTTCGTATCGCTGTTCCCCGGAGCCGGATAGCGGGCCGCCGGCGGACGCGTGGCGCCGGCCGGGCGCCGACGAGAAGGCGCCGCCCGGCCGGCACTCGGAACATGGAGGGCTCTGATAACGGGCCTGGGAGGATGGCCTCCAGCCGGCAGGCCGGGCCTGGCCGAGTCGGGTCCGTGCCGCAACCGGCGCCGCGGTCGTCCCGTGCGCCGCCGGCTCAGGTGTCGGAGGCGTCGTGCACGAGGAGGGCGATCTGCACGCGGTTGTTCAGGTCGAGCTTGGTCAGCAGGCGGGATACGTATGCCTTGACGGTTGCGATGCTGATCGAGAGTTCCTTGCCGATCTCGGCATTGGTGTGGCCCTTGCCGACGAGCGCGGCCACGGCGCGTTCGCCCTCGCTGAGGCGGTCGAGTGCCGCCCGGGCGCGGGCTCGGCGCGGGTCGAGGCCGGCCGCGGCCACGTAGGTCATCATGCGGCGCATCACGTCGGGGGAGAGCATCGGTTCGCCGCCGGCGACGCGGCGGATCGCCTCGATGATGTCCGGCGGCGGGGTGTGCTTGAGCAGGAAGCCGCTCGCGCCCGCGCGCATCGCCTTGAGGATGTGGTCGTCGGTGTCGAAGGTGGTCATCACGATCACCTCCGGCGCCTCGGGCCTGGCCCGCACCGCGGCGGTGGCGGCCAGGCCGTCCACCCGGGGCATGCGGATGTCCATCAGCACCACGTCGGGGCGATGCGCGTCGACCGCGCCGAGCACGTCGGCACCGTCGGCCACCTCCGCCACCACGCGCACGTCGGGCAGCCCGGAGAGCATCATCGAGAGTCCGGCCCGCACGAGCGCGTCGTCGTCGACGACGAGGACCCGTACACAGCCGTCGGCGGTAGTCATTTGGCCAACGGTAGCCAGACCCGGAGTCGGAAGTCACCGTCACCGGTGCGCCCGTGCTCCAGTCGGCCGCCGATCAGCGCCACCCGCTCGCGCAGCCCGATCAGTCCGGCGCCTGCACCGGGAATGCCGCTGCTCGTGGGGCCGAGCGGCAACCGGTTGACCACTTCGATGGCGAGGCCGTCCTCGGGGGCCGGTGCGACCAGCACGTGCACGTGTGCGCCGGGAGCATGCTTGCGGGCGTTGGTCAGACCCTCCTGGACGATCCGGTAGGCATGCCGGCCGGTGCGCCCGGACACCGAGGGGAGGTCGGCCAGGTCGAGTTGCACGGTCGTACCGGCCTGTCGGGACTCCTCGATCAGCGCGGGCAGGTCGCTGAGCACCGGTTGCGGGCGCTCGGGCTCGTTGCCCTCGGTTTCGTCGGGGTGGGCGCGCAGTACGCCGATCACCTCGCGCAGGTCTTCCAGCGCCTCGAACGCGCACTGGCGGATGACCTCGGCGGCGCGTGCCTCCTCGGGTGTCGCACCGGCCCGGTATTCGAGTGCGCCCGCGTGAATCGCGAGCAGTGAGATCCGGTGCGCGAGCACGTCGTGCATTTCCCGGGCGAGCCGCTCGCGTTCGAGGTGGCGGGCCTCCTCCACGCGCAGCCGCTGGCCCTCCTCGGCCTGCCGGGCGCGCTCGCGCCAGGACGCGGTGAGCTGCCGCTGGGACCGGATGAGCATGCCGGTGACCACGGCGATGGTGATCAGCAGGAGCATCGCCAGGACGCCTGTCCAGTAGGAGCGTACGGAGTCCGCGCCGACCCAGAACGTGCCTGAGATCAGCGCGACCTGGAACGCGGCGACGGACACGCTGATTCGCCATGGTCGATGGATCGCCAGGTTGAGCAGGACCACCGGGCCCGAGCCGGTGACGGCCGCCGAGAAGAATCCGACGACCACCCAGACCACGGCGAGCCGGGTCGGTCGACTGCGGCGATACAGCAGCAGGGCCGCGAACATGATGCCGCCGAGGACCGCCTCGACCCAGACGTTCGGCGCCTGGTCCTCCTCCTCGAGCGCGGTTGCGAGGATCATCGAGCCGAACACGAGCGCGCCGAGGGCGTAGCCGAGGTCGGCGGCCCATTCGCGGCGGGTCCGCGCCGGGCGATCTGCCGGGCGCGTGGGGGCGACCGGCTCGGCTGCCTGGTCGTCGGGGCGGGTGCGGATCTTGAACACGTTCGCAGCCTAGGCAGTGCCACCCCGGCTTCGGCAGTGACCGGGAGTCGACGCCGTCATCGACTTTGGTCTGCGTTCGCGAGCCGGGCGGCGCGTGCTCTCGTGCGCGGGGCGGGGCCGATCCGGGCCACCCGCCAGGCGCACCGGCCCACCACCGGACCGGGCCGACGTAGCGCCCACGCGACGGCCCCGCCCGCCGCGCCGTACCGCGCGTCGCTCAGCCGATCTCGGAGAGGCAGTACGTGCTTCCGTAGGTCGGGACCCCGTTGCGCGTCCAGTAGCTGGAGTACGTGTAGTCCGCGCCGCTGACGTTCTCGCACGGCCTGCCGGCCGTCGTGTAGGGGAACACGCGCAGGACCTTGAAGTTGGCCTTGGGGTCGGAGCACCCGACCGATTGCAGTTGCTCCTGGTTCCCGCTCGTGTTGATCCTGCCGCTGAGGCATTCGCCCTTGTCGTACGCGGTCTTGGTGCTCTCCGGGGTCGCCGGTGACTGGGCGGTCCTGGTGGCCCGGCTCGTGGCCGACGGGTACTCGCCTGCCCGGGTCGTGGTCGAGACGGGCGTCGTCGGCGCGTAGCGCGGGACGAACAGCGCGGACGCGGAAGCGGAAGCCGTACTCGTGGCCGAGGCGGAGACGTGCGCGGTGTTCTTGCCGTCCCCGTCGCAGGCCCCGACCAGGAGGAGTACGGCCGACACGGCCACGATCACCCCGAACGGTGTGCGCCCGCCGATCGACCCGATCCGATGGTTCATGACGATGCCCTTTCCGTGCCGTGCCATCCACTCGGCGACACCGCAGAACCATGGCCGCCCCCGATTCGCCTCGGCAACCGAATCGCGCGCAATCAAGGGGTCTCCCTCAACCGCCACACCCGACGACCACCACCCGGGCGAGGCATCGGAGCAGGCGCGGGTCAGTCCACCGCGACGGTCCTGACGTCGCGCTGCCGCGGCTCCTTGCATACGTCCGCCACCGTCGCGAAGTCGTTGTCGACGTGCAGCACGACGAGGTCATGGTGGACGGCGGTTGCACAGATCAGGAGATCCAACGGTCCCGCCGCACGATGCCGGCCATGCTGGGTGAGTTTGTATTGCGCGGTCTCCACCCAGCGCCAAGCATTCTTCGGGACTTGTACCGGGCTGCACAGGTCGTCGATCAGGTCGGCCAACTCGTCACGATGGGCAGGGCCGATTGCGGAGTACAAGAACTCGACGCGGGTCGGTTCGCAGATGTGCAGCGCTCCCGCCGCGGCGTGGCCCTCCCATGCGCGACCGGCTCCGGGAGTGCGGAACAGGTGCCAAAGTGCGGAAGTGTCAAGGAGATATCGGATCACTCGAAGGCCGCCCGCCGGGCCTTCTTTGCCGCGGCGTGCGCCTCCGCTGCCTGATCGAACTCACCACCCATGCCCCGCTCGACCAGATTCTCCAGCGCTTCGAGGCGCTTGACGCGGGCCACATAGTCGCGAAGCGCAGCGTTGACCGTTTCCTTTTTGGTCGTCGTGCCCATGAGCCGCATTGCCTCGGCAAGAGCTTCGTCATCGAGATCTATCTGGGTGACCGACATCCGTCCCTCCCGATATTGGTTATGTGGGTAATCAGTGTACATGACCCACATCGACCGAGTCAGGGCGTAGTTCCGTGTTGCAGGCGTTGCAGGTCCAGCGGGGGATCAGTGGGTTGTCGCAGGTGACGTGGGTGATGCGGACGCCGGCGAGGCCGTCGGCGGTGAAGCGTTGTTCGGACCAGGCGATCAGGAAGGCGAAGGTCGGGAAGAAGTCGTGGCCCTTGGGGGTCAGTCGGTAACCGGTGCGCCGGGCGCCTTCCTGGAGCGGGACGCGGGTCAGGATGCCCTCGTCGGTGAGCAGGCCCAGGCGGGTGGTCAGGGTATGCGGGGCGGTGTCGGGCAGCAGGCGTTGGAAGTCGCCGAAGCGGTGCACGCCCAGGAACGCGGCGGCCAGGATCGCCGTAGAGGTGCGATCGGCCAGGACGGCCGCCGCGGCGATCGGGGAGTGCTCGCCGGTCGCGGCGGCCGAGCGGTGGTAGCGCCGCCTCGGGTTGGTGGCCGCGGCCGGTACCGCCGGGTCGCGCACCGCGGCGGTGTCCCGTGCGCTCACCCCGATCGCCCCGCACGCGCCGCAGCCGAAGATCGGATCGAAGGCGTGTCCGCAGGTCAGGTGGCGTGGGCGGGCCCGGACCCGAAGCGGCGAGGTGGGCGCCCAGCGGCGGTCCCAGGCGTTGATCGCCACGAACGCCGGCCACAGGTCCTCGCCCGCGTCGGTCAGCCGGTACTCCTGGCGCGGCCCGGCGACGGCCAGTACACCGTCGGCCAGCAGATCGCGCAGCCGTCGGGTGAGCACCGGGTCGGAGATGGCCAGCGCCGACTTGAGGTCGCCGAACCGCACCGGGCCGGCCAGTGCGGCCCGCACGATCAGCAGATTCCACAGGTCGCCCATCACCAGCAGGCCGTGACCCAGCGAGGTGGGGGCGGGGGGCGGGGCGGGGGCAGTCTCCATGGGCGAAGTATTCCTTCGGTCGCATGCACGGGCGCGACGAGGCTCCGGAACCGGCCGCGGCCGGCGATCCCGGGAGCCTCGAATGCTTCGAGAGCACTCGATCCGGCTACTTCCACTCTAGAAGTATTCGATCCCTCGGGTTAGCCTCCCGGCATACGCGCGTCCCCGTCCGGCGAGTTCGAACCGATCTCGGAGTGGCCATGAACGACGAACCCAGCGTGGTGATCAAGCCGGTCGAAGACGGCGAGGAGAATCCCTACCTGCTCGGGGTGTATGCGCCCGTCGTGGACGAGATCTCCGCCGACGATCTGGAAGTGATCGGCTCGATCCCGACCGACCTCAATGGTGTGTACCTGCGCAACGGCCCGAACCGCCGGTTCCCGGTGACCGGCCGGTACCACTGGTTCGACGGCGACGGCATGATTCACGGGCTGCACTTCGAGAACGGTCGGGCGCGGTACGTGAACCGCTGGGTGCGCACCGAGGCGTTCGAGGCGGAGAGCCGGGCCGGCCGCGGGTTGTGGACCGGCGTCATGGAGGACCCCGCAGGCAACCCGTTCGGCAACGGACACGGCCTGGGGCTGAAGGACTCCGCGAACACCGACGTCACCTTCTTCAACGGCCGGCTGCTGGCGAGTTGGTACCTGTGCGGCAGCCCGCGCGCGCTGGATCCGCTGTCGCTGGCCACGCTCGGCCCGGAAACCTTCCTGGGCACGCTCACCGGGGATTTCATGGCCCACCCCAAGGTCGACGAGGCGACCGGGGAACTCTTCTGGTTCGACTACGGCCCCGAACCGCCGTACCTGCGCTATGGCGTGGTCGGCGCGGACGGCAAGGTCGCACACACCACGACCGTCGACCTGCCCGGCCCGCGTCTGCCGCACGACATGGCGATCACCGAGAACCACGCGATCCTGATGGACCTGCCGCTGATCCAGGACCAGGAGGCGCGCCGACAGGGCCGGTACAAGCTGCACTTCGATCGCATGCTGCCGTCCCGGTTCGCCGTTCTGCCCCGGTACGGGGACGGCTCGCGGGTGCGCTGGTTCGAGGCGGCGCCCGGGTACATCTACCACGTCGTCAACTCCTGGGAGGAGCCCGGCGAGATCGTGCTGGACGTGTGCCGGGTCAAGGACCCACAGCACCAGCCGCGGATCGACCACCCGCTCGCCCGGATGCTCGCCTATCTGCGGCTGGACGCCCAACTGTGGCGCTACCGCTTCGACTTGGCCACCGGACGCACCACCGAGGGCCCGCGCGACGACGACAACACCGAGTTCCCCTCTATCGACTCGCGCCTGGTGGGCCGGCGCAACCGCTACGCCTACAACGTGCACATCGCGCGCGAGGACACCCTGCTCTTCGACGGCATCGTGCGCTACGACCTGCATACCGGCGAACGCCTGGACCACCGCTTCGGCCCCGGGCGGTGGGGTTCCGAGGCGCCGTTCGCCGCGCGTGACGGCAGTACCGGCGAGGACGACGGATACCTGGTGTCGTTCGTGACCGACGAGCGCGAAGGCCGATCCGAGGTCGTCGTGTTGGACGCGGCCGACCTGACGGCGGGGCCGGTGTGCCGGATCCTGCTCCCGGTCCGGGTGCCGGTCGGCTTCCACGCCACCTGGGTGCGGGCCGATCAGCTCGGAGGTCGAGGATGAGACTGCACACCGCCGAACAGGCCGCGCGCTACGCGCCGTGGTGGGGCGGTCCGACCTGGGACCGGATCTTCCGCGACCGGGTGGCCGAACACCCGAACCGCACCGCGATCGTCGACCCGCCCAACCGCGACACCCTGATGGACGGCGCGCCGAAACGCCTGACCTGGGCCGAACTCGACGCCTACGTCGACGCGTTGGCCGCCGTCCTGCTCGATCGCGGCGTGGTGCGCGACACCGTGGTCGGCGTGCAACTGCCCAACTCGGTCGAACTCGCCGCCGCCTACCTGGCGATCACCCGGCTCGGCGCGATCGCGACCCCGTTCCCGGTGCAGTACCGCGAGTTCGAGCTGGAGGAGTTGGCCCGACTCGCCGACGTCCGGGTGTTCGTCACCGCCACCCGGGCGGGCTCGTGGCCTGCGGCGGAGGCGATCGTGGGGCTGCCGCTGTCCGGACTGCGGGCGGTGCTGGCCTTCGGCGACGACGTGCCCGAGGGCGTCACCGCGCTCGACGTCGCGTGCGCCACGGCCTCCACCCGGCTGCTCGACCGGTATCCGAACGGCCTGGACACCGACTCCGGCGACTGCGTGACGATCTGTTGGACCTCGGGAACCGAGGCCGTGCCCAAGGGTGTTCCGCGCTGCCCGGACGATTGGGCGCCGATGGCTCTGGGCAGCATCGACGCTGCCGAGCTGACCGACCGGGACGTGTTGCTCAATCCCTTCCCGATGGTCAACATGGCGGGCATCGCCGGGATGTTCCTGCCCTGGCTGATGACCGGCGCGGTGCTCGTGCAGCACCACCCGTTCGATCCGGGCGTGTTCCTGGGCCAACTCGTCGCCGAGCAGGTCACCTACACGGTGGTACCGCCCGCGCTGCTGACGACGATGTTGCGCCGCGACGACCTGCCGATCGGGGCACTCGCGTCGCTGCGCGTGGTCGGTTCGGGATCGGCGCCGCTGACCGAGGAGATGACCGCCGGCTGGGCCGAACGGTTCGGCATCGAGGTGATCAACTACTTCGGCTCCAACGAGGGCGCGAGCCTGGCGGCGGACCCGGGCACGGTGCCCGATCACCGCGACCGTGCGCACTACTTCCCGCGCTTCGGCTCACCCGGGCACACCTGGTCCAACCGCGCCTCGCACGGCATGCGCAGCCGGTTGGTGGACCTCGCCACCGAGCTGGAGATCACCGAGGTCGGGGTGCCGGGGGAGTTGCGCCTGAAGGGGCCCGGGGTGTTCTCCGGATACGTCACACGTGATCCCCAGGCCCGCATGGCCGCCTTCGACGAGGACGGCTGGTTCCGTACCGGGGACATGTTCGCGTATGCGGCCGACGCCTCGGGGGACCCGTGCTGGTTGCGCTACGTCGATCGGGCCAAGGACATCGTGGTGCGCGGCGGGATGAACATCTCCGCGGCCGAGGTGGAGGGCCACCTGGTGGCCCATCCGGCGATCGCCGAGGCCGCGATCGTCGCGCTGCCGGACGCCGTGCTGGGCGAACGGGCGTGCGCGGTCGTGGTGGTCGCACCCGGTGAGCGTACGCCGACCCTGGCCGAACTGACCGCGTTCCTGAGGGGGCGTCACATCGCGGTGTACAAGCTGCCGGAGCGGCTCGAAGCGGTCGAGGCGTTGCCCCGCAACCCGGTCGGCAAGGTCCGCAAGGCGCAATTGCGCGCCCGCTTCGCGGAATCCGCGGCGGGCCCGGCCTCGGCACCTGCCGGCTCGGCGGCGGGTCCGGGTGCGTCCACCGTGCCCGCCGTGGAGGACCGCCCGGAAGGAGGCGACTCATGAGCCCCACGCCCCTCTACATCCTCGGCGGCGCGCAGACCGACTTTGCCCGAAACTGGACCAAGGAGGGCCTGGGCCTGGTCGACATGCTGCGCGAGGTCGCACTCGCCGCGGCGGCGGACGCGCGGGTGGATCCCGGTGCGATCGAGGTCGTGCACGTGGGCAATCTGGCGGGCGAACTGTTCGCGGGGCAGGCGCACCTGGGCGGCCTGATGGTCACCGCCGTACCAGAGTTGGCGGGCCGGCCGAGCATGCGGCACGAGGCGGCCTGCGCGTCGGGAAGTTGTGCGGTGCTCGCGGCGGGCGCCGACCTCCAGGCCGGACGGTACGATCTCGCGCTCGTGGTCGGCGTCGAGCTGATGCGCAATGTGCCCGCGAACGTGGGCGCGAGCCATCTCGGTTCCGCCGCGTGGGTCGGACACGAGGCGCCGGGCGCGGAGTTCCCGTGGCCGACGTTGTTCGCCGAGATCGCCGACGCCTACGCCGCCCGGTACGGCCTGGACCCGGCCCATCCGGGCGCCTTCGCGGCAGGCGCGTTCGCGAACGCCGCACGCAATCCGCTCGCCCAGGCCCGGGACTGGGACTTCGCGCCGGCGGCCTTCACCGCCGACGACACGGCCAATCCGCCGGTCGCCGGCCGGCTGCGGCGCACCGACTGCGGTCGGATCACCGACGGCGCCGCCGCCGTGGTCCTGGCCTCGCCCGCATGGATGGCCGAACACGGCCCGGACCCGGCCGGGGCGGCGTGTGTGCGCGGCTTCGGGCACCGCACCGACACGTTGTCCCTGGCCGCCAAGCTGGCCCGGACCGACGAGGCGGCGATGTTCCCGCAGTTGGCCGGCGCGGTCGCGGACGCCTACCGGCGCGCCGGGCTGCGCGGCGCCGGCGAGGTGGACGTGGCCGAACTGCACGACTGCTTCAGCATCACCGGCCTGGTGGCCCTGGAACACCTGGGCGTGTGTGGCCCGGGGGAAGCCGGACGCCTGGTCGCCGACGGGGTGTTCGGGCCGGGCGGTCGGTTGCCGGTCAACCCGGGCGGCGGACTGCTGGCGCTGGGCCATCCGGTCGGCGCCACCGGAGTGCGGATGGTGCTCGACGCGGCGCGGCAGGTGACCGGTCGGGCCGGGCCGATCCAGGTCGAGGGGGCGCGCACCGCGCTGACCGTCAATGTCGGCGGCTCCTTCACGACGGTCGTCACCACGATCGTGGGCCGGGGCGCGGACGAGTGACCGGGGACGTGTACATCCTCGACGCGGTGCGGACGCCGCGCGGGAAGGCTTCGCCGCGTGGCGGGTTGGCCGGGGTGTCGGCGCCGGCCCTGGTCGAGCACGTGCTGACCGCGTTGGTGGCGCGGACCGGGGTCGATCCGGCGGAGGTGGACGACGTACTGCTGGGCTGCGCGGGGCAGGTGGACGAGCAGGGCGCCAATCCGGCGCGCACCGCCGTGTTGACGCTGGGCTGGCCGGACGTGGTGCCCGGGCAGATGATCAACCGGTTCTGCGCGTCCGGGATCGACGCGGTTTCCTCGGCCGCGGCACTGGTCCGGTCCGGGCAGGCCGATCTGCTGATCGCGGGCGGGGTCGAATCCTCCTCCCGGGTGCCGATGTTCGCGGACCGCGGACCGCTGTGGACGGACGCGGCCGTGATCGAGCGGGTCGGCGGCGTGCACATGGGGATCGCGGCCGACGTGGTGGCGACCGAGGAGGGCTACGACCGCGCCGAATTGGACGCCTACGGAGCGCACACCCAGGAACGCGCGGCGCGGGCCTGGGCGCTGGGCCGGTTCTCCGACGCGGTGGTGCCGCTGCCGGGTGGGTTGGCCCACGACGAGCATGTGCGGCCCGATACGAGTGCGGACGAACTCGGCAGGCTGGAACCGGCGTTCGCCGAACTCGGAGCCGCCGGTCAGGATGCGCTCGCGCTTCGGCACCTGCCGCATCTGGGCCGGATCCGGCATCTGCACACTCGGGGCACCTCGCCGTCGGTGGCCGACGGGGCGTGCGTGTTGTTGCTCGGCACCCTTGCGCAGGCGGAACGGCTGGGGGTGCGGCCGATGGCGCGGGTGGTGTCCTCGGCCGCGGCGGGCGGCGACCCGGTCCGGATGTTGACGGCGGGTCAGCGGGCGATCGGCAAGGCGCTGGTCCGGGCCGGACTGGGTCCGGGGGATCTGGACGTGGTGGAGTTCGCCGAGGCGTTCGCCGCGCTGTGTCTGAAGATCCGTCGCGAACTCGGTTTCGGGGACGACCGGTTCAACGTGAACGGCGGCACGATCGCGATGGGGCACGCGTTCGGTGCCACCGGCGCGATCCTGGTCGGCGCGTGTGCGAGTGAACTCGTGCGTTCGGGTGGGCGGTTCGGAGTGGCGGCGGTCAGCGGGGCGGCGGGGTCGGGGTCGGCCGTGGTGTTGGAGCGGGTGACGTGAACAAGGACGAGGTATCGACCGGGGCGGGCCTGTCGGTCTCGCTCGGCCTGTGGCAGGACCGTCCGGCGGCGGAGGCGCTTGCGACGGCGCGGCTGGCCGACGAACTCGGCTACGACGAACTGTGGCTCGGCGAGATGGCCACCTACGACGTGTTCGCGCTGGCCACCGCGGTCGCCGGGGTCACCGAGCGGATCCCGTTGACCGTGGGGCCGTTGGCGGTGACCGTACGCGATCCGGCGACCATCGCGATGGGCGTGGCCTCGGTCCGGGCGCTGACCGGGCGGCGGGTGACGGTGGCGTTGGGGACGTCCTCGACGGTGGTGGTCGAGGAGTGGCACGGGCGCTCACGGGCCCGGGCGGGCGTTGCCTTGGCGGAATCGGCCCGGCAGACGCGGGAGTTGTTGGACGGAGCCAGGTCGGATGGGCGGGGGTCGGTGCTGCGTTCGCGCGGGTACCGGCTGCGGTTGCCGGCGCCGGGCGGATCGGGTTTGACGGTCGCCGCGTTCGGGCCTGCGGCGATCCGGACGGCGGCGCGGTATGCGGATCGGCTGGTGCTGAACCTGGTGTCGGTGGAGACGGCGGGGGAGTTGATCGGTTCGCTGGAGCGCGCCGCAGAGGGGGCCGGGCGGCCGCGCCCCCGGGTCGCCGCGTGGGTGTGTGCGGCGGTGGAGGCGAAGCCGGGGGCTGCCGTGGCGGAGGGGACGGAGCAGTTGCGGCGCGGGTTGGTGGGGTATCTGGCGGCACCCGGGTATGCGGAGATGTTCGCCCGCGCGGGCTTCGCGGAGCTGGTCGCGTATGCGCGCACGCGGCCGCGTCCGCGGGAGTTGTGGGCCGCGATTCCGCCTTCGGCGGTTTCGGCGGTGGGGGTCGTGGGGTCGGTGGCGCATGCGCGGGAGCGGATCGCGGCGTATCGGGGGGTGGGGGTGGACGAGGTGGTGCTTGTGCCTGCGGCTACGGCGGGGGATCCGGCTGGGGCGGCGACGTTGTCGGCGCTTTCCGGTGGGTGACGCATTGTCCTCATGGCCGGACGGGCTGGGGTGGCCTGGTTCGTTTGTCCTCAAGCGCCGGACGGGCTGGGGTGGCCTGGTTCGTTTGTCCTCAAGCGCCGGACGGGCTGGGGCGGCCCGGTCCGCTTGTCCTCAAACGCCGGACGGGCTGAAGGGGTTGCTCGGACGGGCTGGAGGGGTTGCTTGGACGGGCTGGGGCGCTCGGACCGGCTGTGCGGACTGTCCGGGCGGGCCGGAGGGTGGGCCGGGTCGGCCCGGGTGGGTTGGGTTTGCGGGCGTGCGGATTGTGGGCCGGGCCTTGGGGTGTCCTCAAACGCCGGACGGGCTGAGGGGGGCTGTCCGGGCGTGGGGGTTGCGGGTCTCGGGTGTTCTCGAACGTCGGACGGGCTGAGGGGGCTGTCCGGGCGTGAGGGTTGCGGGTCTCGGGTGTTTTCGAGTGCCGGGCGGGCTGGGGGTGCCCGGGTGGGCTGGTGGGATTCGGGTGGGCGGGCTGGGGGTTCGGGTGGAGTGGGGGCGGCTTGGGGTGTTATGTGTGTGTTGCGTCCAGATCGGTTGCGTAGAGTTCGATGGCTTTGCGGTAGGGGGTTACCTGGGGGTCGGTGCTGGTTGTGGCGATGACGCGGAGGAGGGATTCGACCGCGGTTTTGGCGTCGCCGGCGTTGTACAGGGCCATGGCCAGGAACGTGGTCAGGCCCGCGTCGTCGGGGAATTCGGCGAGGCCGCGGCGCAGGATCGCCACCGCCTTGTCGTGTGCGCCGAACGCACGGTACGTGCTGCCCAGGCCCAGGAACGCGCCCAGCCGGTCCTCCGATGCCAGGCCGTCCCCGATCAGGGCCCATTCGTAGAACGGCACGGCCTCGCGCTCCAGGCCGAGCACGTCGTGCGCCCACGCCGCCTGGTAGGCGATCTGCGCGTCGCCGGGGTGTTGTTCGACCAGCGGCACCAGCCGCGCCCGTGCCTCCTCGGCCCGACCCGCCTCGCGCAGCGCGATCGCCTCGGCCAGGGCGGTGTCTCGTTCGTTCCCGATCATCCGGGCAGTCTTCCCTATCGGGTCGCCTGCACACGGTCGGGTTCGGCCGCCACCCGCACCGGTTGCGCCGTTCGGTGCGCGCTCGGGATCGACCATGCGAGCAGCGCCGCGACCAGGCAGCCGATGCCCAGCATGCCGAAGCAGATCAGGTACCCGGTCAGTTCCGGCGCCTGAGCCACACCCGCGGCGCGCGCGGTGCCCCCGTCGACCAGGGATGCGCTCAGGATCGCGCCGAGCACGGCCGTACCGGTCGCCCCGCCCACCGTGCGCAGCACCGCGTTCATTCCGTTGGCCACGCCGGTCATGTCCGCGGGCACGTGGTCGTTGATCAGCGCGGGCATCGCGGAGAACGCGAGGCCGAGACCGAAGCCGAACAGCACGCCGACCATCGAGAACGCCCACCAGTGCCCGTGCAGCGGCATCAGCAGGGCGAACGCCGCGCCGCTGAGCAGCGGTCCGAGCACCAGGGCGGGCTTGGGTCCGTAGCGGTTGGTCATCCGGGCCGCGACCGGTGCCGCCGCCAGGTTGCCGATCGTGCCGGGCAGCATGATCAGCCCGGCGATCAGCACCGATTTGCCGAAGCCGTAGCCGAGCGCAGACGGGGCCTGGATGAACGGCGCGAACAGCAGCGAGGAGCCGTACATCGCCATGCCGGTGAACACCCCGGACAGGTTGGCCAGCAGCACCGGCCGGCGGGCCATCACCCGCAGGTCGACCAGGGGTTCGGGGTGGTGCAGCGCCCAGCCGATCCAGGCGGCGAACATCACCACGGCGGTGATCAGCCCGCCGATCACCAGCGGCGCGCCCCACCCGGAGCGGCTGCCCATGCTCACCGCGGCGAGCAGCGCGGCCAGCCAGCCGGACAGGGTCAGCGCGCCGACCAGGTCCACGTGACCCGAGCGCCGTTCGGCGGTGTCCGGCACCACGCGCCACACCATCAGCATGGACAGCAGCGCAACGAGTGCGGAGAGCCAGAACAGCAGGTGGTAGTCCCAGCGGTCGGCGATCAGCCCGGTCATCACCGAGCCGAAGGTGGCGCCGACGCTGATCGTGGCGCCGATGGTGGCGATGCTGCCCGCCGAGCGCTCCTTGGGGAATTCGTCCCGGACCACGCTGAGCGCGAGCGGGACCACGCCGCCGCCCATGCCCTGGAGTACCCGGCCGGCGATCAACATCACGTAGGAGGTGGTGCACGCGGCCAGTACCGAGCCGAGCGCGACCGCCGCCAGCGCGTACAGCAGGAATCGTTTGCGTCCGCGCAGGTCGCCGAGCCGGCCGAGCAGCGGGGTGGCCACCGCCGAGGCGAGCAGGTTGCCGGTGAGCACCCAGGCGATCGCCGAGCTGGACACGCCGAGACGGTTCTGCAGTTGCGGCAGGATCGGCGAGACCACGGTCTGCATGACCGCCATCGTGGTCGCGGCGAAGGACAGGGCGACCAGGATCATCGTCGGGCCGTGGCGCCTGGTCGGCGTGCGCGCGGCCCCCTTCGTGCCGGTACTCATGCCGTCAGCGGCCGGTCCTCGACCCAGTCACAGTGCAGGGTGCGGGTCTCGATGCGCCAGCCCTCGTCCGTGCGCACGAACGTGTCGAGGTAGCGGATCGACATCACCCGGTCGCGGCGCACTCCGCACGATTCGTAGATGTGGTGCGCCGTGCAGTACGTCTCGGCGTTCGCCCGGTCGCCGCCCGGCTCGAAGGCGACGAGCTGATTGGCGATCAGATGCGTGGTGGCCAGGTAGCGGTCCAGGCTCGTCAGCGCCTTGGCGATCTCGGCCCGGCCCGTCCGTACCGCCGGCGGTTCGGTGGAGCCGGGGTCGCGGTGGATCACCAGGCGGCCCTCCGGGGTGAACATCGAGGCGACGAGGTCGGGCTTGCGGCGGTCCGCGCCGTGGGCGTAGATCTGCACCACGTCCCGGAGTTCGCTGCGGTCGCGCAGTTCGCCCGAAGTGTACAGAGCGGGCGAATCCGCCTCGTCGTCGTGCATGTCCACCCTTTCACCAGCCGTCGATCGCATGCTGACAGCAGTTGGATGACACACGCAAGTTTCTCTGACGTCGCGTCAGTTACATTCCCCGCACGACGCACACCACCACGTCGCCGCAGGCCGGCCGGTTGCGCGGGAGGACTCGGACCGCTCGGTGGCCGCCGCCCCGTCGGTTCATGCGCGCGGCGCGCCCCGCCCCGTTGCCTTCGGCCCGTCGGTTCGCGCGCACGACGCGTGCCCCGCCCCGCTGCCACCGGCCCCTCGGTTCTTGCGCACGACGCGCGCGGCCCGGTCCGCCCGGCCGGCCCGGCTCTCCTGCGCGACCCGGGCCGCCTTGCCTCGCTGCCGCCGACCGCCCGCTACAGCTCGTGTGCGACGAACACCACGTCCGGTTCGCCGCGCGGGACCGGCACCCGATGCACGCTCACCCGGGTGAAGTGTTGCCGCAGCCGCTCGGCGAAGGCGGGGCTCGCGGTCGCGCTCCACACGGTCAGCACGCCGCCCGGCAACAATCGGGCCCGCAGTGCGGCAAGTCCCGCGTCGTCGTAGAGCGAGGCGTTGCCGTCGGTCACCGTCCAGTCCGGCCCGTTGTCGATGTCCAGGCACAGCGCGTGGAAGCGCTCCGGCGACTCCTCCTCGGCGGCGGCCTCGGCACCCGGCCCGCCACCAGCCTCGGCGGCGGCCTCGACACCCCGCTCGCCACCAGCCTCGGCGGCGGCCTCGACACCCCGCTCGCCACCCGCTTCGCCGCCGGGTCCGCCCGCCGCCCCCGCGACCGCGACCGGCCCGCCGGCACCCGAGTGCACCCAGGCCACCAGGTCCGATGTGACCACCCTCACTCGGGGGTCGGCCAGGGCGTGTCCGGAGAACGGCGCGAGCGGGCCGGTGCCCCAGCGCACGACGGCGGGTTCGCGTTCGATCACCGTCACCTGCGCGACCCGGGCGTCGGTCAGCGCCTCGCGCAGAGTGAAGCCGACGCCCAGGCCGCCGACCAGGATCCGCAGATCCGTGCCGTCACCGAGCGCGTCGAGCGCGGTGCGCACCAAAAGCCGCTCCGAGGCGCCCGCGCGCGTGTCCATCAGAAAGCAGCCGTTGCTGATGATCTCGTAGTGCTCACCCGCACGTCGCAGGACGAGTTCGCCGTCCGCCGCCGGAACGCGTTCGATCTCTTGTGCGTCGGTGGTCGGATCGATCGTGTGCATCGGTTCACTGACTCCTTGTCGCTTTGTGGAGAACGCTTGTCACTGTGTCGTCTTTTTGCTTCGCACGTGCTTCGCGGACCTCGCGAGAGCGATCGCCGACACCTCATAACAGTGCCATCACGAAGCCGATGAATTCCGATCCTGAGGGCCCAAACGGTGACACGTGTGTAGTCGCGCGCCTCGCCCTGCAAGGAACTGTTCTCGGCCTGCCGGCCAGCGGTTTTCGCCGGTTCGGTGACTCTTGCACCCTGTGGAACACCCCGTTAAGGTCCCGGCCATTGCTTCATGGCCCATTGACTGATGGCATGTCAGATCCAGTCGCAGGGACGCCTCGCAGGCGGAGCCCGGGGCAGGGCGAGAACAAGACGAGAACGACGCGAGCACAGCGCAGGAGAAGTACGTGAGAGCGCACCGGGCATCTCGGCCCGGCCCGCGGAAACGAAGTGTCGGGAGGGCTGATGGCATCAACTTCCGCCGGGCGGCGTGGGACGCGCCGCCGAGCGGCGGCCGGCTTGCTGGTCGTGCCGCTCCTGTTGGCGGTCGGCTGTGGCCGCTCGGGTGACGACGCGGTGGCCAAGGGTCCGCAGGGCGGGAATCCGGTGGGAACCGCTTCGACCAAGCCCAAGGGCACCGGCGCGGCCGGTGACTTCGGCACGCTCAAGGACGTCTGCGGCAAGGGCGACGGCAAGCCGCTCACCAAGAAGGCCGATCGAGGCGTCACGGACAAGGAAATCTCCGTCAGCGTGACCGGCGACCCCGGCGCTCCCGCCCAACCGGGTCTGGGCAAAGAGTTCTTCGAGATGGCCGACGGCTTCACCAAGTGGTGCAACGAACTCGGTGGCATCAACGGCCGCACGATCAAGCTGACCAAGCGCGATGCCGCACTCAGCAACGTCGGCACGGTCATGACGGCGGCCTGCCAGAGCGACTTCATGGTGGTCGGCGGCGGCAACCCGTTCGACAACGACGGGGTCAAGGCCCGTACCGGGTGCAAGCTCGGCGCCTTCCCGGCCTACGTGGTCGGCGAGGAATCGGCCAAGGCCGACCTTCAGGACCTCGCGGTCGGCCTGCCGGTCTCCACCACGGTCGTGGGCGCGTACAAGGCGGTCTTCGCCGCGCACCCCGAGGTCAAGGCCAAGGTCGGCCTGCTGGGCCAGAACATGGCCTCGCTGCGGCCCTCGATGGTCCGCTACAAGGCCGGTGTCGAGGCGGCCGGCGGCACGGTCGTCTACAAGGAAGACGTCCCGGTCATGCCGCCGCCCGGGCGCACGACGCTGGAGAAGATGAAGAGCGCCGGCGTCGAGATGCTGATCACCACGTGGCTCGCGGTGGACTCGGCGTCGATGTTCCGCGAGATGGACGCGATGAACTGGCACCCCAAGGTCATCGTCAGCGACGCGTCGGCGTACAACCGCTACACGCTCGCCGCCGCCAAGAACTCGAAGATCCCCGACACCTACATCTACCCGACGTTCGTGCCGCAGTCGCTCGGCGACAAGAACCCCGCCGTGCAGAAGGCACTGGAGATCCTGCACCTCGCCGAACCCGGCAAGGACCTGGAGTTCTTCCACATGTCCGGGATCAACTCCTGGCTGCTGTGGGCGAGCGCGGTCAAGGAGTGCGGCACGGAACTCACCACGGAGTGCGTGCTGGCCAAGGGCAAGCGCGCCAACTGGGACGCGGGCGGCCTGTTCGCCCCCGGACCGATCGTGGAGACCAAGGACGTGCGCGCCTCGGACTGCTTCACCATGGTCAAGGCGACCGCCAAGGGCTTCGAGTACGACGCGGCGCTGACCAAGCCGAACAAGGCCGAGTTCTTCAACTGCGACCCGGGCAACGTGGTCGCCGTCGCACCCGGTGCGCCCGTCGCACCGACGTCGGCACCACCGTCCGCTCCGCCCGCCGACACACCGCCACCGGCCGGCGCGCCCGAATCGAACACCGCGCCGCCCGCCGACGGAGGCGAGCCGCCGCCGGCGCTGCCGCCGGAGGAGAGCTCCTGAGCCGCTCGCCGGCCCGAGCGACACCGCACCACCGCACCACCGTGTGACATCGAAGCAGTGGACCGCAGCGCCCAGCTGCACCGCATCACCGCCGACCCGTCGGCCGCCGACTCCGCTCGGTCCGACCAGGCGACACCCGTCGTCCTCCCGCCCCGCACCGGGCGGGAGGGCGGCCCAGCGGCCCTGACGACCTGTCAGGAGCCGTGCCGCACCAGTCTCCGAGACCGATCGCCCCGCGACACGGCCCGGCCCGAACGGAGGGCGCGTGCACGAGTTCATCATCCTCACCATCAGCGGCCTGGTCACCGGCGGCATCTATGCCATCACCGCCGGCGGCCTGACCCTGACCTACACCACCACGGGCATCTTCAACTTCGCCCACGGCGTCACCGGCGCGCTCGCCGCCTTCACCTACTGGCAACTGCACTTCGACTGGGGCTGGCCGGTCTGGCTGTCCATCCTGCTGGTGCTCGGCATCCTCGCCCCGGCATTCGGGGTGTTCCTGCACTTCGCCATCATGCGCCGCCTGGAGGGCACGTCGGAGACGACGCGCCTGATGGTCACCGTCGCCGTGCTGCTGAGCCTGCTCGCCACGGTGATGTGGGTCTGGGATCCGCAGACCCCGCGCAACGTGGTCAACTTCTTCCCCGGCGAGTCCGTGGACATGGCCGGCACGCGCGTGTCCTACCACGACCTGATCACCCTGGCCGTGGCGCTGATCGTGGCGATCGGCCTGTGGGTGCTGCTGCGCTCCACCCGCGCGGGCGTGGCCATGCGCGCCACCGTCGACGACCGCAACCTCGCGGTGCTCAACGGCTCGCGTCCCGAGGTGCCCGGCATGCTGGCCTGGGCGACCGGCACCATGCTGGCCGCCGTCGCAGGCATCCTGATCGCGCCCAAACTCTCCTTCGCCGCGCTGCCGCTGACCCTGCTGATCGTCAACGCCTACGCAGCGGCGGTGATCGGCCGGCTCAAGAGCCTGCCGTGGACCTTCGTCGGCGCGCTGATCATCGGCCTGGTCACCGAGTACGGCAAGGGCTACCTCACCGAGACCAGGTTCCCCACCGCGGGCCCCTACCTGTCCGGCCTCACCGACTCGATGCCGGTGCTGGTGCTGTTCGTGGCGATCATGCTGCTGCCCACGTCCCGGCTGCGCGGCCACGCCTCCTCCCGCACCCGGGAGATCGCCCACCGCCCGACCTGGACCGGCTCGCTCGTCTTCGCCGCCCTGGTGATCGCGGGCGCGGTGGTCGCGGCCAACACCCTGGGCGCCGCCGACCTGTTCGCCAGCACCAAGATGTGGGGCTTCGCGATCATCGCCCTGTCGGTGATCCCGCTGGTGGGCTACGCCGGGAAGATGTCGCTGGCCCAGTTGGGCTTCGCGGGCATCGGCGCGATCTGCGTGTCGCACCTGGGCTCCGGCGGCAACCCGCTGGGCCTGCTGTGGGCCGCGCTGATCTGCGCGGGCATCGGCGTGCTGGTCGCGCTGCCGGCGCTGCGCCTGTCCGGGATCTACCTGGCCCTGGCCACCGCCGCGTTCGCGGTCATGCTGGACCGCTGGATCTTCCAACTGCCCGCGTTCACCTGGGGCGACACCAAAATCGACCTGTTCAACAGCGGCACGCTCAACTTCGAGCGGTTCGACTGGCCGGGCGTGGACATCTCCTCCGACCGGGCCTACTTCATCTTCGGCGCGGTCTTCTTCGCGCTGTCCTCGCTCGTGGTGGTGTGGATCCGGCGCGGCGAGTTCGGCCGCAGGCTGCTGGCGATGAAGGACAGCCCGGCGGCGTGCGCGACGATCGGGATGAACCACAAGCTGACCACGCTCACCGTCTTCGGCCTGTCCGCCGCGATGGCGGGCGTCGGCGGCGGCATCCTGGGCGGCGCGCTGGGCACCCTGTCGCCGGTCAACTTCGACTTCACCGCCGGGCTTTCGGTGCTGATGCTGATGGTGATCGCCGGCCTGACCTCGCCGGGCGCCGCACTGTTCGCGGGCATCTTCCTGGGCACGCCGCTGATCACCAACCTCTTCCCCGACTACGCCCAGCTCACCACGATCCTGATCGGCCTCAACGGCATCGCACTGGGCAAGAACCCGAACGGGTTCATCGCCGCCAAGATCCGTCCGGAATGGGAGCCCGCGCTGCGCCGGCCGTTCATCCTGGCCGGCAGCGCGGCGGCCCAACTGGTGCTGGTCGTCCTGCGGTTCACCGACGTGATCGGGAACTGGGTCTTCGTCGTCGGCATCCTGCTCGCGGTGATCGGCATCCCGGCCGCGGTCAAGGCCGAGCTGATGCTCAAGGCGCCGCGGACCGAACAGGAGTTGCCGCCGGGCCTGTCCGAGCAGCCCGAGGGACTGGGCCTGAACGGCAACCGGTTCAAGTCCGCGGACATCGAGGCCCTGGACAAGCTGATCGCGATGCCTTCGCTGCCGGCGGTCGCGATGGCCGAAACATCGTCACCCACCCTGCCTGGAGCGCGTCATGGGGCTTGAGGTCGAGGGCGTCACGGTCCGCTTCGGCGGCCACACCGCCCTGAACAACGTCAACATCTGGGCCCACGAGGGCAAGGTCACCGGTCTGATCGGGCCCAACGGCGCGGGCAAGACCACGATCTTCAACGTGATCACCGGCCTCCAGCCGCCGTCCTCGGGTCGGGTCAGGATGGACGGGCGCGACGTCAGCAAACTCGCGCCCTACCGCCGGGCCCGCCTGGGCATGGCCCGTACCTTCCAACGCCTGGAGCTGTTCGGGTCGTTGACGGTCCGGGAGAACATCCAGATCGCCGCCGCCCAGTACCGGCGGCTGCACCGCGGTACCAAGGAAACCCCGCAGGACACCTCCGCGCGCCTGCTGCTCCGGCTCAACCTGACCGAGATCGCGCACGTGCGCGCCGACCAACTGCCCACCGGGCAGGGCCGCGTGGTCGAACTGGCGCGCTCGCTGGCGTCCCGGCCCAAGATCCTGCTCCTGGACGAGCCCGCGTCCGGCCAGGACGACGAGGAAACGCGCGGCTTCGGCCAGTTGTTGCGCGAGATCGCCGCCGACGGGGTCGCGGTGCTGCTGGTCGAGCACGACATGGACCTGGTGATGAACACCTGCGACGAACTGCACGTGCTTGACTTCGGCAAAAAAATCGCCAACGGTACGTGCGACGAGATCCGCACCAACGCCGCCGTACAGGCGGCATACCTCGGTACCGCCGACGCCGCGGAGGCCGACGAAGTCCTGCAGGAGACCGTATGACGCCGAACATGGCCGACGCGCGGCCGACCGGCCCGGCCGGCGCCCCGCCGCTGCTCGAACTGCGCGGCATCAGCGCCGGGTACGAGCAGGTCGAGGTGCTGCACAAGGTGAACCTCGCGGTGCCCACCGGCAAGGTCATGGCGGTCCTGGGCCCCAACGGCGCCGGCAAGACCACGATGCTCAAGGTGATCACCGGGCTGCATCAGCCCACCGGCGGGGACATCTTCCTCGCCGGGCGGTGCGTCACCGGGGCCGCACCCGTGGACCTGGCCCGGATCGGCCTGTGCAGCATCCCGGAAGGCCGAGGGGTCTTCCCCAATCTCACCGTGTCCGAAAACCTGTGGATGGCGACCTACCGAGGAGTCTCCCGCAAGGAGATCGAGGAGAAGGTCTTCCCGATCTTCCCCCGCCTCAAGGAACGCCGGACCCAGGCCGCGGGCACGATGTCGGGCGGCGAACAGCAGATGCTGGCCGTCGCCCGGGCGATCGCCACCAACCCGGCCCTCATCCTGCTCGACGAGTTGTCGATGGGCCTCGCGCCCCTCGTCGTCGACCAGCTGTACGACGTGGTCGGCAAGATCGCCGAGACCGGTGTCACCGTGCTCCTGGTCGAGCAGTTCGCGCGCACGGCCCTGGCCGTCGCCGACCTCGCCGCGGTCATGAGCGGTGGCCGGATCCTTCAGGTCGGCACTCCGGACGAGATCGCCGGCGACCTGCACAGCGCGTACCTGGGCGGCTGATCGCACATGGCCGTCCTCGGGTACGTACCAACCTCACGGCGACCCACGAGGTGACCACTTAATGAGTATGAACAGCGTGAACGCCGACGGGCAGCCCGCACCCGCGAGGCCCGCCGGCGAGCCGCCGACGGTTCCGCAGGGGGTGCCGACGGCCGGGCCACCACCGGCGTTCGCCCCGCGCCATGCGGCGATCCCGGCGGCCACTCAGGATCGGACCCGACAGTTCACCGCCGACGTCGGCGCCCTGAAACTGCGTGCGCCCAAGAGCATGCTCGACACCCAGCTGATGTGGCTGGGCGTGGGGCTGATGCTGGTCGGGATCGGCATGGGCATCGGCGCCTACTTCATGTCGCACGGCACGACGCTGATCCTGACCCAGAACGACGCGATCACCCTGGGCCTGTCGGCGATCCCGGTCTCACTGCTCGGGTTCGCCCTCTTCATCCGCTACTCGTTGTCCACGTTCATGCGGTTCTGGCTGGCCCGGCTGATTGCCGCGCAGCAGGTACCGCAGGCCGCCCCGGCGGTCGCGGGGCCGAGCGCGGACGCCACGGCGGTGCTGCCCACCACCCCGGCGGGGCACTGAGACACATTCCGGGGCGAGGGCTCCTCAACGGGCCGCGCGCGGTGTCATCCTGAACGGGACGGACGCCGCGCGCAGCACCCGTGGAGGGCAGCGAGGACATGAGCGACAACCCGCAACCGGCGGACCCCGGTCCGACCGACACCCCCGCCGGCCGGGACCCGAAGCGCCTTCGTCTCGTCACGGCGGTGTGGGCCGTGCTCATGGCGATCGCGATGGTGATGATCATTGTGATGCTGCGTAGCTAGGCCGTGTCCGGTTGCGCAGGTGAGGGACGTGAGTGTGGCCGGCCTCCGTGCGGAGGCCGGCCACACCCGTGTCGGGGCGCTCAGATCGCCGGCGGCAGGTCCACCAGTGTGCCCAGCGTGGCCCGATGCCGATCCGCGGTGCCCAGGAGCAGCGCCGAGGCCATCGCCCGCTTGAGGTACAGGTGCGCCGGGTGCTCCCAGGTGAAGCCGATCCCGCCGTGCATCTGCACGCACTCCTCCGCCGCGCGCACCGCCACGTCGCCGCAGTACGCCTTCGCCAACGCGGTGGCCACCGGCGCGTCCGCCGCGTCCTCGGCCAGGCATGCCGCCGCGTAGCGCGCCGCCGCCCGGGCCGCGGCGATGTCCGACCACAGGTCGGCCGCGCGATGCCGCAGCGCCTGGAAGGACCCGATCGGCCGGCCGAACTGGTGCCGGACCTTCAGGTACGCCACCGCCTCGGCCAACGCCTGCTCGGCCACGCCCAACTGCTCCGAGGCCAACAGCGCCGCGCCCTGACACAGCGCCTGCACGAGCGCCGCCTCGGCGTGCTCCGGCCCGGCCAGCACCCGCCCGCGGACCTGATCCAGCGTCAACTCGCCCACCGGGCGGGTCGCGTCCAGCGAGGTCACCGCGCGCCGGGACAGATTCGCCGCGTCGCCCGCCACCAGAGCCAGCTGCGACTCGCCGGCCACGATCACCGGAACCACCAGCAACTCGGCCCGATCCGCGGCCAGCACCCCGGTCACCGCGCCGGTCAGCACCAACCCGTCCGCATCCTGCGCACCGGTCACCGACAGCGGGAAGCCCGCCCCCGGCCACGTGCTCGCGGTCACCGCGAGAGTCGCGGTCCGGGTGCCGTCCGCGAGCGCGCGCAGGGCCGCGTCGCGCGCCTCGCCGGCCGGGCAGGCCAGCAGCGCCGAGGTGGCCAGCACCGCACTGGCCAGGAACGGTACCGGCGCCACCGCGCGGCCCAACTCCTCCAGCGCCACCGCGGCCTCCCGCGGCCCGGCCCCGGCCCCGCCGAACTCCTCCGGGATCAGCAGCCCGGCCAGGCCCAGCTCGGCCGCGACCGCCTTCCACAGGCCGTCGTCGTACGCCTCGTCGGTGTCGATCCGCGCCAACACCTCGTGCCACGCGCAGCGATCCCGCAACAGCTCGCGCAACGTCGCGCGCAGGTCCTCCTCGACCTCGTCGTACAGCAGCGAGGGAATTCCGGGTTCGCTCACCGGGGCATCTCCTTCCACGGCACCTTGGTGTCGCCACGCGGCTCGCGCGGCAGGTCCAGCACCCGGTCCGCGATCACGTTGCGCAGCACCTCGGACGTGCCGCCCTCGATCGAATTTCCCTTGGCCCGCAGGTAGTAGTAGCCCGGCACCCGCGCCCCGAGCGTGGCCTGGCCCAACTCGCTGCGCCGCATCGCCCAGTCGTCGTAGCCCAACCCCTCCTCGCCGGCCAGCTCCAGCCACAACCGGGTGACGTCCTGGTTCAGCCGGGCGTAGGCGATCTTGGCCGCCGATCCCTCCGGACCCGGCGTACCGGCGGCGAGTTGCTGGCGGATGCGCTCGTTGCCCAACCGGGCCACCTCGCACTCCACCCAGGCCCGCAGCAGCCGGTCGTGCAAGCCGGGCGTGCGCAGCTCCGGTCGGTCGCGCCACATCCGTGCCACCGCGCCGATCGCGTCCGCCTCGCGTGCGGACGCCGCGCCGCCGATGGCGACCCGCTCGTTCATCAGCGTCGTGTTCGACACCGCCCAGCCCTGACCCACCTCGCCCGCCCGGTGCGTGTCCGGGATCCGCACGTCGGTCAGGAACACCTCGTTGAACTCGGCCTGTCCGGTGGCCTGCCGCAGCGGCCGCACCTCGACTCCGGGCGAGGTCATGTCCAGGAAGAAGTAGGTCAGCCCCTGGTGCTTGGGCAGGTCCGGATCGGTCCGGGCGAGCAGCATCGCCCAGCGCGCCTTGTGGGCGAGCGAGGTCCACACCTTCTGGCCGTTGACGATCCAATCCCCGTCACCCTCGCGGACCGCGCGGGTGGCGAGACCCGCCAGGTCCGATCCCGCGCCGGGCTCGCTGAAGAGCTGGCACCAGATCTCCTCACCGGTCCACAGCGGGCGCAACAACTCGGTCCGCAGCCGGGCACTCGCGTGTGCGACGACGGTGGGCGCGCCCATCCCGAGGCCGATCGGATTGCGGTACCCACTGGCCGCCTTCGCCCCCGCCGCGATCAACGCGCTCTCGACCACCTGCTGCAACGCGCGCGAGGCGCCCAGGCCGCCGCACCCGACCGGGAAGTGCACCCAGGCCAGGCCCGCGTCGAAGCGGTGGCCCAGGAACTCGACCGAGGACATCGTGGTCGGATCGTGCGCCGCGACCAGATCGGCCACCCGGCGCCGGATCTCCGCCGCGTCGATCGCGGGCGCACCCGATCCCCGGGCAAGGTCGCGGTCCGGCTCGCCGGCGGGCTCGTGGGTGGGCTCGTTGTCCGTATCGCTCACGTCGCCCCGCTCTCGCACAAGAGATGCCTCCGTCCTGCGTCATGACGCCCTGTTCATCGCCCCCGACACACTGTCGACGGTCGGGCCACCTGGATGCTAGGCGCTGAACTCACCGGTAGGAAGCCTGCTCCCGGGCCCCCAACCGATGCGCTCAGGCGATATGTTCGTCTCCCCGTGTGAGCGAGTACACGCACGGACTCCAGCCGGGACCTTCCGGGATTCCGCGCGTCGCAGGGGGTGCTGTACAGCCATGACCGCCGAAGAACTCGAGGCGGGTCTCGCCGCCGAACTCGCCGCGGACGGGGAGTCGGTCACCGAAGCACTGGACAAATGGTCGGTGCGAACCCCGATGCGGGTCTTCATCCACTACGGCGAGCACGGTCTGGACCTGAGCTACGCCGAGGCCAAGCGGGCCACCGACACGATCGCCGGAAACCTGGCCCGGGCGGGCATCCGGCGCGGCGATCGCATCGCGGTGCACTGCCGCAGCGCATACGCCGCCGCGCTGTGGATGTTCGGCATCTGGAAGGCCGGCGCGGTGTACTGCCCGGTGGACCCGGACGCGATCGGCGACCTGCTGGTCGAGCAACTCGACGCCGGCCAGCCGGTGCTCGTGGTCACCGAACGCGCCCTGGTGCACGCGTTGGAGGCGGTCCGGCCACACCTGAACCGGCTGCCGCGGCTGACCGTGCACGACGCGGTCGGGCCCCGGCCGCCGCACGGCTACCCGGAGATCGCCTACGCCAACTTCCTGGCCCGCGCGGTGCCGCCGGCCGTGACGATCGATCCGGGCGACGTCGGGATGATCGTGCACACCGCGGGGGTGACCGGCCGGCCCAAGGCGGCGGTGTTGCCGCACCGTTGGCTCGCCTCGTACACGCTGCTGCTGCGCCGACTCACCACGCCCGAGGACGTGGTGCACGTGGACCTGCCGCTGCACTCGATCCAGGGCGCGTTCGCGGGCCTGGCCCGGGCCGCCTGGGCGGGCGCCGGCGTGGCGTTGTGGGACCGCTTCCACCCGGTCGACTTCTGGCGCCGCGTGGTGTCGGCGGGGGCCACCGGCGCGGTGCTCACCGAGACGATGGTGGGCTGGCTGGCCGGCGCGCCCGAACTGCGCGGCGAGCGCAACAACCCGCTGAGCACGGTGCTCATGCAGCCGCTGCCGCCGACCCATCGCGCGTTCGCCCGCCGGTACGGGATCGACACCGTGGTCGCCGGTTACGGGCAGGTCGAGACCGGGCTGCCGATCGCGGCCGTCCTGGTCGGCTTGGACCCGAGCGAGGCCACGCCGCCGTCGCTGCGGCGCGGACTGGCACCGGCGGCGGTCGCGAAGGCGTGCGCCCGACTGGGCGTGCCGGTGCTCGACGGTGCCCGGATCGTGCGCAAGGGCTGCCTGGGCGCCCCACTGCCGTTCGCCCGGGTGGCGATCCTGGACGAGCACGACCGGCCGGTGCCGCGCGGCGTGGTCGGGCACCTGGCGATCCGACCGCATCTGCCGGGGCTGTTGGTGCAGGAGTACGTGGACGATCCGCTGAGCATCGCGGAGGCCACCCGCAACCTGTGGTTCCACACCGGCGACGCGGCGGTGTTCGACGAGGAGGACGGGCTGCTGCACTTCGTCGACCGGGTCGTGGACCGGATCCGGATCCGCGGCGAGAACGTGTCGGCGTACCACATCGAGGACCTGGTCAACCAGCATCCCGACATCGCGGTCGGCGCGGTGTTCGGGGTGCCCGCGGACCGGGAGGACGAGGACGAGGTGGTCCTGTACGCCGAGCCCGAGCCGGGCCGGCCGCTGGATCCCGACGAACTACGCGCGTGGTGCGCGCAGTCGTTGCCCGCGTACATGCGGCCGGCACACGTGCGGATCGTCGCGCGGATGCCTCGGACGCCGAACGGGCGGGTGGAGAAGTACCGGCTGCGCCGGCACTTCCTGGGCCTGACGGATCGTCCGGGCCCGGCGGTGCGGGGTGTGCCGGTGCCGACCCCGATGCCTTCGACCCGGCCGGCGCTGGCGCCGGCACTGTCCCCGGTACGGTCCGCGCTGCCGCCGTCGTTGCCGCCGGGGGCGCGGCGCTGATCGGTACGAGTGGCCGGCGCGGCTGTTGCGGGGCCGGCCGTCGAGGGTGGGACGGCCGATCGTACGCACGCCGGATCGGGCGGATAGCTGATCATGCGGATATGTCGCTTTCCAAGGGGAAGGCGTACCACGCACGCGATTCTGCGGGCGTGGGCAGATCCGAGGAGCGGCACCCATGGACAGCACGAACGGCGTCACGGGACCGACCGCCGAATCCGGCGCGGGGCGGCATCGGCGCAGCGGCAAGGGATTCGGTTTCGGTTTGCTGGTCGTGCTCGGCACCGTGCTGGTGCTCGGCGGGATCGTCGGCCTGGTCTACACGGGCGTTGCCACGCTGACCACGATGGTGCTGTTCGGCTGGCTGCTGCTGATCGGCGGCGTGGTCGGTTTCGTCCAGGCCATCCAGGCGCGCAAGGAGAACGCGTTCTGGCTCGTGGTCGCGGTCTCCGCGCTCAACATCGCGGCGGGTGTGGTGCTGCTGCGCCGGCCCGATGTGGCGGCCGAGGCACTGACCCTGTTCGTGGCGCTCCTGCTGCTCGGCGCGGGCATGTTCCGCATCGTGGGCGGCGTCGCGAGCATGTCCGCCAAGATGATCTGGACCATCGTGGTCGGCGTGATCGACCTGGTCCTGGGCCTGTTGGTACTGGCCGAATGGCCCAGCAGCAGCCGCTATGCGATCGGCACGTTCATCTCGCTGGCCCTGCTCTTCGACGGACTCAGCCTGGTCAGCCTGGGCCTGACGGGCCGTCGGATCGTCGGCATGGTCCGCGAGGCGGAGGTCCCGGAAACCACCTCGGCCGGACCGGACGAGGCGTCCCCCGACGCGCCCACCACGGAGTGGAAGGCCCAACAGGGGACGTCCAGGGAAGGCACTTTCAAGGGCCCGGACACCATGACGAAGCGCACGGACGACGAGCGGTAGGGCCGGCGGCTTCGACGGCGGGCGGCTCGGGGTCTGCGACGGCTTCGACGTCTGCAACGCTTTCAAAGTCTGCAACGCCCGCAACGCCGAACGCCGGGCGGGCTGTGCACAGCCCGCCCGGCGTTCGCGGACATTCAGTCCGTCCGGCGCTTCATCAGCAGCGCCGGCAGGAACGCCAGTGCCATGAAGCCGACCGCCCACCAGTACGTCCCCTGGAACGCATCCGCCAACCGAGGCCCGATCTCGTGTACCGCGGCCGGCGACAACGCGTGCAGCTCACCGAGGCCACCGGCCCCCTGCCCGGCCGGCAGGCCGTCCCGCATCGCACCGGCCAACAGCACCGACATCAGCGCCCCACCGATCGCGGCGGCGACCTGCTGGATGATGGTCAAGGTGGTACCGGCGACCGCGACCTGCTCGTGCGACATGGTGCGCAGCGCCGAGGCGGTGGTCGGCATCAGCGTCATGCCGACCCCGACACCCGTCACCGACATGCAGGACATCAGCACCCAGTAGGGCGTGTCCGCGGCGACCTGCGTGGTGAAGGCGAGGAAGCCGGAGGCGGCGACCACGATCCCGACCGACACGATCCGGCCCGGCGCAATCCGGTCGCTGAGCCGGCTGGCGATCTGCATGGACACCGCGGTGAACAGGGCCTGCGGCGCGCCCAGCATGCCGGAGGCGGTGGCGCTCTCGCCGCGGACCAGTTGGTAGTACAGCGGGGCCAACATCATCGAACCGAAGTACGCGCAGACGAAGAGCACCATGGTGCCCGCGGCGGCCACGAACGGGCGGCTGCGGAACAGTCGCAGGTCGATCAACGCGTGCTCGATCCGCAACGCCCGGACCACGAAGCCGATCACCAGGACTGCGCCGAGCACGGCCGGGACCACCGCCCCGGTGGCGCCGAAGTCGCCCTTCTCGCCGCCGGTGGCCAGACCGTAGATCAGCAGCGCCAGACCGGGGGAGAGCATCAGCAGTCCGGGTACGTCCAGCGGCTTGGTCGGCTGCGGCGTATCGCGGGGGAAGACCCTGGCGGCCAGGATCAGTGCGACGGCGCCGATCGGCACGTTGATGAAGAAGATCCAGCGCCACGAGACGTCGTCCACCAGCCACCCGCCCAGGATCGGGCCGGCAAGTGGGCCGATCAGGATCGGGATGCCCAGGATGGCCATCGTGCGGCCCATCCGGCTCGGGTCCGAGGCACGGGCCAGGATGGTCATCCCGACCGGCATGATCAGGCCGCCGCCGAGCCCCTGCAGGACCCGGAAGGCGATCAGCGACTCGGCCGACCAGGCCAGCCCGGCCAGTACGGAGCCGGCGGCGAAGGTGCCGATCGAGAACATGTACAGCCGCTTGGTGCCGAACCGGCCCATCGCCCAGGCGGCCACCGGGATGACGGTGGCCAGGGCCAGCGTGTACCCCGTCGCGACCCACTGGATGGTGGCCAGCGGGGCGTCGAAGTCCTGCGCGAGGTGGTTGAGCGCGACGTTGACGACGGTGACGTCGAGCACGGACATCACCGAACCGAGGACGACCACGAGGGCGATCATCGCGACGCTGCGGGAAGGGGTGGGGACGGCGGCCGCGGGCATGCTCGCGGCCGGGGCGGTGGTCGATGCCATCACGGGCTCCTGGCGTTCGGCGGGGGAATGGCTGCGGCTGCTTCGGGAGTCGGCGCTCAGACGCCGTACGGGCGGCGCACGCGCGTCGACCGGGTGGCCTCGGTCCACCAGGCGAGCTGATCGAGCATCACCTTGGCGGCGGCCTCGGTGCCCGCGACGTCGACCGGCCGACCCTCGGCGTCGAACTTCTCCCAGGCCATCGGGAAGGCGAGCCCGTCCCGGGTGGTGACCATGTGCTGCTCGGCGAAGACCAGACGCAGCTGTTCGACGGCCCGCAGGCCGCCGGAGATGCCGCCGTAGGAGACGAACCCGACCGGCTTGCCCTGCCATTCGCTGCGGAACAGGTCGATCATGTTCTTCAGCCCGGCCGGGAAGCTGTGGTTGTACTCGGGCGTGACCACCACGAACGCGTCCGCGGCGGCCAGCCGACCGCCCACCGCCGCGACCACGGCGGCGGGTTCGCTGCCCATCGGCGCCCACACGTCGGGCAGCCGGTCGTGGGCGAGGTCGATGATGTCCACCTCGAAGTCCCCGTGCTGCTCGGCCGTGGCGGCGAACCAGTTGGACACCACGGGGGCGAAACGCCCTTCGCGGGTGCTGCCGACGATGACGGCCAGCCGGAAGGGGTCGGTGTTCGGGTGGGCGCTCGTGCCTGCGGTCGTGTGCGTGGCGATGCTCATGGAAGCCCCCAAGGAGAGAAGTGCGAACTGTCGTGCGCGGCCCCGGAAGTGCTTCCTCCGAGCGCCTGGGGAAGACGCTAGAAGTTGAAGTCGACTTGAAGTCAAGCCCGGTCGCGCGCTTCGCCCCTCGCGGCGGGATCCGGGCGCGATCGCGGCGGCGGCGGCGACGAGCCCGTGCGCTGCGCCTTCCGCGCGCCGCGTCGGACGTCCGAGGGCCCGTGCGGGCGGGGTGGACGCACTCGGGGAAGGCGGGTGCGGCCGTTGATCAGGGGGTGTGCCGAGGCGCTTCGGCGGGGCCGCCGACGGTGGAGATCGTGGCGACCGTCGTGAGGGCGACGGCGCCGGCGCACAGCATGACCGTCGACGGGGACGTCGCGTCCACGACGGCTCCGCCGAGGAGCGCACCGACGGCGAAGGTGAGTTGGAAGGAGGACGTGAATACGACCATGGCGGCTTCCCGAGCCTGCGGGGCGGAGCGGGCGAACCAGGTCTGGGAGCAGGCGGGCACGGCGCCGTAGGCCAGACCCCACACCACGAGCAGGCCGATCGCGCCGGCATCCCACCGACCCAGGAGCGGGAACAGCAGCGTGGCCGCGGCGATCAGGACCGCACACGTGAGGAACGTCGCGCGCAGGCCGCGCGCCATGGTCACGCCCGCGACGAAGTTGCCGACGATGCCGGCCACGCCGAAGATCAGCAGGTAGACGCCGATCAGCCCGCGATCCACGTGGGTGACCTGCTCCAGGAACGGAGTCACGTACGTGTAGGCGCCGAAGTGCGTGATCACGATCAGGGCGGTCAGCGCGAGTGCGATCCGGATGTCGGTGCCGCGCAACAGCCCACGCAACACCGCGGCGCGGGTCACCTGAAGCGCGGGCAGCGGCGGCAGCAGTACGAGCAGCGCGATCGACACGCCCAGCGCGATGACGCCCATGACCGCGAACGAGGCGCGCCAGCCGATGTGTTCGCCCAGTTGGGTACCGGCCGGCAGGCCCAACACCGAACCGGCCGGCACAGCCGCGAAGATCACGGCGGTCGCCGTACCCACCACCTTCGCGCGCACCAACCGAGGCGCCAACCCCGCCCCGATCGACCAGAACCCGCCGATGGTGACCCCGACCAACGACCGTGCCACCAGCATCACCCAGAACGCGGGCGCGGCCGCCGCGAGGAAGTTCGCCACCGCCAGGAGCACGATCAGGGCGACCAACATCGTCCGCCGATCCAGCCGTCCGGTGCACACGGTCACCAGCGGCGCGCAGATCGCCGCCAGCAGGCCCGGCACGGTCATCAGCCACCCCGCCGTCCCGTCCGAGACGCCGAAGTCACCCCCGATCGGCGTCAACAACCCGATCGGCAGGATCTCGCTGGTCACGATCGCGAAGATCCCGAGCGACAGACACACGACGGCCGGCCAGTACTGCCGGGATTCCTGTTCCTGTTTGTGTGTTTGCTCCTGGGAAGACGGATCGGTCCGACCGGTCGTGTGCTCGGCGGATCCGGTGGTGACGGACATGACGTCCCTTTCGGCGATGCGGGTGGGTGGGACCCCGACGCGGGGTGTGTCCCAGTACAACCACCCGCACCACACCGGGTCTGGCGGTATCCCGCCGTCAACCCTTCCGCCGTGCCGTTGGCCTTCGGCCCGCTTCGGGCGTACGGCCGCTCTTACGGCAATTCGCGCCCACCACCGTCGAGTTGCACACCACCGCCACAACCGTCGATCGGCCCCACCGGCGTGGCGGCATCAGGGCCGATCGGCGGCCCGGCGTGGCGGCCCTTCCTACAGGTCGGCCGGGATCTGCGAGTACAGGACGACGTCGACCCGGCCGGCGTGCAGGCGGCCGGCGTTGCGCAGGATGCCCTCTCGATGGAGGCCGGCCTTGATTGCCGTCTTGCGCGAGGGGATGTTCCCTACGGCGGCCTTGAGTTCGAGGCGCTCGAAGCCCTGCTCGGTCAGCAGCCAGTGCCCGAGTGCGCGGGTGGCCTGGGCGGCGATCCCGCGTCCGCGCGCCCACGGAGCGATCCAATAGCCCACCTCGCTGACCAGTTCGTGCCAGTCGGTCCGCTTGAGCCCGACGGCGCCGAGGAGCCGCCCGTCGGCAGGATCGGAGATCGCGAAGTGGATGCCGTCGCCCGACTCGCGCAGGGTGTGGGCCGTTTTCGTACACCAGTCGACGGATGCCTCGACGGTGTAGGGCCGCGGCAGCGGTATCCATCGTTGGACCACCTCGTCCGCGCAGGCGGTTCGGTTGTCCTCGACATCATCGGCGCCGAACGGCCGGAGTGTGATCGAGCCTGCATGCAGGACACGTTCGGGAAAGACGTCGCTCACTGACAGGATTCGCCCCCTCGTATCAAGTCGCCCGATTCTTCCGCCTCACCGGCCGTGACGTAAGAGCCACGGGCCGAATTCACCCACTGCGCCCAACGTCCGGGCAACGCCGGAGCGCACACAACCGGATCGCACGGAGTCGCGGGACGGCTCCACGCTTCGGTGGTGAGCCTGAGCCGAGACGACGCACCCCGACGCCAACTCCCCGGTCGGCCGGCCGCCCGGTGGGCGGGGCGCGCCCCGGCCTGGTCGAACATCGCGCCTGGCTGAATGACGGACGAGGGTCGTACCCCCGGCATAGGCTTTTGGATGATCCGCTGAACTGACAATCTGTGGTGCTGGTCGTCGCTTCGGGTGAGTGCGCTGTGCTCCCTTTACACGCAGGGGAGTCAACGCATCGGATCGGGGGGTGCACGTGGAACTGACGAAGACGCTCGTGTGTCTGGCGAATTCCCGCAAGCATTCGGGTCGGTGTGTGGCGGGCATGGTCGGCGACGGCTCGGGAGAGTGGGTACGCCCGGTCAGCGCCCGCCCGGGTCACGAGGTTTCCGCTCGCGAACGACAGTACGAAGACGGAACGGAACCGAATGTCCTCGATGTCGTCTTGGTGCCGCTTCTTCGGCCGCAGCCGCACGACTTCCAGAGTGAGAACTGGCTCCTCGACCCCGGCTGCCGTTGGCAGAAGGCCGGCAGGGTCGGGTGGAGTGGATTACTGGCGCTGGAGCAGCGCCCCGGCAGGCTGTGGATCAACGGATCCAGCACCTTCCACGGCAGCAATGATCGCGTCCCGACCGAACAGGCGGTCACTCTGCCGGACTCGCTCAAGCTGATACGCGTCACCGACCTGACGTTACGGGTGCACGCCCCCGGGGCGAAGTTCGGAGATCAGCGGCCGGTTCTGCGCGCCTGCTTCTCGCATGCAGGACACGCATATATATTACGGGTGACCGATCCCAGGTACGAGCTGGAATATCTGGCCGGGTCGGAGGGGATCTACGAA
This sequence comes from Embleya sp. NPDC050493, assembly GCF_044458105.1. Lineage (NCBI taxonomy): Bacteria > Bacillati > Actinomycetota > Actinomycetes > Kitasatosporales > Streptomycetaceae > Embleya > Embleya sp. NPDC050493. Next base: position 209,534 of record NZ_JBITHP010000004.1, read on the forward strand.
CTGGGCGAATCCTTCCTCACAGTGAGTCTCGGTGAACCATTCGAAGGCTACGTCTACAAATTGGCGGCAGCCATTATCGAACGAGCGAAGATCAAAGCAGGCAGCAGGTCATGACACCTCGTACAGTATTTACTGTCGGCCACTCCACGCACAGCATCTCAGATTTCCTGGGCCTGCTGCAGAAGCATGGAATCACGGCGGTCGCCGATGTGCGGTCGATGCCCGTCAGCCGATTCACGCCCCAGTTCAACCGGTACGCCGTGGAGCGCAGCCTGCTCGACGTCGATATCAAGTACGTCTTCCTGGGGAAGGAACTGGGTGCGCGCACCGATGACCCCACCTGCTATGTCGACGGACGGGTGAGGTACGACCTTCTTGCCCGGACCTCGGATTTCGTCCGCGGCATCGAACGTCTACGGAACGGTTCGCGGAGCGAGCGAATCGCCGTCATGTGCGCCGAACAAGAGCCGCTCGACTGCCATCGTTGCGTGCTCGTCGCGCGAGTCCTCGATGAGTACGAGATTACCGTCGAACACATTCATGGCGACGGGCACGTCGAGGACCACGCCTCGGCAATGCGACGCCTGATGGCCAAATTCAAACTGGATCAGGAAGATCTTTTCCGGACCGCGGCCATGCGCCTCCAAGAAGCTCTCGACCGTCAGGAACGACGGATCGCGTATGTCAACGAGGAACTTCGCATCGACGGGACGCCGGAAACATGAAACTGTACACAATCGGGTTCACGAAGAAGTCTGCCGAGAAGTTCTTCGGGCTATTGCGTGAAGCCGGAGTGACGGCGCTGGTCGATGTTCGACTCAACAATGTCTCGCAGCTGTCCGGTTTCGCCAAGCGTGATGATCTGAGGTACTTCCTGGGTGAGATCTGCGGTGCGCAGTACAGCCATCGCACCGAGCTGGCCCCGACCCAGGACATGCTCGACGCCTACAAGAAGCAGGGCGTCGGCTGGGCGGCCTACGAAGAACGTTTCCTCGAATTGATGAAGGTTCGTCGGATCGAGGACGTCATCCGGCGGGAAGCGCTCGACAACGCGGTTCTGCTCTGCAGTGAGGAAGATGCGCGGCATTGTCACCGCCGGCTGGTCGCGGAATATCTCGCACAGCATTGGGATGACGTCGCGATCGAGCACCTGGCCTGAGCGCCGGCGCGCTGCGGCCGTGCGCGTCCTCCGACCGTTGCACGCGGCCGGCCGCTCCGGGACGACGAAGCGGTGGAGCCCGCGGGACGGTTCGCGTGCGGTAACGCGGGTCCACCCTGACCCATGCGCCACCCGATGCCGTCTCCGACCCATGCGCCACCCGATGCGCCCCCCCCACCGACCCATGCGGCCTTCACGGCCACGGGAACGACTTCGCTCACGGCGAACAGGGACTCGGGAGGGTGGGGGAACAAAGAGGGGCTCTTGTTTCTTGAGTCAGTGCAGCGCAACTTTTTCGACTGTGGCTACCTGAGGGGCATGACATGAGCGAGACCATCGGGACCCTGACCCTGCCGGTTCTTCCGCTGGACGACGTGGTCGTCCTCCCCGGCATGGTGGTCCCGCTCGAACTCGATGACGCGGAGACCCGAGCCGCCGTGGATGCCGCGCGGGCCGCCGCGGGGCGGTCCGGTGGACCCGGCATCCGTAGTGAGAGCAAGGCGCGGGTGCTGCTTGTTCCGCGCGACGACGGTCAGTACCCGGCGGTGGGCACGCTCGGCGTGATCGAGCAGGTCGGGCGGCTGCCCGGGGGTGAGTCGGTCGTGGTGGTGCGCGGCGAGGGCCGGGTGCGGATCGGCAGCGGTACCACCGGGCCCGGCGCGGCGCTGTGGGTCGAGGCGACCCGGGTGGCCGACGCCGAGACGGACGAGCACACCGACGAGCTGGCCCGGGAGTACAAGGCCCTGGTCACCACCGTGCTGGGCAAGCGCGGTGCGTGGCAGGTGGTCGACCACGTACAGGCCCTGGAGGACCCCAGTGACCTGGCGGACAACTCCGGCTACGCCCCCTACCTGACGCTCCAGCAGAAGATCGAGGTGCTCCAGACCGTCGACGTCCGGGAGCGGCTGACCAAGGTCGTCGGCTGGACCCGGGACCACCTCGCCGAGCTGGACGTGGCCGAGACGATCCGCAAGGACGTCCAGGAGGGGATGGACAAGCAGCAGCGCGAGTTCCTGCTCAAGCAGCAGCTGGCCGCGGTGCGCAAGGAGCTCAACGAGCTCAACGGCACCCCGGACAGCGAGGAGGAGGACTACCGGGCCCGGGTCGAGGCGGCGAATCTGCCGGAGAAGGTGCTGGCCGCCGCGCTCAAGGAGGTCGACAAGCTGGAGCACGCCTCCGACGCGTCGCCCGAGGGCGGCTGGATCCGCACCTGGCTGGACACCGTCCTGGAGATGCCCTGGAACGACCGCAGCGAGGACGCGTACGACATCGCCGAAGCACGCGCGATCCTGGACGCGGACCACTCCGGCCTGGTCGACGTCAAGGAGCGCATCGTCGAGTACCTGGCGGTTCGCAAGCGCCGCGAGGAGCGCGGGCTCGGTGTGGTCGGCGGTCGCCGTTCCGGCGCGGTGCTGGCCCTGGTCGGCCCGCCCGGGGTCGGCAAGACCTCGCTCGGCGAGTCGGTGGCCCGCGCGATGGGACGCTCGTTCGTCCGGGTCGCGCTCGGCGGTGTGCGGGACGAGGCCGAGATCCGCGGCCACCGCCGCACCTACGTCGGCGCGCTGCCCGGCCGGATCGTCCGGGCGATCAAGGAGGCGGGCAGCATGAACCCCGTCGTCCTGCTCGACGAGATCGACAAGGTCGGCTCGGACTACCGGGGCGACCCGACCGCGGCCCTGCTCGAAGTGCTCGACCCGGCGCAGAACCACACCTTCCGCGACCACTACCTGGAGGTCGAACTCGACCTGTCCGACGTGGTGTTCCTGGCCACGGCCAACGTCCTGGAGACGATTCCCGAGCCGCTGCTGGACCGGATGGAACTGGTTCGCCTCGACGGCTACACCGAGGACGAGAAGGTCGTCATCGCCCGGGACCACCTGATCAAGCGTCAGCTGGACAAGGCGGGCCTGGACGACACCGAGGTGTCCTTCACCGAGGAGGCACTGCGGCTGCTGGCGGGCGAGTACACCCGCGAGGCGGGCGTGCGCACCCTGGAGCGGTCGATCGCCCGCGTGCTGCGCAAGGTCGCGGCCCGGCAGGCGCTGGACGCCGAGGCGCACCCGCTGCCGATCACGGTGGACGCCGGCGACCTGCGCGACTACCTCGGCCGACCCCGGCACACCCCGGAGTCGCTGCTGAGCAAGGCCGAACAGCGCACGGCGGTACCGGGGGTGGCCACCGGGCTCGCGGTCACCGGCGCCGGTGGCGACGTGCTCTACATCGAGGCGTCGCTCGCGGACGCGGAGACGGGCGGTACGGGACTGACCCTGACCGGCCAACTCGGCGACGTGATGAAGGAGTCCGCGCAGATCGCGCTGTCCTACCTGCGCTCGCGCGGAGCGGAGCTGGAGGTGCCGGTGGGCGACCTCAAGGACCGTGGCGTGCACATCCACGTCCCGGCCGGAGCGGTGCCCAAGGACGGCCCGAGCGCCGGCGTCACGATGACCACGGCGTTGGTGTCGCTGCTGACCGGGCGACCGGTCCGCTCGGACGTGGCGATGACCGGTGAGGTCTCGCTCACCGGCCGGGTGCTGCCGATCGGCGGCGTCAAGCAGAAGCTGCTCGCCGCGGAGCGGGCCGGCGTCACCACGGTGCTGATCCCCAAGCGCAACGAGGCCGACCTGGACGACGTGCCCGAGGAGGTCCTGAGCCGACTCACCGTGCACGCGGTGGCCGACGTGCGCGAGGTACTGGAATTGGCCCTGGAGCCGGCCACCGCCAAGCACACCGTGGCCGCCTGATTCTGCGCCTGCCGACCCGCGGACACCTGCCGCGGGGGGCGCCCCCCCCCCGGCGCCCCCCGCCCCCCCCCCCTCCGGCCCCCCGCGGCGGGCCACCCCGCCGCCGGCCGCTTGCCGGGGGGCCACGACCCGCGCCCCCCACGTGTTCCACCCGCACCCCCACC
>NZ_JBITHP010000004.1:213607-307149 GCF_044458105.1 Embleya sp. NPDC050493
CACCCACCCGGGGCGGCCCTTTAGCCCCCCCCGCCCCCCCCGGCCCCCCCCCCGGCGCCCGCCCCCCCCCGGGCGCCCCCCCGCCCACCGCGCTCGTCCGGCCACGAGCGGCGGACCACCCGGCCGCCGGCCGATTGCCGGGCGGCAACGACCCGGACCCCCGACGTGATCCACCCGATCCCGATCCCGACCTCCGGCCCTCCGCCGGGGGTCGGGCCACTTGAGTACACGTACTCATGTGCGCAACGCCCGTCCGGCCCAACACTGTTGCCATGACATCGCCGCTGCGCACCAACAACACCCATGGCTTCTTCGTCCAGGCCGCGCTGTCCTTCGGCGTGTCCGTGAGTGCGGTTCTGATCGGGATCGTCTATCTGCCGGTGGACCGCTGGATTCGGGCCTTTCTCGGTCTCGGCGTGCTCTACGTCGTGACGTCGAGCATCACCATCGCCAAGGTCGTGCGTGACCGGCAGGAGAGTGAGGCCGTGGTCAGTCGGGTCGACCAGGCGCGCTTGGAGAAGCTGCTGACCGACCACGACCTGTTCAAGAACGACCTGGTCTGACGCGGCGCCGGCGCCGGAGCGTGAGACCGGCTACGACCCCAATTCCTCGATCGTCTTCAGGATCCGCTTGTCCGACACCGGTTGCGGCGTGCCCAGGGACTGGGCGAAGTAGCTCACCCGCAGCTCCTCGATCTGCCACCGAACCGCCGCGACGTCGGCCGGCATCGGCGCACCCTTGGTCTGGCGGTCCATCAAATCCCGGTAGGCAGCCTGGATCTGATGGACCTTCAGCATGCGCTCGCGGTCCCGCACCGGATCCGCCTCCAGGCGCTGCAGGCGCCGCTCCATGGCCTGGAGGTAACGATGCACGTCCGGCAGCCGCCGCCAACCCGCCGCGGCCACGAAGCCCTTGTGTACCAGCGCCGTGTACTGCGCCTTCAGGTCGGCCAGTGCCGGGGCCAGGGCCGGGCTCCGGGTCGCCTTCAGTCGCCCGGCGACGTTGTGCGACGCGCCCAGGATGCGTTCGACCTTGACCACGGTGTCCTCGGTCAGCCGAGGCAGCCCCGCCTTGACCCGGTCGCGCAGCCGGACGAAGCCCGCCTCGTCCCACACCGGGCCGCCCGCGTCCTGGATCAGCATGTCCGCCGCGCACGCGAGGATGTCCTCGAAGAGCGCATCGATGCCACCGTGCGGGTTGTGACTCAGCGTCAGCTTGGCCATGTTGGGCAGCCGACCCTGGATCTGCTTGACCGGCGACTGCACGTTCAGCAGCACCAGGCGCCGCGTCCCGAGCCGCATCGCGCGCAACTGCTCCGGCTCGCTGTCGAACAGCCGGACCGCCACCGAGGTGCCCTCGTCGACCAGCGCCGGATACGCCTTGACCACCAGCGGCCCGCGTCGCTGCTCGACCACGCGCGGCAGTTCGCCGATGGTCCACGAGGTCACGCCCGTGCGCTCGATGTCCAGCGTGCTCGCCGCCTCGGACACCGCGGCCCGCATCCGGTCGCGCAGCTTGAGCTTGAGCGCCTCCAGGTCCTTGCCCTCGGCCAGCGTGCGCCGGTCGTCGTCGAGCACGCGGAACGTCATCCGCAGGTGGTCGGGCACCTTCGCCAAGTCCCACGTCTCGCGCTTGACCGGCATGCCGGCCATCCGGCTCAGCTCGCGCTCCAGCACGTCCACCAATGAGCCCCGGCGGGCCGGGATCCGGGCCAGGATCGCGCGCGCGTAGTCCGGCGCCGGCACGAAGCCGCGGCGGATGCCCTTGGGCAGCGCGCGGATGTACGAGGTCACCAACTCCTCGCGCAGGCCCGGGATCTGCCAGTCGAAGCCGTCACCGGTGAGCTGGTTGAGCACCGCGACCGGGATGTGCGCGGTGACCCCGTCGGCGTTCGAGCCGGGCTCGAACTGGTAGGTCAGCTTGAGCTCCAGGCCCTGCTCGACCCACGTGTTCGGGTAGTCCTCCTCGGTGATCCCGCCCGCCTTGGCGTTGATCAGCATGGACTTCTCGAAGCTCAGCAGGTCCGGTTCGGTCCGGTGGGCCTTCTTCCACCACGCGTCGAAGTGCCGCCCGGAGACCACGTCGGCGGGGATGCGCTCGTCGTAGAAGTCGAACAGGGTCTCGTCGTCGACCATGATGTCCCGGCGCCGGGCCCGGTGTTCGAGTTCCTCGACGTCGGCGAGCAGTCGCCGGTTGGCGGCGAAGAACCTGTGGTGCGTACGCCAGTCGCCCTCCACCAGGGCATGCCGGATGAACAGCTCGCGGGACAGCTCCGGATCGACCTTGCCGTAGCCGACCTTGCGCGCGGCCACGATCGGCACGCCGTACAGCGTGACCTTCTCGTAGGCCATCACCGCGGCCATCTTCTGTTCCCAGTGCGGCTCGCTGTAGGTGCGCTTGATCAGGTGCCCGGCCAGCGGCTCGATCCACTCGGGTTCGATCCGGCCGGCGATCCGCGCCCACAGCCTGGACGTCTCGACGAGTTCGGCCGCCATCACCCACCGCGGCGGCTTCTTGAACAGCGCCGAGCCGGGGAAGACCGAGAAGCGGGTGCCGCGCGCGCCGCCGTACTCGCGCTTGGCCGGGTCCATCAGGCCGATGTGCGAGAGCAGACCGGACAGGATCGCGGTGTGGATGTGCTGGGTGTTCGGCTCCTGCGGCTCGCCGGTCGCCTCGATCCCGAGCGACTTGGCGGCCGAGCGCAACTGGCTGTGCAGATCCTGCCATTCGCGTATGCGCAGGTAGTGCAGGAACTCGCTCTTGCACAACTTGCGGAATCGGCTGGAGGACAGCTCGTCGCGCTGTTCCTTGATGTAGTTCCACAGGTTGAGGTACGCGAGGAAGTCGGATTCCTTGTCCGCGAACCGTGCGTGCAACTGGTCGGCGTGCTGCTGGTGTTCGACGGGTCGCTCGCGCGGGTCCTGGATGGACAGCGCGGACGCGATGATCAACACCTCGCGGACCACCCCGTTGCGGTCCGCCTCCAGGATCATCCGGGCCAGCCGCGGGTCCACCGGAAGCTGGGACAACTTGCGCCCGACCGGGGTCAGCCGCTTGCGTACGTCCGGCTCGTTCGGGTCCAGCGCGCCCAGTTCCTCCAGGAGCTGTACGCCGTCCTTGATGTTGCGCCGATCCGGCGGCTCCACGAACGGGAACGCGGCGATGTCACCCAGGCCCAGCGCGGTCATCTGCAGGATGACCGAGGCCAGGTTGGTGCGCAGGATCTCCGGGTCGGTGAACTCGGGCCGCGACTCGAAGTCCTCCTCGGAGTACAGCCGGATGCAGATGCCGTCCGAGGTACGCCCGCTGCGGCCCTTGCGCTGATTGGCCGAGGCCTGCGAGATGGCCTCGATCGGCAGCCGCTGCACCTTGGTGCGCAGGCTGTACCGGGAGATGCGCGCGGTGCCCGGGTCGATCACGTACTTGATGCCCGGCACGGTCAGCGAGGTCTCCGCGACGTTGGTCGCGAGCACGATCCGGCGGCCGGTGTGCTGCTGGAAGACCCGGTGTTGCTCGGCGGCGGACAGGCGCGCGTACAGCGGCAGCACCTCGGTGTTGCGCAACTGTCGTTTGTTCAGCGCCTCCGCGGTGTCCCGGATCTCCCGCTCGCCGCTGAGGAAGACCAGGATGTCGCCGGACGCCTCGCCGAGCAGTTCGTCCACGGCGTCGCTGATCGCCTGGACCTGGTCACGATCGTCGGGTCGGCGCTTGGCCCCCGCCTCGTCGTCGTCCTCGTCCTCGTCGAGCTCCGCGACGAGCGGGCGATACCGCACCTCGACCGGATAGGTCCGGCCGGACACCTCGATGATCGGCGCGTCGTCGAAGTGTTGCGAGAAACGCTCCGGGTCGATCGTGGCCGAGGTGATGATCACCTTGAGATCGGGGCGGCGCGGCAACAGCTGTTTGAGATAGCCGAGCAGGAAGTCGATGTTGAGGCTGCGCTCGTGTGCCTCGTCGATGATCAGCGTGTCGTACTGCCGCAACAGCCGATCGTTTTGCACCTCGGCGAGCAGGATGCCGTCGGTCATCAGCTTGACCAGCGTGTTGTCGCTGGACTGGTCGTTGAAGCGGACCTTGTACCCGACCACGTCGCCGAGTTGGCCGCCCAGCTCCTCGGCGATCCGGTCACCGACCGTGCGCGCGGCGATCCGGCGCGGCTGGGTGTGTCCGATCAGGCCCTGTACGCCGCGACCGAGTTCGAGGCAGATCTTCGGGATCTGGGTGGTCTTCCCGGATCCGGTCTCGCCCGCGACGATGACGACCTGGTGGTCGCGGATCGCGGCCAGGATGTCGTCCTTCTTCTGGCTGACCGGCAGCGCCTGGGGGTAGGCGATCGCGGGCACGGCGGCGCGCCGGTTCGCGACCCGCATCTCGGCGGCGTCGAACGCGGTGATCAGGCTCTCGGTCTCGGCGACCTGCTGCGGGCCCTTGCGGTTCTTGCGGGTCCGGTCGAGGCGACGGCGCAGACGGTCCTGATCCCGAAGCATCAGGTGGGGCAGGCGCGCCTGGAGGTCGGCGAGCTGAGATGTGGCTACTGGCGTTCCCATTACGGGGTCAAGGATAAGTGGCACCCCCGGGGCGCAGGCCAGTGGATTACTCCCGACGGCGATCCGCGCCGAATCCGCACGTGATCCCGTGCCGAATGGGGCCTGGGTCCCGCGCCGCATCCGGCCTGGATCGCGCGCCGAAACCGTGCGCGATCCCCAGGCGAATCCGGCCGTGATTCCGCACCGACACCGTGCGTGATCGCGCGCCGGTCCCGCCGGTGACGGCGCGTCGAGTTCTCCGACGATCCCCTTGGCCGATTCCTCCTGCCGTGTCAATTGTTGAACGTAGAACTACTTGGTATCCTGGCCCCATGGACACCACCTCGCCCCGGCCCAGTGCGCAGCGCATGCCCGTCGTCTACCTCGGCCACGGCGCGCCGCCGCTCGCGGACGACCCGTTGTGGACCGGCCAGCTCGCCGCCTGGTCCGCCGACCTGCCCCGGCCCACGGCGATCCTGATGGTGTCCGCACACTGGGAGGACGCCCCGATCGCACTAGGCGCGACCCGCACGATCCCGCTGGTGTACGACTTCGGCGGCTTTCCCGAGCACTACTACCGGGTCACCTACCCCGCACCCGGCGCTCCCGAGTTGGCGGCGCGGGTGCGGGCGCTGCTCGGGCCGGACGTGCGGGACGCGCCGGAGCGCGGCCTGGACCACGGCGCGTACGTACCGCTGGTCGAGATGTATCCGGACGCCGACGTGCCGGTCCTGCAGATGTCGCTGCCCACGCTCGACCCGGTCCGGCTGTATCAGGTCGGCCGACGGCTCGCGCCGCTGCGCGACGAGGGGGTGCTGATCGTGGGCAGCGGGTTCTTCACCCACAACCTGCGCGGCCTCGATCCCCGCGCGGATGCGCCGGCGCCGGGGTGGTCCCGCGAATTCGATCACTGGGGCGACGAGGCGTTCCGGGGTGGCGACGTGGACGCGCTGCTCGACTTCACCCACAAGGCGCCCGCCGCGCGCCTGGCGCACCCCCGGACCGAGCACCTCGCGCCGCTGTTCGTCTCGCTCGGCGCGGGTCACGAGGACCTGGACCGACTGAACCAGGTCATCGACGGCTTCTGGTTCGGACTCTCCAAGCGGTCCATTCAGCTGGGGTGACGGTCGCGGTGACGGCCGCGCCGGCGCGCGTGGTGGCGCGCCTGGTGGCCTGTCCGGTGGCGTGCGGGTGCGGGCGGTGCCGTGCCGCCGGCTCCCGATGCGCCGCGCCGAGGTCGGCCGGGGCGGCGCGTGTCGACTTCGATACGTGATGCTCCGAAGTAGGCCGATGTCGTAAATAAGAGGAACTGCGCCACCGCGCGCCACCGGAGCCGTAACGTAGCCGCATGGCTGCCAGAACCCTGCCACAGAGCTGCGTGGGAGTCGGCTGCATGCTCGTGCGCGAGCACCTGAACACCGAACAGCGCTTCTGGGATGCGAGGTTCTTCCCGTCCGGCGGTGTGCGGGAGGACAGCGGGTTGCTCGTCGCGCTGCTGATGGCGTCGGCCCTGCATCGGGTCGCGCGCAGCATGGGCATGGCCGATACCGACCCGGACGCGGTCATGCGGGTGCCCGTGGTGCCGACGCACGCGCTCCTGCGCACCGACCACGACGCGCTCGAAGCGGCCCGGACCTTCACGAATCCGGCCGAACTCGACGAGTTCCACACCCGCCTCACCCGGCTGTGCCCGGGTCGGGACGCCGTCTGGCCCTCGGTCCGCTGGACCGCCGAGGACCTCCTGCTGGTCTACGCCCACGCAGCCGCGACCCACCGCGTCCTCCCGACCCTGGACCCCACCCGAGCCCTGGCCGACATCGACCCGGCCCTGACCGTGGCGGGCCTGTGGGAGAAATGAGGACGACGTCGCGGCGGCAGGGCCTGTCGGGCGAGTCGGGTGCAGCCGCCGGAGTCGGGTGAAGTCGGTCGCGTGGCGCACCTGCGCGTGACTCGTGCCGTTCGGCGGTCGCAACCACGCCGAGACCCCGGCTCCGCGTGGGAACCGGGGTCTCGGCTGTGGCGGCTTCCGGGGTCAGGTCTCGTCGGTCGGGGTGAGGTTGCTTTCGTAGTGGACGATTGTCGGGGGCACCGCGAAGAACTCGCCGACGATGGCCCGCCACTGGGGGAACAGGTCGGATTCGCGGAAGCCGACCGTGTGGGCCTCCAGGGTTTCCCAGCCGATCAGCAGCAGGTACGACGTGGGCGACTCGATCTGACGGATCAGGCGCGCCCAGCGGAAGCCGGCGGACTTGGCGACGACCTCGCGGCCGCGCAGGAACGCGGCCTCGAATTCGGCCTCGCGGCCTTCCGCGACGGTGATGTCCGCGTGTTCGATGATCATGGCAGGCTCCGTGCTCGGTCGGATCGGGTCAAGGCGACACGAGGATCATGGCGAACCGCCCCGGCGCGGATCGCGCCGGGGCGGTTCGCCACGCCGACGCCGAGCGCCGGTCGATCACCCTCAGCTGAACCAGTTCCGCTTCTTGCGGGTGAGCTGGTAGCCCAGGATGCCGAAGACCACCGCGACGAAGGTCGCCATCGCGGTCCAGAACCACCGCGCGTTCGGGCCGTCCATCCAGTCCCACTGGTACCAGTGGTCCTCGTCCTGGTCCCAGGCCACCGACCGGGTGTCCGCGGTCTGCCCGCTCTTGAGCACCGAGCCGGCCTTGGTGATCGGCACCAGCGGGTCGGCCAACCGGCGGTCCGAGGTCGGCACCTGGTCGTCGCCGTCCTTGGTGTCCACCCGTACGGTCACCTTGGTCGCGGCGCCCGCGTCCAGGTCGGGCACGGCCATCGCGGCGACCCGGACGAAGTACATCCCGGGCAGCGGGTCGGTGGACCACGGCTCGGCCCAGTCGCGGACGGTGCGCGGCGTGCAGGTCAGGGCGATTTTGCTGTCGGTCTTCTGCGCCGTGGCGACCTGCCTGCCCTCGACGCACGGCTGGCGCCGGCGCAGGCCGTCGTAGATCTCGATCCGGTAGGTCACCGGGCCGCTGCGCGCGTTGCCGGGGGCCAGCTCCAGATCGACCTTGGCGTGGATCTCCTTGCCCGCCCTGGCCGGGAACTGCCAGTACAGATACTCGCCCTGGGACGCCGACCAGCGCGCCTCCTCGCCCGGTTTCAGCGTGCCCGCGCCCAGGAACGAGGTGCCCGGCGGCACGTCCTGATCGGCCATCGCCGGCGCGGCGAACAGCGTCACGCCCACGAACGCCGCGGCGACGGCCGCCAACGCCCGCTTGATTCCACGGATTGCGTTCGTCATGACATCGCCTTCCCGAGAGCCTTGAACGCCCGGCGCAGCCAACCGGCCAACAACCCGGCGATCAGGCCGAATCCGGCGAGCACCCCCAGGAACACCCAGCCCCGGCCCAGGCCGTGCACGTTCGCGGCCTTGCTGTCCGTGGCCTTGACCAGGTCCACCGTCAACTCCAGCGGCAGACCGGGCTTGGTGGCCACGTTCGGCTGCGCGGCGAACGCGTTGGTGACGACCAGGCAGATCGTCCTGGTCTTCGCGTTGTCGCTGTCGGTCTTGTACGGGTAGCGCAGACCGGCGGACTGCACGTCCGTCCGGCCGTTGCCCGCGCCCGCGTTGCCGACCAGTTCGCGGCCGTCCTCGCTGAACGCGGTGATGGTCACGTCGTAGTCGCGCGCCACCTTGCGGTCCGAACCGACCGTCGCGGTGGCCCGCAGCTCCTGGTTCGGCTGGAGCGGGACCTTGTACCAGAGGTGCTGGCCGAACTCCTCGCGGTCGCTGTACACGCCGGGCGCCAGCAACGGCGCGTCCTGGCAGCCGTTCGGGCTGCCCTTGACCGATGCGGGCGTCTCGTCCGCCTCGCGGACCGCGCGCTTGACGATCTGCTGGACCTTCTGCGACAGCTCGTCCGCGTTCAGCACCGAGGTGTAGGTGCCGCCGGTGGCCTCCGCGATGCAGGAGAGCTGACGACGGGTGTTCTCGTCCGGGACCAGGCCCAGCGTGTCCACGATCAGATTGAGGCCGGACGCGGCCAACTCGCGTGCCACGTCGCACGGGTCGGGCGGCGCGCAGGTCTCCTCACCGTCGGTGATCAGCACGATCCGGCGGCTGCCGGCCCCGGTGCCGAGGTCCTTGGCGGCCTCGCGCAGCGACAGTGCGATCGGAGTCCAGCCGGTCGGCGCCAACTTGGCGATCTCGTTCTTGATCACGACCTTGTTCGGCCTGCCGACCGGGGCCAGTTGCTGGGTGTCCACGCAACCCTTGGCCTTGTCGTTGCCCGGGTACGTGGCACCCAGCACCCGGACGCCGAAATCGGCGGGCTCCGGAACGCTGTCCACGACCTCGTTGAAGGCCTTCTTCGCGGCGTCCATGCGGGTCATCCCGCCGGCGTCGTTGGCCTTCATCGAACCGCTCACGTCGAGGACCAGCTCGACTTTCGGCGGTGGCCCGGTCGGATTCGTCTCGTCGGCCATCGCGGACGGTGCGGAACCGCCCACGACAGCCAAGGTCGTCAGCAGGCCGATCAAGCCGGCCCCGACCTTTCGCATCTTGATCGTCACGGGGGAGGATCCTACGGATCAAATCGGCCCGCCGTTTGCCGCACACCGTAGGTGGATTGACAGCCCGTCAGGCGGTTGGTGACGATTCGTCGGAAACCTTCCCCGGCGACGCGGTCAGGTCGTACAGGGTCACCCCGCCCATGGTGCTCGCGGTGAACGTCTGCTCGACCCAGGTCGCGATGGCCTGCGACGCGTTGCTGCCGCCCATGCTGCGCATGCCGCCGCCCATGCCGCCGCCGGCTCCGCCGCCGATGAAGTAGTGGATCCGACCATCCCTGACCAACTTTTGGAACTCGGCCAGGGTCGGCGAGGGATCGCTGCCGTTGAAGCCGCCGATCGGCATGACCGGCTTCCCGGTGGCGAGTTGGTAGCCGGAAGCGCTGTTGGAGCCGACCGAGGCGGCCACCCACGTATAGGAGTCGCCGTCCCGCTTCAGCGCGGCGACCACCTCCTTGCCGGGCGTACTGCCGTTGAGCAGCCCGCCCATGCCGCCCGCCCCGCCGCCCCGGCGCGGCGTCGTGCCCGGCGGGACGGTGCCGTCGCCGGGGGCGGTCCACTGACCGCGGGGGCCGCCGGTGCCGTCGGGCGCCTGCCCGTTCCGTCCCGGAACGCCCGGGAACGCCGGTGCTCCCTGGCCCGGTTGGCCACCCGGTACCTGTCCGGGCGGAGCGCCCTGGAACCCGCGCTGCACGCCCCCGAAGCCGGGTCCACCCGGTCCGCCCGGCCCGCCTCGCCCGAAGCCCATCCCGGCCGGCCCCGCGCTGGGGATCGACCCGCCCTTCGCGGTGGCGACGGTGTCCCACGTATACGCGGCCGGCCCGGCCAGCAGTGCGGCCACCGAGACCGTGGCGGCCACCGGTGCGAGCCCGCGCAGCGCGACGAACGCGGCGCCGAACACGGCCAGGGCACCGAGGATTCCGCCGACGAGTACGACGTGGCGCAACCACGGATGCCAGTCCGGTGTCCGGGCGAGCAGGTGGAACGACCACCACGCGCCCAGCGCGATCGTCAGCGCCGCGACTGCCGCCGCGTGCGGTACCCGGCGCCGCTCCCACAGCAGCGCGGCACCCATCGCCACCACCGCGGCGATCGCCGGTGCCAACGCGATGTTGTAGTAGGCGTGGAAGATGCCGGCCATGTAACTGAAGACCAGGCCGGTGATCAGCAGCCATCCGCCCCACAACACGATCGCCGCCCGGGCGGGATCGGTTCGCGGAGCGCGTCGGGTCAGCCACAGGCCCACCGTGAGCAGGATCAGCGCGGCGGGCAACAGCCAGGAGATCTGGCCGCCCATCTCCGCATTGAACAGCCGATCCCACCCGGTGGACCCCCAGTTGCCCCCGCCGCCCCGAGGACCGCCGCCTCCGCCGCCGACGCTGCCGGTCTCGTTGCCGTTGAGCCGACCCAGTCCGTTGTAGCCCAAGGTCAGTTCGAGGATCGAGTTGTGCTGCGAGCCGCCGATGTAGGGGCGGGACGATTCCGGCCACAATTCGACGATCGCGATCCACCAGCCGCCGGCGATCGTCAACGCCAGGCCCGACCAGAGCAGTTGCCGCACCCGCCGCCAGAAGCCCACCGGCGCGCACACCAGATACATCAGCGCGAAGACGGGCACGATCAGGAACGCCTGGAGCATCTTGGCCAGGAACCCGAAGCCCACGCACGCACCGGCCAGTACCAACCACCGGGTACTCGCGGACTCCTGGGCGCGCAGCGCCGCGTACGCGGCGACGGTGAGCAGCAGAACCAGCAGCGCGTCCGGATTGTTGAACCGGAACATCAGCGCCGCGACCGGCGTCAGGGCCAGCAGCGCACCCGCCAACAGACCGGCCCAGGCCGGGAATCGGCGTCGCACCGCCAGGTAGAGCACGCCGACCGTGGCGACGCCCTCCAGCGCCTGCGGGATCAGGATGCTCCACGCGTTGACGCCGAAGACGCGGGCCGACAGGCCCATCACCCACAACGACGCCGGGGTCTTGTCGACCGTGATCGAGTTGCCCGCGTCCGAGGACCCGAAGAAGAACGCCTTCCAACTATCCGTCCCGGCCTGGACGGCGGCCGAATAGAACGAGTTGGCCCACCCCGAGGCGCCCAGGCCCCAGATGTACAGAAAACCGGTCCCGACCAGCAGAGCGAGCAACGCGGGCCGCACCCACGGCGCATCCGCGGTCCGGCCACGAACCAACCGGACGAACCAGGGCTTTACGGTCGCGGTTCCGGTCTCGGGAACCGGCATCGGCAGTGGAGCCACTGCGGCGGTCATGCGTCCTCACCCGCCGCGCCGGAAGAACCGGAAGAATCGGAAGAACCAAAAGAGCCGACGGAGTCGATCGAGTCGATCGAGGTGGTCGAGGTGGTCGAAACGATGGAGTCGGTCGAGTCGGTCCGGCCGAGCACGCCCGTCATGCCGCTCGACTTCGCCGAATCAGCCGATCCCCTCGCCGTGTTGCACGTGATCGAAGTCACCGAGGCGATCCGGTCGCCCGGGCCTGTCGCGGTCGCCGCATCCACCCGGCCACCCGGATCCACGGGGTTCGCCGGGTCGGGTGGATCGCCACGATCGACCGGATACCCCGAGCGTCCGACGCCCGCCGCGCGAAACACCCACACCCGCAGCAGCAGGAACCGCACGATCGTGGCCACGGCCCCCGCACCGACCAGCGCACCCAGTTCGACCGCGCGCGCCGGATGCGCGACCACGGCGTGCAGACCGGCCAGGGTCGCGCTGCTCAACGCGAGTCCGACGACGAAGGCCAAGCCACCCTGGGCCTGATGGCGCCACACTCCGGCACGCCCGCGGATCCCGAAGGTGAACCGACGGTTGGCCGCGGTGTTCGCGATCGTGGTCATCGTCAGGGCCAGCGCGTTCGCGGCCAGCGCCCCCATGTCGCCGCGCAGCAGGGTGTACAGCACCAGGTGCGCCAGCGTGCTGACCAGCCCGATCAGCGCGAAGCGCGGGAGTTGGGCGCGCATCGCCGGTGGCAGCCGCGCCTCGCGCACCCGCGGCGGGACCGAGACCCGGAACGTGCCGGCCGCGATCCGCCGGGCCACCCGCGCCATGCCGCGCAGATCGTCCAGCGCGGTGTGCAGCACGTCGACCCGGCTGTCCGGATCGTCGATCCAGTCCACCGGGACCTCGTGGATGCGCAGCCCGTTGCGCTCGGCGAGCAACAGCAGTTCGGTGTCGAAGAACCACTCCTCGTCGTGTACGTGCGGCAGCAGCGCCTGGGCGACCACCGTGCGGGCGGCCTTGAATCCGCACTGCGCGTCCGAGAAGTGTGCCGCGAACACCCCGCGCAGCAGCAGGTTGTACGACCGCGACACGACCTCGCGGCGTGGCCCGCGGACCACCGCCGCCGAACGGGCCAGCCGGGTGCCGATGGCGAGATCGCTGTGGCCGCTGACCAGCGGCGCGACCAGCGGCAGGAAGGCGTCCAGATCGGTGGACAGGTCGACGTCCATGTAGGCGACCACGTCCGCGTCGGACTCGGCCCACACCTTGCGCAGCGCCCGGCCGCGGCCCTTGCGGTCCAGGTGCACCGCGCGTACGTGCGGCAGTTCGCGGGCGAGGTCGCGGGCCACCTGCCAGGTCGCGTCGGTGCTGGCGTTGTCGGCGACGACGACGCGGAAGGCGTACGGGAATCCGTCGAGCAGATAGGCGTGCAGGCGGCGCACGCTCGCGGCCAGGACGTGTGCCTCGTTGTACACGGGCACCACCACGTCCACGATCCGGGTGCGAATGGGTGTCGTCAGGCTCATGCCGTGACGGTGTCGAGGCGGCCTGGGAGCCGTCTGAGGCGTTTCTTAAGGTGGGATGAGAATCGCCGTGGCGGCCGGAAACCGGGGTGCCGTGGACATGTGGCCGGACGGGGGCTGGCGCGGGACGGTCGTGGGATGCGAATCTCGCGTTCCGAGACGCCTATGCTGCCGGTCGGAAGACCGGCACAGCGCGGCACAGCGATCCGGAGGTCGAATGAACACCTCGGCGGGTAGGTCAGTGGGCGCGGAATCCGCGCAACCGTTCGTGGAGGCCGCCGAGATCCCGGCCGGGGGATGGGTCTTCAACGCCCGAGTGGCCGGTCCGGCGGACGGCCGACCGGTGTTGTTCCTGCACGGGTTCCCGCAGATGTCCGCCTCCTGGACGGCGCAACTCCTGGGCCTGGCCCGGGCCGGCTACCGGGCGATCGCGTTCGATCAGCGCGGCTACTCGCCGGGCGCCCGACCGCCCCAGGAATCGGCCTACGGGCGCGACGAGTTGGTCGGCGACGTGATTGCCGTGTTGGATGCGCTCGGCGTGCCCCGGGTGGATCTGGTCGGGCACGACTGGGGCGGCGCACTCGCGTGGCAGGTCGCGGGCCTGCGACCGGAGCGCTTGCGCACGCTGACCGTGGTGTCCACGCCGCACCCGGTCGCGTTCACCGCGGCGGTCCGCGACGATGCCACCGGTCAGCGGGAACAGTCCTCGTACATGCGGCTGTTCCGCACCCGCGGGGTGGCCGAGGAGAAGCTGCTGGCGGACGACGCGGCCTACCTGCGCGCGGTTCTCGCCTCGCTGCCGGCCGAGATCACCGAACGCTACCTCGCGGTCCTGCGCGAACCGGGCGCACTGACCGGGGCGTTGAACTGGTACCGGGCGATCGACCCGAAGGTGTTGCGCGACATCGGCGACATCGACGTCCCCACCCTCTACGTCTGGAGCGACCGGGACGTGGCCTTCGGTCGCGCCGCCGCCGAGGCCACCGCTGCCTCGGTGAGCGGTCCGTACCGCTTCGAGGTGCTCGCCGGCGTCGACCACTGGGTCCCGGAAAACGGCGCGGAGGCCCTTACCGGCCTGCTGCTGGAGCACCTGGCGGCCTTCGCGCAGGAGTGACGCGGATCGCGCCCGGGTGCGGTGGGCGCCGGGATGCGCTCCACCCGGGCCCACCGGCGGACCCGGCCGGGCCGCGTCACGGTCGGGAACGAGCGTCGAGGCGGGCCGTCCCGGTGCCGGCCACCGGGTGTCGTCATGGCGACCCGACCCGGGCCGACGAGAGCTGAGGCGCGGCGGCGGGGACGGTTCGGGCCGAACGAGGGTGCGGTGGTACCCCCGCCGACCTGTCGGTGACGTGGCGTTCACTGGGGGCATGGATATCGACGGGCAGCGCAGGCGGGGACCGTTCTGGGATGTGGTGGAGGGGCGGGTCACGCCGCCGCCTGCCGCGGTGTTGCTCGGGTGGGAACTGGTCGAGGTCGATCCGGAGGCCGGGACCATCGAGGTGGCGTTCGCCGCCGACGAGCGGTTCGTGAATCCCGTCGGGGTGATCCAGGGCGGGTTTCTGGCCGCGATGCTCGACGACACCCTGGGGCCGGCGCTGGTCGCCACGTTGCCGGCGGATCGGTTCGCACCGACGCTGGATCTGCACGTGCAGTTCCTGCGGCCCGCCCGCCCCGGACGGCTGCTGGGGCGCGGGCGGGTCGTGCAACGGGGCCGGGAAGTGTGCTTCCTGGCCGGTGAACTCGTCGGCGCGGACGGCAGACCCGTGGCCGTGGCGACCGCGACCGCACGCATCCAGGTGATTCGTTAGCGGCGACCGGTGATCGTTCGTCGGCGGCGACCCGTGATCGGCGGGAGCGGCGGGCCGGCCGGGGTCGGCCATGCCCGACGCGCGCTTACCCCGCCGTTCCCGGCAGTCGGACCCTGGCGATCGTGCCGGGCCCGTCGTCCGCCGGTTCCAGGGTCACCGTGCCGCCCGCGTCGGCGACCGTACGGGCCACGATGGCCAGGCCGAGGCCGGAGCCGGGCAGGCCGCGGGCGGCGGGCGCGCGCCAGAAGCGTTCGAAGACGTACGGGACGTCGTCGGCGGCGATGCCGGGTCCGTGGTCGCGCACGGTGAGTTCGCCGTCCACCAGTCGCACCTGCACGGATGCCTCGCTGCCGGAACCGCCGAACTTGAGCGCGTTGTCGAGCAGGTTGACCACCGCCCGCTCCAGCGCCGCGGGTTCGCCGCGTACGTACCAGGGCTCGATCTCCACCTCGATCCGCGCGTCCGGTGCGCGCAATCCGGCCCGCTCCACCGCCCGTTCGATCGCGGTGTGCAGCCCGGCGCTCGTGGTCGGTGGCGTGCCGGCCACGTGCTCCGGACGTGCCAGCGACAGCAGGTCGCCGACCAGGTCGGAGAGTTCGACCAGTTGCGCCTTGACGTTGCGCAGCAGACGCTCCTTGTCGGCGGGCGGGATCGGCCGCCCGGTCTGCTCGCTGCGCAGCAGCAGGTCGGTGTTGGTGCGCAACGACGTGAGCGGTGTGCGCAGTTCGTGTCCCGCGTCGGCGATCAAGCGCTGCTGGCGCAGCCGGGAGGCCTTGAGCGAGGCGGTCATCGCATTGAACGAGCGGCCCAGGCGCGCGATTTCGTCCTTGCCGGCGACCGGGATCACGGTGTCCAGATCCTCGGTGCGGGCCACGTGTTCGGCCGCCTCGGTGAGCCGGTCGACCGGCCTGAGCGCGGCCCGGGCCACCAACAGGCCCAGCGTCGCGGCGCCCAGGATACCGATCGCGCTCACCATCGCCAGCCACACGGCCAGGCTGTCCAGCGAACTCTCGATCTCGCCCAACGGCCGGGACACCGACACCGCCGTATCCCGGCTCACGTGTTGCGTCATCACCCGGACGTGCTTGCCGTCCCTGGTCGTCGCGTCGTGGAAGACGACCTTCCGGCCCTCCGCCGCGTTCGCCGCCGCGACCTCCTTGTCCGCCGCGCTCACCGGCACCGGGCCGACCGGGTCGGTCGCGGTGCCCAACTGGGTGCACGACCACCCGTCGGCCCGGATCACCTGGTAGGTCAACAGGCCGCGCTGGAACTGCGGTGCGGGGTGGGCGCAGATGTCGGAGATGGTGGAGCCGGGCCCGCCGCGCGGATTCAGGAACGGCGTCCCGGTGGTGGCCAGGGTGCGGTCCATCTGCTCGTGCAGCTGATTGCGCGTCAGCACCCAGCAGGTCACCGCGGCCGCCGCGACGGCCAGCGCGACGGCGAGCGCGGTGAGCAGCGCCAGGCGGGCGCGCAGCGGCAGGTGACGATGCATCAGGCCGGTGTCTCCGCCGCACGCAGTACGTAGCCGACGCCGCGCACGGTGTGCACCAGTCGGGGAAGCCCGCCCGCCTCGGTCTTGCGGCGCAGGTACATCACGTAGACGTCGAGCGAGTTGGACGCGGGTTCGAAGTCGAACCCCCAGACGTTGCGCAGGATCTGCTCCCGGGTCAGCACCTGGCGCGGGTGGGTGAGCAACAGCTCCAACAGGGAGTACTCCGTTCGGGTCAGATCGATCGGCCGACCGGCCCGGGTGACCCCGCGCGCGGCGGTGTCCATCCGCAGGTCGGCGAACACCAGCGCGTCGTCCACGGCCTCGCTCGGTCCGGACATCGCGCTGCGCCGCAGCAGCGCCCTTACCCGGGCCAGCAGTTCGTCCAGTTCGAACGGCTTCACCAGGTAGTCGTCCGCGCCCGCGTCGAGCCCGGTGACCCGGTCGCCGACCGCGTCGCGGGCGGTGAGCATCAGCACCGGAAGCGTGTCGCCCCGCGCGCGTAGTCGCCGGCACGCGGTCAGGCCGTCCATCCGCGGCATCAGGACGTCCAACAGCACCAGGTCCGGCTCGTCGCCGGCGATCGCGGTGAGCGCGGCCACGCCCTCGTCGGCGAGGGTGACCCGGTAGCCCTCGAAGCGCAGGCTGGATTCGAGCGCCTCGCGGACGGCGGGTTCGTCGTCGACGACGAGGATGTGCGGCGGCGTACCGGTGTCGGCGGCGGGCGTCATGGCGGCGACTCCTTGATTCGGCGGATCCGGGGGAACGATTACTGCGGGTGGCCCCACGGTCGCACGCGGATACCCTCCGTGTGGATTCGGCACAAAGCGTGTCGTCCCAATGTGCGTGCTCGACATGAAAGGAACATGAAAGCGACGCGGTTCGATCGAAGGTGAGCCGCTCGTGTGAGGATCTAGGACGTGTCTTCGATCGCCGGTCGGGCGTCGTGGTGCTCGGCGGGGGTCGAAGACACGCCCCCACGGCACCAGTATCGCGACGGGCAGGCATCGCCGGTCGCGGCGCTGGGCCTGAGCGCGGCCCGGGCCACCCCCGGCCGTCGCGCCGACCGCCCCGAACCCGGAGGAGAACCGTGGACGCCGAGCCGGTACGCAGCACCCCGAACGCCGAGCCGGGACACCCGACCCCGACCGACGACCCGGTGCGCATGAGCCTGGACGACGGTATCGCGACCATCACGCTGGATTCGCCCGCCAACCGCAACGCGCTCTCCGCGCGTCTGGTCGCCCGGCTGCGTCACCACCTGGCCGAGGCCGGCGTGGACGAGCGGGTGCGCGCGGTGGTGCTCACCCACACCGGACCGACCTTCTGCTCGGGCATGGACCTGCGCGAGGCCGCCGCGGGCGGCATGGCCCAGGGCGCGGAGCAACTGCTCGCGCTGCTGCGCCTGGTGGTGGAGGTACCGGTGCCGGTGGTCGCGCACCTGCGCGGCAACGCGCGGGCGGGCGGCATCGGTCTGGTCGGTGCCGCCGACCTGGCGATCGCGCCCGCGCAGGCCACCTTCGCCTTCACCGAGGCGCGTCTCGGGCTCAGCCCGGCGGTGATCTCGCTGACCACGGCGCCGCGGATGGACCCGCGCTCGGTGTCGCGGTACTTCCTCACCGGCGACGTGTTCGACGGTGTGGAGGCCGAGCGGATCGGTCTGCTCACCCGCGCGGTCGACGGCGTCGGCGGTGCGGACGACGCGGTCGAGGCGCTCGTCGCCTCGTTCCGACTGTGCTCGCGCCAGGGGCTGATCGAGTCGAAGAAGCTCACCACCGGCGCGGTCCGGGCCGGCTTCGACCGGGACGGCCGAGCCCTCGCGCAGCGCTCCGCCGAGTTGTTCGCCTCCGCGGACGCGACCGAGGGCATGGCGGCCTTCCGGGAGAAGCGCGCGCCGAAGTGGGTGAGCGGCGGGTGAGCGGTATGCGACCGGCCGAGTGCGGCGGACGGCGCGTCGGCCGGCCATCGGCGGGCGGCGCGCCGTGACTTGGCGTGACCCGTCTCGGGTGATGGGTTACCCGGGGTGAGCGACGGACTGTTCCCGCTGCCCCGGGAGCGGGCCGAGATCGCACCCGGGGCCTGGCACGTACCGGACTGGCTCTCGCTCGACGAGCAGCGCGAACTGGTGGTGGCGGCCCGGGCATGGGCCGCGCCGCCAGCCGGCATGGGGCGCGTGGTGATGCCCTCGGGTGGCGTGATGAGCGTGCGCAGCGTGTGTCTGGGGCTGCACTGGGAGCCGTATCGCTACAGCGAGCAACTGCCCACCGGGGAGCGGGTGAAGCCGTTTCCGCCGCTGCTCGGCGGGTTGGCCCGGCGGGCGGTGGCCGACGTGTACGGGTCGATCCCGACCGACCCGTACGACATCGGCCTGGTCAACTTCTACGACGCGGACGCGAAGATGGGGCTGCACCGGGACGCCGACGAGGACTCGCCGGCGCCGGTGGTGTCGCTGAGCATCGGCGACGCGTGCGTGTTCCGCTTCGGCAACACCGAGACGCGCACCCGTCCGTGGACGGACGTGGAACTGCTCGGCGGCGACCTGGTGGTGTTCGGCGGCCCGTCCCGGCTCGCCTACCACGGGGTGCCCAAAATCCGCCCGGGCACCGGGGATTCGGCCACCGGCCTGACCTCCGGCCGGCTCAACATCACCATCCGGGCGTCGGGTCGACGCGGCTGAGGGCCCGCACGCGACCGGATTCGGCTTCGGATCCGGTCGCGGCCGTCCCGGGCCCGACCGCCTCGGCACCGACGCCCGGCATCCGTCCAGGGGCCCGGCTCCCGCGCCGGCCCGAGGTGGTCGCGCCCGAACCCCGCGATCTCTTCCTGTGGGACGGGGTTGACGGATCACGCCCGGGAACGGAACTCTCGTACGAGTCACCGAACGGAGTCGGTCGATCACCCATCGGATTCCTCGGGGGTCCCGGGTCCACCACGAGGCATCGTCGCGGCCCGAACGGGACCGGCCGGGCGGGCCGTTGGGAGCGTCATGTCATCGCAACGCCGCCGGGTCGCTGCGCTCATCGCCTTGAGTGTCTCGCTCCTGGTGGCGTGCGGCGGGCCGTCCCGGTACCGGGCGGTGGTCTCCGCGTCGCCGGCGAGCGGCGCCGGACCGTGCGCGTCCGTCGCCCGCGGGGAGTTACCCGAGTGGGCGCGCGCGGGCCTCGCCCCGGGAGCGTCCGCCCCGCACGTGTTCGGCGCGCGCGGGGAGATCGTCGCGATACTGCTCGGCTATCCGTACTCGGCCCCGGCCCGGCCCGGTCGACCGAGCAGGATCCTGTGGGCGGCCCGCCCCGGCCCGGCCGACGACCGGCCGGGCCGAGCGCTGCGGATCGAGGCGACCCTGGTCGGCCGCGGCGACGTGGTCACCCGCGAGGTCGCGGACGGCCCGGGCCCGTCGAACATCGACCTGCCCGCGCCCGGCTGCTGGCACCTGGACCTGTCCTGGTCCGGCCGCACCGACGCGGTGGACATCCCGTACGAAGCCGGCCAGGTGTATTCACCCGTGAGGTTGGTGACACGGGCCGGGCCCGCGGCTACGGCGTGGCCGCCGCCGACAGTGCGCCCAGGGCCATGCGGCGCAACATCGGCGCCAGGATGCGCTGCGGGGTGCGCAGGGTGTGCGGGGTCGAGTTGATCAGGCCGAAGGCCGCATGCACCGCCGCCCGCGCCTCGCGGTCGTCGAACCGGCCCGGGTGGGCCTTGAGGGCGACCTCGACCCAGATCTCCACGTAGGCGCGCTGCACCCGGCGGATCCGGTGCCGTTCGGCCGTGGGCACCTGGTTGAGCGCGTGGTCGTGCAGCGTGATCAGGTCCGGGTGGCGCAGCGCGAAGTCGACCTGACCCTCGATCAGCGCCGCCAGCGCGTCCGCCGGGTCCTCGATCGCGGCCCGCTCCAGGCCCCGGGCCAGGAGTTTTTCGCTGATGTCGACCAGCAGCTCGGTCAGCATCGCCTCCTTGCCCCGGAAATGCTTGTACAGCGCGGGGCCGCTGATACCCACCGCCGCGCCGATGTCGTCCATGCCCACGCCCTGGTAGCCGCGCTCGGCGAACAGGCGGGCTGCCACCTGCAGGATCTGCTCTCGACGGCTCACGGTCATGTGTCCATGCTAGACACTCGGATTAACCGTGGTTAACCTCGGGGGCAGGTGAACGAAGGTTAACTTGAGGCGGTGTCATGGAGAGCGTGCTCGGCACAGCCGCCGACCCGGGGGCGAAGACGTACCGGGCCAACGCGGAAGCACACGAACGCGCGGTCGGCGAGCTGCGGGACCGGCTGGCGGCGACCGCCCTGGGCGGCGGCGAACGGGCCCGGGAGCGGCACACCGCGCGCGGCAAACTGCTGCCGCGCGACCGGGTGGAGGCGCTGCTCGACCCGGGGACGCCGTTCCTGGAGGTCGCGCCGCTGGCCGCCGACGGGATGTACGGCGGCGACGCGCCGGCGGCGGGCATCATCGCGGGCGTCGGCCGGGTGGCCGGGCGCGAATGCGTGATCGCGGCCAACGACGCGACCGTCAAGGGTGGCACGTACTACCCGATGACGGTCAAGAAGCACCTGCGGGCGCAGGAGATCGCGCTGGAGAACCGGCTTCCGTGTCTGTACCTGGTCGACTCCGGCGGCGCGTTCCTGCCGATGCAGGACGAGGTCTTCCCGGACCGGGACCACTTCGGCCGGATCTTCTACAACCAGGCGCAGATGAGCGCCAAGGGCATTCCGCAGATCTCCGCGGTGCTCGGCTCGTGCACCGCCGGCGGCGCGTACGTGCCGGCGATGAGTGACGAGACGGTGATCGTGCGCAATCAGGGCACGATCTTCCTCGGCGGCCCGCCGCTGGTGAAGGCCGCGACCGGCGAGGTGGTCAGCGCCGAGGAGCTGGGCGGCGGCGACGTGCACGCCCGGATCTCCGGCGTGGTCGACCACCTCGCGGCCGACGACAAGGACGCGCTGCGGATCGTCCGCGACATCGTCGGCACGCTCGGCGCCCGGCCGCAACTGCCGTGGGATGTACGCGAGGTCGAACCGCCGGCGGTCGATCCGGCCGGGCTCTACGGCGTGGTGCCGCCGGATGCGCGCACGCCCTACGACGTGCGCGAGGTGATCGCCCGGATCGTGGACGGCTCGCGCTTCCACGAGTTCAAGGGCGAGTACGGCACCACCCTGGTCACCGGGTTCGCCCGGATCCACGGCCACCCGGTGGGCATCGTCGCCAACAACGGCATCCTGTTCGCCGAATCCGCGGTCAAGGGCGCGCACTTCATCGAACTGTGCGACCAGCGCGGGGTGCCGCTGGTGTTCCTGCAGAACATCACCGGCTTCATGGTGGGCAAGGACTACGAGCACGGCGGCATCGCCAAGCACGGCGCCAAGATGGTCACCGCCGTGGCCACCACGCGCGTGCCCAAGTTGACCGTGGTGATCGGCGGCTCGCACGGCGCGGGCAACTACTCGATGTGCGGCCGCGCGTACAGTCCGCGTTTCCTGTGGATGTGGCCCACCGCCAAGATCTCGGTGATGGGCGGCGAGCAGGCCGCGACCGTGCTCGCCACCGTCAAGCGCGACCAGGTCGAGGCGAGCGGCGGAAGCTGGACCGGCGAGGAAGAGTTCAAGCAGCCGATCCGCGACCAGTACGAGCGGCAGGGCAACGCCTACTACGCGACCGCGCGGCTGTGGGACGACGGGATCATCGACCCGCTCGACACCCGCACCGTGCTGGGGCTCGCGCTGACGGCGTGCGGAAACGCGCCGCTGGCGCAGCCGCAATTCGGTCTGTTCCGGATGTGAGGGGTCACGACGTGTTCGAGGCTGTACTGGTCGCCAACCGAGGCGAGATCGCGGTCCGGGTGCTGCGCACGCTGCGCCGACTGGGCGTGCGTGCGATCACCGTGTACGGGCCGGGCGACGCCGACGCGCGGCACGTGCGCGAGGCGGACGTGGCCGTTGCGGTGCCCGGCTATCTGGACGGCGACGCGGTGGTCGCCGCGGCGCTGCGATCCGGTGCCCGGGCGATCCATCCGGGATACGGATTCCTCTCCGAGAACGCCGCGTTCGCCGCCGCCGTGGAGCGGGCCGGGCTGGTCTTCGTCGGACCCCCGGCGGGCGTGATCGAGCTGATGGGCGACAAGATCCGGGCCAAGGAGACGGTCGCGGCCTTCGGCGTGCCGGTGGTTCCGGGCGGCGGAGCGGCCGGCATGAGCGACGGCGAACTCGTCGACATCGCCCGCGAGATCGGGTTCCCGGTGCTGATCAAGCCGTCGGCGGGCGGCGGCGGCAAGGGCATGCGCCTGGTGCACGACGGCGCGCTGCTCGCGGACGAGATCGCGGCGGCCCGCCGGCAGGCCAAGGGCGCGTTCGGCGACGACACGTTGCTGATCGAGCGCTGGATCGAGAGGCCCCGGCACATCGAGATCCAGGTGCTCGCGGACACCCACGGCACGGTCGTGCATCTGGGCGAACGCGAGTGCAGCCTGCAGCGCAGGCACCAGAAGATCATCGAGGAGGCCCCGTCCGCTCTGCTGGACGCGGACACCCGGGCCGAGATGGGCGCCGCGGCCGTGCGCGCCGCGCGGGCCTGCGGCTATGTCAGCGCGGGCACCATCGAGTTCATCGTGCCGGCCGACGATCCCGGCTCGTTCTACTTCATGGAGATGAACACCCGTCTCCAGGTGGAGCACCCGGTGACCGAACTGGTCACCCGGGTCGACCTGGTGGAGAGCCAGCTGCGGATCGCCGCCGGCGCCGCGATCGGCAAGTCCGACGTGTCCATGCACGGCCACGCGGTCGAGGCGCGGATCTACGCCGAGGACCCCGATCGGGGCTTCCTGCCCACCGGCGGACGGGTGCTGACGGTGTGTGAGCCGGACCTGGAGGGCGTCCGGGTGGACTCCGGGCTGCGCGAGGGCGGCGAGGTCGGCAGCTCCTACGACCCGATGCTGGCCAAGGTGATCGCCTACGGCGAGGACCGTGCGACGGCGATCACCCGGCTGCGTGCGGCCCTCGCGCAGACCCGGGTGCTGGGCGTGACCACCAACCTCGGCTTCCTGTACCGCCTGTTGGGCGACCCGGCGGTGCTCGCGGGCGACCTGGACACCGGGCTGGTCGAGGCCCGGACGGACGACCTGACCGGGCATCCGGCGCCGCCGGAGGTGGCGGTCGCCGCGGCGCTCGCGGCGCGCGCCGAACGCAACACCGGCACCGGGTGGGTGGATCCGTTCTCGGCGCAGACCGGGTGGCGGGTCGGCGGGCCGGCCTGGGACACGCACGTGTTGCGGATCGGGCCGGGCGAGCCGATCGAGGTGCGGGTGCGCGGCGGTGAGGTCTCCGTGGACGGCGGCCCGCCGGTACCGGCGTCGGTGCAGGTCGTGCCCGGTGGGCTCGCGGTCGCGCACGACGGCCTGACCAAGCGCTTCGACTACGTCGCCGAGACGTCCGGGGTGCGCTGGCTCGCCTACGGGCCGGACACCTGGCGGGTCAGCGAGGTGGAGACCGTACGGGCCGAGGCGGCCGGCGGGGCGGCGGCCGGCGGCGCGCTGACCTCGCCGATGCCGGGCACGGTGACCGTGGTCAAGGCCGCGGTCGGGGACCGGGTCACCCGCGGCCAGACGGTGGTCGTGGTGGAGGCGATGAAGATGGAACACGCGCTGACCGCGCCCTTCGACGGCGTGGTCACCGAGATCGGCGCGCCGGCCGGTGCGTCGGTGGCGATGGATCAGACGCTGGCGGTGGTGACGCCGCAGGAGCCGTCGGCCGCGGACGGGAACGAGTCGGTGGAGGGGTCGGTCGCCGCGGCGCCGGGCGGGCCGGCTGCCGGGTCCTCGGATGCTCCGCTCGGCGGATCGCTCGACCTGGAGGCGAAGGCCCGATGACGCGACAGTTGCCGGACACCCACCGCGAACCCGGGCTGCCGGAGCGGGTGTTCATTCACGAGGTGGGTGCCCGCGACGGATTGCAGAACGAGTCCGGTGTGGTGCCCACCGAGGCCAAGGTCGAGTTCGTCCGCCGGCTGGCCCGCGCGGGGCTGGGCACGATCGAGGTGACCAGCTTCGTACCGCCCAAGTGGGTGCCACAACTCGCGGACGCCGCCGAGGTGTTCGCGGCGGTACAAGCGGACGCCGAGATCGCGACGGCGGATCGCCGGCTGCCCGTCCTGGTGCCCAACGAGCGCGGCCTCGATCGTGCGCTGGAACTGGGCGCGCGTCGGATCGCGGTGTTCGGCAGCGCCACCGAGACGTTCGCCCGGCGCAACCTCAACCGCACGGTGGCCGAATCGCTGGAGATGTTCCGTCCGGTGGTCGAGCGGGCCGGCGCCGCCGGCATCGATACGCGCGGCTACCTGTCCATGTGCTGGGGCGACCCGTGGGAGGGCCCGGTACCGCTCGACCAGGTGGTCCGGGTGGGCAAGGCCCTGGTCGAGATGGGCTGTTCGCAGCTCAGCCTGGGCGACACGATCGGCGTCGCCACGCCCGGACACGTCACCGCGCTGCTGACCGCCTTCGCCGAGGCCGGCGTGCCGGCCGAGAAGATCGCGGTGCACTTCCACGACAGCTACGGCCAGGCCCTGGCCAACACGCTCGCGGCGCTGCGCTTCGGAGTGACCACCGTGGATGCCTCGGCCGGCGGCCTGGGCGGCTGCCCGTACGCGGACAGCGCGACCGGCAACCTGGCCACCGAGGACCTGGTCTGGATGCTGCACGGCCTGGGCATCGAGACCGGCGTCGACCTGGGCGCGCTGGTCGCCACCAGCGTGTGGATGGCCGAACTGCTCGGCCGCCCCAGCCCCTCGCGCGCGGTTCAGGCGCTGGCGGGCAAGCGGGTGGACGCACACGGCCTGACGCTGACCGACCCGAACTCCTAGTACCACCCGGCTGCCCACCGGCGGCCGACCGACCCACCCCCATGGACCGGTGTCGCCACGAGCGCACCGAGCCGCCCCGCCACCGAATCCGGGAGCCTGCCCCATGTTGGACCACCGCCTCGACGACGAGTACGAGCAACTACGGCGAACCGTCGCCGAGTTCGCCAAGGACGTGATCGCGCCCGCGATCGGCGAGCTGTACGAGAAGCACGAGTTCCCGTACGCGATCGTGCGCGAGATGGGCCGGATGGGTCTGTTCGGGCTGCCGTTCCCGGAGGAGTACGGCGGCATGGGCGGCGACTACCTCGCACTCGGCCTGGTGCTGGAGGAACTGGCCCGGGTCGACTCCTCGGTCGCCATCACGCTGGAGGCGGCCGTCTCGCTGGGCGCGATGCCGATCCACCGGTTCGGCACCAAGGAGCAGAAGGAGACCTGGCTGCCCAAGCTGACCAGCGGCGAAATGCTCGGCGCCTTCGGCCTGACCGAGCCCGGCGGCGGCTCGGACGCCGGCGCCACCCGCACCACCGCACGCCTGGACGAGGCGACCGGGGAGTGGGTGATCAACGGCGGCAAGTGCTTCATCACCAACTCCGGCACCGACATCACCGGCTTCGTCACCGTCACCGCGGTCACCGGCACCAAGGGCGACGGTGGCAAGGAGATCAGCACGATCATCGTGCCCGCCGGCACCAAGGGCTTCACCGTCGCCCCGCCGTACTCCAAGGTCGGCTGGAACTGCTCGGACACCCGCGAACTGTCCTTCACCGACGTACGCGTGCCCGCCGAGAACCTGCTCGGCGAACGCGGCCGGGGCTACGCCCAGTTCCTGTCCATCCTGGACGAGGGCCGGGTGGCCATCGCGGCGCTGGCCACCGGGCTGGCCCAGGGATGCGTGGACGAATCGGTGCGCTACTCCGGCGAACGCGAGGCGTTCGGCCGGCCGATCGGCGCCAACCAGGCGATCGCCTTCAAGCTCGCCGACATGGAGATGCGCGCGCACAACTCCCGGTTGGCCTGGCGGCACGCGGCCTCGCTGCTGGTGCACGGCGAGCGATTCAAGAAGGAAGCCGCGCTGGCCAAGCTGTACAGCTCGGAAAGCGCGGTGGACAACGCCCGCGACGCCACCCAGATCCACGGCGGCTACGGCTTCATGAACGAATACCCGGTGGCCCGCTTCTGGCGCGACGCCAAGATCCTGGAAATCGGCGAGGGCACCAGCGAGGTGCAACGCATGCTGATCGCCCGGGAGTTGGGTCTGCCGCGCTAGTTCCACCGCGCAGGTGCCGGACGAGCCGATCGGGTTCGTCCGGCGCCTGCGGCCGAGCCGCAGTGCCGGGTCGTCGTGGTTGATCGGCCGGCGTCAACTGATCTGGACGATGGTGACGGTCACACACCGGTCCTCGATGACGAAGGTCGCGGTGCCCTCCACGCAGAAGGCGTACTCTCGCATGTTCGAGGACCTGGTCGGGGAACCGACGCGCCATGGGTCGGATGCGAGCCTGCCCACCATGTCGTAGTAGGCCTGCGCGGCGTGAGCCGGTGCGCCCTTGACCCACCTCTGCACGGTGTATGTGGACTCCACGCGGTAGCTCATCAGGGCCCTCCCCGCTCCACCTGATCCGCGGGCACGGTGTCGACGGGCAGGCCGGCCCTGAGCTTGCGCAGGGTTTCCTCGGTCTCCGGCCAGTCCGGGCTGCGGCGCATGCGTACCTCCGCCTGCCAGGGGCCCAGCATCTTGGCGAGGGGCTGCAGATCACCGTCGTCGCGAGCGGCGTCGAGAGCTGCTGCGTACTCGGCCTCGAACTCTTTGCGGAGTCCCGCGGGAAGTTCGGCCCGAATCTCGGCGGGGGTGGCGTGATGTGTCCCGCCGAAGCCGATCACGTGCTCGGGTTCGCGCGGGTCTGGGGTCTGCTCGTCCATACCCTCAGCGTGACAGCGCACCGACCGCGAACGACAGCCGGCGCACACGAACGGAGCACGCGCCGTGGTGTGCGCCCGGTTGCTCCGGGGGCATGCGTTCGGCGGCGGGGCGTGCGTCGTGGATTCCGGGTCGTGGGATTTCGGGTTCTGATGGTTGACCTAGTCCACTGTTGTGAGGATGGTGTCGGCAGGCAGTTGTCCGGAACCAGGGAGGGACGCCGTGGTCAAGCGGTTCGAGGGACGTAGGGCATTGATCACCGGGGCCAGCAGGGGTATCGGGGCGGCGTTGGCGGTGCGGCTCGCGGCCGAGGGTGCCGATGTGGCGGTGACCGCACGGACGTTGCGGCAGGGGAACCTGGCCGGGTCGTTGGAGCGGACCGAGACGCTGATAGCCCGGCACGGTCGGCGCAGCGCCGTGGTGGTGGCCGACCTGTCCGACGAGGCGCAACGGGCCAGGATCGTCCCGGCCGCCGAGGAGAGCCTCGGCGGGCCGATCGACATCCTGGTCAACAACGCGGCGATGGCCTCCTACGCGTCCTTGCGGGTGTATCCGCAGCGGCGTGCCCGGCTGCACTTCGAGGTGAACGTGCTCGCCCCGATGGAGTTGTGTCAGGCGGTGGTGCCGGCGATGGCCGGCCGAGGCGAGGGCTGGATCGTGAACGTGACCAGCGGCACCGCGCGGCCGTGGGCGGGGCCACCGTTCGAGTTGGGCGTGTTGGGCACCAAGACCGCGGTGTACGGGGCGTCCAAGGCCGCGTTGAACCGGATCACCAACGCGTTGGCCGCGGAGCTGTACGGGACCGGCATCCGGGTGAACACCATCGAGCCGCGCGCCGCGGTGCTCAGCGAGGGTGCCGAAGAACTGGTCGGCGGGCAGTTGCGGCCCGATCAGATCGAGACCATGGACCAGATGGTCTCCGCCACGCTCGAACTGTGCGACGGCCCGGCGTCGCGCACCGGGGGCGAGTACGTGAGCCTGGACCTGCTGGCCGAACTGGGCATCCGAGTCTGAGCGTTCCGCCACGGGGTGGCCGCGGCCGACCACCGGTTCGGCCCCACCGACCCGGGCTCACGGCTCGTTGACCGGGCCGATCGCGTCCCGAACCACGTGCGCTGCGCCACGTGCACCGAGTCACGTGCACCGAACCGACCGCAACCCACGCTTCGTTCGTCGAACGGACCGGCACCCCCCGGCCCGTTCCCCGGAGCGACCGTTCACCGAAGGCCCCACCGCCCCGACCACCGCGCGCCCTCAATCCGGCAGCCGCAGCAACAGCGCGGCGAGCAGACGGGTCTTGGGGTCGGCCCAGTCCAGGCCGGTGAGTTCGCCGGCCCGGCGAATCCGGTAGCGCAGCGTGTTGGGGTGGATGTGCAGCCCCGCGGCGGCGGCCCGCACGTCGCCCAGCGCATCCAGCCAGGCCAGCACCGAGTTCGCGTACTCCGTGTCGTGCTCGGCGTCGTGCGCCCGCAGCGCGATCAGCCGGGGGTCGCGGATCTGCCGCTGATCGGTCAGCAGCGCCTGGACCTCGCCGTACAACACCTCCGGGCGCACCTCGGACAGCGCCGCCACCTCGGCCGACACTCCGCCGGCCGCCATCGCGTCCAGGACCCGATCGGCCGACTCCCGGGCCGCCACCGCGCGGGCCAGGCTCGGCGCCGGATCGCCCACCGCGCCGCGCACGGTGAGGCCCAGGTGCCCGTGCGCGGCCTCGGCGATCTCGTGTGCCCAACCGAGCGCCACCGATTCGGCCGGCGGCGCGGACAGCAGTACGTACAGCCGCGGGCCCAGCGGCGCGACCTGCGCGTGGCTGTGCCGGGCCGCCGCGTACACCGAGACCAGGTTGGCCAACTCGGTCCTGGCCAGTTCCTGGGACGACTCGTCCGGCGTGCTCGCCCGTACCGCGAAGCCGAGGACCAGCACCGGCCGCACCGGATCCAGAGCCAACTGCGCGGCGGCGGTCCGGGCCGCGACCGCGCCGGTGAGCAGACCCGCGACGCTCTCCCGGGTCACGCCGGCCTCGGCGGGCAGCCGGGTACGTCGCCGGACCAGGTGCAGGGCGGCCACCCGTGCCGCGCCGAGCAGCACCTCCTCGGCCCGCTCGGCGAGCGGCTGCCGACCCTCCTGGACCCAGATCGTGCCCAGCCAACGCCCGCCCGCATGCACGCCGACCGCAAGCCGGCGGCGGATGCCCAGGTCCGGGCGCTCCTCGACGGCGACCACCTCGGTCGTGCTGCGCAGTCGGTGGAAGACGCCCCAGTCGCGCAGCCGGGCCATGTACTCCTCCGGCCCCTGCCAGCCCAGGATGGACAACCGGCGCAGTTCGTCCGCCTCGTCCGGCCCGGTCGCGCGCGAGTAGGCGAGCACCCGGTTGGCGCTGTCCTCGATGCTCACTCCGCCGCCGGTGAGCATCGCGGTGGTCTGGGCGAGCGAGAACAGGTCGCCGCCGTCCGGGGGTTCGGCGTCCGGCCGTTCGTCCAACGCGGCGTGCGCGAGGGCGGCGACCTGCTCCCAGCGGGCCTCCGGGCGCACCGAGAGCAGCACCACGCCGGCCGCGTCGGCCACTTCGCGCAGCGCCGCGTGTTCGCCCTTGACCGCGACCGCCACCGCGCCGGCCGCGCCCGCCGCCCGGACCGTGCCCGCCGCCGCCCGGCCGCGCAGGCCGACCACCAGGAGCAGGTCGCCCGGCATCGCGTGCGGCTCCTCCTCGGGGTCGAGGATCGACACGTGCCGGACCAGGCCCTCCAGGCCGCCGCCGGCCGTGGCCACCCGGACCGGGCCGTCGCCGACCGGGCCGCCGAGAGCGGCCAGCAGTTCGCGGAGTGGGACGCCGCTTTCGGGCACGTGCGGCCCCTTCGTGGATGTTGGCCGATGAGCCAAGCGGGAAGTTTCGAGTTTAACCGATCGGATAAACACCCGGAGTCACGTCCGGCCTACCGTTGAGCACGGGATCCACGCCCGAATCGCTCGCGGATCAGGCATTCGGCAGCGCGCCGGACACCTGACCGGCGGGCCGCCGGACACCACTCCCGCACCGCCGGACACCTCGACCGCCGGGCCGGCGCACCACCGGCGCCCCGGACCGCCGGACCGCGGCACCACCCGGGCCGCCGACGACCCGGATCGCCGCACCGTCGGACACCCGGATCGCCGCACACCCAGATCACCGAACAGGAGCGCCGTTTTGGACGCTGTGACCCAGGTCCCCGCCCCGGTCAACGAGCCGGTACACGACTACGCCCCCGGCACGCCCGCGCGGGCCCGCCTCGAAGCGAAGCTCAAGGAACTGGCCGCGGCCCCGATCGACCTCCCGATGACGATCGGCGGCGAGCGCCGGATGGGTTCCGGCGAGCGCGGCCACGTGGTCCAGCCGCACAACCACGCCGCCCGCCTGGGCACCTTCGCGCACGCCGGCACCCAGGACGCCCGGGACGCGATCGACGCCGCCCTGGCCGCCGCGCCCGCGTGGGCCGACCTGTCCTTCGACGACCGCGCCGCGATCTTCCTCAAGGCCGCCGACCTGCTCGCCGGCCCGTGGCGCGAGACGCTCGCCGCCGCGACCATGCTGGGCCAGGGCAAGAACGCGCAGCAGGCCGAGATCGACTCGTCCTGCGAGCTGATCGACTTCTGGCGCTTCAACGTGCACTTCGCCCGCCGGGTGCTGGCCGAGCAGCCGATCAGCAGCCCGGGCGTGTGGAACCGGACGGACCACCGGCCGCTGGAGGGCTTCGTCTACGCGATCACCCCGTTCAACTTCACCGCCATCGCGGGCAACCTGCCCACGGCACCGGCGCTGATGGGCAACGTGGTGGTCTGGAAGCCCTCGCCCACCCAGACCTTCTCGGCCGTACTGCTGATGCGCCTGCTCGAAGAGGCCGGGCTCCCGGCCGGCGTGATCAACCTGGTCACCGGCGACGGGATCGCGGTCTCCGAGGTCGCGCTCGAGCACCCCGCGCTCGCGGGCATCCACTTCACCGGCTCCACCGCCACCTTCCAGCACCTGTGGCGCACGGTGGGTGAGAACATCGCCCGCTACCGCACCTATCCGCGGATCGTCGGCGAGACCGGCGGCAAGGACTTCGTGGTCGCGCACCCCAGCGCCGACCACGACGTGCTGCGGACCGCGCTGGTGCGCGGCGCGTTCGAGTACCAGGGGCAGAAGTGCTCGGCCGCCTCGCGCGCCTACATCCCGCGCTCGATCTGGGAGAGCGGCTTCAAGGACGACTTCCTGGCCACCGTCGACGGTCTGTCGATGGGCGACCCCACCGACCTGAGCCACTTCCTGGGCGCGGTCATCGACGAGCGCGCGTTCGCCAAGAACAAGGCCGCGATCGACCGCGCGCACGCCGACGACACGGTCGAGGTCGTCGCGGGCGGCAGCTACGACGACAGCGTCGGCTGGTTCGTCCGGCCCACCGTGCTGGTCTCGGCGAACCCCGACCACGAGATCTTCAAGGACGAGTACTTCGGCCCGATCCTGGCCGTGCACGTCTACGAGGACGACGCGTACGAGGCGATGCTCACCCAGATGGAGTCGGTGTCCGCATACGGCTTGACCGGCGCGATCATCGCGCAGGACCGCGAGGTCATCGCGCACACGGCGCACGTGCTGCGCTTCGCGGCGGGCAACTTCTACATCAACGACCGGCCCACCGGCGCGGTGGTGGGTCAGCAGCCGTTCGGCGGCGGGCGCGCGTCCGGCACCAACGACAAGGCCGGCGCGATGCAGAACCTGATGCGCTGGACCAGCTCGCGCTCGATCAAGGAGACGTTCGTCCCGGCGACGGACCACCGCTACCCGCACATGGGCTGACCCACCCTCACCCCACCGGTACTTCGGGAGAAGAAGATGCTCCGCAGCCCCATCCTCGCGGCGGCCCGCTCGCCGCGGACCCGCTCGCTGGTCGAGCACCTGCCGCCGACCCGGGCGATCGTGGACCGCTTCGTGGCGGGCGACGTGCTCGCGGACGCGATCCGGGTGACCCGCGAACTGGTCGACACCGGACGCAAGGTGACGCTCGATCACCTGGGCGAGGACACCACGGACCGGTCCCGGGCCGACGCGACGGTGGACGCGTACGAGGCGCTGCTCGACACCCTCGGCGCGACCGGGCTCGCGCGCAGCGCCGAGGTGTCGGTCAAGCTCTCCGCCGTCGGGCAGTTTTTGCCCGGCGACGGTGAGCGGATCGCGCTGGACAACGCTCGGCGGATCTGCGTGGCCGCCGCGCGGGTGGGCACCACGGTCACCCTGGACATGGAGGACCACACCACGACCGACTCGACGCTGGGCATCCTGCGCGAGTTGCGCGCGGACTTCCCGTGGGTGGGCGCGGTGCTCCAGGCCTATCTGCACCGCACCGAGCAGGACTGCCGGGACCTGGCCCACGAGGGCTCGCGGGTACGGCTGTGCAAGGGCGCCTACCAGGAGCCGGAGTCGGTCGCGTTCCAGGACAAGGGCGACGTGGACCGCTCGTATGTGCGGTGCCTGCGGATCCTGATGGGGGGCGCCGGCTACCCCATGGTGGCCTCGCACGACCCGCGCCTGATCGCCATCGCGCGACACCTGGCGGACCTGGCCGGCCGGGCGCCGGGCAGCTTCGAGTTCCAGATGTTGTACGGGATCCGCCCGGAGGAGCAGGCCCGGATCGTCGAGCGCGGCGACCTGATGCGGATCTACCTCCCGTACGGCGCCGAGTGGTACGGCTACTTCATGCGACGCCTCGCCGAACGCCCGGCCAACCTGACCTTCTTCCTGCGAGCGATGGCCACGAAGAGCTAGCACCCGGATGCCCCCCAAGCGCCGGACGGACCCACCAGGCCCGTCCGGCGCTCGCGCGTCCGGAGGCGGCTCGGCTCGGTTGCACCGTCGGCATCGCGCCTTCGAGTGAACAATGCCCTTCTCCCGGCAAACACCCGAACGCCCTGCTTGACTCACCTGTCGTGAACTTCTCGACACCGGGAACTCGCCTGATCATCCGCGGCCCCCTCACCACATGGACGGCGAGTGCCCAATCCGTTCCCTTCGCTCAAAGCTGCGCAGATACTGAAGATCCTCTTCGGTCTCGGCTACGTCGTGGCTCGCCAAAACGGCTCGCACCGTAGACTCAAGACGGAAGGAATGCCTCCGCTTACGTTCGCCTTCCACGACGGCGAGAGTTTGGCACCCGGAGTGGTCCGCGACATCCTGGTGAAGCAGGTAGGTCTGAGCGAGAACGATGCACTGAAGGCGGTGGGCGCGAAATGAGCGAACTCTTCCACCTGATCATTCGGGATACCCAGACCGGTTTTTACGCGACGTCACCCCAGGCACCCGGTTTCATGCTGGGCCGATCGACCCTCGACGAATTGCGCGCGGACCTGCTCGACGCCTTGGCCTTCCATTTCGAAGAGGCCCGCCCGCTCGAAATCGTGGAGCATCACGAACGCCTGCACGACCTCGAAGCAGGCGAACTCGTCACGCGCTTGGCAACGGACAAGCACCACGGCGAGCGGTTGGAGGTCTACACCCGCATCGCCACCGCTCTTCAGGTCCCCGAGCATGTCCCCGAACTTCTGGGTGGGATCCGCAACAAAGTGGGCGAGGTCGTCTACGTCTGTGCTGTTTCCTCGGACACGCTCGATTGGCTGTTCACCCAGCTGGATGAGCAGGGTGATGCATTCTCCGTCGCGATTGCCATCTCGGAACCTTTCCTGATGACATTTCCCCTCTCCGTCGGACCGGAAGACGAGGCCGGCGGCGCCCGGGAGTCCGTCACCATCGGATCTCGTGGCTACACCAAGGACACGACGTTGGCCGAGATCATGAAGCGCACGGCCATCGTGAGCCCGGTGAATTCCATGGCCAAGGTGGCCTGCTGAGCAAGCACGAACCACGAACGCCCCTGTCATCGACCCGTGACAGGGGCATTCGTGTTCCGTAACCCACCCGAAGCGATCCGCACGGGCGACTCCGACGGGCTGGAAGTATCGAGTCGGCCGAGCCCACCACGGAAGCGTTGCCGAAGAGGGGCTTCCGCGCCCGGCCGCGCGAGGGGTGAACCGCTCCGGCCGGCGCCGCCATTCAGACCGGCCGGGTGATGGTGCCGCCCTTGTACATCTCGGCGGCGGGCGCGGTGACCGTCTCCCGTGCTCGGATGCCGTGTTCGTATTCGACCATCCACCGGGCGCCGTCGTGCCAGATCCTGGTGATGGTGCCGAGGTGGTGGTCGCGGGGGCCGAGCTTGCGCCACAGGTGGTCGCCGACCGACCAGGGGGGTTGGGCGGACATGAGCGCTCCTCGGATGCGGAAGGTGATGGCGGGGGGTGTCGAGCGCTGGGCGACACGACCCTGGGGTGGTGGTGCCTCGTCCGTGTGGCTCGGCTCCGGCACGACCGGGCCCGGCCGAGAGCGGCGCCGCCGCGTGTTCGGTGGCGGTTTGGGCGAGGCCGGCGGGGGCCCAGCGGCCGTGGGGTGGTTGGTGCACGACCACCGGGTCGGTGGCCTTGCCCGGCCGAGCGTGCGGGGGTCTTCAGGCGCCCGGCCGGGCAAGGGGTGGGGACCCGGCCCCGCGGCCTCGCCGAAGGCCGGGGACCGGGTGCCGCCCGCCGGAAACGGTCGGGACGGGCGGCATCGGGCGAGGCTCAGCCGCCCGAGTCCGGGACACCACCGGCGATCGGCGGGGTGGGGAACGTACGCATCAGATGCATCCGCGACTCGTGCACCAGGGTGGTGAGTTCCGCACGCGTCACGTCGAGGGGGTCGCGACCTGGTGCGGTGATCCGGATCGGGTGGTCCGGGTCACCAGAGGAGTTGACGGTGATTTTCGGTGTTTCGATGCTCATCACGCGTGCTCCCACCTGGCAGGTCGATCCGGACGTGACGATCATCGCGAGGAACGCCATGCAGATTGATGTCGCTGTCGATGGCAAACCGATGGCATTTCCACACCGATCCCGCGACCCCTGACCGCGGGGGTGGATAGCGTGGTGCCATCGTCGCCGCATATCTGGGGACCGCCATGGCGATCAATCGCTCACCGAACCTTCGCCTGCGCGCGGTCCGCGAGGACCAATGGAAGCAGTCCCGAGCCGAGTTCGCCCGGGAACTCCAGGCCAAGGCAGACGAGATGGGCGAACGACAGATCTCCGTCGATGCCCGACTGATCGCCCGCTGGGAAGACGGCGACACCACACGGCCCCGACCGATCTACCGGCGCGTCCTCGTCGCTTTGACAGGACTGACCGAAGCCGAGCTCGGCATCGGCCCCAAACGCCCCGAAGCGCCATCACAATGCCCGTCGCCGCTGCTTAGCGTGGAGCCCGTGGACCGAAGGCAATTCCTCGCCGCCTCAACTCTTCCCCTCGCCACCTTCGGCGCCGGGCCATCCGGTCGATGCGTGGATCCCGCGATAGTCGACTACTTCCACGAGCAGTTGGACGGGCACTATCGCGCCGACGTCATGCTGGGTCCGCATCACCTGGTCCCCACCGTGATTGTCCAATACCAGCTCATCGTCAAGCTTCTGAACCAGGCGAGCGGAGAGGTCAGGCGACCCCTCCTCCAGGTCGCCGCAGCCTACTGTGGCCTGGTGACCTGGCTGTATCAGGACACCGGTGACCTCAGGCAGGCGACCGCGTGGGCGAACCAAACCCTGGAGCTCGCGCATCGCGCCGGAGACACGCAACTCGTGAGCCACGCCCTGACCAACAAGGCGATGGTTGCGATGGACACGGGTGACGGGCGTGCCACGGTGGAGTTGTCGTCGTCGGCTCTCCGTGACGGGCGACGGCTGTGTCCGAAAGTGCGGGTACAAGCCATGCAACAGGCTGCCCACGGCCACGCAATGCTCGGCAACCGAGCAGAAGCCGACGCTTTCCTCGATGGAGCGGCCAAGCTCCTCGGGCGTGTGGACGACGATTATCCCTGGGGGAACGCGTGCCGCCGCACGGAAGATTACGTCGAAATCCAGCGCGCGACCTGCTACAGCCGGCTCCACGTGGGTGTGGAGGCGACCGTTCTGTGGGAACAGGTGTTGAGTGCCCTGCCGCCGACATCGCGCCGCGATGGCGGGGTCTTCCTCGCTCGCCAGGCGTCCGCGCTCGCGGATCAGCGGCGCCTGCCAGAGAGTGTCGATGCTCTCGTCGGCGCGGTCCGGGTCGCCCATGAGACCGCGTCGGCGCGCCTGCACGGCGAAGTCGAGGCCGCGTGGCGGCAACTGGCCCCCTGGCACCACGAGCCTGAAGTAAGGCAGGCTGAGCAGCTCGTGGCCGACCTGGCCGGCCGGCCGGCAAACGGCTGAGGAGAACTTCATGGGCAAGCGGACACCCCTCGACGCAGCCGAGGTGGCGGCGAAACTCGCGGCTCGGGAGGGGTGGTCCGGGGACACGACGCGCATCGCCAAGGTCTATGCCGTCGACTATCACGACGGTGTGCGGTTGATCGTCGAGGTCGCCGAGATCGCCAAGGAACTGGAGCACCACCCCGACGTCGAACTGCACTGGCAGGAACTGCGCTTCAGCATGACCACCTACTCCGCAGGTGGAGTGGTGACCGAACTCGACTTCAAGCTCGCCGACGCCATCGACGCAATCGTCAAGGGGTAGACCGGCGGGACCCGCCCATTGCAGCGGTACCCGTTGGCCACTTGCTTGCCGACCTGCAGCGACTGCTCCAGTCCGGTGCATCGCCGACCGCCCTCGACCGGCATCGGATACGACATCGTGGATGCATGGCCGACTGCGAACGGGTGGATGTCCTGTTGGATGGTGGGACGTTGTCTGCGCAAGCCCGGCGCGAGTTGGACGCCGTTCGCTATGCGATCCGCCTGTCGCAGACGTAGAACACAGGTGAGGGGCACCGGGTGGGCGACGACGGCATGAACAGCGTGGCGAATTTCCTCTTCGAGGCGGGCACGCTCAAGAACCACAAGCGCACCGGATGGTGGATTGCCGGCGTCAAGGACCCGGAGTCGGTCGCCGAACACTCATGGCGCGCCGCGCTCCTTGCCTCGATCATTGCCGAACTGGAAGGCGCCGACCCGGCGAAGGCCGCGCTCCTGAGCGTGTGGCACGACACCGGCGAGACCCGCACCGGGGATCTCGCGCACATCAGTCAGAAGTACGTCGGCAAGGGTGACGCCGAGCGGATCGCCGCCGACCAATCGCTGGGAATGCCTGCGGGGTTGGGCGCGCTGATGCGGTCGATCATCGGCGAGTACGAGGCCCGTGAAACCACCGAGGCGATCTGTGCCGGTGACGCCGACAAGTTGGAATGCCTCGTGCAGGCCTTGGAGTACCGCGACCAGGGCCACGTGAACGTCGATCGCTGGATCACCAACAGTCGGCAACGAATCCGAACCGAGTCCGCGAAGCGCCTCGCCGAGGAACTCTTGCGTACCGGCAGTCTCACCTGGCTGCGAAACGCCATGGGTGAAACCGAGTAGCGCAAGCACAGGTGCACACCGGTTCGCGTACCGCACCCGTGTGCGACGGTCATCGATCACGGCAGGCGGCTGGGCCGAGGAGACGCGCATGCGGAGGACGCGTTCGAATCCGATCGGGTCGAATGGGTGCCGCTGAAGGAGGCACCGGACCTGATTGCGTGCGGTGAGGTGCGGTCGGCGAATGCGCCGGCCGCGTTGCCGATGCTCCACCGGCTGCGCGGGTTGTGGCCTGCGGGGACTCCGGGGGTTGCCGGGGCGCACTCCGGGTCGTGTGTGCTCCACTCGTGTGCGCCGGGTGTCGATCGGGAATGGAGCGGTGCCATCCTGGGTGGTCACCGTGAATGGGAGGACGCCCATGCCCAGGACCACCGTCGTTCGTGGCGAGCGCATCGAGTTGCCGAACACGCTTGCGGAGATCCGCGCCGCTCTTCCCGAGGAGCGCCGCGAGGAGTTCGACAAGGTCATGTACGAGACCCCGCTCGATCGGCTCGAACGGGACGCCATCTTGCACTGGGCGCTCCCACCGGAGGCTCAGGAGGACGACGAGGCCGCGCACGAGCGTCTCAGGGCCGGCGACTTCGGCGACTGCGTCGACCGGGACGGGAACGCGATCACGTGAGCTACCGCGTGCAATACACGAATGAGGCCGAAGACGGCCTGAAGCCCCTGTCCTCCGGACAGGTCCGGTCCTTCAAGAACGCCGTGGACTCGTCCATCGGCCGTGACCCGTACGGGTCCGGCTCCGTGCAGGTCGGCGGCGATCGAGACCGCCGGGAGGTCACGATCTCAGGGGTGTTCGTCCGCTACACGATCAGCGCCGGAGTCCTGGTCGTCACCGTCACTCGCACCGTCGCACCGTGAACCCGGGCCGGGGATGGCCTCGTTTTGGGTGGGCTGTGGGGGTGTCAGTGGGGGATGTCGATCGGGGGGAGGACTTCGGGGGTGGGGGTGAAGCGGGTGGGGGTGGCGAAGGTGCCGTTGGTGGGTGGGGGTTCTTGGTGGTCGGCGGTGGAGTCGGTGCGGCGGAGGACGACCAGGCCGGCGATGGGTGGGGGAGGGGCGTCGGGGGGCAGGAAGGGCTCGTCGGCGACGCCGGCGAAGGCTTCGCGGGCGGTGGTTGCCGGGTCGGGCGCGGCGTACTCCAGGATGTCGGCGCCCAATCGGCGGCCGGTGTTGCGCAGGTGCAGGTAGGCCGTCGTGCAGGCCTCGCGCTCGGCGGTGCCGACGGCTTGGGCCAGTGCCCGCTCGTAGGCGGCGTGCACCTCGGGTGGGGTGGCCGCCGGGG
The DNA here is from genome assembly GCF_044458105.1 of Embleya sp. NPDC050493. Classification (NCBI taxonomy): domain Bacteria; kingdom Bacillati; phylum Actinomycetota; class Actinomycetes; order Kitasatosporales; family Streptomycetaceae; genus Embleya; species Embleya sp. NPDC050493. Next base: position 252,193 of record NZ_JBITHP010000004.1, read on the forward strand.
TGATTCCGAGGACGTCGTAGGGCGATCGCTCCGATGCGGGCATGTTCCGTGCTCCGAGGTGCGGGTGGTCGGGATGGTCGGTCAGTAGTAGCCGTGGATGCGGGCTCGGATCTCGTCCAGGATCTCCCGGGTGCCGTCGGTCGGGTGATACTCGTTCGCGCGTTCCAGGTGGACGAGCGCCGTGTGGTTGTGGCCCATGTTCGCCTGCCGGACCCCTTCGTTGTGCAGCGCCAGGGCCAGCAGCACGGTGTTCTCGGGGGTCAACGGGATCGCCTCCAGGGTCCGGATCGCGTCCTGATAGCGCTCCTCGCGCAGGTACACCGCCACCAGAGCGTCCCGCAGTCGCGGCTCCTCGTGCTCGCCGAGCGCCCGGGTGAGCACCTCGATCGCCTCGTAGGCGCCGTCCTTGGCGAGCAGGTCGTAGGCCCGATCCACGACCACCACGATCCACGCCTCGCGCAGCGACTCGATCTCCAGGCCGCCGGCGATCTCGTGGCGCAACATCTCCTCGGCGACCTCGTAGTGCCGCGCGTAGTAGTGGTTGAACGCCAACGCGCGGCGCGTGGGCGGGTCGTCGCCGTAGTGCCGGGCCTCTTCGAGGAGGTCGATGGCCCGGTCGAAGTCCTCGTCCCGCTCGCGGGCCTGCGCCGCCGCCACCAACAACGCGGCCACCCGGCGACGCGCCTCGGCCGCGAGCGAGGAGCCGGCGATGGACGAGCCGGCAATGGACGACCCGGTAACCGACGACCCGGTGACCGGCGAGTCGGTGACCGGGGATCCGGGCACCGCCGATTCCGGGGCCGGCGGACCCGCGACCGCCGATTCCGCCACCGAAGAGACGGTGGTGGCCGAGGAATCCGCCCCGCCGCCCGTCCCTGCACCCGCAGCCGCGTCCGCACCCGCGTCCGCGAGTTCGAGTGCCTCGCGCATCGACGCCACCGCCTGTTCGCGCGCGCCGCCGCGCAAGGCGAGCCGTTCGGCGCTCAGGAACAGCGCGTTGGTCAGGCCGATCCGTCCCGCATCGCCGGGGTCCAGCGCGTACGCCTCGCGCATCGCCACGACCGCCTCCGCGACGGCCGCGTCGGTGTTCCTCGCCAACAACTCCATCACCAGCCCACGGAGTGCGCCGGCGGCCAACGCCCGGACCGACTCGTCGTCCGGAGTCAGCTCCAGTGCCCGGCGGACCAGTGCGATCGCGTCGCGGTACAGCTTGCGTTCGTGCGCCTGCCGGGCGAGTTGCGCGTACGCCCCGGCCAACGCCTCGCGCAGGCCCGGCCCGTCCGGAGCCAACGCCCACGCGCGTTCCAACAGCCTTGCCGCCTCGGTGTGTTCGGCCGGGTCGGCGGCCAACACGTCCTGGGCGGCCCGGATTCCGACCTCGGCCGCCAGGTTCGTCGCATCGGCCGGGAGCGGCGCTGCCTGCTCCAGACACGCCAGCGCCTGCGCCCATTCCCCGCGCCCGCCCAGGTCCCGGGCCCGGGCCAGCTGGGCCCGAGCGAGCAACGCGGCCACGCCGGGCGTCGCGGCCGGTCCGGCCAGTCCGGCCAGTGCGGTCAGGCCGGTGATCGCCTCGTCGAATCGACCCGCGTCGATCAGGTGGTGGTACACGCCCAACGGGCCGAGCAGGTCGGCGGTGTGCGGATCCACCGCGGCCAGGACGGCGTCGGCGAGTTCGCGGCCGGCCGGGGAACCGTGCTCGGGATCGGCGACCCGTGCCAGGAACAGTGGACCGCACGCGATCGGGGCCGGTGCCGGCTCGATGTGCGCGACGCGTTCGGTCGCGGCCACCTCCAAGGCCCAGTGCTGCGCCAGTTCGCGATACAGCGCGGACACCGCGCCCTCGCTGCGTTCGGCGCGCTCACGCAACTCGCGGTGCACCCGCTCGATCTGCTCGGTGCGCGCGTTCCGGATCTGCTCGGCGGAGATCTCCCGCCCGGTGCGCGCCTCCAGATCGATCCAGAACCTCGGGCTGTACAGCACCGCGGCCCACGTACCGCACACCAGTTGCCACATCGCGGTGGTGTGCCCCGCGTCGCCGGCCGAACCGGCGCGCAGTGCGGACAGGGCCAGACACTGGAGATTGCGTACATCGGTGGGCACCGCGCGTTCGAGGTCGAGCCGGATCGCGATCGAGGCGTCGTGCCGATCCGCGCGGGCGTGCGCGAGCGCCTGCCACGAGCGCAGCAGCGGCCGAGCCCGACGTACCTGCGGCAACTCCGGTACCAGCCGGGCGGCCCGTTCCACGTCCGCCGCCGCGGCGACCAGGTCGGCGCTGTGCACGGCGGCCCGGCGCACATACACCCGAGCCGCGATCAGCCTGCCCTCGTCGGTCGCTCCGGGGCCCGCCAACAACTGTTCCAGGCCCGCCAACGCCGCGTCGTGATCACCGCGTTGGGCGCGCAGCAGCGCCAGCAGGTGGTGCGCCGAGGTGCGGTCGCTGCCGCGGGCCCAGCGGATCAGCTCGGCCTCCGCGGCATCACCCGCCCCGGCCCGATGGGCGCACGCGGTCAACGCGGCCAACATCGCATCCACGCAACCACCACAACGCGCGGGGAGTTCGGCTCCGACGGCTCCGACGGCTCCGACGGCTCCGACGGCTCCGACGGCTCCGACGGCTCCGACGGCTCCGACGGCTCCGACGGCTCCGACGGCTCCGGCAGCCCTCAGCCCGCCGACGTCACCGACGCCACCGACCCCACCGACGCCGCCACCCCCACCCAACACCCCGTGATCCCCGCAATAAGCCCGCCCACACTGACCGCAAGCCGCCCGCGCCGATGCCGCACACCCGGCCGTCTCGCACATCGCCGCGTGCGGTTCCGGCTCCGTCGGACCGGGCACCACCAGCGCCTGCCGGTACGCCTCCGCCGCGTCGTCCCACCGGCGCCCGCGCGCCGCATGCATCCCGCGCACCGCCCACGCGGCCGGTTCGGCCTCCACCAGCGCACCCAGCGGTACCGTGCCCGCGCCGAGCGCGAGCCGGGCCAGCGGTGCCAGGTGGCCCACCCGCGGATCGGCCACCGGATCGAGCGCGGCGGACAACCGCACGGCGACCGCCGGTTCGCCCGCGTACAGCGCCGCGATCGCCAGATGCACCCGGATCCGCCGATCGCCCGGCACCAGCGCGGCCGCCGCGCCGAGCCGATCCCGCGCGGCCGTCAGCGGCGCGCCGCGATCGCGGCCGAACCGCAACAGCTCGGCGCCCTCGCGAAACAGCGTCTCGGCCAGCGCGACCCGGTAGCCCTCGTGGTCGGGAAACGCATCCCGACACGCCTGCCAGTGCTCGCGCGCGAGCGCGTGGTCGCCAGCGGTGAGCGCCGCGCGGGCCAGCATGTCCCGGGCGGTGGCCACATTGTGCGCGCGGATCGCGTCGTTGACCCCGCCCGGCGCCGCCCACAGCTCGTCCGCCCGCTCCACCCGACCCAGCCGGGCATAACCCAGGCCCAGGTGGAAGCGCGCCGCGCCGGTCGGCTCGGTACGCACCGGCCCCAGCACCTGGATCCCGTCCGCCACCCGGCCCGCCGCGATTCGGGCCGCGCCCAGGCGCACCACGCCCGGCGTCCAGTCCGGCCGGGCCGCCAGTCCGCTCTCGTACGCCTCGGCGGCGCGGCTGTGCTCACCGGCGTGCTCGCGCACCAGGCCCAGCCCGAAGCGGGCCGGCGCGTATCCCGGGTCGACCCGGACCGCGGTCTCGAACTCGCGCTGCGCCAGCGTCCATTCGTCCTCCAGGACGGCCAGCTGCCCGCGCGCGTAGTGGGCCCGCGCATCCCCCGGTGCGGCGGCCACCGCGGCCTCGGCGTCGGCCCGCGCCGCGCCCAGGTCGCCCTCGTCCCGATAGGCGATGCCGCGGAACAACAACGCCTCGGCGGCCAACGGCGAGTCGTCCTCCACCCGGTCCAACACCCGCCAGAACGAGGCGATCGCATCCTGCCGCCGCTCGCGCCGCAACCGCACGCACGCCTGCCGGTGGTGCGCGAGCGCGCTGTCGTCGCCCGCCTCGATCGCCGCCGAGAACGCGGCGTCGGCCGCCTCCAGCGCGCCGGTCGCGCTGTACGCGCGGGCCAGCAGGTGGTGCTGCGCCGCGTTGCGCCCGCGCACCTCGGCCAGGTGCGGCACCGCGCCCGCCGCGTCGCCCTGCTCGAACAGCGCACGACCCAGGCCGAACCGGGCCCGCGCATGGCCGGGTTCGGCGGCCACCACCCGCTCGAAGCAGGGCGCCGCCGCCGCGAAGTCGTCGTCCTGGTCGTGCAGCGTGCCCAGGGTCAGGTTGGCCGCGAGGTGCCGGGGCTGCTTCGCCAATACCCGGCGCAACACCGGGAAGGCCGCCGAGCGTTCGCCGCGGGCCAGGGTGAGCGTGACGAACTCCATCTGCACGTCCGCGTGTTCGGGCAACAGCTCGGCCGCCCGGCGCAGCGGTTCCAGGGCTGCCGCGTCCCGGCCGAGCGCGTGCTGGGCGCGGCCCAGCCCGAGCCAGGCCTGCGCATGGGTGGGGGCCAGCGTGCAGGTGCGGGTGAGCAGGGCCACGGCGGCTTCCAGCGCCGCATCCCGGGACACCTTGTCGGCGGGCTTGCGGCGCAGGTGGGTCAGCGCCATCGCGTACAGCACCTCGGGCCGCTCCGGCTCGATGGTCAGCGAGCGCTCGAACGCGGCGAGCGCCTCGTCCGGACGACCGGCGTCGCGGTACAACCTGCCCAGTTCGTACCCGGTGGCCGCGCGCGGCACGAGCCGGTCGGCGCGCTCGAACGCGGCGATCGACTCGGCCGCCCGACCGAGGTCGCGCAGTGCGCAGGCGCGGGCGTACACGGCCCATTCCAGCCGCGGTGCGCCCGCCTCGATCCGGCCCGCGAGTTCCTCGATCGCCACCAGCTCGCTCTTCGGCAGGCCGGCGGCGACCGCGCACCTGGCCTCCAGGAAGTCGTACGCGACGTGGTCGGGATCGGTGTCGGTGCGGACGACCAGGTCCACGCAGATCGCGACGTCCAGCGGCCCCGGCTCGGCCCGCCGGGTCGCTTCCGCGGCGGTCAGTTCCAGCGCGGCGGCGGGCAGCGCGGTCAGCGCGAACGCGGTGCGGAAGGCGGTGATCGCGTCGGCCGAGCGACCCTGCCTGCCGGCGACCTCGCCGAGCCCGATCAGCGCCCGCCCGCGCGTGTCGGAGAGCGTGTCCGGGGTATCGGGCCTGCCCAGAGCGTCGGCGACGCGTCGATAGCCGCGTTCGGCGGCGGCGAACCGGCCCGCTCGGTGCGCGGCCTCGGCCTGGGCCAACAGCGTCTCGGCGCGGGCCGCGACCGAGCCGGGTCTGCGGCGGAAACCGAACACCATCAGAGCGGCCACCAAGGCGATGAGGGCCGCGACGGCGGCGAGAAGCGGGACCGTCATCGGGCGGCCCGCGGGGTATGCCGAACTTCGTCGATCAACGGGTCCCCCGACCGTTTATCCCAACACCGTTCATGCAGATATCGAGCGCTCATGCTAGAACACCGATCATCGGACTTTCAGGTGCTCGGCGAGCCCGGGTTGGGCAAAATCGCGCCGCGTGCGGACAAGCCGACACCGATGCGCCGAACGGCTCCGACTACCCTCTGTGGCCATGACCTCCACACCGCCCCCGGATCGACCGACCGAGCAGGATTTCCGCCGGTTGTTGGAGCGTACCGGCGCCGAGATCACCCCCGGACTGACGGTGGACGAGTTCGATTCGGTGGAAAAGCACTTCGGTTTCCGGTTCGCCGCCGATCACCGTCTGTTGTTGTCGGTAGGCCTGCCGATCGGGAAGGGTTGGCCGAATTGGCGCGATGGCAACGCGCGCGGCCTCAAGGCCCAACTGGGCTGGCCGGGCGAGGGAGTGCTGTACGACGTGGAGCACGGCGCGTTCTGGCCGCCGGTGTGGGGCGCGCGTCCGGCGCAGTTGCGGCACGCGCTCAAGTCGGCGCGCTACCACCTGGCGCGGGTGCCGACGATGGTGCCGGTGTTCGGCCACCGCTACCTGCCCGGCACCGAGGGCCAGTGGGGTCACCCGGTGTTGTCGATGACGCAGACCGACATCGTGGTGTACGGCGCGAACCTGACGAACTACCTCACGGTGGAGTTCGCCGACGGCGGGATCGAATACGCACCGGCGACCGTCCCGTTCTGGTCCGACCTGGTCTCCTGAGCTCCGAAAGCTCCGGAGTCAGTCGGTGAGCCGCGCGTGCTCCGGGTCCGGCAGCCAGTCCCGGGTCGGGTCGTGGTCGAGCCAGCGTTCGCGGGCGCCGATCCGGGCGAACGCGCGGAGCAGGTCGGGCAGCCGCGGATGCGGCCGATCCGCGTTCCACAGCAGCGACCACGCGTACAGCGGGGTGGGCCCGACCAGCGGGATGGAGCGCACCCCGCGGGCACCGGCCGGCAGCGGGCGGTCGGCGGGCAGCAGCGTGAAGCAGGTGGGATCGCTACGCAGACGGTCGACGAAGTGCTCCAGGCCCAGATTGGGTCCGGTGGCCCACTCGGTGATCCCGAACGCGTCGGCGAATCGTTGGAGGAAGTCGAGCCGGTCCACCGCCGCCGGGCACCACAGCACACTGCCGCGCAATTCGCTCGGGCGCAGTTCGTCGGCGCCGGCCAGCGGGTGGTCGATGCCGAGCACGGCGTCCACCGGTTCGAGCCGGACCGGCCGATGGGTCAGCCCGCGCGGTGCGCCGATGGGCAGCGCGTGCACCCGGCCGAAGCCCGCGTCCACGTCGCCGCGTGCGATCGCGGCGGCCACCGTCGGCAGGTCGCGGCCCGCGCCCGGCTCCAGGTCCGGACCCGGTGCGGCGTCGATCACCCGGGCGAGTGTGCGCATCGGCGCGTACAGGTGCCCCCACACGTCCAGCCGCAGGACGGGCCGGATCTTTCCAAGCGCACCGACCGCGAGGTCGGCGGCGGCCAGCACCCGACGGGCCGGCTCCAGGAAGCGGGCGCCGGCCTCGGTGAGCCCCACGCCCCGGCCGCTTTTGCCGCCGCGGTCCACCAGCGCGACGCCGAGCTCGGCCTCCAGCCGGGCCAGCCGCTTGGACAGCGCCTGCTGGCTGATCGCCAACTGTTCGGCGGCCCGACCGAAGTGCCGCAGCTCGGCCACCGCGACGAAGGAACGAACCCGGGCGAGGTCTAGATCCATGCCGCTCACCATAGGCCGCCGCCTCATCAGGGCCGCTGCCCATCGGCCGCCGCGCACCCTGGGCCGCCGCCTACCATAGGCCACTCCTCACCACGGGCGACAACCGATGGTTGTCGGTGACGCGGGTCGGTTGTTGGACGCAGGCCCGGCCCCCGATGTTCTCTGGTCGTCTTGATCCCGACCGGGAGGCCGAGCAGTCCCCGACGAACAAGAGAGCGCAGCCGCCACCATGACCCCGCCTTCCCCTTCCGTCACCCCCACCGTCTTCGAACTGCCCGGCTTCCTCCCGCAGTTCGTCGCCGGCAATCGCTCCCGGGCGATCGTGTGCGGGTTGGACCCGCACGAGTACGACCGGGTCACCGGCGGCCTCGGCACCCTCCACGACTGGCTGCCCGCGTTCCGACGGGTCGGCGAGGCGTACCGCGCAGCGGGTGAGCGGTATGCGGCGGGCGGACACGTGGTGTCCGCGGGGGGCGCGTTTCGGACCGCCGCCCGCTGGCTGCACTGCGCGACGTTCCCGCCGCTCGCCGAGCACGCACGCACGATCGCGGCGGCGCGGGAGGCGGATGCCGCGATGGGGCGGGCGTTCGGCTACCTGGACCCGGAGGCGGTGCGGATCGAGGGGGAGGGGTTCGCCGGATGGTTGCGTCGGCCGGTCGATTCGGTGCGGCCCGTCCGGGTGGTGCTCGTGGTGCCCGGCCTCAACTCCGGCAAGGAGGAGTTCCACGCGGTCGACGAGGCCCTGCTGCGGCGCGGCGTCGCGACCTTCTCCTACGACGGACCGGGCCAGGGCGTCCTGGTCGACGGCGCGCCGCGAGCCGACCACCACCGCGTGGCCAGCCGGGTGATCGACGCCCTGGCGACCCGCGCAGACCTCGACACGACCGCCGGCGTGGGCCTGGTCGGGATGAGCCTGGGCGGCTTCCACGCGATCCTGACCGCCGCGCACGAACCACGCGTGGCCGCAACCGTCGCGGTCAGCGGCCCGTACCGACTGGACTGGGCCGAACTCCCGCTGTTCGTCCGGGAGACGCTCACCGTGCGGGCGGGCGGTGCGGGCGCCGCCGAGGAGTTCGCGCGCCGCGTCGACCTCGCCGGGATCGCCGCCCGCATCGGCACGCCGCTGCGGGTGGTCGAAGGCGGCGACGACGTCACGCCCGGGGTGCTTTCCGCCGAACGCGCCGGTCACGAAGCGGCCCGGGGCGAGGTGCTCGTGGTGCCGCACGGCGACCACCTGCTGTGCAACGCGCAGTCCGAGTGGCTTCCCGACACCGCCGATTGGCTCACGGACCGGCTCGGGTAGCCGGCGGCCTCAGCGGGTCAGCCCCGCGTCGTGGGCGATCAGGCCGGCCTGGGTGCGGTTGGTGCAGTCGAGCTTGGTCAGGGTGCGGGACACGTACGCCTTGACGGTCGCCTCGGTGAGGTGGAGGCGGCCGGCGATCTGGGAGTTGGACAGCCCCTCGCCGAGACAGCCCAAAATCTCGGTCTCCCGCTCGCTGAGGTCGCGGATGGCATGCCGGGCGGCCCGGCGCGCGCTGTCCCGGGCCGCGCTCGCGCCGATCAGATTGCGGGCGGCGGCGGGCGACAACACCGTGTTGCCGTCCGCGGCCACCCGCAGCAGCGCGACCAGGTCCTCGGGCGGGGTGTCCTTGAGCAGGAAGCCGACCGCGCCGGTGTCCAGCGCGCGCAGCACGTGGTCGTCGGTGTCGATTGTGGTCAGCACGACGACCCTGGGCGGCGCGTCGAGCCGGACCATCCTGCGCAACGCGGAGAGCCCGTCCACGCCGGGCATGTGCAGGTCGAGCAGGACCACGTCGGGGCGGTGTCGGACCACCTGCTCCAGCGCCTCGGCGCCGTCGTACGCCTCGCCGACGATCTCGATGTCCGGGGCGCCGCCGAGGATGGTGCGCAGGTGCGCGCAGACCATGCGTTCGTCGTCCACGAGCAGGAGTCGGATCATGCGGCACCTTCGTGGAGGTCTCGGTGGGTCGGGTGGGTCCGGTCGGGGGTGACGGGTGTGCCGATCGGGACGAGTGCGTCCACGACGAAGCCGCCGGTGTCGTCGGGTTCGGCGCGCAGCCGGCCGCCCAGGAGTTCGACGCGTTCGCGCAGGCCGAGCAGGCCGGTACCGCCGGCGCCGAGGTCGACGTCCGGGGGCCGTGCCGCGGCGGTGTTCGCGACGGTGACGCCGATGCCGGCGGGCTCGTACCGGATCGACACCTCGACGTGTGCGCCGGGCGCGTGCTTGTGCACGTTGGTCAGCGCTTCCTGCACCACGCGGCGCCCGGTACGCACGGCGGCCGGCGCGTCGACGTCGCCCGGGGTGCCGGTCACGGTCAGCTCGATGGGCACGCCCGCCGCCCGCGAGTCGGCGATCAGATCGGATACCTCCAGCCCGGTCGCCCCGCCGCCGCGCGCACTCGCGCCGGCCGGTGACGGGTCGTCCGGGTCCCGCAACATCGCGACCAACTCGCGTAGCTCGGACAGCGCCTGACAGCCGGTCGACCGCAACTCCTCGGCGGCCGAGCGCACGTCCTCGCGCTCGGCGATCGTGCGCAGGGCGCCCGCCTGGAGCACCATCAGCGAGACCCGGTGGGTGATCATGTCGTGCATCTCGCCCGCCAACCGCCGTCGTTCCTCGGCGCGTGCCTGCCGGTCGCGTTCGACCTGTTCGCGCTCGACCCGCTCGGCGCGCTCGGTCAACGCGAGCAACAGGCCCCGGCGGGAGGCCAGGTACATCCCGAGCAGCAGCGGGGTGCCGATGGCGAGGAACTCGACGAACAAGTCCGAGCCCGGCTGGGCCCGCCACGGTTCGCACATGGTCAGCGCGAGGCCGGCGACGAGTGCCCAGCGCACGCGGCGGGTCGGGGCGTACGCGCCGAGTGCGTAGGCCGAGAAGGGCGCGGCCACGACCGGCCCGCCGAGCGACAGCGCGAAGACGACCCCGGCCGAGGCGAGCGGCCGGCGGCGGCGCAGCACGAGGGCGAGGCCGGCGGCGACCTGGACGAGAATGCCCCACCACGGCACGTGTCGCGGCGTCTGCCACCCGTCGCCGTCGAAGGAGTCGAGCGCGCGCAGCAGTCCGGCCAGGGCGGCGACCGACGCCGCGAGCAGGACATCGAACACGACGGCGCGGGGGATCGGCGCGGCGGGTGGTCGCTGCACGTTCTGCACGTTCGCCAAGGTACCGGCACCCGTCCACCCGTCCGGCCAGTCGTCGGGCATGCCGACCGCGAGCCGGCCGGGGGCGATTCGCCGCACGTCACTCGGTCCCGAGTGCGCCGAGCACGGACATGCGCGCCGCCCGCCGGGCCGGCCAGGCCGCCGCGAGCACGCCGACGCCGATCGCGCCGAGCACGAAGAGGGCGATCCGCAGCCAGGGGATGGTCGCCGCGAGCGGCACGTTGCCCAGGTCGATGCCGCGCACCGCCAACGCACCCACCCCGACGCCGAGGCCGACCCCGAGCAGGGCCCCGAACAGCGAGATCAGCGCCGCCTCCAAGCGGATCAAGTCGCGCACCCGGCGGGCGTCCAGGCCGATCGCGCGCAACAGGCCGATCTCGCGGGTGCGTTCGAGCACGGACATGGCGAGCGTGTTGACGATGCCGATGACCGCGATCAGGACGGCCATGCCGAGCAGACCGTAGACGATGTTCAGGAGCAGGTCGATGCCGGCCGCGAGTCCCCGGCGCAACTCGCCCTTGGACTGCACGCGCAGGGCCGGATCGGCGCCGAACGCCTCGTCCAGGGTGGTCCGGAGCGCCTTGGTCTCGCCCGGTACGCTCCGGACGAAAACCTGGCGGCCGAGCGGGCGTTCCAGGTGCGGGTCGAGTATGCGGGTGGAGACCAGGTAGGGCGTCACGATCGGGTTGCCCCGGTAGATGCCGCCGACGCGCAGGGTGCCCGAGACCCCGTCGGGAAACGTCACGGGTACGGTCGAGCCGACCTTCAGCCCGCGTTCCCGCGCCTCGATCCGCTCCACCAGCAGGTCGGTGGCCAGCGCCTCGGGACCGCCCTCGACGAAGTCGAACCGCAACACTTGCGGGCCCGCCACCGGGTCCAGGGCGGCCAGTTCGCGTTCGCCGCCGGCGATCTCCGCGACGGTTGAGCGGTACACGCTCGCGGCGGCGACGTGCGGGAGGCGGCCGATGCGCTCGACGGTCGCGGGCGCGATCGGGTCGCGCAGGGTGGTGGACACCGCGTAGTCGGCGGTCAGCCCGCGGGCCGCCGCGTGGTCGAGGCTGTCCCGCAGCGAGGCGCCGATCACGGTCAGTCCGGTGACCAGGAACAGGCCGATCATCAGGGCCGAGGCGGTCGCGGCGGTACGGCGCGGGTCGCGCAGCGCGTTGCGGCTCGCAAGCCGGCCGGTCACGCCGAACACCCGGGTGAGCGGGTGGGCCAGCATGCCGATCACGGCCACGGACAGCAGCGGGATCAGCATCAGCACGCCGGTGACCGCCACCACCCCGCACACCACGATCAGCACGGACTTGGCGTCGCCGTCGGGCGCGGTTCGCACGGTCGCGTATCCGCCGCCGATGCCCAGCACGATCAGGAGCAGGCCGAGCAGATTGCGGCGCAGCAGTCCGGCCGGGCCGGGCAGGTGCGCCCGGAGCGCGGCCATCGGGGGGATCCGGGCCACCTTGCGGGTGGGCAGCCAGGCGGCGGCGACGGTGACGCCGACCCCCACGAGGAGGGACCACAGGATGGTGGCGGGCCGCACCACCAGTGGGCCGCGCGGCGGTTCGGCGTCGGTGCCCCGGAGCAGGGCGAGCAGTCCGGCGGCCAGCGCGATGCCCAGGAGGAGGCCGAGCAGCGCGCCGATCAGGCCGGTGGCCAGTGCCTCCAGGCGCACCGAGTTGGTGACCTGGCGCCGGGTGGCACCGACCGCGCGCAGCAGTGCCAGTTCGCGGGTGCGCCGGCCGATCAGCATCGTGAAGGTGTTGGTGATGATGAACGTGCCGACGAACAGCGCGATGCCGGCGAACACGAGCAGTCCGGTGGCCAGTCCGGCGGTGCCGGCGGCGGCCAGGTCGCGGCGCTCGCTGGTGAGTTCGGCGCCGGTGACCGCCTCGGCGCCGGCGGGCACCAGGTCGCGCACGGCCTGGGTCAGCGCGGCGACGGGCGCGTTCGGCGGGGTGGAGACGGTGATCAGGTCGTAGGCGCCGGGGGCGGCGAACAGGCGCTGCGCGGTGGCGGTGTCGAACAGGGTGAGGGTGGCGCCGAGCCGGATCCGGGCGTCGTCGGCGTGCACGGTGCCGACGAGGGTGGCGTCCAGGGTGCCGCCGCCGGCGACCACGCGCAGCCGCTCGCCGACCCGGTAGCCGGCCTCGCGGGCGCCCGCGTCGTCCAGGGCGACCTCGCCGGCGGCGGTCGGCGCGCGGCCCGAGGTCACCCGGTACAGCGGATCGGCGCCGTCCGGGCCGGGGGCGTGGTTGGTGCCGACCGCCTCCTCGACCCGGCCGACCAGGTGCCCGGCCCGGTCGACGACGACGGCGGGTCCGGAGACCGAGCCGCGTACGTCCCCGGCGCCGGGCAGCGTGCGCAGCCGATCCACCAACCGAGCGTCCAGGGCGGGCCGGTCGGGGGTGTCCCGGTCGGGGTCGGCCCGGATGCCGACGGCGACACCGGCGAAGTCGTCGGCGGCGGCCGACGCGGAGGCCCCGGTGATGCTGTCCTTGAGGGTGAGCACACCGGCCACGAACGCGACGCCGAAGACGATCGCGAGCACGGTCAGGGCCAGCCGCGTGCGCTGCGCGGCGAGGGTGCGAAGGGCGTTCTTGAGCATGGGCGACGTCCTGAAGGCGGCAGATTTTCCGCGACCGACACCGGTCCGGCCGCACCACCCTCGCGCGGGCCCGGGTGCGACCGATACGGCCGAGCGAAGACCGCCGACGCCGCCGATCGGGCGACGCCCGGTCCGATCGGACCGGGGCGATCAACGAAGGGAGTACCGGCGCCGGCCGGGTGAATCGGGGGTTCACCGGCCTCCGTGTCGGTCGGCCGAACTTACGCCCACGCCCACGTCTGCGTCCGTGCTACCGGGCGCCTGCGGCGGTTGCGCGTGTCACCGGTCGCCGGAGTCGAGTTCCCGCCGTGCCCGGGTGTCGGCCGCGGGCCGGATCGGGGCGGCGGTGAGGGCGGTCAGCAGGCGGAGGGTGGTGGCGGACTCGGAGCCGGGAGGCGCGGTGTAGATCATCATGGTCATGTCGGGGTCGTCCGGAGCCCGCATCGCGACGTAGTCGAGCGCGAGTTCGCCGAGTTGCGGGTGGGCGAACCGCTTGCGGCCGCGGGTCTTGCCGCGGACGTTGTGGTCGGCCCACAGACGGCGGAAGTCGGCGCTGCCGAGCGAGAGTTCGCCGACAAGGGCGGCCAGTAGCGGATCGTCGGGGTGGCGGCCGGCGTCGAGGCGGAGGTTGGCGACCGTGTCGCGGGCCTTGGTCTCCCAGTCCGGGTAGAGGTCCTTGGCCGCGTCGTCGAGGAAGACCAGGCGGGCCATGTTCCGCTCGGCCGGCGGGATCGCGGCGAAGTCGGCGATCAGGGTTCGGGCCGGTTCGTTCCAGGCCAGGATGTCCAGGCGTCGCCCGATGATGTAGGCGGGGGTGTCGGCCAGAGCGGCCAGGGCCTGGCGCAGTTCGGGGGCGACCTGCTGCGGGCGGGCGGCCCGCCTGCGGGATCCGGCGGGCTTGGCGAGGTTGTGCAGGTGGGCGCGCTCGTCGGCGTCGAGGCGCAGCGCGCCGGCCACGGCGTCGAGGACCTCCGGGGATACGTTGCGGGCTCGGCCCTGTTCGAGACGGGTGTAGTAGTCGACGCTCACGCCGGCCAGCAGGGCCAATTCCTCGCGACGCAGGCCCGGGACGCGGCGCTGACCGCCGAAGTTGGCCGCGCCGACGTCCTCCGGACGCAACCGGGCCCGTCGGACCTTGAGGAACTCGCTGAGCTGCTGTGCACGATCCATGCCCCAAGTGTCCGACACGGCCCTGCGGCCCTGCCTGGTTCTGCCGGACCCAGGCACGGGGGACCGGGGTGGAACAGCCCTCTGGGTGGTGCCGGTCCGGGCCCGCAGGATGTACCTCGTCAGCCGGTCCACACCGGCACCGAGCAACACGAAACCAGGAGTTGGCAGCATGTCGAACACCCTCACCCTCATTGCCGGCTTCACCGCCAAGCCGGGCCGGGAAGAGCGGTTGCGCAACGAACTCGACGCGATGATCGCGCCGTCCCTGGCCGAGGAAGGCTGCATCGCGTACCGGCCGTACGTCGACCCCGAGCGTGCCGACCGCATGATCATCGTCGAGGAGTGGGCGGACAGCGCGGCCCTGGAGCACCACTTCACCCTGCCCCACTTCAAGCACGTCGCCCGAGTCCTCGACGAAATCCTCGCCGAGCCCTTCACCCTGCGCCGCCTCACCGACGCCCCGGCCTGAACGACGGGCCGGCCGAGGCTCTTTCGTCCCCGGTCGCGGAAGCTCGCGTCGTGCGCGCGGCAGGTTTTGCCAAACGGTCGACCACGTCGCCGTCCCGGCCGGTTAGCTTTCAGGGCATCCATTGATCTTGTGTGCGGGCCCGTTCGGCATGACCGACCGGGTTCGCGAGGAGGGGTGTGCCATGAATCCGGTCAACCTTGCGGAGATTGCGGCCGGCCTGCCGCAGGCGTGGAGTTCTCGCACGCTGGGCACGGTGGGGGCGGCCTGCGTGAAGGTACTGCGCATGGACGAGATGCCGGTGCGGGAGGAGAGCCACGCGGCCACCGAGGCTTTGCTGGTCCTCGACGGCCGGCTGGAGATGAAGGTGGACGGCAAGCCGGTGTCGGTACGGGCGGGCGAGCTGTTCATGATGGCGGCGCGAACTCCCCACACGGTCCTCCCGGGAAGCCGCGGCACTCTGGTGATCGTGGACGTGCCGCAGGAGTGACGGCCTTCGAGCGGACCTGGACGGGATACTTGCTCTCGATGCGGATGGACGACTCCGAGGCGAGGTCGGTTTTCGGGTGTGTCTGGGCGTTGTTCGGGCGCGTGCGCATCGTCTGAACGACCGTCTCCCCGAACGATTGTGTTCGAGTTCCTCGACGACTGCGTCGGGCTGAACACCGTTGCGCAGGCGGTAGGACGAGCCCCGTCATGTGAGGTGACGGGGCTTCGTCGGGTGGCGGATCAGGAAGTGCGCAGCGTGGACGCGAGTGCGGACCATGATGCGTGGGTGACCACCAGGTGGCCGATGCCCGGGTGCGTGGAGTCGCGGACAGGCACAACCGAGAAGACCCGGCCGACCTCTACGCACTCCGCTCCTTGGGGGCGCTGTAGCTCGACTTACGCCACGTTGCCTGACCGAGTTCGGGCGCGATGGTCATAGTGAACTCCCTATACTTCCAGGACAAATTGTCGCTCTTCGTCATCGATTTGGGCAGCGGGTAGGGCGTACTCGATGCTGCGGCGACACCGTCGGTTGCGGAGCCGCAGGACGAAGCCCCGTCACCTCAGGCGACGGGGCTTCGGTGCTGCGGTGTGTCAGGCGGTGCGCAGTGTGGACAGCAGGGCCGACCAAGCTGTGGGGGCGACCACCAGGTGACCGACGCCCGGGTCTTTGGAGTCTCGGACAGGCACGGCGGAGAAGCCCGGGGCGACCTCAAGGCACTGTCCCCCGTCGCCGTTGCTGTAGGACGACTTGCGCCAGACTGCGGCGCGCGCATCGATGGTGTTCATTGTTTGAACTCCCTTATTGCTGCGATGATCATCTCTGCTGTGCGTGTCCGGTCGAGCGCATTGACACGCAGATGATCGTACGTTTGCTGGCGCATGTCTGCTTCCAGCGGGTCCTCTAATAGCTGCCCCGAATTGCTGTACTCCAGGTACGCGACCTTCGACCAGTCTGTGCGCGTCAGCAGGGTCAACGAGCCCCCGAGCGCGGGATGCGGACCATGGGAGAACGGTAGGACCTGAATCGTGGTCTGCCCCGAGTCGACGAGTGGCAACAGGGATTCGAGTTGTTGGTGCATCCCTGGGTGGCCTCCGACCGGTCTCCGGATCGTAGCCTCATCCAAGATCACCCAGTAGCGCGGCGGATTGGCGCCGGCCAGCCGCTCCTGCCGCGCGAGGCGACCCGCGACCAAATCGTCGATCCGCTCGTTGCTCGCAGTAGGATTGAATGCTCGGATCAAGGAGCGCGCGTACGTTTCGGTCTGAAGGAGCCCCGGGATGGTCAGTGCTGCGTATTCGGCGATCGTCCGAGCCTCAGCCTCGATCCGCATGAATGCGTCGTACTTGTCCGGGTGCGCTTCGCGTCGCGCGGTCTCCCACATGCGTGTCAGGACGCCTGTCGTTTCGTAGTACGCGTCCATCTCTTCGCTGAATCCCTTCGGAGCGAGCCGTCGCGCTGACTCGATGTCTCCGATCTTTGTCTTCGCACATTTCAGCTCCTCGGCAACCTGTACAAGCGTTAGTCCGGCTGCCTCACGGAATAGACGCAACTCGGTTGCATACAGCTTTCGTGCCGACGAAGTATCCGGGCGTTCGGTGCCGTTGACACGGCGATCTTCCGCAGTGCGGGGCCTGCGACCCATCATCAACTCCCTGGTTGGCCAATTCCGCATCTCCGAATGCGGACGCTCCGCGGGTTCCAGTCGACCTAACGCGGTGCAACAGTCCTGTACACACGGTAGTTAGGTGCAGTCGGGCGTGGAGGGAAAACTGATGAAAAACACCGCTAAGCGGGGCCAGTTGGACGCTGTACTTCCGGCCATCCCACGTCGCGAGCCGGTAGGCAACTCGGCGCCGTGGCCGTGGGGTGACGGCCTTCTCGATCGGGAACCGCCGTGTGCGTGTTCGCCGAACTGCCGGTATTTGCACGCGGATCACTGAACCGCGTTGTCGTTTCCGTGAACCGGAAGAAGAAAAGACCAGGGGGCCGAGCGTCGCCGCCCCGAAGAGCGACAGCGGCCGGGCGTCTCGATTCCAGGCGTGGGCCCGGCCGCTGTCTCCATCTATCCACCGTGAGGCAGTGATGGAGATTCAAGAGTATCGAGCGATCCGGGTCGGTTCGCGTGTTCGGCATGTGGACGAGCATGCGGAATTGCCGGAGGGGACGGTTGTTGCGCTTCCGGCCGCGTCGGAGCGGGTTGCCGTTGTTCAGCCGTCCGGGGCCGGGCGGTCACCGTACCTGTGCCCGATCGGTCATCTGGTTGCGCTTGATTCGGATGGCGAACTGGCGCGAGTGGTGCGGGAATTGCGGCGCGTCGATCAGTTCGGGTGCGCCGCCGGCGGGCCGCTTTCGGTGCCGATCGTGCCCGGCGGCGAGGCCGTGCGGGAGGCGAGGTGAGCAGGCGATATGGGTGGCATGAACTGCCTTGTCGGGTAGCTGAGTTCGTGGAGAAGGCAGTCGGGCCGGTGCGTTCGGTCGAATCCGTCGCCGGGCCACACACCAGTTCCTTTGCCGCGACCGTCACCGCTTCCACCGGTCTCGTGTTCGTCAAGGCTGCCGAGGAGGCCGGCGCGCCGCTGTCCGCGCGGGCGCAGACGAGTGAGGTCGCGGCGAGTGCCGTCACGGGCATCCTGTCTCCGCGCCTGTTGCATCACGGGGCCGTCGACGGGTGGCGCGTTCTGGTGTTCGACCATGTCGAGGGGCGTCCTGTGCGGCTGCGTCTCGGCTCGCCCGACATGGCCCAGGTAGTGGGGGTCGTGGACCGGATCGGGCGGATCCAACCGGGGCGAAGTGCCGGGCTGCCTACGCTTGTCGGGCGGCTTCGGGAGCACCTGCCGCCCGGACGGACCGGGCCGTTGTGCGGCAATCGGCTCCTGCATACCGATCTGACCTCGGCCAACATGATCATCCGTCCCGATGGGCGGCTGTCCGTCGTGGACTGGGGACAGGTGGCCCTCGGTCCGAGGTGGGCGGAGGTCGGCTTTCTCGGCGCGGCCCTGCTGCGCGAAGGCCACAACCTCGGCGAGGTGCGTCGTTGGATGTGGCGATTCCCCGAGTGGCGTCGCACGCCGCCGACCGCCCGCCGTGCGCTCGCCGAAGCGATGGTCGGCCACACCTCCGGCCGGGACACGTGGTGGATCAGCCTCGTCGAGCCGCCCATCGCGGGCTGACTGCGCGCGGGAGGTCGCCACGCACGCCGCCAAGGCGGCCTCCCCCTGCGGCCTCCCCCTCGCGGTTCTGGCTACGCGAACAGGCGGAAGTGCCTCGGCGAAGGCGGGCACGAAGGCGGACACGGCTCGTGGCGCCGGAAGCCGATCCGCCCCGGTCTCGCTCATTCCCGTGTCGCGCGGCCGGGAGCGCGGCCCCCGGGGCGGACGCGAGCATCGACACGACCGTGAC
The DNA here is from genome assembly GCF_044458105.1 of Embleya sp. NPDC050493. Lineage (NCBI taxonomy): Bacteria > Bacillati > Actinomycetota > Actinomycetes > Kitasatosporales > Streptomycetaceae > Embleya > Embleya sp. NPDC050493. Next base: position 270,641 of record NZ_JBITHP010000004.1, read on the forward strand.
ACGACCGCCCACCTCACCGCCCACCTCACCGCCGACACGTCCGACTCTGCGACCTCGCAGAGTAAGCGTGTGTATCGGATTTGCGAGGCTTGTGGCGAGGATGTGCTTGCATCTGCAAGGATGGGATTCGCATGCGGCGGCTTTTGCCGGTGCGTGTGAGTGTCGGCTTCGCTCTGTGGGGGAGGCGCTCGTGGCTAGGATCCCGGCCGTGAACATGTTCGGGATCGGTGATGCGGCGGCTCTGCTCGGGGTGAGCGCGGACACGGTGCGGCGGTGGGTGGACTCGGGTCGGCTCGACGCGCGGCGGGACGAGAACGGTCGGCGGGTGGTGGAGGGTGCGGCGCTCGCCGCGTTCGCCCGGTCGGCGGCGGCCGGTGACGCCCGTGCGGACAGTGAGCGGCTCGGCTGGTCTTCGGCGCGCAACCGCTTCCGCGGCATCGTCACCGACGTCCGCAAGGACACGGTGATGGCCCAGGTCGAGATCCAGGCCGGACCGTACCGGGTGGTCTCGCTGATGAGCGCCGAGGCCGCGGACGAACTCGGCCTGGCGGTCGGGGTGCTCGCCACGGCAGTGGTGAAGTCGACGAATGTCATGGTGGAGCGGACCGAGGGCGCGCGCGAGCACTCCCTCGAATAGCGGGGAGCGGACACACGATGGGCGCAATGGGCACGGTGCGGGCCGGACGTGCGGTCTCGGCCGCGCTGCTCGCGGGGGCGTTGATCGCCCTCGCCGGATGCGGCGGCGACGACGAGGACAAGGACGACACGAAGGTCGGCGGGGCCACGCCGCCGGCCGGTGTCGGGGGATCCGCGTCCGCCGGTGACGGAAAGCAACTCAAGGGCACCGTCACCGTGTTCGCCGCGGCCTCGCTGACCGAGACGTTCAGCGCGCTGGGCAAGCAGTTCGAGGCCGCGCACCCGAGCGTCACGGTCAAGTTCAACTACCTCGGCAGCTCGGCGCTGGCCGCGAGCATCAACCAGGGCGCGCCCGCCGACGTGTTCGCCTCGGCCGACGAGAAGAACATGAAGCTCGTCACCGACGCCAAGAACGCCGACGGCACGCCCACCGCGTTCGCCAAGAACACGTTGCAGATCGCGGTCGCGCCGGGCAACCCGAAGAACATCAAGTCGCTCGCCGACCTCAAGCAGGGCGGCCTCAAGGTCGCCCAGTGCGCGCCGCAGGTCCCGTGCGGCGCCGCCGCCAAGACCGCCCTCGACGCGGCCGGCGTCAAGTTCACCCCCGCGACGCTCGAACAGGACGTCAAGGCGGCCCTGACCAAGCTCACCCTCGGCGAGGTGGACGCCGCACTCGTCTACCGCACCGACGTCAAGGCGGCCGGTGGCAAGGCGGTCGGCCTGGACTTCCCCGAATCCGCGCAGGCGGTCAACACGTACCCGATCGTCCCGCTCGCCAAGGCGCCCAACGCCGACGCGGCCAAGGCGTTCGTGGCCTTCGTGCTGTCCGAGCCCGGCCGGACGGCCCTGACGGCGGCGGGCTTCCAGGCACCGTGATCGAGCCTCCCCGAGCCTCCCGCCGCCCACGAGACGCACGCACGCCGGCCGTACGCGCGCGGGCCGTACGCGCGCGGGCCGGGCGCCCGCGGGCCATGCGCATGCGAGCCGAACACCCCCGGCGCGCCGGCGCGCCGTTGGCCCTGCTCGTGCCCGGCCTGATCGGCCTGGTGTTCCTGGTGCTGCCGCTGGTCGGGCTGCTGGTCCGGGCGCCGTGGAGCGACCTGGGGAGTCAGCTCGGCAGTACCGAGGTCCGCGAGGCGCTCAAGCTCTCGCTGTTCACCGCGACCGTGGCCACCGGCATCGTGCTGCTCCTGGGCGTGCCGCTGGCCTGGCTGCTGGCTCGGACCGACTTTCCCGGCCGTCGGCTGGTCCGGGCGCTGGTCACACTTCCGCTGGTGTTGCCGCCCGTGGTGGGCGGCGTCGCGCTGCTTCTGGTGCTCGGCCGCAAGGGCATCGTGGGCGAGTGGCTGGACGACACGTTCGGCTACACGCTGCCGTTCACCACGACCGGCGTGATCGTGGCCGAGGCGTTCGTGGCGATGCCGTTCCTGGTGATCAGCGTCGAGGGCGCGCTGCGGGCGGCCGACCCGCGCTACGAGGAGGCCGCGGCGACGCTGGGCGCCTCCCGCTGGACCGCGTTCCGCCGGGTCACCCTGCCGCTGATCGCGCCCGGCGTGGCGGCCGGCGCGGTGCTTGCGTGGGCCCGCGCGCTCGGCGAGTTCGGCGCGACCATCACCTTCGCCGGCAACTTCCCGGGCAAGACCCAGACCATGCCGCTCGCCGTATACCTGGCCCTGGAAACCGACCCGGAGGCGGCGATCGTGCTCTCCCTCGTGTTGTTGGCGGTGTCCGTGCTGATCCTGGCCGGCCTGCGCGAGCGCTGGATGACCACCTCGTGACCGGCGCGAACGAGCCGAGCCGAGCGGACCGGGCGACGGGCCCTGCCAAGCCGGGCCCGGACCAGGCGGCCGACCCGGACTACGCGGCCGACCCGGACCAGGCGGCCGCCCCGGATCACGCGACCGACCCGGACTACGCGGCCGACCCGGACCACGCGACCGACTCGGGCCAGGCGGCCGCCCCGGACCACGCGAGCGCCCCCCACGAGCCGACCGCCCCCGAGCAGCCCACCACCCGCGACGCCGGCCTCGACGCCCACCTCGTCGTGGCCCGCGACGCGTTCCGTCTGGACGTGCACCTGACCGCCGCGCCCGGCGAGGTGGTCGCCCTGCTCGGCCCCAACGGCGCCGGCAAGAGCACCGCCCTGCGCGCCCTGGCCGGCCTCACCCCCCTCGGCGCCGGACACACCCGGCTGGCCGGCGTCGACCTGGAGGATCCCGAACGGCGGCTGTACACACCGCCCGAGCGGCGCCCGGTGGGCGTGGTCTTCCAGGACTACCTGCTCTTCCCGCACCTGTCCGCGCTGGAGAACGTCGCCTTCGGCCTGCGCTGCCAGGGCGTGGGCCGACGCGAGGCCCGGAGCCTGGCGGCGGACTGGCTGGACCGGGTCGGCCTGGCCGAACACGCGGGCGTCAAACCCGGTCGGCTCTCCGGCGGGCAGGCCCAGCGGGTCGCGCTCGCCCGTGCGCTGGCCACCCATCCGCGGTTGTTGCTCCTGGACGAGCCGTTGGCCGCGCTGGACGCGCGCACCCGGGTGGCCGTGCGGGCGACGCTGCGTCGGCACCTGGCCGACTTCGACGGGGTCGCGGTGGTGATCACCCACGACCCGCTGGACGCGATGGTGCTGGCCGACCGGCTCACCGTGATCGAGGCGGGCCGCGCGGTCCAGACCGGCACGCCGGCCGAGGTGGCCCGCCATCCGCGCACCGACTACGTGGCGCGCCTGGTGGGCCTGAACCTGTACCGCGGCACCACCTCGGCCGGCGGCGTCGACCTGGCCGCCGGGCAGCGCCTGGTGGTGGCCGAACTCCCGGACGCCGCCCAGGTGTTCGTGGCCTTCCCGCCGGCCGCGGTGACGCTGTACCGGACCCGCCCGGACGGCAGCCCGCGCAACCTGTGGCAGGTCGAGGTGGGCGGCATGGAACCGCACGGTGACACCGTCCGGGTCGAACTGACCGGCCCGGTGCCGCTGCTCGCCGACGTCACACCGCTCGCCGTCGCCGAACTCGAACTCGCGCCGGGCAAGCCGATCTGGGCCGCGGTCAAGGCGACGGAGGCGCGAGCGTACCCAGCCTGAGCCCCGCACTCGGCATGGCGATTCGGCCTGAGCCCCGCACTCGGCGCGGCGATCCGGCCTGAGCCCCGCACTCGGCGCGGCGATCCGGCCCGAGTGCTGCCTCCGGCCCGGTGCCTCCGGCGCGGCGCGCCGGCCGTCGCCGGGCGCGATGACAGTGCGACCGTGCACCATGGTGTCCGTGACAAGCCTGACCACCACGGAAGCGACCCGCGCGCGGATGAGTCGCCAGCGCAGCAAGGACACCGGCGTCGAGGTCGCGTTGCGGCGTCTGCTGCACGCCATGGGCCTGCGCTACCGCGTGCACCGCCGCCCGCTCAAGGGCATCCGCCGCGAGGCGGATGTCGTGTTCGGCCCGACCAAGGTCGCCGTCTACGTCGACGGTTGCTTCTGGCACGGGTGCCCGCAACACGCGACCTGGCCCAAGCGCAACGCCGAATTCTGGAAGGCCAAGATCGAGGGAAACCGCACCCGCGACGCGGACACCGACCGACGGATGGCCGAGGCCGGCTGGCTCGTCGTCCGCGTCTGGGAGCACGAGGACGCGGTCACCGCGGCGGCCAGGGTTCGGGATGCCGTGATCGCAAGGCGCACGGCCGGCCAAGTGCTGCGGCCGCAGCACTAACCTGTCCGCATGGCACGACCCATCACCATGATCGACCTGTTCGCGGGCTGCGGTGGAATGACGTCCGGATTCGCCGCCGCGAAGGGTTTTCGGCCGGTCATGGCGGTCGAGTGGAATCTGCACGCGGCCGCGACCTATGCCGCCAACTTCGGCGAGGCGCACATGCGCTGGGGCGACATCGCGGAGATCCCGGACCGGGACATCCCGCGCGCCGACCTGATCATCGGCGGCCCGCCCTGCCAGGGCTTCTCCAACCTGGGCAGCCGCAACGTCGAGGACCCGCGCAACAAGCTCTGGAAGGAATACCTGCGCTTCGTGCGTCGGGCCCGGCCCAAGGTGTTCGTGATCGAGAACGTGGACCGCTTCCAGAAGTCCGCCGAGTTCGCGCTGTTGCTCGCCGAGGCGCAGCCCGGCGGCCTCCTGGAGGGGTACGTGCTCACCGATGCGCTGCTCCCGGCGGTGGACTACGGCGTTCCGCAGCGCCGCAAGCGGGCGATCGTGATCGGCTCCCGGATCGGCGGGATCGCCGTCCCGGAGCCGACCCACGGTCCGGGCCTGTCACGGCGTTGGAACACCGTCCGGGACGCGATCGAGCACCTGCCGCGCGTGCCCGGGACGACCAGCCTGCCCGCCTCCAAAACCGAGTTCTTCGGGCGTACGGTGCCCGGCGTGTTCAAGGAGGCCGACCTGCACCTGGCCCGCACGCCGATCGAGCGCTCGCTGCTGCGCTACGACTGTGTCCCGCCCGGCGGTGGCCGGTTCGACCTGCCGGACCACCTGCTGCCGGACTGCTGGCGGAACAAGAAGTCCGGCACGACGGACGTGATGGGCCGGATGCGCTGGGACCATCCGTCGCTGACCATCCGGACCGAGTTCTACAAGCCGGAGAAGGGCCAGTACCTGCACCCGCAGTGGAACCCGGACGACCCGACCGACCGGGTCAACCGCCCGATCACGCATCGCGAGGCGGCCCGGCTCCAGTCGTTCCCGGAGACCTTCGTGTGGTGCGGCTCCAAGACCGAGATCGCCCGGCAGATCGGCAACGCGGTGCCGCCGCGGCTCGCGGAGGCGATCGCCCGCCACCTGAAGCCGCGGTTGCAGGCGGCGGGGTAGGGCAGCGGGGCGCCGGGCCGGGGGCAGGCGTGGTGGGACGAGAGCCGGCGCAGTAGGGCGAGAGCCCGGAGCACGTGCCCGGGCCGCTTCCGCCGGCCGAAGCTCAGGTGCTCGGGGCACCTTCGGCGCCGTCCTCGTCTTCGCCCGAGGCGTCGCCCTTGCCCGGACCGGCGTCGGCCGCCTCCGCGTCCAGGCCGTACATCCGAGGCGGCAGCTGCTGCTCCGCCCAATCGAGGTCGGCGTCCAGGTCGAGCCAGATCCGGTCCCGGCGGTCGGCGGGCGCGTCGAGGTGGATCGCGACCCACGTGAAGATGCCGCACACGGTGGCCCGGTCCCGGTCCGGCGCGGCGATCTGGGCGGCGAACCAGACGGACACGCCGGCGCGGGTGGGGATCAGGTACTGCTCGTCGTCCGGGGCCGGTCGGCCGGTGGTGGCGCAGCGCGGCGGTTCGAGGATCTTCATCCAGGTCAGCACGGCGCCGGGGGCCTGGTCCTCGAAGCACTCGGTGACCGACTCGCGGATCGCGCCGGCCGGGTCGTCGCCGAGCCAGCCGAACCACGCGTCGTCCTCGACCAGCTTGGCGAAGTCGTCCTGCGGCGGCCCGTGCCGCGGGTTCTCCCGGTACTCGCCGGTCAGCAGTCCGTCCGGGCCGACCACCCACGCGCCGCGGATCGCCTCACCGGGGACGTAGCCGTTGGGATCGTCGGCGAACGCCGGGTCGATCTCGGCGACCGACCCGCCCGGGCTCCGGGCTGCCGCGGCCGCCAGTCCCGGATCGTCCGGAATCCGGCGTCGCGATCCGGAGCCGGTCGCCCGGGACTCACCCATGTGTGCCACTCTCCCGTGTCGCCGATGCGGTCGATGTCGTCGCGGGTCGATCGGCCCGGCCCGTGACGAGTGCGCAATTCTCGCGCATGCGACGCGGGCGCTCGCGGCCGACCCGCGGCGGGGCCGGGTACCGCGCCGCGATCGATCCGCCGGCGTCGGGCCGGTCAGCGGCCCCAGGCGACGGTGATCGCGGCGGTGTGTTCGGCGGCGCGCTCGCGGGCGTCGGCAGCCTCCGTCGGCCGGCCCAGGGCGTCGGCCAGGCGAGCGCGGCCGAGCCAGTTGTACGGGCTGGTCGGGCGCACGTTGATCCGTTCGCTCAGCAGTGTCCGGGCCAGGTCGTGCCGGTCGGCCCGCAGCGCGGCCTCGACCAGGGTCTGCTGGATCGCGTCGCGCTGGGCGTGGCTGCCGCCGAACGTGTGCAGGCGGTGCCGGATCGGGAGGAGGATGTCGACGGTGTCGGCGTACCGTCCCTGCTCGAAGGCCACCAGCGCCCGGCAGACCGGCAGGCCGACCTCCGCGGTCATCGTGTGGTTGGCCACGCGCGGATGCGGCTCGGCGAGCCAGGTCTCGCGGTCACGGACCACCGCCTGCGCGGCGGCGATCCGGCCGGCGCCGAGGTAGGCCATCACGGCGTGGGTGTCGTTGAACGCGTAGTACGGGCCGTCCGCCCGGGCCGCCCACGCGTCGGCGACCCGATTCCAGCGCTCCACCTGCGGGTTGCCCGCGAGGTGGATGCGCCACAACAGGGCCGAGGCGTCCAGGAGTTCCATCGCCAGGCCGGCGGACTTGTCGTGGTGCAGCACCGCGTCGTGGACGGCCAGCGCGCGGTCGATCGCGCCGGCCTCGATCGAGAACAGGCCGTAGTGCCACCAGTTGTGCACGTTCAGGTAGTTGCCGCTCGTCCAGTCGGCGGTACGGGCGTCGAGGAAGCGGATGCCCTCGGCGAACCGGCCCTGCATCTCGTACGTGTGCACCACCGCGTGGATCGCCCACACATCGCGCGGATTCGCCGCCACGGCGGCCAGCCCGGCCTGTTCGGAGCGCGCGTAGTGGCCGGCCTCCTCCAGGCCGAACGCGGCCATGCCCAGCACCGGCCCGTAGTGCGGGTCGTCCCGATCCCACGCGCTCAGTACGCCGCCGACCCGGTCGCGCAGTCGGAGGGCGTCGCCGGTGAGGAAGTCGATCTGATGGCCGACCGACAGCGCGAGCGCGTCCCGGGGATACGCCACGACCACCTCGTGCAGGATGTCGCCGGCCCGGTGGATGTCGCCCGCCAACCACGCATCCGCGGCCCGCATGTGCGCCACCTCGCGGGCGCCGACCCTGGTCGGGGTGGGCACGAAGGCGGCGTGCCGCGCACGCGCGGCGGCGGCGTCGCCCGACTCGGTGCCCAGCAGGCCGAGATAGGCCGCGAACACGTTGGCCATCGGTGCCCCCGGGTCGGCCGAGAGCATCGCCTCGACCTCGGTGATCACCTCCGGCCGGAAGAACAGCAGCGCGTCGAGCGCACGTTCGTAGTGCCGGATCGCCTCCGGGCCCATCCCGGACACTTCGAGCCCGTGCCGATCCACCGTGCTCATCGCGGGGTCCTTCCGTCGCGCCGTTCGCCGTGGATCCAAGATGGCACGTCGGGGCCCGCGGCCGGGCCCCGACGGGCCACCGTGTGCGCCGCGGCCGGCACCGGGAAGCCGGACCGGGCCGACGACGGGGCCGATGGGGACGACCGCGACGAGCGGGCGACCGGGCCGGCTGCGGCGGCTCGCCGGCCGCGATACGGCGCGTGACCCTTCGACGCCGCCCCACCCGCGGGCGGCACGGCGAGCCCGCGCGCCGCGGATCGCCGTGCGTGCGCCGACGTCCTACCCGCGTGCCACCGCGAACTCCGCCAATGCGGTGTCCAAGGGCGTGGCCACCACGTCCAGGGTCTTCGTGGTGAACGTCGCGTCGAGGGTGGAGCCGCCTTCGGAGAGGTAGAGCATCTCCTCGACCTCGGCCATGATCGAATTCTCCCGGCCGATCGTGCGCACCTCCTCGGCCGTCATCCGGGTCAGTCGTGGAACCGGCGAGCCGGTGAGTTCGGCGAGGCGGGCGGTGACGGCGCGGGCGGACCCGGTCGACGAGGGTACGTGCCACGCCCGGCCCCAGGTCTCGGTGGAGCGTGCCGCCGCGACCAGCGTGCGGGCCACGTCGCCGATGTGGGACCAGCTCCGCGGTGCGTCCGGGTCGCCGGGGAGTGCGGCGGGGGTGCCGGCGAGCACGTGCGGGACGACCAGGAAGTTGTACAGCGAGGCCGCATCCGCGCCCACGAAGTCGCTCGCGCGGACCTCGGTGACCCGGGCCCGCCCCGCGTCGTGCGCGGCGAGCGCCTGCGTCCACATCGCCGCCCGCACGCGGCCCTTGACGGTGGTCGGCGCCATCGGCAGGTCCTCGGTCATCGGCCCGTCCACCGGGCCGTAGCCGTACACGTTGCCGAGCATCACATAGCTCGTCCCCGTCCGCTCCGCCGCCGTGAGCAGCGCCGCGGCCAGCGGCGGCCAATCGGTGGGCCAGCGGTCGTAGGCCGGCATCGCGCAGTTGAACAACGTCCCTGCGCCCCGCGTGAGTTCGACCAGTCGGGCGGCGTCGGTCGCGTCGGCGGCGATGCGTTCGATCAGCGGATGCTCGGGGCCGGTGCCGCGGCGGGTGACGATCCGGACCCGCTCGCCGGACTCGGCGAGCAGCAGTGCGGTGGCCGAACCGGTGGCGCCGGCACCGATCACGACGTGGAAGACGGAGGAGGACATGTTCGCTCCGGGAAGGGGAGAGGGGGAGGAAAGGCGTCCGAAGGGGACGTGATCACCCTCCCGTCCGCGCCCGGTCGTACGGTAGTGGCCGGAATGCCAAACATCCGGAGGTTCGGGCCATGCATCGAATAGCCGTGGTGGCCGTGCCGCCGGTGACCACGTTCGACCTGTCCATCCCGGAACTGGTGCTCGGCGCGGTCGACGTGGTCGACGGGGTGGCCGGCTACCGGGTCCGGGTGTGTACCGCCGAGCCCGGCGCCGTGGTCGGCACCGGCAGCCTGGACATCGTGGTGCCGCACGGCCTGGACGCGATGGACGACGCCGACACGGTGATCGTCACCGGTACCGGCGCCCGGGCGGACGCGGACCCGCGCATCCTGGCCGCGCTGCGTACCGCCGCGGCGGCGGGAAAGCGGGTGGCCTCGATCTGCACCGGCGCATTCGTGTTGGCGCAGGCGGGCCTGCTGGACGGGCGCGCGGCCACCACGTACTGGACGATGACCGAGGAGTTCCGCCGCCGCTTCCCGGCCGTGGACCTGCGGCCGGACGTGCTGTACGTCGAGGACGGGCCGATCCTGACCTCCGCCGGCCTGTCCGCCGGGATCGACCTGTGCCTGCACCTGATCCGGACCGACTACGGCGCGGCCACCGCCAACATCGTCGCGCGTCTGGTCGTCGCGGCACCGGTACGTCCGGGCGGCCAGGCCCAGTTCATCGAATCGCCGCTGCCCCCGGAAAGCGGCGTATCGCTCGCCGACACCCGCGCCTGGGCGCTGGCCCGACTCGACGAACCCCTCACCCTGGCCGACCTCGCCGCGCACGCGAACACCAGCGTGCGCACCCTGACCCGACGCTTCCACGCCGAGACCAGCCTCAGCCCGCTGCAATGGCTGCTCCACCAACGGGTGGACCGGGCCCGGGAGTTGCTGGAGACGACCGACCTGTCGATGGAACTGGTCGCCCACCACAGCGGCGTCGGCACCACCGACTCGCTGCGCAAACACCTCGTGCGCCGCACCGGCCTGACCCCCAGCGGCTACCGCGCGGCATTCACCCGGATCCCGGCCGGTACCGGCGAAGTCCCGGGCATGTCACGGGCCTTCCACGCCCTACCCGTCGACGCTAAATCGCCGACGCAGAGTTCGTGAACCGGCCATTCGGAGTTGGGACGGCTGTGGAACAGTCGTGGGATGAACGATTTTGTTCTTCCGAACCCTGGCGAGGATGTGGTGCAGGATTTCGATCACGACGACACGCCGTACACATGCCATGGCTACGGGAACGCCGACGTCGGCCTGACATTTCCGGTCCCGGGGAGCCCGGCGCTGCTCCAGGTGGTCAAGGAGGCGGGAACCAGCCTTCAGCTGTGGTCCGTACGAGCGGCCGGCTCGCCGTTCGGCGAGTGGATACACACGGCGCCCCAACAGGGCGAAGAAGGCAGCCTGTTGGTCCACGACACCGGTCCGGACGCCCTGTCCATGCTCAAGGTCACCAGTGACGGCGCGTGGACGCTTCAACTGAAGGAACCGGGTGCGGCGCGCGAACTCACCGAGACGCTCGCGGGTCACGGCCCGGAGGTCGTGCGCTACGACGGCCCGCCCTGCGTGGCCATGCTCAGCGGGGGTGTCGACCGCCCCGGGCGCGATCGGATCCGGCAGCGGCCCGGATTCGCGGCAGGAGCGGTCTTGATCGTGTACCCCGACGGTGCGTCGGTCGATCCGCAGGAACGACCCGCCGAGGTCGTGGAGCTCGACGACGGCCGGTATCGCATCACTCTCGACGGCCCGCGACTCCTGGTGGTGACGACCGCGGACACCTGGCAGCTGACGACGGACGCGGCCGTCCGGGAGGTTGATCGGCAGCACGCCCACCCCTCGGCCCATCGCGGTACGGGTTCGCGCACCGTGGCGGTCACCCTGCCCGACCCGAGTGCTCCGGCCATCCTGGAGGTGCTCGCGTTCGCGAACATGGGCGTGGATGTGCCGGACTGGCCCTATCAGGAAGGTGTGTTCCGTACACACCGGGTGGAATCGGGACATCCGAAGCAGCGCTACCTGTTGTTCCCGAGGTTGAGCTGCGACGCTCCGATCGAGATCGACCTCGACGCGCCGGGCGGCGAATGGGAGTTACGGGTCACCGAGTTGGCGGGCGCGCGGGCGTTGGACCGGTCTGCCGAAGGGTTCGGGAGTGATGTGCTGCGCTACGACGGGCCGCCGGCACGCCTGCTGCGCGACCAGGGGAGCCTGTCGTCGACGATCCGCCGATGGGCACAAGATCCGGCGGGGGAGTGGAGTTGTGCCCACCTGAACGGCGGTCCGGAGGACCTGGGATCGGTCATCGGCGTCGGCGTCGAACCGGACACGATCAGCGTGTCGGGACAGGGCTTCTGGAGGTTCTCGGTACTTCCGATCGAGCACGTGCGCAACTTCGATCACTCGATCTCCGGACGCGGCCCGGAGCTCGTTCGATATACGGGGTCGCATGCCACGCTCGATGTTCGGGCGGGCGTGGTGCGGGCGGCCCGGGTGACCGTGGAAGTACCGGCACCCGAGCTGGTGCGGTACCGGCTCGGCTCGGCAGCTGCCCGGGGCGGGCTTCGGAAGGCTTCTCCGCGGCACCGCCGCCCGGTGGCGCCCGGCTTCCTGGCCGTCACCGCGAATAAGGGGCAGTCCTGGCGGATCGATGTGCACCCGGAGGATTGACCGCGGCGTGCCACCCGGCCCGAGCGCCGGACGGAGTCCGGGCTCGCGGCCGTCGGTTCGGGAAACCGGGGCTCCGGTTTACCCGACTCGCGCCTACGTGGGATCGTCGGACGATGTACGAACCAGGCCCGGGCAACAGGGCGCTCCCCGAGCCGTTGCGGGGGCATGGGCAGGACGACACGCCCTTCACCCATCGGGGCATCGGCGACGCCGACGTGGTCCTCGACATGCCGGTGCCGGGCCGGGTGGCGCTGATGCAGATCGAGAGCGCACCGGGTGAACGCCTGCGCCTGTGGCGGATCGATCGGCCGGGTGGACCGGCCCGCACGTGTGTGTACAACGGGCCTCCCGAGGGCTCCGACGCGAGCATCCTGACCTCGGACGAGGGGCCGGGGCAGGAGTTGACGGCCGTACGTGTCCGGTGTGCCGGCGCGTGGTCGTTGCAGCTCAAGGGCCTCGGTGCGGCACGGGAGTTCGAGCGTTCGGTCGAGGGCTTCGGCAACGAGGTGCTCCGGTACACCGGGCCGCTCGGGGTGGGCAGGCTCGGCGGTGCGCCTTCGGGTGGTCCGGTCGACGTGCGGTTGCTGCCGCCGTCGATGCCGACCGACGCCGGGGAGTGGCAGGGGATCGAACGGCATTCGGAACGACCCTGGCAGTCGGGGGAGTTCCAGGTGGTCGGGCCGCGGACGATGGTCGTCACCGCGCGCGGGCCGTGGTCGATCGACGTCGAGCCGACGACGCCGATTCGCCCCGATCTGCCCTCGGGCACCTTCGTGTTGCACGGCACGGGCGACCTCGCGGCGACCCTGCCGATCACGCATCCCGGCGAGACCTCGGTGCTGGAGGTGGTGTGGGTGTCGGGGCCCGCATTCACCGTGAAGTGCGGGGAGTACGAGATCCGGCGCGATCCTCGCCACTGGCTGGGGCCCAATCGCCCGTGTGTGCGGTTTCGGCTCGGCGTCGAACTCTGGGAGCGTGGAGTGCCGGTCCGGATCTTCGGGCAGGGCAGCGAGTGGGAGCTGCGGACGACCACACCCCGTGACGCGCCCTCGGGCACCGGTCTCGGCGTGGCCGACTACGACGCCGCCGACCTGGCCTGGTTCCGCAAGCTCCCGACGCCGGTGTTCCCCGGCCGCGACCGGCCCGGCGCGGATGCGACGCCCGGGGCCGGGCGGTGGCTACGGCCGGTGTGGTCACCCGGGTCCGAAGCCGACGCGGCGCCCGACGCGAGGTCCGCTGCCGGCCCGCACCACTCGCCGAACGCACCGGCTTCGCCTGGACCCGGGCGCTCTCGGGCCCGCCGCCTGCTGCACCGGTTGCGACCGCGGTCCCCGTCCGGCGACTGACCGACGAGCCGCAGCGAGCCGCCCGACGGCGTTCGCGCCGACCACGTCGCCGTCCGGGGTCGGCTCGGTCATGCCACCTCGAACTCCGCCTCCCGCATCCCCAACAACCGCCCCAACTCGGCGCGCCCCAGGTCGGTGACGCGGACCGCGCGGCCCGTGCCGACCCGCTCCGTCCAGCCGCGGTCGCGGAACAGCCGGCACAGTTCGGCGCCGGCCGTGCCCGCGAGGTGGTGGCGGCGTTCGGTCCAGTCCAGGCACGGGCGGGCCAACGGGCGTTTGCGCGACGTGGTCAGGTCGGCGCCCAGGTCGGTGAGCCAGTCGATGCCGGTGTCGGTGAGCGCGAAGCCGGCGTCCTGGCGGAGCAGGTCGCGGGCCGTGAGCGCGTCGGTGACGGCCACGCCGAGCCGGCCGGCCAGGTGGTCGTAGCAGGTGCGGCCCCTGGCCAGGGCCGCGCCGGCCGAGTGCGCGCGCAGCGAGTTCGCCGGTCGGGGGGTGGCGGGCGTCGCGTAGGCGGCCAGGTCCTCGACCATCCGGGCCACCCCCGCGTCGGCCAGCCGGACGTAGCGGTGTCGACCCTGCCGCTCCTGGACCAGCAGACCGCCCTCGACCAGCCTGGTCAGGTGCTCGCTGATCGTGGACGGCGCGACCCGGCAGTGCCGGGCCAGCTCGCCGCCGGTCCAGGCACGCCGATCCAGCAGGGCCAGGCAGACCGCCGCGCGCGTCTCGTCGGCGAGGAGCGCGGCCAGGGCCGCGAGTCGCGGGACCGAATCCGGGTCGGTGGCGCGTGCGATCGAGTCCATGCCGCCATCATCGGCCGGCCATGCTTCGGCACGCGCCGAAGGGTCGGCCGGACCTCCCCCCGACGCCTCGTCCCCCTCCTGACGCTCTGCCAGGATGGACGCGTGCTCCTACCTCTCGCGGGCGTCACCGTCGTCTCCCTGGAACAGGCCATCGCGGCGCCGTACGCGACCCGGCAACTGGCCGATCTCGGCGCACGCGTGATCAAGATCGAGCGACCCGGCGCGGGTGATTTCGCCCGGGCGTACGACGAAACCGTCGAGGGGTTGTCGAGCCATTTCGTCTGGGCCAACCGGGGCAAGGAAAGCCTCGCGCTCGATCTCAAGGACGAGCGGTCGGCGGAAATCCTGGACCGGCTGCTCGCCCGCGCGGACGTGTTCGTGCAGAACCTGGCGCCCGGCGCGGCGGATCGGCTGGGCCTGGGCGCGGCGGATTTGCGGGCCAGATTTCCGCGGCTGATCGTCTGCGGAATATCGGGTTATGGGACTTCCGGTCCCTACCGCGACAAGAAGGCGTACGACCTGCTCGTGCAGTGCGAGGCGGGGTTGTTGTCGGTCACCGGCACGCCCGACGCGCCCGCCAAGGCGGGTATTCCGATCGCCGACATCGCCGCCGCGATGTACGCCTTCACCGGCATGCTGACCGCCCTGTACGAGCGCCGAGTCACCGGCGAGGGCAGCGCGTTCGAGGTGTCCATGCTGGATGCGCTCGGCGAGTGGATGGGTTTCCCGTACTACTTCGCGACCTACGGCGGCACGCCGCCGCCGCGCACCGGCGCCCGGCACGCGGCGATCGCGCCGTACGGCCCGTATCGCGCCGGCGACGGCGGCCAGGTGTTCGTCGGGGTGCAGAACGACCGCGAGTGGGCCGCGCTGTGCGAGCGGGTGTTGGGTCGGCCGGACCTGGTCGAGGACCCGAGATTTCGGAGCAATTCGCTGCGGGTGGCCGGCAACGAGCGGCTCACCGAGCTGATCGAGGCGGTCTTCGCGGACCGCACCGCCGCCGAGATCGTGGCGGGCCTGGACGAGGTCGGCATCGCCAACGCCCGGATGCGCACCATCGCCGAGTTCGCCGAGCATCCGCAACACGCCGCCCGGGACCGATTGCGGACGATCGACTCGCCCGTCGGCCCGCTGCGTGCGCTGCTGCCGCCGGTCACGGTGACCGGTCGCGAGGCGGCGATGGGCGCGATCCCGGCGGCAGGCGAGCACACCGCGGCGATCCTGGCCGAACTGGGCATCGAGCCGACGTGAACGATCGGCCTGCCCGCCCGGGCCGGGGGCTCGGGGCGGGGCGGCCGCGGGAGCGATCGGCGGGGCCGTCGGGGTGCCGCGGGAAGAAATATTTTCCCGGGTCCCCGGGTCGGTGACTTTTCCGTGCTAGCCTCGAGGCAGTTGCAGTAGTGGTTCCCATGAATTTTGTGAGCGCCTTACGGTCGTGACCGTCGGGCGCTTTTTGTTTATGTCGAACCGGGTTCATGTGAAAAATGGATTGCTGTTGCGACTTGGACTTGTGCATGTGCACATTTCCATTTGGCACCACGAAGGAGATTTGTATGGCTACTGGAACCGTGAAGTGGTTCAACGCGGAAAAGGGCTTCGGCTTCATCCAGGCGGACGACGGCGGCCCGGATGTTTTCGCGCACTACTCGGCGATCCAGTCGCAGGGCTACCGTGAGCTTGTCGAGGGCCAGAAGGTCTCCTACGACGCTGTTCAGGGCCAGAAGGGCCCGCAGGCGGAGAACATCACCGTCTGACGGCACACATCATCGACAGGCACGGCCCGCACCGATTCGGTGCGGGCCGTGCCTGCGTTCGCTCCCCCCGCCGGCCCGCGGTGGATGATGCGTGCATGGCATACCTCGCGAACGACGACCGCACCGGCCGGCTGCGCGCGATCCGCGCATGCGACCGGATCCTGTCGGGAGTACGACCCGCCACGGTCACCGAACGACTGGCCCGGCTGTCCGCATACGCGCAGGAGCGGGTCGACCCGGACGAATGGCCCGACATGTACGGCGACGGCGGCGCGGTTGCCCGCCTGGAGACCCGCACGGCCGAGCTGCTCGGCACCGAGGCGGCGCTGCTGTTCCCCACCGGCACCATGGCCCAGCAGGTCGCGCTGCGGTGCCACGCCGGGGCGACCGGTTCGAACGTGGTCGGCATCCACCCCAGGGCACATCCGCTGACCTACGAGCGCGACGCGGTGTCGACCCTGTCCGGGCTGCGGCCGCTGCCGCTCACCCAGGGCCCCGGTCAGATCACCGCCGAGGACATCCGCACCGCCGGTGAGCCATTCGGCACGCTCTTCTACGAACTCCCGCTGCGCGACCACGGGTTCGTGCTGCCCTCGTGGGACGAACTGCTCGCGACGGTGCAGGCCGCCCGGGACCGCGACGCCGCGCTGCACCTGGACGGTGCGCGGTTGTGGGAGAGCACCACCCATTTCGGGCGCGGGCTCACCGAGATCGTCGACCTGTTCGACTCGGTCTACGTCTCCTACTACAAGGGCCTGGGGGCGAGCGCCGGTGCGGCCCTGGCGGGCGGCGCCGAACTGATCGAGGAGGCGCACGCGTGGCGGCACCGCTACGGCGGGCGGCCGTTCCAGAACTGGCCGATGGCACTGGAGGCGCTCGCCGCGCTGGACGAGACGCTGCCACGGCTGGCCACCCACGTCGCGCACGCCCCGACCGTGGCGGCGGGCCTGACCCGGGTGCCCGGGGCGATCGTGCACCCGGCCGTCCCGCACACCCACCAGTTCCAGATGTGGCTGCCGCACCCGGCCGAACTGCTCACCCGGGTCGGATTCGAGCACGCCGCCGAGCGCGGCGTGTGGCTGGCCGGCGGGTGGACCGAGCCGGGCCCGCCAGGCCTGTCGTACACCGAGATCACCGTCGCCGATCCCGCGCTGGAATGGACCGCCGACGAGGTCGCCGCCGAGTTCGGCGCGTTCGTGGACCGGGTGCGCGCGAGCCGCTGACCGACGGCGCCCGGGCGCGGACCTGGCCGCGGGCCGGTTTCCGCGGTGACATGTGTCACCACCGGTGCCGACGCCGATCCGGGCATGTTGCGTCAAGGCGGGCCACTGAGCGATGCTGGCCCCGCGCCGGCCCTACCGGCGCGGGGAGGGCGTGGCAGGAACCCGGTGCGATCCCGGGACGGTCCCGCCACTGTGACCGGCTCCGCCGTACGTCGTCATTCGACGGCCACGACGTGACCGGGAGTCAGGAACTGCGCGTCTCACCCCGAGTCCGATGGGGCGAGGACCCCGGAGAGGCGCTCCAGGTGACGATTTCGTCCTGCCGGCGTTCTTGCGTACGCAGCTTCGACTGCCATACCCACCTCAGCGACACCCCCGCGCGCCGCCGCGGCGCGTTCGACCGCGACATCCACCTCGTGGCTCGCCACGCCGGCATCGGCGGAGGCGCCCGGTGATTCTGCTCCTGTCGACATCCGACACCGACCTGCTCAGCGCCAAGGCGAGCGAGGGCGAATGGCGCCTGGCCAACCCGGCCCGCGTCGAGGTCGCCGACCTGCCCGCGCTCCTGGACGGCACCGACCTGGTCGTGGTGCGCCTGCTCGGCGGGCGCCGCGCGTGGGAGGCGGGCCTGGACGCGCTGCTGGCCGGCCCGCGCCCGGTCGTCGTGCTCAGCGGCGAACTCACCGCCGACGCCGCGCTGATGGAACTGGCGACCGTACCCGCCGGGGTGAGTGCCCAGGCACACGCCTACCTCGCCCAGGGCGGCCCGGCCAACCTGACCCAGCTGTACCGCTTCCTCTCCGACACGCTGCTGCTCACCGGACACGGCTTCGAACCGCCCGTCGAGGTGCCCTCCTGGGGCCGCCTGGACCGCTCGGCGCGCGAGATCGACGGCCCGGCCGTGGGCGTGCTCTACTACCGCGCCCACCACCTCGCCGGGAACACCGCGTTCGTGGACGACCTGTGCGCGGCGATCGAGGACGCGGGCGGCCGTCCCGTACCGATCTGGTGCGCGTCGTTGCGCGGTGCGGACGAGTCGTTGTTCGCGGCGCTGGGCGAACTCGACGCGCTGCTGGTGACCGTGCTCGCGGCGGGCGGTGCGGGCGGGGCCAAGCCCGCCGAGGTCTCCGCCGGCGGCGACGACGAGCAGTGGGACGTGGGCGCGCTCGCCGGCCTGGACATCACCATCCTCCAGGCGCTGAACCTGACCACCAGCCGGGCCGAATGGGAAGCCGGCGACGCGGGCCTGTCACCGCTGGACGCGGCCACCCAGGTCGCGGTGCCCGAGTTCGACGGCCGGCTGATCACGGTGCCGTTCTCGTTCAAGGAGACCGGCCCCGACGGGCTCACCCACTACGCCGCCGACCCCGAGCGGGCCGCGCGGGTGGCCGGGATCGCGGTACGGCACGCCCGACTTCGGCACATTCCGGTCGGCGAGCGCAAGATCGGCGTGGTGTTGTCCGCATACCCGACCAAGCACTCCCGGATCGGCAACGCGGTCGGCCTGGACACCCCGGCGTCGGCGGTCGCGCTGCTGCGCGCGATGCGCGCGGCCGGCTACGACGTCGGCGCCCTCGACGGCGCCGACGCGCTGCCCGGGCTCGAACCGCCGGACGGCGACAAGCTGATCCACGCGCTGATCGCGGCGGGCGGCCAGGACCCGGAGTGGTTGACGGAGGGTCAGCTCGAAGGCAACCCGGTCCGCATCTCGGCGGCCGACTACCGCGAGCGCTACGCCAGACTGCCGCTCGGGCTGCGCGCGAACATCGAGGAACACTGGGGCCCGCCGCCCGGCGAGCTGTACGTGGACCACTCGCGCGACCCCGAGGGCGAGATCGTGCTCGCGGCGCTGCGCGCGGGCAACGTGATCCTGATCATCCAGCCGCCGCGCGGCTTCGGCGAGAACCCGGTGGCCATCTACCACGACCCGGACCTGCCGCCGAGTCACCACTACCTGGCCGCCTACTGGTGGCTGGACGCGCCCGCCGGACCGGGCGGGTTCGGCGCGCACGCGCTCGTCCACCTGGGCAAGCACGGCACGTTGGAGTGGCTGCCGGGCAAGAACCTGGGCCTGTCCGCGGAATGCGGCCCGGACGCGGTGCTCGGCGACCTGCCGCTGATCTACCCGTTCCTGGTGAACGACCCGGGCGAGGGCGCCCAGGCCAAGCGGCGCGCGCACGCGATCATCGTGGACCACCTGGTGCCGCCGATGGCGCGGGCCGAGACGTACGGCGACCTGACCCGGCTGGAGCAACTGCTCGACGAGTACGCCAACGTGCAGGCGCTCGACCCGGCCAAGGGCCCGGCGCTGCAGGCGCAGATCTGGACGCTGATCCAGGCCACCAGGCTCGACCACGACCTGGGCATCACCGACCGGCCGCACGAGGCCGAGTTCGACGACCTGATCCTGCACCTGGATGGGTGGTTGTGCGAGGTCAAGGACGCGCAGATCCGCGAGGGCCTGCACATCCTGGGCAGCGCGCCCACCGGCGAGGGCCGGATCAACCTGGTCACCGCGATGTTGCGGGCGCGCCAGGTGTGGGGCGGCAAGGCCGCCGCGCTGCCGGGGCTGCGCGAATCGCTCGGCCTGGTCGAGGGCGGCAGCGCCTCGCGCACCGAGACCGACGACGCCGAGGACCGCGCGCATCGCCTGGTGGCCGCGATGGAGGCGGCCGGGTGGGACCCGACCCGGGCGCCGGCCGTCACGCACCAGGTACTGGGCGCCGAATCGGCGGCGGTCGCCGACGTGTTGGCGTTCGCCGCGACCGAGATCGTGCCGCGGCTGGACCGCACCGGGGACGAGATCGGCGCGGTGCTGCACGCGCTGGAGGGCGGCTACGTCGCGGCCGGGCCCAGCGGTTCGCCGCTGCGCGGACTGGTCAACGTGCTGCCGACCGGCCGCAACTTCTACACCGTGGACCCGAAGGCGATCCCGAGCCGGTTGGCCTGGGAGACCGGACAGGCGCTCGCCGACTCGCTGTTGGCCCGCTACCGCGCGGACAACGACGGCGACTGGCCGCGCTCGGTGGGCCTTTCGGTGTGGGGCACCAGCGCGATGCGCACCAGCGGCGACGACATCGCCGAGGTGCTGGCGCTGCTGGGCGTGCGCCCGCTGTGGGACGACGCTTCGCGCCGGGTGACCGGGATCGAGGCGATCTCGCTCGCCGAGCTGGGTCGGCCGCGGGTGGACGTCACGGTGCGCATCTCCGGCTTCTTCCGGGACGCCTTCCCGCACGTGGTGCTGCTGCTCGACGACGCGGTGCGGCTGGTCGCGGAGTTGGCCGAGCCGGACGAGGACAACTACGTCCGGGCGCACGTGCGCGCGGACACCGCCCGACACGGCGACGCCCGCCGGGCGACCACGCGCGTGTTCGGCTCCCGGCCCGGCGCGTACGGCGCGGGGCTGCTGCCGCTGATCGACGCGCGCACGTGGCGCGACGACGCGGACCTGGCCGAGGTGTACGCGACCTGGGGCGGCTACGCCTACGGCCGGGGCCTGGACGGGGTGTTCGCGCGCGAGGACATGGAGGACGCGTACCGCAGGATCGCGGTCGCGGCCAAGAACACCGACACGCGCGAGCACGACATCGCCGACTCGGACGACTACTTCCAGTACCACGGCGGCATGGTCGCCGCCGTGCGCTCGCTCACCGGCACCGCGCCGGCGGCCTACATCGGCGACTCGACCATGCCGGACGCGGTCCGTACCAGGACGCTCCAGCAGGAGACCGCCCGGGTCTTCCGCGCCCGGGTGGTCAACCCGCGCTGGATCGAGGCGATGCGCAGGCACGGCTACAAGGGCGCGTTCGAACTGGCCGCCACGGTGGACTACCTGTTCGGCTACGACGCCACCACCGGCGTGGTGGCGGACTGGATGTACGAGAAGCTCGCGGGCGAGTACGTCCTGGACGAGACCAACCGGGAATTCATGCGTACGTCCAACCCGTGGGCGCTGCGCGGAATCGCCGAGCGACTGCTCGAAGCCGCCGACCGGGGCATGTGGGAGAAGCCGGAGGCGGCCACGCTGGACGGGCTGCGCGAGGTGTACCTGGACGTCGAGGGCGATCTCGAAGGCGGCGAGGACGCCGGGGATGGCTGAGCGGGCTTCCGGGGCCGGGGTCGACGAGCCCGGTCCCGGCCCCGGTCCGGCGTGGGAGTCGGGGTCGGCGCCTTCGGGTGCCGGCTCGGTAGTCGTGGTCGGGATCGGGGACGACGGCTGGGCCGGACTTTCCGAGGCGGCGCGGGCATCGGTGCGCGCTGCCGACGTGTTGGTCGGCGGCGAACGGCACTTGGCCATGGTGGCGGACGCGTCGGCCGAGCGGGTCCGGTGGCCGTCGCCGTTCTCGGCGGCCTTCGTCGCCGACCTGGCCGTGTCCCGGAAGGTGTGCGTGCTGGCCAGCGGGGACCCGATGTTCTACGGCGTCGGGGCAACGCTGGTGCGCGGGTTGGGCGCCGAGCGGGTCACCGTGCTGCCGGTTTCCTCGTCGGTCTCGTTGGCCTGCGCCCGGCTGGGCTGGGCGGCGCAGACCGTCACGGTGATCAGTGCGGTGGGCCGACCGCTCGACACCCTGGCGGCCGAACTCGCGACCGACGCACGGGTATTGGTGCTGAGTGCGGACGGGCTGACGCCGGGGCGTGCGGCCGTGCTGCTGCGCGAACGCGGCTTCGGGACGAGCACGGTCACCGTGCTGGAGCACCTGGGTGGTCCGGCCGAGTCGGTGTGGCGGGGCAGCGCCGATGCGCTCGCGGCGGCCCCCGAGCGGCGATTCGCGGATCTGAACGTGGTGGCCGTGCGGTGCGCGGCGGGTCCGGGGCTGAGCCGGCTGGCCGGCCTGCCGGACGATGTCTACGCGCACGACGGCCAGTTGACCAAGCGCGAGATCCGCGCGGTGACGTTGGCCGCGCTCGGACCGCGACCGGGCGAGCTGTTGTGGGACGTGGGCGCGGGCAGCGGCAGCATCGGGATCGAATGGATGCGGACGCACCCGACCTGCCGGGCCGTCGGCTTCGAGACCCGCGCGGATCGGGCCGAACGGGCCGCGGCGAACGCGATCGGGCTCGGCGTACCGGACCTGCGGATCGTGGTCGGCCGGGCGCCCGACGTGCTCTTCGGCCCGACCCCGGACGCGATCTTCATCGGCGGCGGGTTGACCGTGCCCGGCGTGGTGGAGCGCTGCTGGGCCGCACTGCGTCCGGGCGGCCGGTTGGTGGCCAATGCCGTCGTCGCCGAGACCGAGGCCGAGTTGGTGCGGCATCGCGCCGTGTACGGCGGGGAGTTGACCCGCATCCAGGTCACCCGGTCCGCGCCGGTGGGCCGGTTCACCGGGTGGCGGCCGGCGATGCCGGTCACCCAGTGGCTGGCCGTGAAGCCTGCGTCCGTGTCCACCCCAGACATGTCCACCTCCGACGAGGAGCAGTCCAGCCCATGACCGTCCACTTCATCGGCGCCGGCCCCGGCGCGGCCGATTTGATCACGGTGCGCGGGCTGCGGATCATCGCCGCCTCGCCGGTGTGCCTGTACGCGGGCGCGCTCGTGCCACGCGAACTGGTCGACGCGGCACCGCCCGGAGCCCGTCTCGTGGACACCGCCGAACTGAACCTGGACCAGATCGTCGAGGAACTGCGCGCCGCACACGCGGCGGGGCACGACGTGGCCCGGCTCCAGTCGGGGGACACCTCGTTCTTCAGCGCGGTGGCCGAGCAGCAGCGCCGGCTCGACGCGCTCGGCATCCCGTGGGACATCACTCCGGGCGTACCGGCGTTCGCCGCCGCCGCGGCGGCGATGGGCCGTGAGCTGACGCTGCCCACGGTGGGCCAGACGGTGATCCTGACCCGAGTGGCCGGCAACGCGACGGCGATGCCGCCGGGCGAGGACCTGGCCACGCTGGGGCGGTCCGGCGCATTGCTGGTGCTGCACCTGGCGGTGGGGCAAGTCGAGCGGGTGGTGGCCGAGTTGACCCCGCTGTACGGCGCGGACTGCCCGGTCGCGGTGGTCGCGCGCGCATCCCGCCCGGACGAATTGATCGTGCGCGGCGAACTGGCCGACTTGGTGTCCCTGGTGCGTGACAACGGGATCAAGGCGGTGGCGATCATCATGGTCGGCCGCGTACTGGGCGAACCGGGCTTCTGCGACAGCCACCTGTACAGCGAGATCCGCGATCGCACCGAGCCGAGGCCGGTGGGGTGAGCGAGGCGGGGCACGGTCGGGTTGCGGTGGGACCGGGGGGCGGGTCGGGACTCGGATCGTGGCTTGGGCCGGAGCTCGGGCCGAGACTCCGGTCGTGGCTTGCGTCGAGGCCTGGGTCGCCGCTCGTTTCGGGGTCGAGCCGGGGGGCCGGGTTCGGCCTGGGCCGTGTCCGGCGGATCCTGGTGGGGTCGCGCCGCCCGGCATCCGCCCTTCGGGCTCCTCACCGCGCTCGTCTCGCCGCACCGGAGAAACAGCCGAATGAAACCACTATGCGGCTGCTTCTCCGGCACGCCGAGGTGCGGCACCGGACGACGCGACCTCATCCACCAAGATCCACCGGACCCGGCCTAGGCCGGCGCGGCGCGGCCGACGATGGTGCCCGTGCGGTTGATCGCGATCACGTCGACGGTGATCGGGAGTTCGCTGCCGCGCAGCAGGGCTCGGGCGGCGTCGCGGGCGGCTTCCGCGACGGCGTCGCCGAGCGGGATGCCGGCTGCGCGGGCCAGTTCGAGCGCGTGCAGGGCGGTGTTCGCGGCGCGGATGCGCGCCGCCGACTCGGCATCGCCGCCGACCGCCGTGGCCCGGTCTGCGAGCGCGTCCAGGTTCACCTGCGAGCGGCCCGAGTGCAGGTCGAGATGGCCGTCGGCGAGCTTGGAGAGCTTGGCGAAGCCGCCGGCGATGGTCAGCCGCGGGATCGGGTGCCGACGCAGGTACTTGAGCAGCGCGCCGGCGAAGTCGCCCATGTCCAACAGCGCGGTGCCGGACAGCCCGTACACCTCGGCGCCCACCCGCTCCGAGGTGGTGCCGGTCGCACCGAGCACGTGCGTCTCGCCGGTGGCCAGCGCGACGTCGATGCCGCGGCGGATCGAGTCGATCCAGGCCGAGCACGAGTACGGGATGACGATGCCCGTGGTGCCCAGGATGGACAGGCCGCCCAGGATGCCCAGGCGCGGGTTCCAGGTCTGTTCGGCGATCCGGGCGCCGTCGTCCACGGACAACTCGACGGTGACGTCGCCGGTGCCCCCGTGCGCGGCGGCCACCCGGGCCACCGCTTCCCGGATCAGCTTGCGCGGGACGGGGTTGACGGCGGGCTCGCCGACCGCGAGCGGCAGGCCGGGCAGGGTCACCGTGCCGACCCCGGGGCCGGCCCGGAAGGTCACGCCGGTGCCGGGCGCCCCGTGCCGCACGGTGGCCCGGATCAGCGCACCGTGCGTGACATCCGGGTCGTCGCCGGCGTCCTTGACCACACCGGCCATCGCCGCTCGGGGTGCGCGGTCGTGGGCGGCGGGGTGCTCGGTGAACGGTGCTTCGGCCGCGGGATCGTCGGTCGCCGGCTCACCGGTCACGGGTGCCTCGGCCTCGGGCCGGTCGGCCGTGGGCTTCGTCGTCGTGAGTTCCTCGACGGCGAGCGCGAACGCGGGTGTCTGGCCGCCGGGCAGCCATACCGTCACCGGGTCGGGGAACTCGCCGGTCAACAGGGCCTGGTAGGCGGCGGTCGTCGCGGCGGTCGCACATGCCCCGGTGGTCCAGCCTCGGCGCAGGCGATCGGGGCGGTTCATCGGTCGAGGAGCCAATCGTGAGCGGATCGAAGGAAACACGCGCCGACGCGCCCGGCGGGCCGCCGACGAGCGCCGGGCCGGCCGACACGGCCTCGGGCGGCACACACGGTGCGGTGGACGCGGTCGGTACGCCCGGCCCGATCCGCGCGAGCGGTCCGCTCGACCTGCCCGGCCCGGATGCCTCCGGTGCCGCCGGCCGCGTGGTGCTGCTGCTCGGAGGTACCGCCGAGGCTCGCGTGCTGGCCGCGCGATTGGTCGAGGTACCGGGGCTGCGGGTCGTGTCGTCGCTGGCCGGGCGCACCGGCGCGCCCGTGTTGCCGGTCGGCGAGACCCGCGTGGGCGGCTTCGGCGGCGTGCCCGGCCTGGTCGCGTGGTTGCGGGCCAGGGCCGCGACGGCGGTGGTCGACGCCACCCATCCGTTCGCGGCCCGAATCTCGGCGAACGCGGTCGCGGCGTGTGCCGAGGCGGACGTCCCGCTGCTGCGCCTGCAACGGCCGGGGTGGACCGCCGTACCGGGTGACCGCTGGTATCCGGTCGACTCCGCGGACGAGGCCGCGCGGGTGCTGCCCGGTCTGGCCCGGCGGGTGTTCCTGACCACGGGTCGGCTGGAGACCGCGCCATACGCACACCTGGACGATCTGTGGTTCCTGCTGCGCAGCGTCGAGCCGCCCACCGGCGCTCTGCCGCGGGCCTGCGAAGTGCTGTTGTCCCGAGGCCCGTTCACGGTCGAGAACGAGATCGCGCTGCTGCGTGACCGGCGCATCGACGCGATCGTGACCAAGGACAGCGGCGGTGCCCTCACCGCGGCCAAGCTCACCGCCGCCCGCGAGCTGGGCCTGCCGGTGGTGCTGATCCGCCGTCCCGAGGTGCGCGCGCCGGAGC
The DNA here is from genome assembly GCF_044458105.1 of Embleya sp. NPDC050493. NCBI lineage: Bacteria > Bacillati > Actinomycetota > Actinomycetes > Kitasatosporales > Streptomycetaceae > Embleya > Embleya sp. NPDC050493. The sequence continues at coordinate 296,153 of NZ_JBITHP010000004.1, forward strand.
AGGTCACCGACACGGCAGCCGCCGCGCGGTGGGTCCTGACCGGGTCGGCCGCGGCGGCCGGAACGTGAGTCGCGCACGCTCCTCACTGTGACACACGGCCGCCGCCCGTCGATCTTGGCACCGGGTCGTGGGCCGGTCGCGCCGAGCGCCGACGCCGGACGCGGTCGCGCATCGCTCGCGGCGCGTGCCGGACGGGTCGGCCCGACCCGAAGGAGGATCGTGGACACGGGTTGCCCGGCGGGTCAGGCCGGGTAGCGCCGCGGCGTGTACACGCCGGTGCTACCGTCCGGCCGGCGGTAGGTACGAGTCTGCGACGAGCCGATGATCAGCAGCGTACGCATGTCGACCACCTCCGGGTCCAGGTCGGCCAACCGGACCACGTGTACGGCCTCGGTCGGGCCGCCGACGTCACGGCCCACCACGACCGGGGTGTCCGGGGCGCGGTGCTTGAGGAACAGGTCGCGGGCCTCGGCGACCTGGGTGCGCCGGGTCTTGGAGGCCGGGTTGTAGATCGCGACCGCGAGGTCCGCCTCGGCGGCGGCGGTCAGCCGACGCTCGATCACGTCCCACGGCTTGAGGATCGCGGACAGGCTGATCACGCAGAAGTCGTGGCCCAGCGGCGCCCCTGCACGAGACGCCACGGCCTGCATCGCGGACAGCCCGGCGACCACCCGGACCGGGACCTCGGTCGCCGTCTCGTGCGCGGCCTCCAGCACGGCGGACGCCATCGCGAACACGCCCGCGTCACCGGAGGAAACCACCGCGACCCGGCCACCCGCCTCGGCCAACCCGATGGCGTGGCGGGCACGTTCGGCCTCGACCCGGTTGTCCGTGCGATGCCGCTTCTGGCCGGGCCGGGGCTGGACACGGTCCACGTACGGGCCGTAGCCGACCACGTGGTCCGCGGCGGCGAGCGCGGCGTGCGCGTCGGGGGTCAGCCATTCCGGACCGGCCGGCCCGAGCCCGACCACGTCGATCGAGCCGAGCTCGCCGGTGGGTTCGGGCACCACGTACGCCGGCTCGGGCTCGCGCGGCGTGCGATTGGTCGCGAACTCCCCGCCGGGGGAGGCCGATGGGGTGATCACGAGGGAGAAGTACGGGACCTCGTCGGGGACTACGTCGGCGAGCGGGCGCACCTGTTGCCGATCGGTGGTCGCGCGCTCCACGTACCACGTGCGATCGGCCAGCCCGGCCTGCTCGAACGCACCGCGTACGGCCGGGAAATGCCGCTTGCCGAGCTTGATCACCGCGGCCGAGTCGGTGGTCCGCAGCCGGGCCGCGAGCACGTCGGGCGGGAGCGTACCGGGCAGGATCGTGAGCACCTCGTCGTGCTGCACGAGCGGTCGGCCCAGCACCGCGGCGGCACCGCTGACCGAGGTCACCCCGGGGACGACCTCGACCGGGTAGCGGTCGGCGAGGCGTTCGTGCCAGTACATGTACGAGCCGTAGAAGAACGGGTCGCCCTCGCACAACACCGCGACGTCGCGACCGGCGTCCAGATGCGCGGCGATCTCGGCGGCGGTCGAGTCGTAGTAGTCGGCGAGCGCGCCGTCGTACCCGCCCGGGTGATCGGTGCTCTCGGTGGTCACCGGGTATTCGAGCGGGAGGCGGACCTGAGTGTCGCTCAGATACGGCTCGGCGATGGTGATCGCGACGCCGCGCGCACCCTTCTTGACCGGATAGGCGACCACGTCCGCCGAGGTGATCAGGCGATGCGCCTTGAGGGTGATCAGCTCGGGGTCGCCCGGGCCGAGGCCGATGCCGTACAGGCGGCCGGTGGTGGTCACGCTGTGCTCCTGGGGGTGGGGGTGGTGTGGGCGGCGGCGTACGCGGGTCGGGTTCGTCGAGACTTGGGCTTGGGCCCGGGGGCACGGGACTCGGGGCTCACCGAGCCCGGGTGTTCGGGTCCGGACCCGGGGTCCTCGGTCGTCGGTGCCTATTCTTGTTCGCTCGCCAGTGCGTTCAGTGCGGCGGCGGTCATCGCGCTGCCACCGCGGCGGCCGTGTACGACGAGGTAGGGGATGCCGGCGGGATGGTCGGCCAGGGCCTGCTTGGACTCGGCCGCGCCGATGAAGCCGACCGGAATCCCGATGATCGCGGCGGGGTGCGGAGCGCCCTGATCGATCAGTTCGAGCAGTCGAAACAGCGCGGTGGGCGCGTTTCCGACCGCGACCACGGCACCGGCCAGGTCGTCGACCCACAGGTCCACGGCGGCGGCGCTGCGGGTGGTGCCCTGTTCGGCGGCCAGGCCCGGCGTACGCGGGTCGGTGAGCAGGCAACGCACGTCGTTGTCCTTGGGCAACCGCTTGCGCGTCACTCCGGACGCGACCATGTTGGCGTCGCACAGGATCGGCGCACCGGCACGCAACGCCTCGGCCCCGGCCCGGGCCACCTCGGGATGGAAGCCGACATCGCGGGGGAGGTCGGTCATGCCACACGCGTGGATCATCCGAACGACGACGCGCGAAACGTCCTCGGGGAAGCGGGCCAGATCGGCCTCGGCCCGGATGGTCGCGAACGAACGCCGATAGATCTCGGCGCCGTCCTTGATCCAGTCGTCCACGTCGGCTGCTCCTTTGCCCGATTTGCCCGATGGGGTGGCGATGGTTGTCGTTGTCGGCCCGTGGGCCGCGGTCGCGGTGCCGGCCGCGGGGTAGTGGTCACGGCCGCGCGATGCCCGGTCGGCCGGGCGGCCGGTGGGAGGGCGTGGGGCTTCGTGACCCGTGGACCTGCCGGGCGGGGGACGGTCGACCGTCATGCGGGGGTGGAGGGTCGGGATGCGCCCGGTGCGGGCGGGCGGATCGAGGGCGCGGGTGACGGTGTGGGCGCGCGGTCGGGCGGGACGGTTTCGTACGTGCCGTCCTCGCGGGCGACCAGCAGCGTCGCGCCGGCGGGCTTGCCGCACGCGCGGGCGCAGCCGACCCAGTGCGTATCGGGTGCGTCGTCGAGGGCTGGGGGGCCGTCGACGGCCGGCTGGTCGGGGGTCGGATGATCGGCCCGTCGGGAGGCGCGGCCCAGTGCGTGCCGGCCGGCCTCGGTGCGGACGTCGGCCAGTGCTCGGCGGCACGCGCCCAGGCCGCTGCACGCGGTCACGCCGCGCCATGGTGAAGCGGGGTCGCACGGCAGGCCGGCGGCTTCGAGGGCGGCCATGGCCGCGGCGGGATCGGTGACGTCACGGACCACGACGCCTCGGCTGCTGGTGATCCGCAGCTCGGCCCGCAATCCGACCAGGGCGGCCAGATGATGCTGCGTCAGGCGTCCGAGTGGTACCAGGGCCCCGATGGCGAAGCGGCCGTCGGATTGCGCGAGTACCCCGATCGGCGGTCGGCCGTCGGCGCGTCGGCGCGGTCGGGCGGCGTTCGGGGTGACCGCTGCGTGGTCGTGGGCGGCCCCGGTGACGGGTTCGGAGCTTGCGAACGGGGCCGGGGCGGCTGCGAGGGTGGCGGCGAACCGGGCCGCCCCGTCGGGGAGTTCGCGGATGTGCCAGGCGCCGGAGTGGCCGCGGGCGGTCAGGAACGCGCGGGCCGCGTGGACGATGGCCGCCGGGGCGTCGGTGGGGGCGAAGCGCCAGGTGGTGTCGTGGCCGGCGACGTGCAGCGCGAAGGTGTGCTCGGTGAGCGCGACGAGGTCCAGGTCGTGGCGGGCCGAGGCGATCGGGAGCCCGCCGTCGTCGATGCCGATCAGGAAGCGGCCGGAGAGGGCGGTCAGGTCCGGGGCCGCGCACAACGCGTGGTCGACGGCGGTGAGTACGGCGTCGGCGTCCAGCAGGGCGTTCGGATCGCGGCCGGCCAGTGGACTCGCCAGGATGTTGCGTACGCGGTCGTGGCTGCGCGAGGGCATCAGGCCGGCCGCGGCGACGGCGTCGGCGAGGGCGGGCAGGTCGGCTTCGGCCAGGCCCCTCAGCTGGATGTTGGCGCGTGCCGTCAGGTCCACCGACCCGGTACCGAAACGCCTTGTCAGGCGGGCCAGTTCGGATAGCCGATCGGGGGTGAGTCGGCCGCCCGGGAGGCGTACGCGCGCGATCAGGCCGTCGTCGGCCGGTGACGCGTCCACGACTCCGGGGCAGGCGTCGTCGCGCTCCCGGACCACCACCGCGCCCACCGTCCTTCGCCGTGCCTCGTCGCCTCGTATCGGTATGCCCGGCCTGTCACCCCATGTCGGGTTGCCGACCGGCCAGATGCGACACTGTTGCATATGGACGACGGTGTACAGCACCCCACCCCCGACCCGGTCGCCGAGGCGGTGCGGCAGATCCGCGCGCACGGCGAGCGGGTCACGGTGGCGCGCACCGCGGTGCTTCGGGTCCTCGCGGACGCCGACGAGCACCTGAGCGCCGACGCGATCTTCGCCGCGGTCTCCCGAGCGGCGCCGGGCGTACATCGCACCACCATCTACCGCGCGTTGGACGCCCTCGAACGCCTCGACCTGGTCGCCTTCACCCGGCTGCGCCACGACGCGGCCACCTACCACCTGGCGGGCCACCTGGTGGGCGGCACGCACGTACTCGTACGCTGCCGCCACTGCGGCACGGTCGGCCACGCGCCGGGCGACCTGCTGGACGAGGTCGCCGCCCGACTGGCCGCCGAACAGGGCTTCGCTCTCGACCCGACGGCCGTGGCCCTGACCGGCCGCTGCGACACATGCACGAAGCACCCGAGCACCCTCACCCACGCCCGCCCGAACAGGCCCGGCACGGGTCGCCCCTGAACGCGCCCCCGTCCCTCGCCCGCGTCCCGCCCCGCCCCCGTGCCCGGTCCGTCGTCCCCGCCCGCGCCGTCGGCCCGCCGTCACGGCCGGCCGACGGTGCGGGGTGGGGGTCAGGTGGGTTGGACGAAGCGGTAGCCGGCGGCCAGGAGGTGAGGGAGCCATTGTTCGAGGGCGGCGACGGTTTGGGAGCGATCGCCGCCCGCGTCGTGATTGAGGATGATCGAGCCGGTCGTGGTCGCGGCCAGGACGCGCTCGACGATCACGTCCGTGCCGGGCTGCGACCAGTCGACGGGATCGACCGACCAGCCCAGTGGGCGTAGGCCGTTCGCGCTCAGCGCCCCCATCACCTCGGGCGACCAGCGCCCGTACGGTGCGCGGAACCAGCCGACCCGAAGGTCCGGCAGGACGCGGTGGATCGCGGTCAGGTTGCGTTCCACCTCCTCCGCGACGCCGGTCGGCGAGAGTTGTTGCAGGTCGGGGTGCGACCACGAGTGGCCGGCGATCGCGTGGCCCTCGTCGTGGATCGTGCGGAGCAGCCGGGGGTGGCGCTCGACTGCCGTGCCCACGACGCAGAACGTCGCGCGCACCCGGAACCTCCGCAACATGCGCAGCACCTGCGGGGTGTACTCGGGATCGGGTCCGTCGTCGAAGGTCACCGCGATGCGCTGCGGTCCGGCCTTGACCTCGCATACCGGCTCCTGGACGAAGGCGGGGCGGGGGGTGGGCTGTCGGTCGGCGGCGCGGGCGGACGGGGTGGCGGTGGCGAGAAGACCGAGGGTGGCGGCGGCGCCCATCAGCAACGTACGGCGCGACGTGGCAGAGGTGGTGTCCATGCCGAGTGTCTTGCACATGTCCGGGAGCGCGTTTGCGAGGACACGCACGACTCCGCCGGAGTTCACCGGTTCGGCCGACCGGTGTGCCCGACCCGGGCACACCCGACGCCGGACCCCGCCGGCAGCGCCGTTCCGCTCCGCGCCGAAGCCGCGCCGAACCCGGCAGACGATCACCCGACCGAATCCCGACCGGACGCCGACCGAACCTCGACCAGCCCCAGCCCAGACCCCGACCAGGTCGAGAGCCGGCCGAGAGCGGGCCCGGACCGCACCCGGCCGGCCCCGATCCGACCTCGTCGGTACGCCCGCGCTCGTGCTCATCCCCGCGACCGACCCGAACCCCCGCCCGCCCGCGGACGTACCGCGCCGACGCCGGCTGCCAGAATCCGTACATGATCACGCCACGGGGGACCACCGCTTCGTCGTCGTCCCCACCCGCCCCCGTCGTGCCACCCGCTTCGCGTCGGGTGATCCTGGCCGCGCACGCGGCGGCGCTGACCCCGTTGCCGTCGGCGATCTGGCGGTTCGCGCTCGTGTTCGGCCATCACGGCGGATACACCGACGAGGGCTACGCGAACATGCACATGGCCGGATGGGGCGCGCCTTGGGTGATCTTTCTCAGCCTGAGCACCGAACTGGCCGCCCTGCTCACGCTCGGGCTGGTCCGCCCGTGGGGCGAACGTCCGCCGCGCTGGGTCCCGTTCGTGGGCGGGCGAACGATGAATCCGATACTCGTCACCCGGGTCGCCTACACCGCAGTGGCGGTTCTGGTGCTGTTGTGGGCCCAGTTCGCGTTCTGGTGGCTCGTCCCGCACGACGACATGACCGAATCCGGCGCCGACCTGGTCGGCGTGCTGTATCTGCCGCTGGTGTTGTGGGCGCCGCTTCTGGCGATCGTGACCCGGTCGTACCGGCGCCGCCACCTCGGCGAACCCGCCCCAGGCGGCGACGCGTAAGGGCCGCGTACCGTGCCCGAGTCGGCGCCGAGCCGGGTATGTGCAGCGAGCCCGATTCGGCGCCGACGGACGTACCCCCGACCGCCCTACGACCGGATCCGGGTGCCACCGGGGCCGGGACGAGGATTCGTCTCCGACCGGATCCACGTGACCTACTTGCGCCCGGCGTGGTGTCGTTCGGTGGCCACGCCGACCACGATGCCGAGCAGGGCGGCCACGCCCATCAGGCCCGCCTGGATCTCGAAGGCTCGGCTGAATCCGTCCACCGTGGCCTGCCGTTCGAGGATGCCGGAGGCCATCCGGTCCCTGGTGTGGTTCGTCGCGATCGTGACCAGGACCGCGATGCCGATCGCCGCGCCGATCTGCTGACAGGTCGTCACCATGGCCGAGGCGACGCCGCCTTCGCCCTCGCCCGCGCCGCCGGTCGCCGTGTGGATGATCGCGACGAACGCCACGCCCAGGCCCAGACCCGTGACCACCAGGGCGGGCAGCAGGTGCCCGGTGTACGAACTGTGCTCGTCCAGACGACTCATCAGCCACATGCCGCCCGCAGCGATCGCCGGGCCCACGCTGACCGGTAGCAACGGCCCACGGTTCGCGATCAGTTTGGTGGACACCGCCGCGCCCAGGCCCATGCCGACGCTGAACGGCAGGAACGCCAGGCCGGTGTCCATCGGCGACCACCCCTGGATGCGCTGCATGTACAGGGTCAGGAAGAAGAACATCGCGAACAGGCCGCCGGCCGCGACCAGGACCAGCACGTCCGCGAGTACCAGGTGCCGCATCCGCAACAGCGCGCGCGGCAGCAGCGGCTCGGCCGCCGAGCGCTGGCGCAGCGTGAAACCGAGCGCGAGCACCGCCGCGATGGTCAGGCCGAGCAGGGTCCGGGTCGAGCCCCATGGATGGGTGGGGGTCTCCACGACGGTGTACACCAGGGTCAGAACGGCTGCCGTCCCGATCGCCGCACCGGCGAAGTCCGGTACCCGACGCACCGCTTCACGGTCGTCCGGTCCGATCACCCGGGGCAGCGCGAGCAGGGTGAGCGCGCCGATGGGCAGGTTGATCAGGAAGATCCAGCGCCAGTGCGTCCACTCGACGAGCGCACCGCCGAGCAACAGCCCGGTGGCTGCGCCGAGTCCGGTGAGCGCGGCCCACGTGCCGAGCGCGCGGGCCCGCTCGGCCGGTTCGCGGAAGGTCGCCAGCAGGATGGCCAGCGCGGCGGGGGAGAGCAGCGCGCCGGCGATGCCCTGCGCGGCCCGCGCGCCGACCAACACACCGGAGTCGGGGGCGATCCCGCACACGGCGGAGGCCAGTACGAACAGCACCAGGCTGATACCGAACAGGCGGCGTCGGCCCAGCAGATCGGCCAACCCGCCACCGATCAGCAGGAAGCCGCCGAAGGTCAGGAAGTACGCGTTGGTCACCCAGGACAGCGAACTCTCGCTGAAGTCGAGATCGTCGCCGATGGTGGGCAGTGCGACGTTGACGATCGTGTCGTCGACGAGCAGTACGAACTGCGCGACGCACACGAGCAGCAGGACGAGTTTCGGGTTCACCGGGCGGCCGGCGGATCCGGCGGCGACCGCGTCGGGTGTACCGGGTGCGTCGGACGGGTTGGAACGGGCCCCGATCGTGGACTCGGTGGCGGGTATCCCTGAGGAAGCCATCGGATGTTCCTACGTTCGTAGAAGTAAGTTCTATAGTTGTAGAGAATATTTCTACGAGCGTCAAGCTTGGGGATAATGGACACATGCCGCACGTCAACGATCCCGACAGCACGCCCGAAACCCCCGCCGCGACCCCGCCCCCGACCTCGGTCGCACCCGCAACAGCCGTATCTCCCGCCACGCCCGCCGCGCCTGCCACGTCCGAGGCGGCCGGTTCGGGCGCCGGCTCCGGGAAGGTGGATCGGCGCACGCTGATGCTGGACGCGTCGATCCGGGTGCTTGCCACCCATGGCCTGCGCGGGCTGACCCACCGGGCGGTACAGGAGGAGGCGGGGCTGCCCAACGGCTCGGTCACGTACTACTTCAAGACCCGGGATCAGCTGATCCTGGCGGTGATCGAGCGAATGGCCACGCTGGACAGGGCGTACGCCGGCGAGGTCACGCACGAGCTGCTGCGGATGACGGCCGTCCGGCCGATCGCGGTCGACTATGCGCAACTCGCCCGGTTCACCCGCTCCTGGTGGGACGCGACCCGCGAAGTGCAACTGGCGCGCCTGGAGTTGGAACTCGCGGGCGCACGCGAGCCGTTGGTGCGCGAGGCGCTGATCCGCTGCCAGGCCGAGTTTCGCGGCTTCGCCGAACTGGTCGCACTGGCACTGGGGTCCACGAACGCGCGCCTGGACGGGCACATCATGCTCGCGATGCTTCAGGGTGTGCTGTTCGACCACGTCACGCGCGACTGGGACGACCCGCAGATCCTGGAGATCGGCCTGCGTCGGGTGATCGAGTCGGTGACGCTGTGACGGGGGCCCGGGAACCCCGACGAACGGCGGCCGGACTCACCGTCGGATACGACACGACGGAGTCCGGCCGCCGGGCGCGGATGCGCCGCGCGGTCAGCGCTTGTGGACCGGCGTGTCCGAGTCGTGGACCACGTTGGTGATCCGGCTGACTCCGTCGACCCGCGCGGACAGCGACGGCAGGATGCCGAGCGAAGGTCCGACGGCCAAGGCCACGATCATCAGCCCGCCCATCGCGGCGGCCTGCGTGGTGCGCCGGGTCCACCAGCGCACGCCCGACGGCCGGTCGTTTCCGGTACGCACGAGCGCCCGGTCGTGGGCCCCTCGGTCGGCTACGCGGTGCTCGTGCACGTGCGTGGAAACCGCTTGACGAACAGACATCTGCTCCGACTCCCCATCCATCGCACGCCACCCTTCGACGGTCGGGAGGTCGCGCCGCCGGTCCCCTGTCGTGCTGCCTCCACTGTCCTGCTTTTCGGTCGGGACGTCACCGGAAAACCGGCCGCCTCACAGGGTTCTCACAAAGTTGTGACAGTTCCCCGGTCCCAGGGGCCGGGAGGACCGAAGCGATTCGGGGAATTCGGGCCATATCGATCCGGAGCGCACCGCTTCCGGGGCGCCTCGGTCAGTCGCCGAGTTCGACCGGCAGGGTGCTCAGGCCGCGGACTCGCACCGACGGCTGCCAGGAGATCGGTGCGTGACGGCGGGCCTTCGGGAAGCGGGTCAGGACGGTGCGGACCGCGAGTTCCGCCTCCAGCCGGGCCAGCGGTGCGCCGATGCAGTAGTGGATGCCCTGGCCGAAGCTCAGGTGGCGGGCCGCATCGGGGCGGTCCGGCTGGATCCGGTCCGGGCGGGCGTAGCGGCGCGGGTCGCGGTTGGCCGAGGCGATGGACAGGAAGACCGTGTCGCCGGCGGGGATCGTGACACCGCCGAGTTCGATGTCCTGGAGCGGAAAACGGCGGATCGCGAGCAGGGCCGGCGACATGTGCCGGGCCACCTCCTCGACCAACGCCGGAACCCCCGCCGGATCGTCGCGCAGCGCGTCGCGCAACGCCTGGTCCTCGATCGTCGCGTACAGGGCCCCGGCCATCAGGTTGGCCGAGTTCTCGTAGCCTGCGAAGAGCAACAGGAAGGCGAGCGAGGTCAGTTCGTCCTCGCTCAGCCGGTCGTCGGCGTCCCGGGCGGCGATCAGTGCGGACAGCAGGTCGGGTCCGGGGTCGGCGCGCTTGGCGGCGAGCAGCGCGACGAAGAACGCGTACATCTCGCGCACCGTCGAGCGGATGCCCTCGCGGGTGGCGTCCGCGCCCAGCACGGCGTTGGTCCAGGTGCGGAAGTCGGACCGGGACTCGGCCGGGACGCCGAGCAGTTCGCAGATCACGCCGACCGCGAAGGGCGACGCGAAATCCTTGACCAGGTCGACCCGTTCGCGGCCGGCGAGGTCGTCGGCCAGGGACTCGACGGTGCGTTCGAGGCGTGGACGCAGGTCGGCGGTGTGCCGTGGGGTGAAGGCCTGGCCGGCGAGGCGGCGCAGGCGGGTGTGGTCGGGCGGATCCATGTTGAGCAGGTTGGCGTCCAGGGCGGGCGGGAGTTCGAAGCCCTTGTAACCGCCGGGCTTGGCATGCCTCTTGTCCAGCGAGAACCGCGGGTCGCCCAGTGCCGCCTGCACATCCGCGTACCTGGTGACCAACCACGCGGGGCTGCCGTCGGGCGCGACGATCGCGTGTACGGGTCCGGCCTCGCGCATTCGGGCGAAGACGCCGTGCGGGTCATGGGCCATGGCGCGGGCGACATCCACCGGAAACCGCTTTCGTTCGGCAGCAACGGCTTTCCAACCTAGCGGCACCGGCCCTCACCGCACGCGCGAGGCGAGCGACCTCCACCCGCATGGCCGTCCGGCTGTGCCCGCGTTCCTCGGTGACGGCCGCGACCCCCCTCCCGTCCCGGGCGGGGGTGGGGGGCGGGGGGGGGGGAGGTCAGGGTGTGCGGGGGGGGGGCGGGGGTGTGGGGGTGGGTGGGGGGGGTGGGGGCGGAGTT
>NZ_JBITHP010000004.1:307159-481752 GCF_044458105.1 Embleya sp. NPDC050493
GCGCCCCCCCCCCCCCCCCCGCCGGGGGGGGCCGCCCCCCCCCCCCCCGCGCGGGCGGGGGGGGGGCCGGGGGGCGCGCGGCGCCGCCCCCCCCCCCCGCCCGGGCGGGGGGGGGCCCCGCGGCCGGTGTCGTGTCAGTTCAGGGAGAGCGGCGTGGCGGCGGCGATGTGGGTGAGCTTGGCGGGGTTGCGGACGAAGTAGAGGTCGGTGACGAGGCCGTTCTCGAGACGGATCGCCATCACGCTGTCGATCTCGCCGTCGACGCGCAGGAGCAGCGCCGGATCGCCGTTGACGGTGGTGGGTTCGCTGGTGAGCTTGCCGTCCTTGTCGCCGAGGGCGGCGAGGAGGAGGCGGACCACCTTCGTGAGGCCCCTGACCGGCCGGAGCGCGGCGCTCCTGACGCCGCCGCCGTCGCTGATCAGGACGACGTCGGGGGCGAGCACGTCCAGCACGCCCTGCAGGTCGCCGGTTTCCACGGCGTGCCGGAAGGACGCGAGGGCGGCCTGCGCCTGGCGGGCGGAGACCACTTCGCGAGGGCGGCGGGCGTCGACGTGCTTGCGGGAGCGGTGGGCGATCTGGCGGACCGTGGCGGGGGTCTTGCCGACCGCCTCGGCGATCTCGTCGTAGCCGACGTCGAAGACCTCGCGCAGGACGAACACCGCTCGCTCGGTGGGCGAGAGGGTCTCCAGGACGAGCATCACGGCCATGGACAGGCTCTCCGCGAGCTCGACGTTCTCGGCGACGTCCGGCGAGGTGAGCAGCGGCTCGGGCAGCCAGGGGCCGACGTAGGTCTCCTTGCGCCGCCGCAGGGCCCGCAGCCGGTCGAGTGCCCGCCGGGTCGCGATGCGGACGAGGTATGCGCGCCGGTCGCGGACCTGCGCCAGGTCGACCTCGGCCCAGCGCAGCCAGGTCTCCTGCAGGACGTCCTCGGCGTCGGCCGCCGAGCCGAGGATCTCGTAGGCCACGGTGAAGAGCAGATTGCGGTGGGCGACGAAGGCGTCGGTCGCCGGATCCCCGGTGTGGTCTCGCATCCTCGAATCCTTCCATTTCGTTCATGTCGGCCCGTCCCAGGGGTCCGGCTGTGGGGGAGCGGGCGGCGCCCGGGCCGCCCGCTCCGGGGAGGACTACGACACGTGCACCGGCCGGCTCGCGCGCGCGTCCCGCACCCGCTGCTGCCGGGAGTCGTCCTTGGCCTTCAGGACGCGTGCGCCGGGCTTGCGCGCCTCGTCGGAGAGCTGCTTGATGGTGTGGGAGACGACGAATTCCTTCAGGCGCGCGCCCGGGCGACCGCCGAGGTGGAACCGGATGGCGGTGTCGTCCTTGCGTGCGAACTGGAAGATGCCGGCGCCGCGGCCGAGGCTGACGCACAGCCCGGCGAAGGCGATGCCGACGGCTTCGGGTTGCCCGCCCTCGATCCGGCGGAGTACGGCGTCGGCGGCGTGCGGGCCGAGTTGGACGGCGGATTGGCATCCCATTCGGTAGGCGAGGCCCGAGGGTGCGGCCGCGTCGCCGGCGGCGACGATGCGGTCGTCGTCGATGCTGGTCAGGGTCTCGTCGGTGAGCAGGCGCCCCGTCTCGTCGGTGCTCAGGCCGCTGCGGGCGGCCAGGTCGGGAACGCCGAAGCCGGCGGCCCAGATGGTCAGCCGGCCGCGCACCTCGCGGCCGTCGGCGAGGTGCACGGCGTCGGCCGTCACGGACGCCGCCTTCGTGCCGGGGCCTTCGAGGACGGTCACGCCGAGGGACGCCAGCCGCTTGGCGACGAAGCGGCGGCCGTTCGGGTGGAGGTAGGGGCCGAGTTGCCCGCCGCAGACGAGGGTGACGGTACGACCCGCCTCGGCGAGCTCGGCCGCGGTCTCGATGCCGGTGGCTCCGCCGCCGACGACCGTCAGCGCCGCGTCGGCGGGCGCGGCGGCCACGGCTTCGCGCAGCCGCTCGGCCTCCTCCAGGGTCGCGATCGGGTAGGCGAACCTGTCCGCGCCGGGCACCTGCGGCGCGCCGCTGCGGCTGCCCACCGCGTAGATCAGGTGGTCGTACCCGAGGGTGCCGCCGCCGGCCAGCGAGACGGTGCGCGCCTGCCGGTCGATCCCGGTCGCGGTGTCGACCACGAGTTCGACGCGTTCGCTCAGGACATCCTTGTAGTCGACGACCGCGTCGTCGGACCCCGCCACCAGCTGGTGCAGGCGCAGGCGCTCGACGAAGGTCGGGCGCGGGTTCACGAGGGTCACGGCCACGTCGTCGCGGCCGGTCAGGCGGTTGGCCGCGAGGACGCCGGCGTATCCGCCGCCGATCACGATGACTTCGGTCCGGCCGCCGTTGTGCTTCGTCATGGTCCTTGTTCCGTTCGCTCGGGGATTCGCACACAAGGCGCCGGGCGAACGGAACTTGTGACACGGTGTGGCCCGGATCACACTCGGTGATGGATCAAGGCGCGTCGGACGGGTGGGAGGCGGTGCCGGTCACCGGCCGCAGACCCACGCCCGGTGACCGGCCGGAGCCGCCGGATCGTGTTGTCGGAAGGCCGGTGTTCAGCTTCCATTCCAGGCGCGGGGCAGGAAGTCCCCGATCAGCGGGGCGATTTCCGGGAGTTTGTCCTCCAGGGCGAAGTGGCCGGTGTCCAGGATGTGCAGCTCGGCATCCGGGAGGTCGGCGAGGTACGCGTGTGCGCCCGGTTCCGGGAAGAAGATGTCGTTGCGGCCCCAGAGGATCAGCGTCGCCGGGCGGTGCTCGGCCAGCCAGGCCTGCCACTTCGGGTACAGCTCGACGTTGGTGTGGTAGTTCAGCGCCAGATCGACCTGGGCCTCCTTGCGCCCGGGCCGGTCCAGGAAGTGCTGGTCCAGGGTCCAGCCGTCGGGGGCCACCAGGGTCGGATCGGCCGTCCCGCCTTCGTACTGGCCCCGGGTGACCGGCAACACCAGGAGTTCGGCGGCCTTCTCCCGCGCGCCCGGCACGTCGGGGGTGAGCGCGACGAAGTCGCGGGCCATCTCGGACAGGCCCTCGGCGTACGCGTTGGCGTTCTGCACGATCAGCCCGGCGACGGCCGCGGGCCTGCGCTCGGCCAGCCGCAGGCCGACCGGGCCGCCGAAGTCGAAGGTGTAGAGCACATACCGGTCCAGACCGAGCGCGTGCACGAACCCCTCGACCACGTCGGCGAGCCGCTCGAACGAGTAGGTGAACCCGGCGGGCACCTCGGTGTGCCCGAATCCGGGGTAATCCGGCGCCACCAACCGAAAGTCGTTGCCCAACGCGTCCATGAGCCGCCGGAACTGATGCGAGGCGGACGGAAACCCGTGCAGCAGAAGCAGCGTCGGCGCATTCGCGGGCCCGGTCTCCCGGTAGAACACCCGAACCCCGTCGACGTCCACGAAACGGTGTGCAACCTGGGGAATGGCGGCGATGCCCATGATCTCTACCTTCGTCGGCGTGCTGATGGCTCAGTTGTACAGTCGAGCGAACTAATGGGTCAAGTGCAATTCGATCATTAGGAAGAAGATGTGACGCCCCACCCGTGGGGGCGCGGAGCGCCCCTTGCATCCGGAGCGGCGGTCCGCCTGCGCGGGGTCGTATCGCAGGGCTGGATCGGTCGGCGTGCCCCCTGTTGCGCGGACGGCCGGGCTTCCCGTCGAGCCATATCGAAAACGATATGCATTACGGTCCAAAGGGCATTGGACGGGCATGTCGTCACCGAGAGAAGCTCCCTGTGTGACGGGGCTTGTGGCGAAGGGATGGGCGATGGCACGGTCGGCGGCCGGGGAGAGTGTGCTGCCCGCGCACTATGTGGCGGGTGAGTTCACCCGGGCGGGTGACGGGGCGTTTCCGCTGGTGAACCCGGTGGACGGGGCCGTCGTGGGGGAGGTGCCCGAGGCCGATCGGGCGATCGTGGATGCGGCGGTCGCGGCGGCGCGTGCTGCGCTCGGCGAGTGGGGCGCGGCGAGCGTCGAGGTGCGGGCCGAGGCGATGCGGCGGATCGCGGACGGGATCCAGGCCCGGTTCGACGAATTCGTGGACGCCGAGGTCGCCGACACCGGCAAGCCGCGCGAGCTCGCGGCGGGCGTCGACATCCCGCGCGCGATCGGCAACTTTCGCGCCTACGCCGACCTGCTCTACGGGCGGCCCGAGCGCGCCCACTCGACCACCGTGCCCGGCTGGAGCGGCGGCGTCGGCCAGGCGCTCAACTACACCGTGCGCCGCCCGCTGGGCGTGGTCGCGATCATCTCGCCGTGGAACCTTCCGCTACTGCTGCTCACCTGGAAGGTGGCCCCCGCGCTCGCGGCCGGCAACACCGTGGTCGCCAAGCCGTCCGAGGAGACGCCGTCCACCGCGACGCTGCTCGCCGAGGTGATCCACGACGCCGGGCTGCCCGTCGGCGCGTTCAATCTGATCCACGGTCACGGTGCGGGAGCCGCCGGAGAGTTCCTCACCGCACATGCCGGTGTCGATGCGATCGCCTTCACCGGCGAGTCGGCCACCGGCAGCGCGATCATGCGCAAGGCCGCCGAGCACATCACCCCGGTATCCTTCGAACTCGGCGGCAAGAACCCGGCGATCGTGTTCGCCGACGCGGACTTCGAAGAGGCCGTGGCGGGCACCGTACGGTCCGCCTTCACCCACTCCGGACAGATCTGCCTGTGCACCGAACGGGTCTACGTCGAGCGCTCGATCTTTGCCGATTTCGTCGCCGAACTCGGCGCACGGGCACGGGCGTTGACCGACTACGGGCCGATGATCTCGGCGGCGCACCGGGACAAGGTGCTGTCCTACTACCGGCTTGCCGTCGAGGAGGGCGCCACGGTCGTCGCGGGTGGCGGGGTGCCGAGCTTCGGCGACGAGCGCGACGGGGGATTCCACGTCGAGCCGACCGTGCTCACCGGCCTGGCGCAGAGCGCGCGCACCGTGCAGGAGGAAGTCTTCGGGCCGATCTGCCACGTGCTGCCGTTCGACACCGAGGACGAGGCGATCGCGCTGGCCAACGACAGCCGGTACGGCCTGGCCGCGACCGTGTGGACCGGCCACCTGTCCCGCGCGCACCGGGTCGCCCCGCGCGTCGAGGCGGGGATCGTGTGGGTCAACTGCTGGAATCTGCGGGACCTGCGGACGCCGTTCGGGGGGATCAAGGCATCCGGGATCGGCCGGGAGGGCGGCGAGTACTCGTTGGACTTCTTCTCCGAGCCGGTGAACATCTGCATCAAGATCTGAAGGATCGGTTCGTGACGGTGACGGTGACGGTGACATGACGGAGACAGGGACAGCGATGAATGCCATCGACGACGCCGCCGCGCGGCTGCTCGACGCGGAGCGGACCGGTGTGCCGTGTGCGCCGATCCGCGACCTGATCACCGGCGTCGAGGACGCGTACGCGGTCCAGGAGCGACTGACTCTGGGCCGGCTCGCCGAGGGCCGCCGGCTGGTGGGGCGCAAGATCGGCCTGACCTCCGCGGCCGTTCAACGCCAACTCGGAGTACAGGAGCCGGACTTCGGCATGCTGTACGCGGACATGGCGGTGCCGGACGGTGCCGAGATCCCGGTCGGCGCCGTGCTCCAGCCCCGGGCCGAGGCCGAGGTCGCGCTCGTGCTGGACGCCGACCTGACGCACGAGCGGCACACGGTCGCCGACCTGATTCGGGCCACCGCCTTCGTGCTGCCCGCGATCGAGGTCTGCGGGAGCCGGGTGCGGGACTGGGACATCACCCTCGCGGACACCATCGCGGACAACGCCTCCTCCGGGATGTACGTGCTCGGCAACCGACCGACGGCGCTCGGCGACCTGGACCTGCGCCTGGCCGGCATGGTTCTGGAGCGGCGCGGCGAGCCGGTCTCCACCGGTACCGGCGCGTCCTGCCTGGGCCACCCGCTGAACGCCGCGCTCTGGCTCGCGGACACCCTCGTCCGGCTCGGCCGACCGCTGCGCGCCGGGGACACCGTGCTCACCGGCGCGCTCGGCCCGATGGTGGCGGTCGCCCCGGGCGACGTACTGGAGGCCCGGATCGACGGGCTCGGCGACGTCCGGGTCGCATTCGCGGCGACGACCCCGCAGGAGGAGACCTCGTGAGCGACAACCGACTCGAAGCCGTGACCGGCGTCGAAGGCCGAGGCCACGCCGACGCCGAACTCGTCGCCCACCTCGCCGACATCCTCGACGAGGCGGCCATGGCGCATCGGACCGTGGCCCGCCCGACCGACACCACCGACCTCGATCTGGCCACCGCGTACCGGGTGCAGCGCGCGGTGATCGACCGCCGGCTGGCCCGGGGCGAGGCGCTGATCGGGGTCAAGATGGGCTTCACCAGCCGCGCCAAGATGGTCCAGATGGGCGTGGACGACGTGATCTGGGGCCTGCTCACCGACGCGATGCTGGTCGAGGAGGGCGGCGTGCTCGACCTGGCCGACCTGATCCATCCCCGGATCGAGCCGGAGATCGCGTTCCTGATCGGCAGCCCGCTGTCCGGCACGGTCACCCCCGCGGAGGCGGTCCGTGCGATCGCCGGGGTGGCGGTCGCCTACGAGGTGCTGGACTCGCGCTACGCCGACTTCCGTTTCACGCTCCCCGACGTGATCGCGGACAACGCCTCGGCGGCCGGCTTCGGGTTCGGCCCCTGGCACGACCCGGCCGGGCTGGACCCGAGCAACCTGGGCCTGCTCGTCGAAGTCGACGGGCGCGTCGTGGCGAGCGGTTCCTCGGCGGCGATCCTGGGCAACCCGCTGCGTTCGCTGATCGCGGCGGCCCGGCTGGCCGCCGAAGCCGGCCTCGAACTCCGGCCCGGATGGGTCGTGCTCGCGGGGGCTGCCACCGCCGCGCTGCCACTGCCCGAGGGCGTGCACGTGCGCGTGTCCGCGGCCGGCCTGGGCCGCGCGGAGGTGACCACCCGATGAGCGCCGACGACGGCATCCTGGTCGCCGGCAAGGCCACCCCGCGCGGCCGATTCCCACACGTCAAGCGGGCCGGTGACTTCGTCTACGTGTCCGGCACCAGCTCCCGGCGGCCGGACGGCACGTTCGTCGGCGCGAGCGCGGACGCGATGGGTACCACCGACCTCGACATCCGAGCGCAGACCCGGGCGGTGATCGAGAACATCGCCGACCTGCTCGCCGCAGCCGGCGGCGGCCTGGCCGATGCGGTCTCGCTCACCACCTACCTGGTCAGCATGAACGATTTCGGCGGCTACAACGAGGTCTACGCCGAGTACTTCGACGAGACCGGTCCCACCCGCACGACCGTCGCGGTGCACCAACTCCCGCATCCGCACCTTTTGATCGAGATCTCCTGCGTCGCGTACCTGCCGCGGCCCACCCGATCCACCCCGTCGAACCCCACCGCCGCCGGCGCCGTCGAGTCCTGAAGCGACAGCGACGACGCGAGAAAGGGACCGCGAGATGAGCCTGCCGAAACTGACCAATGGCATGCCGTTCAACTTCAACCGGTGGATCGACGAGCATCGCGACCTGCTGAAGCCGCCGGTCGGCAACATCCAGATCTGGACCGAGGCAGACCTCGTGGTCACCGTGGTCGGCGGGCCCAACCAGCGCACCGACTTCCACGACGACCCGATCGAGGAGTTCTTCTACCAGCTCCAGGGCAACATGGTGCTCCGGGTGATGGAGGAGGAGGGCAAGCCGCCGGTCGACATTCAGATCAACGAGGGCGACGTCTTTCTCCTGCCGCCGCACGTGCGGCACTCGCCGCAACGGCCGGAGGCGGGCAGCATCGGCCTCGTGGTCGAGTTCAGCCGGGCCGAGGGCCTGATCGACGCGTTCGAGTGGTACTGCGTCGAGTGCCACCGGCTGGTGAACCGCGCGCCGGTACAGCTGCGTTCGATCGTCGACGACCTGCCGCCGCTGTTCGAGGAGTTCTACGACGGGGACCGTGCCTGCCCGCACTGCGGCGCGGTTCACCCGGGCCGGGAATGGCCCGAGGAACTGCGCCCACGGACCGTGCCGGCACCCGACGCCTCCGCGTGACGCCGGTCCGCGTGCGCGCGGTCCGTGGGGCTCGGGCCCGTGTGCCCGAGGCTCATGCGGTCCGCGTTCCCGCGGTCCGTGGGACTGTCGGCACCGGGCCCCGCGACCCGATCTCCCCTCGGCCGAGCCGCACCACTCACCCGATCTCCACCACTGCCCCGACCGCCGGCCGAGCCCGGCGGTGAACCACGGAGGTTCCGTGACTGTCATCGACGTCCACTCGCACGTCTTCCCGAGGATCTCGCAGGCCGAGAGCCGCATCCTGACGGGCGCGGGCGAGCCGTGGCTGCGGGTCCACGGTGACGGCACCGGGATGATGATGAGCGGCGAGGACGAGTACCGTCCGGTGATCGCGCCGCTGTGGGACCCCGAGCGCCGGTTGGCCGACATGGACGCGCTCGGCGTGGACGTACAGGCGATCTCCTCGACGCCGCTGATGTTCGGGTACGCAGCCGAGACCGCACGTGCGGTCGAGTGGTGCGACCTGGTCAACGAGCGCATCCTGGACTACTGCGCGCTCGACCCGGGGCGGTTGTTGCCGCTGAGTCAGGTCCCGCTCCAGGACATCGGCGCGGCCTGCGAGACCGCGTCCCGGGCGGCGGCGGCCGGGCACCGAGGTGTGCACATCGGCAACCACGTGGGCGAGCGGTACCTCGGTGACGACGGGATCGTGGAATTCCTCGCGCACTGCGCCGCCGAGGAGATCCCGGTGCTCGTGCACCCGTGGGACATGCTCGGCGGCGAGCGCATGCGCGGGCACATGTTGCCCTGGCTGGTCGGGATGCCCGCGGAGACCCAGCTGAGCATCCTCGGGATGATCCTCCAGGGCGCGTTCGAGAAGTTGCCCGAGTCGCTGAAGTTGTGCTTCTGCCACGGCGGCGGCAGCTTCGCGTTCCTGCTCGGCCGAGCCGACAACGCCTGGCACAACCGGGACCTGGTCCGGGCCGATTCGCCCAGGCCGCCGTCGGAGTACGTGCGCCGGTTCTACGTCGACTCGGCCGTGTTCGACCCGCGCGCGCTGCGACTGCTGGTCGAGGTGATGGGGCCCGACCGGGTCATGCTCGGAACCGACTTCCCGTTCCCCCTGGGCGAGTCGGACCCCGGCGGCGTGGTCCGGGCCTGCCCGGAACTCACCGCGGAGCAGCGCGAGTCGATCCTCGGTGGCAACGCGGCACGATTCTTCGGACTCGGCGCGCGACGAGCCCGGGCCGCCGGGCCCACCGGCACCGCACCCGAGGCGCCGGGCCTGGTGAAGGCCGCGAACTAGGCCGTGTCCGGTGGATCTTGGTGGATGAGGTCGCGTCGTCCGGTGCCGTGGCTCGGCGTGCCGGAGAAGCAGCCGCATAGTGGTTCTATTCGGCTGTTTCTCCGGTGCGGCGAGGTGCGGTGCCGGGCGGCGCGGCCCCACCAAGATCCGCCGGACACGGCCTAGCCGGCGGACGTGCACGGGAGCCGGTTTCGCCGAGGAGGCGGGGCCGGCTCCGGTGTCTGCTCCGGGTCGGCTCCCGTGCCGGTCCGCGCCGAGCCGGTATCGCCCCAGACATGAGACGAATTCCGCCCGGGGCTTGACTGGTATAGACCATTCGTATTGAGTGAGCCCCGCAACACCCCGTCCAGGGGCCTCGATCGAGGCAAGCGCCGGTCCCCGTACGGCCATCGAAGTACGTGTATCGGTACTTCCGTCGATCACGCGCAGTGTGTCGTCCTGTGCGAGGGAGTGGGCTTTCCATGGCGAGAAAACGGATCGTGGCGTTCCTGTTGGCCATCGCGGTGATCGGGGCGTTGGCGGCGGTGCTGCCGTTCGCCTCGACCGCGTCCGCGGCGAGTTGTGCGACCGGATGGAACTCGTCGGCCGTCTATACGGGCGGCGCGACCGCCTCGTACAACGGACACAACTGGGGCGCCAAGTGGTGGACCCAGGGCGAGGTGCCCGGAACCACGGCGGTCTGGGCGGACCAGGGCTCGTGCGGCGGTGGCGGCGGCACGACCACGGGAGGCGCGACCGGCGGCTCGA
This sequence comes from Embleya sp. NPDC050493, assembly GCF_044458105.1. Taxonomy (NCBI): domain Bacteria; kingdom Bacillati; phylum Actinomycetota; class Actinomycetes; order Kitasatosporales; family Streptomycetaceae; genus Embleya; species Embleya sp. NPDC050493. The sequence goes on from NZ_JBITHP010000004.1 coordinate 317,127, forward strand.
CCGGGGGTGGCGGCGGCACCTGTACGTTCCCGAACTGGGTGGCCGGCACGTCCTATTCGGTCGGTGACGTGGTGCGCTACAGCAACGGAAACCTCTACCGGGCGAAGAACGCCAACCCGGGCTACGACCCGGTGATCAGCACCTGGTTCTGGGAGCCGTTCACCTGCGGCGGCTCGACCACCGGCGGCTCGACCACCGGGGGAAGCACGGGCGGAAACGGCGGCAACCCCGGCGACTTCGTGGTGAGCGAGGCGCAGTTCAACCAGATGTTCCCGAGCCGGAACCCGTTCTACACGTACGCCGGCCTGACCGCCGCGCTGAGCGCCTACCCGGGCTTCGCCAACACCGGCAGCGACACGGTCAAGAAGCAGGAGGCCGCGGCGTTCCTGGCCAACGTCAGCCACGAGACCGGCGGTCTGGTGTACATCGTCGAGCAGAACACCGCGAACTACCCGCACTACTGCGACGCCAATCAGCCGTACGGCTGCCCGGCCGGGCAGGCCGCCTACTACGGGCGCGGTCCGATCCAGCTGAGCTGGAACTTCAACTACAAGGCGGCGGGGGACGCGCTGGGCATCAACCTGCTCAACAATCCCAACCTCGTCCAGACCGATCCGGCCGTCGCCTGGAAGACCGGCCTCTGGTACTGGAACACCCAGAACGGCCCCGGCACGATGACCCCGCACAACGCGATGGCCAACGGGGCGGGCTTCGGCGAGACGATCCGCAGCATCAACGGCGCATTGGAGTGCAACGGCGGCAATCCGGCGCAGGTGCAGAGCCGGATCAACCGCTACCAGTCGTTCGTGGCGATCCTGGGTACGAGCGCCGGCAACAACCTGAGCTGCTGAGTCCGGGCGCGGGGCGGGCGGGCCCAGGACCGGCCTCGGCGGGCCCGCCCCGCGCTTCGGTGCGTGTGCGTGTGTGTCTGCGTGCGTGCGTGCGTGTGCGTGCGTACGTGTGGCGTCGCGGGTCAGGCCGGCGGTGCCGGCGGCTCGCCCTCGACGGTTATCCGGGCGACGGTGTCGTAGAAGCACAGGTGCCCGGCGATGGCGGGGACGGCGTCGATCGGGTCGGGATACTCCCAGGCCACGTCGGCCCGCGGGCCGGTGTCGCCGTTGCCCAGGTAGGTCCAGTAGGAGGCCTCGCCCTTGAACGGGCACGTGGTGTGGGTGTCGGTGGGCTCGAAGCGGGTCAACTCCACGTCGTCCGGCGGGAGGTAGTACCGGATCGGCAGCCCGGTCTCGAAGAGCACGACCGGCCGCTCGGATCGGGCGACGATCTCGCCGTCGATCTCGACCGTCACGGTCTGCGTGCTGTGCACGGTCGTCACGAGGTGACCCCGCGGGGGTGTCGACATGCGCATCTCCTTGGGTGTCGCCGGCGGTCGTGGCGCCGCCGGACGTCCTTCGGACAACCGGCAAGGTCGGCGAACCATTCCGGGGCGGTGCGGGTCGGTGTCGTCCACCGAACGTGTGAGAAACGTGTGGATCGATTCCATTGGTATAGACCTATTGCTCGGGTCCAGGCCACCGGCTAGCTTTTCAGGGTGCGCGCCGGCACCACAGCACGACCCGAATTACCGTTCCAGCGAACCGAGTTGCCCTCGGGGCGAGAAATGGAGTCGAGCACATGCGCAAGGCTATGGCGGGTGTCGCGTTGACCGCGGCGTTGTTGGGCGTGGGGGCTGCCGCGCAGCCCGCGATGGCGGACCCGGCCCCGGGTGGCAGCTTCATCTTCTACGGCTACTACCCGTCGCAGGCGTCCTGCGACGCGGCCGGCCGCGCCGCCGCACCGGCACACGGCCCGGTGTACCTCTGTCTCAACAACGGCGGCACCCTCTGGTCGCTCTGGGTGCACTAGGACCACGATCCGACGGCCGGGCCCGGGCGTCGGACGAGGGCAGGAACGGGGCGGCGCCACCGGCAGGTGTGCCGCCCCGTTCGGGCATGCCGGGCGGCGGTCAGGCCGGCGCCGCCACGATCGCGGAGGCGGCCCGGGAGGAGTCCTTGGCGCGGAAGGCGACGAGGCGGCGGTCCGGGGAGACCGCGCTGCTGGGCGGGACCAGCGCGAAGGCCATCACGAGTTCGTTCCGGTCCGGCTCCATGGTCGGGTAGATCAGCAGGCAGCCACGACGCGGCGCGACCAGGCCGTCGGCGACCGGGTCGCCGATCGAAGGCCCGCTACCGGCGATGCGCCGGGCCGCGTAACGATGCGGCGGAAAGCTGACCTTGTTGAACAAGGTGCCCGTACGTCGGTTTCGGCTGACCACCGCGAGCGGGCCGAAGCCGTGCAGGGTCACCGACGCGCGATCGGGATCATGGAGTTGCGGGGCGATCACGACCCAGTCCTCGATGTGGCCGGCGATCCGGGGGTTCTCCAGGTACACCAGGTCCGGACCGAACTGGCCCGGATCCGACCAGCGCAGCTCGCGCAACACGGGCAGCAGCCGGGTATTCGTGATCCGACCGAGGTATGCCGGGAACCGGCGCAGTCGATCCTCCACCGGAAAGGCCAACTCGACCTGCCCCGGTTCCAGCGCGGCGATCACCGGGGCGAACCGCTCGACGTTGTGCCGTAGGTCGGCCGGCTTCGTCGGATATCCCGAACGTTCCACCCACAACCCCGGCGACCGGGTCTCCACCAACTCCGCGTTGAACATCTTGTTGCGCGCGGTCGGCCTGAGCCACGGCAACCGCTGGGTGACCAGGGGCGGGATCTGCGCCGGGGTCACCTGGGGAGCCCCGTCGACGAGTTCGGCGTACAGCCGGAGTTGGTCGCGAAATTCCTCCTCGTCGCGACAGATCGCCTCGAACGCCTCGTACAGGTCGCCGTTGCGACCGCCCTCGTCCCGGCCGATGTACAGCCGAACCAGGTCGCGATAGTTCTTCCGGAAACCGAACCAGCGCCCCATCTGCATGAGCGTGTCGCCGGCGAGCGTCTTGCGCCGGTAGTAGGAGACGGTCAGGCCCTCGATGGTGAAGCCGCGCGAGAGCTTGGCGCCGCCGACCAGGATCCGCCAGACCTTCTGCCGGTCGAAGTCCGCGGTGCGCTGCTCGATCTCCTTGTCGCCGTTGATCACCACCACCGGACTGCCGATCGAGTCCTCGATCCGCATCGCGGCGATGCCGATGTACGGCGCGATGTCGGCGTACGACCCGGGGATCGCCGCGCCCGCCGCGTGTGCCTCGCTGACCGGTCGCACGTCCTGCTCGTACAGCCGGCGCAGCCGGGCCTGCGCGCCCGAGCCGAGGTAGCCCGCGCGGCGCCAGATGGCGTTGATCAACTCGGCCTGGTCCCGGTGTACATGCGTCTTCACCGACTCGTGCACGAGCATGGTGTGATGCCGGAAGTGGTCGGCGCCGAGACCGTAGTCCTCGCGGAACAACTTGATCGCGCCGGTCAACACGAACATGTCGATCGCGGTGCACAGGTCGGTGTCGTCGTCGTCGTGCAGCGGCCGGACCGAGCGTACGTGGGCGAGACCGGCCGAGTTGGCCACCGTGCGCTCGTCGGCGGGGATCGTGGAGTCGATGTCGTGGAAGTCCGCGACGCCCATGTAGCCGTCCGGGCGATCCAGCGAGATGACGAAGTCCTTGGGGAAGATGTCCTCGGCGTCGGCCGGATCGATGAACACGTTGGCGAACGGGGTCGCGGTGTAGCCGACGTACTGGGCGCGCGGCAACATCCCGAGCAGTTCCGAGATGATCCCGTTGATCGCGGTGCGCTGAACCTGGTCCTGCGCCCACTTCCTCGGGTCCGAGGTGTTCACCGACGCCTGATCGGACTCGTCGTCGATGATCAGCGTGGGGATCTCGCCGCGCTCGGTCTTGATCCGGCCGAGGTCCTTGACCAGCTTCTTGAGCACCGAGGCGTTCTTCTTGACCACCATCAGCCGGGCCGAACTGCGATGCAGGTTCTCCGGCGCGTACAGCGGGACGAACCGGTCGGCCTTCTCGAACTCCAGCGCGCTGAGCCCCTGACGCAATGCCTGGTAGTCGTCCTGATGCCGGGTCAGCCGCACGATGTCGAAGCCGCCGAGCCGCGACGGCAGCGCACCGTGCCGCAGGAACCTGCCGTCCAGCCGGTCCCGGTCGTCCAGGTAGTCGTAGTCGCGGAACGCGAGGGTGCCCGCATCCGGATCCTGGCCGTAGTAGATGTTCTCGACACCGACCAGTTCCATGTCCAACCGGCGCTGGGTCTGCGCGCGCAGTGCCTCGATGGTGCCGGTGAGCACGATCACCAGGCGGTAGCCCGCGTCGATCGCCTTGGCCACGACACCGGTGAAGTTGGCGGTCTTGCCGCTCTGTACATAGCCGACCACCAGGCCCTTGGACTGGTACGGCTGTTCCCCGGCCGGGTCGGCGAGCCGTTCGACCACGCGGGTCGTGTCGCGATCGAGTGCGGCGACGGCCTCCGGAGCCCACTTCTTGCCCAGCAGGGTGTCTCGATAGGCGTCCCAGTAATGGCTGTGGTGTCGGGCCACCTCCTGGGTGTACCAGGGATCGCAGCCCTCGTCGGTGATCACCACGGCGCCGCTGCCGCGCGCGAACGGGGAGCGTCGATCCAGGAGTTCGCGGGTCGCGGGTTCCAGGCCCAGGGCCTGGTAGGTGGCGGCGCGGCGTTCCCGGGTGTTCGACGCGGGCTCACCGTCGGCGAAGTCCCAGCGGCTGAGCCGGTCGCGCCACAGGATCAGCAACGGATCGTCCGGGTGCGCGTGGTGCAGTCGGCGGCGCAGCGCCGACTCGCCGAGATCGGGGAGCGGCCCACCGTGTTCCTCGGCCTGGTAGGCCAGCGCCTTCGCCAGGTTCCTGGGGCTCGTGGCCATGCCACCGAAGGCCGCCCGGTGCAGTGCGAGCAGCGCGAGGTCGTCGGTCACCGTCGCCCGTCCTTCGGGTCGTGCGGGTCGGACAGGCCCGACGCGACGTCGGGCGGCAACATGCCCAGGTCGACGGTACGGTCGAGTCCGTCCGGGGAAGGGGCGATCGAGGGGATCAGATCGGCCACGTCGATGCGGTAGTCGATGTCGACGATGCGCACCGTGACGGACTCGGGCAGAGCGTCGAGGAGGCCCTGGGTCAGCCGAGGAAAGTCCGCGTCCACCGGGAACGCGAGCGTGGTCCCGGCCGGCGCCCAACGATGCTCGCGGGGAATCGCGTGCCCGCCGGCGGTGACCAGGAGACGCCGGGCGTCGAAGTCGTCCAGGGCACCCGGCGCTTCTGCGCGGATGGCCGAGCGGATGCTCTCGATCAAACCGAGTACGGTGCGACCGGCGTCGCTCTCCTCGACCATGTGCGAGACGAACCACAGTGGTCGATCCGCATGCGGCGTGAGCTGGGTCAGCCCATGGATCGTGTGCACGCGGGCCCGTCCGGCAACGGTCTTGACCTCGATGTCGTACGGGCCGACGGTGAAGTCGTGGTCCGCGCACTTCGGGTTCTGCCACGCGTCGACGGCCGCGTGCCAACCCCGGGCCGTCGCCAGGCCGATCAGCGTGAGCAGTTCGCCGAAGAGGCCGATCTCCTCTTCGAGCGACATCTGCCGACCTCGGGCCAGCAGCTTGCGCCAGGCCATCACCGTCGTCTGCACGGCCGCTACCGGAGCGACCCCATCCTGCTGGACACGGTCCGCGATCTCACAACACACGATGTGGAACTCGCGGAGCAGCTTGGTCTGTTCGATGAACACCTGGAGGAACTGCTCACCCCCGTCCAGCACACACACCGCCCGAATCCCCTGCGTCCCCAGTCGTGGCGCCTTGGTGCCGGGCGGGACCGGGATGCGCAGGGCCGGGCGCAGGCCGCCCGCCTCCAGGTGCCAGTACAGCGGCGGGTCGCCCTCGACCGGGATCAGCATCGGCATCCGGTTGTCGAGGTGGTCGCGCAGCGCGTCGCAGCTCAGGTGCCTGCTGCGACGGTCCGAGCTCACGAGGCCCCCTCGGGGCCGTACTTGGCGGTCTCGCTCTTGACCGCGGCCAGCAGCAGCGACTGCCACAGGTCCAGGTTGTCCTTGACCCGCGGGCCGATCCGCTCGCCCGTGAACGCCTCGTTCATCAGCAGGTACAGCAGCGTCTTGAGCACCGGCACGTCGTTGAGGATGGCGCGTCGGCCGCCCAGCAGCGCGGCGCGGAACTGCTTGTTCAGCAGCAGTCGGCGCTCCTCGCGGTCGATCGCGAAGAACACGTCGCCACCCAGCGGCACCCAGCGCACCTCGATCGGCTCCTCGCCCGGTACGAAGGGGAGTTCCTCCTCGATCGCGGCGCGCAGCTCAGGGGCGAAGCCCTTCCCGGGCGGCAGCACCGCCTTGCGCTCGCGGGTGGTGGTACGGGCCTGCCGGTAGGCCCCCTCGGCGTCCTTCAGGAACTCCAGGAAGGTCCGCCCGTCGGCGTCGGTCGCGCGTTCGACCGCGTCCACGAAGCCCGGGATCGGCTGTAGTTCGGCCTTCTTGACGGTGAGTCCGAACGCCTGCTCCGACTCGGCCGGCAGGTCGAATTCGATCCGGGCCAGCGACAGGTGCTGCTCGCCCTGACGCAGCCCGTGCCAACCGCCGGCCTGCACGAGTCGGTCGTTGCGGTAGGCGTACAGGCCCTGGCGGGCCAGGATGCCGCCGGGGAGGCGGAACTGCTCGGCGTTGGAGCGCGGTGTCCACACGTGGGCGGTCAGCTCCAGAGCGCCCACCCCGTCCAGGGTGGTGGTGAACGTGCGCGGGTACCCCGGCAGTCCGGAGATCGGGTAGCCGAACGGGTCCACGCCCTGGACCTGCCAGGTCATCGGCGGCGTCGCGTCGTCGGTGCCGGAGACCGCGATGGTGATCCGGATCCGTCCGTCGGCGAGGAAGCGGTGCAGGTGCAGGCCGAGGTGGTCGGCCAACGAGCGCATGGTCTTGGTGAGGTAGATGTCGGTCTGTCCGGCGTCACCGCGTGCGGGGAAGTCGCGGACGCCGTCCCAGCGCACCGCGGTGCCGTTCCACATCACGTACTCGTCGTACAGGTCCAGGAAGCGCTTGGCGAACTCCAGCTCGACGATGTCGCACTGGAAGCTCTCCTGCGCCTGTTCGGTACGCCAGCGCCGACCCACCGTGCCGGCCCGCTTGGCCCGGCTGATCACCGTGACGCTCTCCGCGTGGCTGAAGGACGCCGCCTTCAGGCCCATCCCGAACATGCCGAGCGCCTTGTCGCCGTACGCGCGCCGCTTGCCCACCGTCATCGCGGTGTCCAACTCGGCCTCGGTCATCCCGCGTCCGTTGTCCACGATGATCAATGAGGTCAGCAGGTCGCCGCTGCGCCGGAAGTGCACGACGACATCCGAGGCGCCGGCGTCGATCGAGTTGTCCACCAGGTCGGCCACGGCCTCCTCGAAGCGGTAGCCCTGACTGGCCAGTCCCTTGATGTACCCGGGATCCGGGGGCAGGTGCTTGCTGCCGCTCGTAGGTACGTCGAAACGCCAGTCGTCCATGCCCACCCCTGGATCCCACACCCTCGGTGCGCGCAGTCGCGCGCCCGCCCCATTTGCGCTGGACCGACCGTAGCGGTTGGGCCGGCAACCCAAAAGCGGAACGCACGACTCGTGACTCGCGCCGCCCCCGAACGGGGCCTGGGCCGGGCCGAGCGGCGGCTACAAACCCCGGCGCAGTCGCGGCCGGGCGAAGTCGGCCCACTGGCTCGGGAATTCCTCCTCGATGCGCTGCGCGAGCGCGACCTCCTCGCCGTAGAGCAGGCCCCACGTGAAGGAACTCTCGCCCGCGCCGTGGGCCGCGATGGCCAGTCGGCGCAGGGCCTTGCGGGTCTGCACGCTGTCCTGGTGCGTGCCCAGCAGCTCCTGGATCCGCTTGGCTCGCTTGGTGAGCCGCTTGGCGGGTTTGCCCAGCGCCGGGCGGGTGGCCTCGCCCGCGTAGCGGACCCGTTTGGCGGCCTTGCGCACCTCGTGCAGCGCCGTGTCGCGGGCCCGCCCGGCGGGGGCGCGCAGCGCGACCCGGGCCCGCCTGGAGATCCGCCGATCGCTCCGGCGCAGGGCGGCCGCGGCCGGACGGCGGGCCGGTTGACCGGCCCGGGCGGTGAACGGCGGCCGGGCGAGCAGGACGTCCAGTGCGTCCAGGAGGGCGAAGTAGCGCGCGCCGTCGAGTTCGGCGAGGATCCGGACCCGGGCCTCGGCGCGGCGCCGCGCGTCCCAGGCGGTCAGCCGGGCCTCCACCGGTCCGAGTACCGCCTCCGCGGGCAGTGCGGCGATGCGTTCGCGCAGCCGTTCGACCAGCACCTCCTGGTCCCGAGCCCGGCCCAACTCCGATGCCAGCCACTTGAGTTCGGCGCCCAGGATGCCGGTCACCCGCTCGTCGAGCACCCGCGAGAAGACCCGGAACGCGCTGCGCAGCCGCCGGGTGGCGACCCGCATCTTGTGCACCGCGTCGGGTTCGTCCAGGCGCACCCGGGGGTCGTAGGCGAGCAGCGTTTCCACCTGCTCGCGAACGTAATCCAGCGCCACCGCGCCGGCGCTTCCCGCGCGCGGTTTCGCGATCCGGCGCTCCGGCCGCAGGCCCGCCTCGGCCAGTGCGTGCCCGAGCTTGGACGCCGCCTCGGAGCGCCGCCAACCCCCCTTGGTCAGCCGCCGGTCCAGCGCGTCCAGCAGCGCCGGCTCACCGTCCACCAGTTCGACCTCGACCTCGGTCCACGACATCGTGGTCACGCCCGGCCCGACGAACACCTCGGCGGTCACCGTGTCGTGCGCGATCTCGGCCAGGGTCGGCCCGCCGGCCCGGACGATCCGCACCTCGCGCACGGTCCGCAGCCGCACCGTCGGCACCGGCTCGCCGCCACGCGTGTACGCCCGGATCCGCACCGCGAGCCCGTCCGGCACCTCCCGCTCGGACGCACCCAGCGGCTCCCGTACCTCGTCCCGCGCGTCCACCCCGGCAGGCAGCTTCAGATGCCACCCGGCATCCGCGCCCCCGGTTCGTCGGCGCAGCGTGATCCCGCGCGCGGCCAGCGCCAGCCCGGGCGTGTCGAAGTACATCGCGTCCAGCTCGACGGTCTTGCCGACCTCGACCCGCACCCCATCCGACATCCCGGCGAAGTCGGGCACCCCGACCCCATCCGGCGCGACATACTTGCGCTCGACCTCACGCACGACCTGGGCCATGGGCACATCTCTACCCGCCGAGCCCGACCGCACTCACCCTCCTCCCCCGAACGGAGGCCGGTCGCGCATCGGGCTGGTCGTCGCGCTCTGTAGTCACAGATCGACATCGTTGCCGGCTGCGGCGGCGTGGAACCAGATCAGCGCCTCGGTCAGCGTTTCCACGTTCTGCGGATCAGCCAACACCGCGAGGGGAAAGCTCGGACGAAGAGCTAGTTTTCCTTCAGGGAGGTCGACGCCGCCGAGCCTGTTGATCCGTGTACGGAGTTCCGCACGCAGTTCGGGAGCATCGAACGGGGCGCGCCGAGAGAGGTGCTGGAAGACTACCTCGACGAACCCGCTCTGGCCGCCGTACATCGGATAGACGACCAGCGCCCAGATGTCTTCCGCGCCGGGACGAGCGAGCGTGAGGGAGCAACTGGTGACAGTGCGGCCGGCGCCGTAGTCCAGCACGCCGCCGGCGGCGCACCAGTTGTCCAGAAGCCGCATGACCGAGGCTTCCACCGCGGTCTCGTTGTGATCGGTGAGCTGGGTGCGGAAGCGGTTGCGGCGTGCGCCGTCGACTGCTGATTCACGTGATGTTCGGGCGTCGCCCGCAGCCTGGTCTTCCGCAACGGGCAGACCGATCAACTCGGCCAGGTCATGCGTAGTCAGGCGCTGTCCTGGGTCGGCAATGCCGGCCGCGTTGAATCGGATGCCGTCCGCGGCCAGAACGTCATGTACATCGCCGCGATCGACATCGCCCGCCCAACGGAAACCCTCGGCGACTCGACCGGTGGCTCCGAGCGCGCGATAGGCGTTGGTGATGCCTGAAACGTCGGCGAGGTGGCGACCGACGGGAACCGGGTGCGAGCCGATCAGGGCGGCCAGGTCGCCATATGTGGTCCAGGTCCCGTCCGGCAATGCCGCGAGCGCTTGGTGCAGCAGGTCCCAGTCTCGCCCGCGTTCGACCCGCTCGACGCCGGGGAGCGGAGCGGGCCATAGCGTGATGGCTCGCTCGGCCAGCTCGTCCGCGCGAGCCAGGATCTCGGTCGCTCCCCAGCTGTCGGTGCCTGCGATCCGCTTGTTCATCTCCAGGCTGCTGCTGCGCAGCAGATCCTGCTTGCGCTCGAAGGGGTGGTTGGACAGGTGGCTGTTTTGACTGGTCAGGGTCAGATTGCCCAGGGTGTGGACGAGCCGGCGATGCACATCCTCGGCGGATTCCCCGGCCTCCGCGTCTGCGGCGAGCAGCGCGAGCCATTCCTCTCCCGGGCTTTGCGGCAGCACGTGTTCGATCGTGAGCTTCGCCTGCTCGAAGTCGACAGGTTCGTTGGGTGCGAGGCTCTCCTCCAGCCGACGCAGTACGAACCGCTGCTGAGTCTTTTGGCTTTGTAGGTAGATGGGCTTTGTACGGATGGCTTCTCGGAGTTCGGAGTCCGAGGGCCAATAGCGTGAGGTTGCCGACAACACTTGGCGCAGGCCGTCCGAGGCGGGCACCCGTGCAGGCAGCTGTGAAGGCACGGCCTGGAAGATCCGCGGCAGGCTGTTGGTGGGAATCCTGCACAAGGCACGGCGGACCAGGAAGCTCTCGACATAGGAGAGCGCCTGCACCAGCTGGTCGTTCGTCAGTTCCTTGGCCGAGTGTCGCTCCAGGAGCACCATTAGTACGGGGTAGGTCGTCACCCCCTGCCAGTCTCGGATTCGCTGAAGATGACCTCGCACTCGAGCATCCGGCTCCGCGTCCGGATTGAGGATGCGCAGGAACTGACGGGATCGACGGTGCAGTTCCACGACGTATGCCTCTACCGTGGCCTCTGTTGCGTCGCCCACATCGAGTCGGCCCTGCTGCGCGGCGTAGATGTCCTGCAGACGGACCTGGCTGTCGCCTTCGAGGACCAAGTGCAACCACATGAGTTGCTCGAGTTGTGCATTCGTCAGTTTTCGCTGGAGCGGCAGCCAGTACGTGCTGTACACATGCTCGTCCCGGGTGGGCAGTCGCATGAACAGGTAGTTGCGCAGCAGGTCCGCCTGGCTCAATTTGAGCCCTGTGTTGTTCAGCGATTCGAAGATCCTGTGCACATTGTCGGCTTTGTCTGCCGTGATGTCGACCAGGGTCAGCCGAGTGGTGATGGCCAGTTCGATGTGCTCGATGTCGTAGGGATCGCTGGCGTCTGCGGCTTTGACCAACTCCTGCCGGAAGAACCGGTAGGCGCCGGAGATCCGATCGCTGCCGCCTGATTGCGTATTATGGACGTGCTCTCCGTACATACGGCGATCGGCCTGGGTTGGCAGCAGACGCAACCGCTCGTGCCCGTCCCGGTACTTATTGACCAGGTAGAGATCCTCGATGCGCTCACGCTGTTTCGAGTCGCCGAGGTGATCGCGAATCGCCAACAACGCGAGAGACAGAGTGGTGAGCCGCTGCTGACCGTCCACCACGAGCCAGCGTGGAAACGAGGGGCTGGTCTGTGGCGATGGAGCCACGACAACCGAACCGAGGAAGTGCATTGTGCCGCCGCTGCCTTCCGATACCACGCGTGCCTGTTCGAGAATATCGGCCCACAGCGGGCGAAGTTCTTTATCAGTCCAGGAGTAGGTGCGCTGATACAGCGGTACCTGGAACTGCTTCTGGCCTTGTACGAGAGTGGCGAGTGTCGTCTCGCGAGCCTGCATGGCTTCCCCCGGGGCTTCGATCGTTGTGACGGAACTTTGACAGAGCGTGCCGACAGACCCGTGCGTGGGGGCACCCGACCGGTGAAGCCGGTGCGCATCAGTCGCGAACGCGCGAGGATTCAGCTTCCACTTCTCATCCACCAGAGTCGGCGAGCAGTTGCAGAAGTCCCCGGCGCTGGAGCTCACGAATGTGCTCCACAGCCCGCTGCGGGGCAGTGCCACCACGCACGATCAGCCCAGCCTCGATATTGCGGCTTGCACCCGAAGCGGTCAGGTTGGCACTGCCGAGAAAGAGCACCCGGCCGTCGGCCACGGCGACCTTCGCATGTTGGCGGGCGCCGGGAGCGGAGCGTTGCTCCGTGGGCCAATGCCAGATCCGGACCCCGGGAACACCGGCGAAAGCACGGGCCGGTTCGGGGCCGGACAACAAACCGCCCGCCCCGGCGCGGGTTTCCACGACCACATCCACCCGCACCCCCCGCGCCACGGCAGCGCGCATCGCGCTCACGAGTGGTGCGTACACACGCGCCGAGTAGGTCATCGCCACGAACTCTTGGGCAGCCTCACGTACCACCTCGACGAGTACCTGTGCGGTGGCCCGCACCGGAACCTCCGCCGTCGGTGGGCCACTCCATACCGTTTGCACGCTCACCGCGTCTCGACGCCGAGTCCAACCTGCGATATATCCGCGCACATACGCGGCCGCCTCCCGGTCGGGTACGCCGGCTCGGTCCCTGGCGTCGAGGAACGCAGTCAGCGGCTCCAGCGCTGCCGGGACGTGCATGGTCGCCAGTACGTACTCCCGGCTGCGTTCACGGGCGAGCAGCCCCACCAGGTCCTTGGCCCTGGTGAGGCCCAACGCCTCGACGATCGCGGCCGTGGCCGATTCGAATTCGACGCGGCTCACGAGACCAGTTCAGCCGGAGTGAGCAGCAACTTGGGATCGTCGTCGAGCGGTACGAGGAAGCGACGGTCGAGGAAGCGATTGCCGCGCTCGCACGTGGTCTCGGACAGGAACAGGCAGACATGGCACGCCGCCCCGTGCAGGTAGTCGTAGGGTGCCTGCGGCAGCCGTTCGGAGCACAGCGGATCCTGTGAGCAGTGCCGGGCATCCGTCAGTGCCCGTCGTACGATCCGCTCGAAGTGCGGTTCTTCCGCGAGCGAGACGAGTCCGCCGAGAGTGCCCTCGGCATCCGGCACCGCCGTGTACAACAGGATTCCGGTCCGGGGATCGTCGTCGTCGCCCGCGTAGATGCGCTCGGCAAGGCTGGCGGAGTTGTAACCACACTCCAGCGCGATCGTTCGGATCAGGAGGTGGGACAGTGTGTGCAGAGCGATGTAGCGTGCGCCCGGCCAGTGCTTCATCGGATCGAAGTCCCCGGTCAGGCGGTCCGAGTGGCGATTCGTACGGAACTGGGCGTAGGCACCGCGGTGTGCGGACAGTACCTCCGACTGTTCGGCGTGAGCCAGCCAGTCGGCCACCAACTCGTCCTGTACACGCAGGAAGATCCCCTCACCACGGACCTCGCTGGCCGGCACCCAGTTGCGCGGACGCGAGCTCAGCTCGACCTGCTTGACCAGTGCCGGGTCTTCCGGGTCGGGAGCGTCCAGGCGGGTGAAACCCACCAGCGCGCGTGCCTCGCGCAGCCGCTCGACCTGTCGCACGTCCGCGAACAACCCCTTCAGCGGCCCCGGAACGGTGGCCTCCACCAGCGCGAAGTCTTCGGTGGGCTGGGGGAGTTGCGCGCAAGTGAAGAGATCCCACTCGGGTGTGAGCAGGTCCACCCTGCCGTCGGTGGGGGCGGCCGCGGCAGTGTTCACGCCGGCACGTCGGGCATTGACGGCGGCGATGAGTTCGGCGGGGTCGTACTGCTCCAGATAGCGGTACGACGGCGCCTGTGCCATCGCAGTATGGATGTTGAGGTCGGTGATCATGTGAAGTTCGGTCCACCGCTCTTCCACGACCTTGTTGATGTCCTCCGTCTTGGACGGCGGCAGCGCAAGGGCGTTGAGTGTGATGGGGAACCACTGGTTGGACGCGCCCGCCACGAGTACAATCGCCGCGAGTCCGCAGCCGCCGGCCGCGAACGTGCCCAGGTGCGGGTGCCGGCCGCGACATGCGGGCAGATTCCGTTGCCCTGTCTCGCCCATGGCCTCGCGGATGTTGCGATTTGCAGGGCACGCGAGACACTTGATCGTCACGTTCGCGGCTTGATTGCCGCCGTGGTCGATCATCCGCATCCGCGGTCGTGGCGCCTCGGGGCAGGCAGCACCGTAATGAGCGAAGGCCCGATACGGAAACTCGTCGAGATGGCCGTCTGTGCACACGAGCGTGAAGCGTGCCGCGACGGCGAGCGGCTTGCGCTTGGCCTTGGGCTTGCAGTCGTGAATGAACTTGGCCTCGTGCGGCGTACGCGGGTTCTGGTTCACGAACTTGAACGTGCCCGCATCGATACCGGCCAGTTCGTTGCAGGCGGTGCACCGCAACCACTGTGGAAAGGGCACGACGGGCACACCGATTTGCTGAGCCTCGTTGCCCTTCGGATTGCTGTCACCACCATCCGCCCATGGTGCGGAACGCAGCTCGGTGACCTTCTCCCCGGGCGTGTATCGGCGCAACCTCCGGTTGACGGCCTCGCGCAGTCGCGGTTCGTCGACCAGATAGTTCTCGGTGAGCCCGGTGTAGTTCCACGACTCCAGACCTCGTACGAGGACGGAGAAGTTCGGCAGGTCGACCAAGGCGCCGACGCCGCCCGAGAACATGAGGTGACTCGGTCGGGCAGCCCCGACGCGGCGGAAATAGGCGTCGTTCATGCCGGGCTCTCCTCGCTCTCGCGACTCTCCTGGGCAGCGCTGAAGTCCCATTCCGGACTCGGGCCGGCCATCGAGCCGAATCCGTCACTGCCAGGCAGCAGCAGATTGATCTCGTTTTCCGTCTCACGCATGGATTGCGGCACCGTCAGCGCGTCCCAGCGGGATCCGTTGGCCGGACGCAGTAGCCCGACCACGAGCTGGTCCTTCTTCTTGCTCGTACTACCGGAGCGGAACCCAAGCTGGGCGTTTCCGCCACGGCGTTGGTGCCACAGGTCCTTCAGCGCCTGGATGCGCTCGTACAGGTAGTCGCGTGCACGGGTGCCTCCGACGGCCTCGGCACGGTTCAGCAATCGAGCCTCGACCTGTTGTGCCTCCTCGCCATCGAGGTCCAGGTCCTGTGCGTCGGTGTTGCGCGAGTGGGTGTGTCGGGCGTGCCGCAGGGCGGTGACATACGTGGCTGTCGTGCCGCGGTCGAGGGCCCTGCGCGTGAACGGCGTCACGGACAACGCCTCCACCTGGCGATAGAACGTCGCGTGATAGTGCTCGAAGTCTTCGAAGTGTGCGAGGTCGCGGGGGCGGGACCAGTTGTAGAGCGTGACGACGAGGCCGGGCCGGCAGGCGTCGCGTCCGACGCGGGAGGACGCCTGAATGTACTCGGCGGTGTTCTTCGGTTGTCCGACGACCAGCATGAGTCCGAACCGGGAGACGTCCACGCCGACTTGAAGCATCGAGGTGGCGAGCACCGCGTCGACGGGTGGGATGCGCTTGTTGCCGATGCGGGGTACGCGTGGCGGCTTCTTCCCCAGCGCGTGACCGACTTCGACGTTGATTGCCCTGGCTCGCAGGCTGGTGTCACGTTCGGGATCGAATCTGCCTTGTAGCCGGGTCAATGCCGCGCCGATTTGGTTCGAGGAGATGCGCGACGTCAGTTCCTCGATGACCAACATCCCGGTCTTCGAGGGGATGCGGTCCGCGAGTCGGCTGCTGTCCCGATGGGGATTGTGCCGAAGGCGGGTCGTCACGTCGTCGTCGAGATAGCGTCGCATCCCGGCGAGTTCGCGGGTCGCGTTGAAGTAGCCGACCAGGGTCATGTACGGATCCGCCGGGGCTCCATACGTGTCGAACTGCTGCTGTGCGGCGCGCAACAGGATCTCCGCGAGGCGGATCTCGGCCGACTTGAGTCGGGTGCCATGGGCACACACTCCGAGGTAGCGCCGCCCCGGAGTCGCTTCGGTGACCGACACCTGCCGGGAGAAGAACGTATCGGTGTGGTCGACCACCTGCGGTGGGAACACCGCGACGTCCCGCCCGAAGACGCCGCGCACCTGTTCGGCCGCGCGCTTTGTGGTGGCCGTGGACGCGATGATTTTGGGACCGACGAGATGCCGGACGCCATCGGAGGCCACGACCGGCCAACTGCACAACTGATCCACGGCCGACTCGAAGAGGCCGACGATCGTGCCGAGAGCGCCCGAGATCAGGTGCAGCTCGTCCTGGATGATCAGATCCGGCGGACGAACGGCGCCCACGCCCACCGAGGTGACGGCCGGGAGTGAACCCTTGCGCTGATGGCGACTGCCGCACTTTGCCTGTGCGTCGAGGTCCTCGTGCCGGTAGCCGTGCCGCGAACAGAACGTGGTGGTATCGCCGAAGAGCAGGCCCGCAGCCCCATTCGAGGGAAGCTGAGCGAGCTTGTCCACGGTGGCGATGAGCAGGCTTGGGACGAGCCGGTAGATCTCTTCGTCCACGGTGACCACAGGCAGCCCCGGTCGGAAGCCCGGAACGTCGCAGGCTGTGGTCTTCTCCTCGAACCCCTTCTTCGAGAACTGGCAGACGTCTGCTCCCTCGCCGCGCGGACAGTAGATCAGGATCCGCCGGCGGTCCTCGTCCGCGACGACGTCCTTCTGTGGCCTTATGGCTTCCCCGCACCACGGGCAACTCGCCACCTGGATGACGCCGGCATAGCGGCCGTCGCCGCTTTCCTTCGCCATGGCGATCTGTTCCTGCGCCTCCTCGAACCGATTCGGTGAGACGGTGCCACCCACCCACAGACCGATCCGGAACGGCACCCGCCCCCAACGAGTGTCGCCCTGCGCGTATGCCTCGCGGCGCAGCACCTCGGCGGCACATACGAGGGCCGCTGCTCGCTGGAACTGCTGAGCGGTGAGCAGCCGCAGCGTGTATCGCATCAGCACGCCGACCCCGTCGTCGCCGCGGCGCGCATCGAGCCCGGTCCCGATGGTCCCCTGCAAACGACGCAGTGCGAACGTGTAGGCGGCAAGGCCGAGATAGGCCTCGGTCTTGCCACCACCGGTCGGGAAGAACAGCAGGTCGACCAAGGCCTGGCGACCGGTACCCCGATGCGGATGGGTCGGCTCGGTCAAGGACTGGAGATTGAGCAGGACGAAGGCGAGCTGGAAGGGTCGCCACGTCGCCGCGCCTTTGCCGCGTTCGTCGACGATGGCCTTGGCCTGGTCGTAGGACACCGAACCATCCTCGGCAGCAGCACGAAGCTCGGCGATCGCGGTGTTGCGTCGTTGCAGGGCCATGGTTCGGTTGGCGAAGCGGAAGGCTTCGAGTGCGATCGGGTCCTCGGTCAATGTCTCGATGCCGGCACCGATACGTACGCAGATGTCTTCGGCCTGGTCGATCGCGACATCGGCGGACTTGCGCAGGTCATCGGGCAGTGCGGCAGCCCGGCTGCGCTGTTCTACGAGCCAACGACCGTATCCCTCGGCCAACGGGACCAAGGCGGTGGCGAGTTCACCACGCCGAGCCGGCAAAGCCAACTCGGCGAGGTTGTCCATGGACAACTCCAGGCCCTCGAGGAGCGTCTGCTCCTCGACGGTGGGCGCGGTGGTCATCGGGACGTCGTAGGCGGGCAGCCACGTCGTGGTGAGTCGATGCGCGTGCCGCTCGCCGGGGCGAACGTCGGCGTGTACCGCGACATTGCGCCCGATCGCGTGCCTAAGCTCGTCGCGATAAAGCAGGCGCAACCGCCTCTCTTCGGGATCCTCGGGTGCGCCCGTCGCGCCGGACGGGGCCATCGGATCGTCGATCGGCAGGAACACCGCCGCGGAAGCGTCCGGGAAGGCGTTCACCTTTAGGCGGGTCTGGAACAACCAGCTCCGGTCGCGGAGTTCGGCCGAGTCCTCCAGCGCGTTGACGAGGGCGACCTCGACGACCCGGAGTTCCTCGCCGCCGGGACCGGCAGCCCGTTCGCGCACATGCACGTTGAGCTTGACGTGTGGACTGTTCTCGTCCCCTTCGAGGTAGCACGGTTGCTTGTCGCCGGCCGTCGCGACGTTGATGTCACACAGCTTGGAGAACGGCTCGCGAGCCCAGACCCGTTCCGTCTTGCCCGCGTCGGTCAACGCCTCGCTGCGGTCGTAGCGGCCCCAGGACACCTCGACCGTCAGCGTGCCGATCGCGGCCGGGACGACGAAGGACAACCCCATCGAGGATGCCCAGATCCGCCCGGCCGCGTGCGGGGTGACCTGCTCGATCAGCTCCGCCTCCTGCGCGTCGCCGTCACCTTCCGGCTCTGACTCGCCTGCCTGGGCGGCCTCGCGGGCCACTTCACCCGGCATGGCCGGCGCGGGCTTGGGCCCGAGCATCCCGACCAGGTAGCGGTCCCGGGGACCGGCCGACTTTCGCAGTTCCTCCAGCTCGCCGTCCCATGGGCCGAGCAGATCGCGCTCGATGAAGTCCTGGAGCCCGTTGCGCACGGTGTGCGAGGTGCCCGGTGTGAAGGTCTGCGGGACGTCGTCGAACGGGTGCGGCGGGAGATCGGACGATCCGCCGGCGGACACGGCGGGCGGCTGGGGCATGGGCGGGAGGATCCCTTCAGGAAGCGTGCGCGACGCGGCGGGTACAGGCTAACGATCGACGCCTACGTGGCGGAGGAGAAACTCAGGACGTGACGGAGTAGAGCATGTCATGCGTTTACTGAGTTCACAAGGTATCGAAAGCTCTCGTGTGCAGATTGGTCTCGAAATCGGCGAAGCTGCGTGTCTTCGCCGTCGGATCGGTGGTGGGAGACACGCAGCTTCGTGAGGTCGCCTCAGTTCCGGCCGCGGATCTTCCGGCCGGCCTCGGACTGGGGGTTCAACAGGGCTTCGCAGACGCGGCCGCCAGAGTCCTTGACGCCGCCGGCGAAGGACAACACCTTGGCAGCGGTCTCCTTGGCGGCCACGCCGTCCCAGTACTTCGCCTCGCGCTCCCAATGGACTTCAGACAGCAATCCCATGAAATCGAGGTGAGGGGGAAGCAGGTCCTCGGCCCATGGCATCGTTCGGTGCGCTGCCGCCCCCAGGCCCGCAAGTACGGCCGGAGCGGTGATCGCCGAGCGCGTTTCGAAGGCCTCCGTCAGGGTGCGCACGATTGCGGACAGGGCCCCGACGACTTCCTGGGTGACCTCCAACTCGCTGAGACCTTCGGGTAGGTCGTCCAGTTCCACGGTGCCCGAGGTCGCGCCGATTCCCGACTTGCCGAGCATCGTGGTGACGACCATCGAACGGAATGCCGACAACGTGACCCACTCGGTCGAATTGACGCTGAGCTGACGCTTGCTGGAGTTCACGAAGCGGGCCAGCGGGGCATCTCCGTCGTCGGTACTCACGATCGTGGTGTCGACCAGTGTCCGCGTGATGACGGTGGCGAGGTCGCGCTGGTCCATGGACAGCGCGAGGCTCTTGTCGACGGCAACCCCCTTGAGGTTGCGGTCGTGGAAGATTTGCCGCGCGTCCTCGGTGCCGATGCCCCAGTAGATCTCGAAGGCCACCAACACCTCCGCGAAGTCGGTGTCCTCGAGGCCGTAGATCCGACGGTTCTTCCGGATCCGATGCATTGCGGTGAGCTGGGTCTCCGCGTCGACGGCGATGATCTGGTCGCGCAGTGGCAGCATCGTGTCGCCCTGCTCGTTGACGATCAACGTGCGCGGACACCACAGCGTCAACGGCGGGGTCGACCATGCGTCGCCGAACTCACCACGCAATCCTGCGGAGATGTAGTCCGCGTACGGGCCGACGTTCTTCGCCTTCGCGCTGCTCTTGTTGCCGATCAGCCGCTGGACCTCGGCGCGCAGCGCCGCGTACTCGTCGAGGCCGAGATCGACCTTGCTGGACGTGGACTTCTCCACGACTTCTGGGTCGTTCACGATCGCCAGAAGGTTCTCCCAGTCGAGTACGCCGATCGCCACCTTCTCCCGGAGCTTCTTGACGTTGACCGGCAGGCCGGTGCGAACGGGCGTGGAGGTGGACATGGATCTCCCCTGCTCGGGCGAGCTGTCGCGACCCATCCCCGGGATCGCGGTCTGCGCCGAGAGCAATCGTATGCGTTGTCTAAGTTCACAGCAATCGGGATGGATGCCTGACCATCAGAATCGGAAGCCGAACAGACCGCCGGCCTCGTAGGCATCGGTGAGCCGGGGAGACAGGATCATCTGGGAGGCGTCGAAGCCGCGCCGCTCGATCTTCGCGAGGTCGTCCGAATTGAGACTCGCGATGTACTGCAACCCTTCGCGCGCGCTCACATCGCGGGCCAGGGTGAGGGCGGCGAACAGTTGCCGGTCGTCGACCCCATCGAACAGGTGGCTGTCGTGCACGAGGAAGTCCGGGCCGCGACCATGACGATGGGCGAGTACGGCGACAGTGAGGTCGAAGCAGAAGATCACCATGTTGCCGATGCCGCGACTGTCGTCGCTGTCGATCCGAGGAGTGATCTTGAGACTGGACGGCCCGGCTTCGATGGCCAGGTACGCGCTGCGGCCGTGGCCGTAGAGCCGCTGGGCGAACTCGGAGAACAGCAGGGTGGCTTCTTCGGTCTGCATGCGCCGTTCGCCGAGGTCGGCCGCGAGGGATTGCTGGAGCTCGACTTTCTTGGCCTTGATCTCCAAGGCACTGCTCTCCAGCGTCTGCGCAGCGTCGTAGCGGTGCCGCAGGGCCTGAACGGCTGCCTGCTTGTGGGCGAGTGCCTGTTGGAGAGCAGTCAGTGCGTCGAGCGCGCCGCCATCGGCGAGTATGCGCAGCACCTCCTGCAACTCGGTACCGAGTCTGGCTCGTTCGGTCTTTCGCTCTGTCAAGGCGACTTCGGTCGCGTGGATTTCGTCGGCCAGGTATCGCC
Source organism: Embleya sp. NPDC050493 (assembly GCF_044458105.1). Classification (NCBI taxonomy): domain Bacteria; kingdom Bacillati; phylum Actinomycetota; class Actinomycetes; order Kitasatosporales; family Streptomycetaceae; genus Embleya; species Embleya sp. NPDC050493. The sequence goes on from NZ_JBITHP010000004.1 coordinate 337,844, forward strand.
GTCGATTGTGCACGATCGACTCGTGGAAGCCGCGAACGTCGTCGAAACGACGACGAACCTGTTCGCCGAGGAGGATGTCTAGTTCTCGGTAGACCGGCTCCAGGTAGCGCACCGCAGTGTCGACGGTCTCCTCCACGGCAGCCTTGAGGTCACCGAGGTTGCGCAGGTCGATCGCGTCCTGGCTGTTGAGGGCACGGATCCGGTGGTCGATGTCGTCCGCGCGCCGCTGTAGTTCCTCGTACTGGGGAACGACGCGGAACTCGGCGATCTGCTGACGGATTCGGCGCAACTCGTCCTCGGCCAAGGTGATCTGACCGCGTAGGTCGGCCGTATTGCCGACGATCCTGCCCCAGACCGGATCGCTGACAGCCTGGCGCAGCTGACGACGAGTCGCTTCGCGGGCAGCGATCTCGCGGTACCCGGCCGCCAACTTCCAGTCCAGGCCCAGTAGATACGCGAGATTTGCCGCGGCGTCGGCTTCGGACTGTTGGTTGTGTGTGCGGGTTGCCTGATTGAAGGAGTGACTGGAGACGCGACGGATCAGGAAGCCCAGCATGGCTCGTCCGCTGAGGCCTTGGTGGTCGGCGCGCAACCCGAACAGCTCGCGGTCGATCAATTGCTGCCAGCGGGAGTTCGGTACGTCCACGGGGCCGTCCATGTCGAACAGGACGTCGTGGTCGGGATCGATGTCGTGGTTCAGCCGGACGACTTCGGGGCGCGTGCCGGAACGTGTGACCGCGAGTCGTCGGTCCGGTGTCTCCGACCAGTCGAGTTCGAGAATGAACGCGGTGCGGCGCAGCGCCTTGCGCATGGGCAGGCTTTTGGCGTCAGCCCTTGCGCCGAGCAGGAAATGCAACAGCTCGATCAGGCTGGATTTGCCAGTGCTGTTGCGGCTGTCCTCGTCGGTCGAGGTCTCGGTGGTGTCGGCGACAAGGAGGTTGACCTCGGGCCTGAAGTCGACGGTACGGAAACGTGAATCGTCAGCGCTGAGCCGCCGCAGCATCGCCCCTCCTCGGGATCAGCAGTTGGTCTTGCAGCTCCACGGCGCCAAGAGCGTGCAGTACGTCGAGCGCGAGTACGAACCAGCCGAACGAAACGGGGGAGCGATGGCCGAGTTCGACACGGCGGGCCTTGAGCCGGGCAAACGCTTGACTGACCGTCACTGGTCCGTCGAGCTCCATCAGGATCTGCGCGCCGACGGCCAGGAGGGCTCGGTCGGGGGCGATGCCCTTGGTGGGGGTGAGCATTTCAGGGCCTCCCGGTCGGCATCCCGTTGGGCGACCATCCGGGGGGCGGGGCATCGAAGATGTCGCATCGCTCGAAGAAGTGGGCAAGCACGACCATGCCGGCGCGAAGTTCGCGAGGATGGTGAAGCTTGTTGCCTTGGATGTATTGCTGGAGGTCCCACAGGACGTCATCGGGGTCCGGGGAGTCCTGCCGGGCCAGCGCATACTGCGCCCGGAAACCGGCGGCCACGTCGTCGTGTTCGAACGGATCGAGGACTCCGGCGTAGTACTCGTCCACGAGATGTGTGTGCCGCATGCCCCTCAGCAACTCCTCGCGCACATCGTCGCGCAAGTTGTTGAAATCGAGCTTCAGCTCGCTGACGGCGGCGAGGCTCATCAACGGATCAGCGGTCCCTCGATGCTCTTTGAGACTGGCGAGCAGGGGCGCCAAGTCCTCCATGCCGATGCCGTAGACCTGTTCCTCGATCGGAATCTCGCAGCCCAGTACGTGTTCGACGTCGTCGCGCCGGAGCCGCATGAGCTCACGCCACAGCCCTCGACGTCCCATCACCTCGAACTCCAGGCCCGGGTGCGCCGCGCGGGCGTCCACCAGCATCGAAGCGACCTCGGGATGCATGCCCCGCAGGTCGTTGTGTACGAAGACGAACGTACCGAATTGACCGAGACGCTTTTCCAGCGCCTTCTCCAAATCGGACTTGAACTTCACTCGGACGGCTGACGCGCTGAAGGTGTAGGGCGCGTAGCAGGCGTATAACTTGCCGGAGTGCAACCCGAGGCCGTCGGCACCCTGGTCGCCGATGTTGCCGTGCGTGCGCACGTCGATGAAGTCGGGGTGGCGCAGGCACATCAGGTCGTGGAAGAAGTCCTCGAACGCCTCCGTGTGCAGATCGCCCAGCATCTCCCGGAACTTTAGGCTTGCGTACATCCAGTGCGCGAAACGCATGATCTCCCCACCGCCGACCGAGGCCGACCATCCTCACAGCTCCGAGAGCCGCTTGCCGCCCTCGGTCGCCCAGCACTTCAGCCCGTTCTGCGGGTTGCCCGCGATCTTGGACGCGGCTCCGGAGGGCGACCCGAACTCCCGCCCGTCGTCGAGCCGAAGGTTACCGTTGGCGAGGACGGTGGCATGGTGCGTCTGCTTGAGGTTGCGACGATGCCACACGAGCCGCTGGCCGGCTTCGAGACGGCCGTCGTTGAGGAACGGCGCGAGCCGCTGTTCACGGGGGGCGGTCTGGGTGGGTGTCGTCTCCGGAGCGTCGTCGGAAGCGGTGGGCTCCCGCCCCTCATCCAGTCCGAGGATTCGCCGCAGAGTGCTGTTGGGAGTGTCCACGAATGCCACGGCTTCCGCCTGGATGGCGGCGAATACCTCTTCATCCACTCGGATCGTGCGGCTCATCGGGATTCGACTCCAAACTTTCGACTTGTTGCAGCGAACCCTACAAGGGCTGCGCTGTCATGTGCAGCCCTCGTAGGGTTTCGCGGCTCAGGTCACAGGTCGCAGATCCGCTGGCCCCCTGCGGTCTGCCACGCCTTCAGGCCGTTGTACGGATACCCGGCCACAGCCGCTGCTGCGCCCGACGGGGAGGAGAACTCTCGACCGTCCTCCAAGCGGAGGTGCCCCTCCGCTGTGATGGTGGCGAAGTGGAGGCGCTGCAAGTTGCGCCGACGCCAGTGCAGGACCTGGCCCGCCTCCAGACGACCATCGGTGAGGTAGGGAAGCAGGTCGCGGTCCTTGCTCGGCTTTCGGGTGACCGGCTTGGCGGACGCGCGCAGGCGGCGCCGCAGAACACTGTTGACGTCGTCGACCAGCGGCTCGGCGTCGGCCTGCAACATTGTGAAAACGTCGTCGTCGACCAGGATCATGTGGCCCACCAGAGGCTCCTTATTCTCGATCGAGTGGAACTCTGTGACAGTGAGAATGCCTCAATAGTCGAATCGCGTCAAGAGGCCTGCCGATACGACTCCTTGGCTCGAGACAGCAGGAGCTACAGCGTCGCCTCTGCCCACACGGACTTCGTCCCTGCGTCACGCGCGACGCAGCCCCAGTGCGGGGTGAGGGCCTCGACCAGCGACAGGCCGCGGCCGGACTCGCAGTCCGGGGGGCGGCGCGGCGTCGCGCCGCAGTGGTCGGTCGGGACAGGCGTCGGTGACTCGATGCGCAGGGTCGATGTCGCGGCGTCGGACGGAGCCGGATGCATCGTGACCTGGACGCTGAAGTCCCAGCCGGCATCGGCGCAGTGCCGGACTGCGTTGCCTGCCAACTCGGCGACGATCAGGACCGCGATATTGAAGCAGTCGGTCCTGCGTGGGACACCCCAATCCGTGAGTCGCTCGGCTACGAGTAGCCATGCAAGGCGGGCACTACGCGGGGTCGAACGCAGCATGATGCTGAAGGTGGCCGTGGGCGGTGAAAGTTTCGGTCCGTAGGCGTCCGGAATGAGAGGTTTCGGTTTCATACCGTGACCATCCACTCACGCGGATAGCCTGACCAGGTGCGTCCAAGGTACGGAGCCTGGACGTACGGGTAGTCGGCGGCGTTGTACGAGTGGGCCACGGTAACCGGGGCGAGCAGAAAGCGTTGGTATCAAGACGAGTCGCGAGGAGCGACGCCCATGGCCCGCCCGCCAAGGCAGCGCAAGAACGATGACAACGGGCCGCCCACGTGGCGCGCGTACGGCAAGTTTGTCCAACTGTTCCGGGAGCGCGCCGGGTTGACACAGGCCGAGTTGGCCGATGCGGTGGGTTACTCGGTTGAGCAGGTCGCCTCGATCGAGCAGGGCCGAAGGCCCGCGAAGGAGGCCTTCACGTCAGCAGCTGAGACAACACTGACCGCACTGGGCGCGTTGAAGGCTCTGCAAAAGGACGTAGACCTGGCCAAACTTCCAGCGTTCTTCCAGGACTTCGCGCTCCTGGAAACAGAGGCGCTGAGCCGGTTTGCATACGAGCCGTTGCTTGTCCCTGGCCTATTGCAGACCAGGGGTTACGCCGAGGCGCTGCTGGCGCCATTCGACGAGGAGACCCTTGAGCAGCATCTCGAAGCCCGGGTGCGTAGGCAGACACTGTTGACCCGCGCCCCCGGTGGAGTTGTTGTTCCTGATCGGTGAAGCTTTCCTGCATTGCCCTGTCGGTGGCCGCGCTGTGTTGAAGGCCCAGCTCTGTCGGCTCCTCAAAGACGCGCAACTGGGCAATGTAGAGGTGCAGATCATGCCAACGTCGTTAGGAGCCCACTCAGGCCTGAACGGCCCTATGGTGCTCCTAGAGACGATTGACCATCGTCGCGTCACCTACATCGAGTCCCAGGACGAGAGCATGGTGGTCTCCGATCCGGACAGAGTCAGCCAGCACGAACTCAGGTATGGCAGCTCCGGTCGCAGGCTCTTAACGTGGCAGATACAGCGCGTCTTATCGAGCAGGCAGCGGGAGAACTATGAGCACTGAGAATCACCTGAGCGCCATCCTCGAACCCTGGTGGCACAAGAATAGCTACAGCGGTACAGGTGGAGGGGACTGCGTTGAGGTTGCTGGCAATCGAGATCTGATCCATATTCGCGACTCAAGGGCTATATTGCCAGCCCAAAACCTGGGCTTCGAGATCCGTCATTGGATTACTTTCGTAGCATCCGCAAGTGATCGATGGCCTGACTAGTTTCATCCATACAGACGTGATGCCTGAACCCACGCTTCGGGTATCACGCCCTTTGGATACTTCAGAAGAGAGAGTTATCCGGTCGTGCTAGCTCGCTGCGGGCGGTCAAATTGCTGGTGGGAGGTCGTTTCGCAATGGTTAGGCGAGCTTCCGGCGTTGGCAGCGGAAGATCAGCATATTCTGTCGGCTTCTTGTGCAAACCGAGATGGATTTCATCCGCGTACTGCTGGTGATTTAGCTCTCGGAGACGGTCTAGAATTTCGGCCCGCGCGGGCGTTCCTACTGTATAGCGAATTCCCTGGGTAGTGTCATGAAAATCGTGCTGAAGGTCGCTAGCGTTAGTCAGAAGGTCATCCCAGCCATATGCGGCAGTAACGATAGAATCGATCTGACGATGAATCGACCGCAGCTCGATGATGTCGTTATCTTGACAAGCAGGGTCATGGATCAAATTGTGAACTGCCGTCAGTCCGATGCCGCGTTGTGCCATTAGTGAGCTGCGAAACTTATCAAGCCGAGCCCCGATGGAGCGAAGAGAATCCGATGAGGCGGGACGTACGAGCGTTTCGAATACGTCGGTGGGTGTATATCGGAGATCGCCCTTCATTGTAGAAGCCCGATCGATGGCCCACCAATAATGGTACGCGCTGCTGAGTATCGCTAGTAGGGCGTAGTCGTCTGAAGCGAAGATCACCGTCGCCTCGCTCATGACGCAACCCGCCGGCAGCATGACTGGCGTGACTACTTTGCTGACACGGGTGATGGCGATATAACGGTCCAGCCCTTCTAGGGCTCGAAGCATGGCGGGTCTTTTTTCTGCATACTGCCACCAATAATCACGGTAAAATTTCCGATTATTGGCCATGCGTTCTGGTTTCACTTCGCGAAGTAGCTGCTCATAGGCGAGAGGATATGTACTGGCTCTTTCTTCCGTCCAGTCATGAAAGTTGATAACCCAGCGATTGCTGGTATGAGTGGTGCTATTATTGATGTCTTGGCCATTCAAATAAGGGAATAGCACTTCCGAATAGCGCACGTCTTCGTGAATCCATCGTTGAGCTGTTGCCTCGGGTAGCGTGAAGCCCAGGCCAAGAACGTAGGACCCCACAAAAGAGATCCCATGGTTACTGTTCAGTGGTTCGACCCAGTCGGTCACTCTGGATTTTGGAGTTAGTGACGCCGAGATCCCGGTCGGGGCCAATGCGCCGTCTACGTATCGTTCTGCTCCGGCTTGTACGCTTGGAACGCTCGTCCATACGGCGCAGTATTCCAGGACTGCTGATTTTGACGGCCAAGGTGAACTCTTCACGGCATGGCGAATCTCGATTCCGTCTGCGAGGATCTGATCCAGACCAACCTCGCGAGTGTCACCTTGGGCGAGGGTATTCGTTGCAATCATGCCTGTCTGTCCGCGTCGGTTCAACAGTCGATGCGCCTGCAGCTCAAAATATGCGACGAGATCTGCTTGGCCCCGCCTTTTGCGGCCAAGCTCCTTCACTAGATACTCGCGGTAGGCTTCTCCCAACGATCCGGTAAGCTTTTGACTTCCCAAAAATGGTGGGTTCCCTACGATTGCATCGAAGCCGCCCAGTTCGAATACTTCCGGAAATTCCAAAGGCCAGTGCAGTGGCCTCCTTGAGAATCCGCCACTGGGTAGATCTGTCGCCAACAACGCGTCCGCTTTCTTGCGCGCAGATTGGACTCTTGGGTCAGTTTCTTTTATATTCTCGCCACTGATCATGTCTGAAAGACTGGCCACTTCGGCGTGTGTACGATTCTCGATGGCGTCACTGGTGCCTGCGGAAGCCAAGCTTGCCCCCGCGATAAGGTCGCCAATTAGGCTCAATCGGGCCATGTGTTCATGTGCTTGGCCAAGACGCTGTTGCTTTTCATCCAATCGTGCTAGATCATCACTCTTTATTCCCGAAATAGCCCGCCGCTCCTCGGCTACTTCTGCGACGCGGGCATGAACACCCGCCGTCCATCCATATAGATCCTGGTTTAGCCGACGCCCCGCTTTTGGATCCAGATGAATTGCCTCGAGTTGCTCCAAGGAAACGATTCCGAGTAGTGAGTCGCCTGCTGCTAGCCTGTCATCCAGAAACGTGAATGGTCGTTCCGGGTCCATGGATACCAGCCACAAGGACAACTTGGCCATCTCGACTGCCAGTGGGTTAATATCCACTCCGTATAGGCAGTGTTCGATAACCTGTCGGCGGGCACGGATTAGCACCGGATCGGCTTCGGCGTCGATCGCGGTTGCTTCGTCCACTACGACGCGCGTCGAATGATATGCGGCTGCTTCCCCTGTGCCCTCTCGCGCCCAAGCCTCGATCAGGCGGTCCGCAAGGTAACGGCAGGCAGCAACCAAGAAGGCTGCCGAGCCCATTGCGATGTCTGCGACCTTGAGGTTCAGGATTTGTTCGGCTGGTTTAGGGACCCAATCGTCTCGGTTCGCCGTTTGGAGTGGACCTGGTTCGTAGACCAGCGGCTCCAGCGCGCCTTCGACGACCTGTTCTGCCAAGAAGCGCGGCGTGTAGTGCGTCCCCGTGTTCTTACGAAGGGACGACTCGGCCACGTACAGTGCCCCGCCGGCCATCACCGTTGGATACCCGCGCAGGTCAGCCCGAATGAGACCGTAGAAGGGCTTCAAGCGTTCCGTCAGGTCGCGGTCGTGGCAGCTTGCATAGAGGCGGCGTTCTGCGTCGATTACTTCGTCATCTGGGAGAGGGCTGATGGCCTTCTCGATCGCGCCGGTCGAGCCGATGCCGGGCTTGGGTTCCTTGAAGGTCTCGGTAATCTTCTTGGCCAAGCCCTTCAGGTTCACCGTGGCCCCAGGCGTGGCCAGTGCTCCGACGCCGAAGGGGGCTGCCAAGTGTTCCAACTCGGCCAGTTCTACCTCGTTTTCCTTGCCCAGCGGGCCGATCAGGCCGACCATCGTGTCCTCGGCGCGTTGGGCGTCGTAGGAGAGCAAGCCCTCATAGACGTAGCCAATCTGCTCGACGTCCAAGGCGCGGAAGGTCAGCTTGCGGCGCTCGCCCGTTTTCTTGGACTTCTTCTTCTGCTCGGCTACCAACTGCCGTGCGGACTTGGCCTTTCGGTCGCCGCCGATGGTGACGTACTGGACCGACGAGAGCATGTGCAGCACCGTGCGGTCGTCGATCGCCAGCAGCGGGATGCGGCCTGCCTCCTCCGTGCCAGGCTCGGCTTTGCCCTCCAGCCACCAATAGCGCTGTGGGTCGAAGATCGAGCCGCCATACGCCGGCAGCCGCAGGTCCGGGTGGTTCACGCCGCCGTAGACCGCGTGGAACAGGGCGATCAGGCGGTGCCATGCCGCGGTGGTGTAGTCGAGGGAGCTCTCGCCCTCGGCGTCGGCGTGCGCCTCCAGTTCGGCGCACAGGCGGCCCGCGGAGTAGGACTTCGCGTACACCTCGTTGTCCGCCGGCAGCAGGCCGCGCTCCTCCGCGACCAGCAGGAAGATGATGCGCATCATCACGGCGACCGCGCCGCGGTAGACCTCGGCCGCCGTCACACCCTGCGCGTGCAGGCCGGGCCGGCCCTGTTCCATCCCGCGCCGGTCGGCGCGGTGGATCGCGTCCACCAACAGCTCGACGGCCTGGCGGACCTGGACGCCGAGTGCGTCGGTGACCTCTTCCTGATTGTCCAGGCTCCGCTTGAGCAGCGGGATCAGGGTTTCCTCGTCGGGCACCGAGAAGAAGCGGTCTCGGCACAGCATCGACAGCCACGCGCGGACCACGTTTCGGTCCGCGACTTGGTTCCAGTCGATCGAGTCCAGCACCACGGTCGTGGTTACGCCGCCCACCGGTGACCAGACCAAGCACCACCAACGACCGTCGGTGATGATGCCGAGGTCCACGTGGTGGTGGCGCAGTAGCTTGACGAGTCGGTCGGCCGGCGTAGCCGCCCACGCATCGGTCTTCAGGCGGGCCGTCGGCGGAGTGCCCGGCGGCAGCACCATGCCGAGGACCGGGAGGTGCTTGGCGGCTGCAACAGCGTCCGGTTCTTCCGCCAGCTCGCTGAACTCGATGCCCGGCGCCACCAGCGCGAAGTCGGCTCGCAACTCCGTGTCGTGCTCGGGCACGGGCAAGGTGAACCGATCGAGAAGGGCATTGACCGAAGGTGCGTCGTCGCCGTCCGCCGCTAGCGAATCCCGCAGCGCCAACCGGTCGCCCCACTCCAGCAGGTCACCGAGGATGTACTCGATCCACTCCGCATGCCCGGCCACCTGATCGGCCTGCCACATGGCGTGTTGCCGCCTGAGCCGTGGGCGCTGTTCCTTGCCCAGAGTGTCGAGCTGTGGCCAAGTCTCCAACAACACCGGCAACGTCAGAAACGGCCCGGAGATCTCGGCCAGGTTGAGCCAGTCCAGATGCTGGCCGCGCCCGTCGGAGGCCTTGGCCTGTGCCGCGGCCATGCCGCGATTACGCCGGGGTCCAGTGGCGGCGGGGGACTGGCTCATCGGATGGCCTCCTTACGGGGGATGACGAAGACGACAGCGACGGGGAAGACGTGGTCGCGAGGCTCGCGGTAGCGGTCGGCGATCACCGCGGCTTCGCGAGCGCGTTCCCCCGGGATCGCTTCGAGCCGTTGCTGCCAACGAATCCGGTCGTCATGGTACTGACGCTGTTCGGCGGTCGTGATCTCGCGCGTGTTGAACAGGGCGAACTGTTCTCCCTCATCCTCGCCCTCCTCACGCAGCTTCTTCCGCAGGTTCGTCTCGAACCGGTTGAAGGCGTGTGCCATCCGGGCCTCCTCCCGCTCCTGCCGTTGCGCGAGCGCGGTGACCAGGCTGTCGCGACGTTCCCTCGCGCGGGCTTGCAGCGAGTCGTACAACGGCTGCTGCACTCTCGGCCATGCCTCCACCAACGCGTTGCGCAGATGTTCGGCAGCGGGGCGGCCGGCCGGCGACAGGGCCTTCTCCAGGGTGCGCCCCTGCTCATTCACGCTCGCCCACCGGCGGAAGCGGCTCCCTGCCTTCGGGACCCACCCGCCCGCGTAAAGGATCTCTTCGTGCAGCCTTATCCCGTCCCCGCCGACCAGGACGTAGCGTGCGTACGCGCTGACGAGAGTCGTCTCCAGCGCCGGATCGTCGCTGACCACCGCACACACTCGACTCAGCCCGACCGAGTCGGAACTCCACACCGCCGCCCGAAGCAGGCGAGTGGACATCGCGACCAGGGGATGGTTGAGGTGAGCGAGCACTACATCGTCGCGCCCCTCCGCCACGATCGCCGGCGTGAAGGTGACGGGACGCTGCTCGTCCGGCCGGAGCTTGTGCGCCAACCCGCGCGACGCACGTTCCCAGGAACCGGTGAGCCGCGGGATCTCGAACAGCGACCCGGTCAGGTCGGTGCCGTCGAGGTTGTCGTCCAAGCCGTCGAAGAGCGCGTCCGACAACACAGCCGGTCGCAATGGCTGCTGGTTGTCCAGCGCCAACGCCGTGTCCACGACGCGCTTGATGTTCTCCGGGGTCAACTTGAGTGCTTCCACCGTCCAGTCGTACTGGTCGGCGAGCCGCTTCACCTGCGCGGTGACGTTCTGTTCCGGTGCGACAGTGCCGCCCGTTCTGCGCCCGGGGATCACCTTGGCCTTCGCGTTCTCGATGTCCACGTTGTACAGCGGGTCGGTCATCCGGCGCTGGACGGCATCGGCCAGGACCGCGTTGACCGAGCCGAGGTCGGCCTCCATCTGCGTGACCTTCTTGGCCACCCGGGAGAGAAATTCGAGGTCGGCCTCGTACGAGCCGGCCGCTGCCTGTTTCCACCCGGCCCCCACGAAGTGTCGGATCTCCGGGTTGTTCCGCTGACCCCAGCGGTCGATGCGGCCGATGCGCTGTTCGAGCTTGTTCGGGTTGAACGGGATGTCGTAATTGACCAGCCGCCAACAATGCTTTTGAAGGTCGATGCCCTCACTTGCCGCATCCGTTGCGATCAGGATGCGCACGACGCCTTCCGGCCTACTCGGTTCCGCCTGGAAGCCCAGGCGTACGTGTTCCCGCTCGTCGGCCGTGAGGCTGCCGTGCAGCAGCTCGATCCGGCCGCCGTCGGCGAGACCTTCCTGACGCATCAGGTCGAGCAGCCACTTCTGCGTGTCGCGATACTCGGTGAAGACGACGATGCGCTCGTTGGTCCAATGCTCGCCCGGCCGGCAAATCGCCTTGATGTACGACAGCAGTTCCCGAGCCTTCGAATCCGCCGTGGCCTCGTGGGTGAGCGCCCAGCGCTCCATATCCTGGAGCACGCCCACCTCGTCGTCGCTGGTGGCGGGGGTGAGTCGGGTGCTCAGCCCGAGAGCCGTCTCCTCTTCGCGGGCGAGGTCCTCGTCGTCCAAGTCGGCGACGAAGTCGGAGAAATCCTCCAACCATTCCGGTACGTCGGTTGCCGCGACCCGAGGCTTCCGACCGCTGCCGGCCTCCTCCAGACCGTCCAGATAGACCCGTAGGGTCCGGGCGAACGCGGCCGGGGACGAGAACAGACGTTTCTTGAGCAGCAGCGTCACCAGGTCGGCAGCACGACGCCCACCGCGCGCCTGCGGGGCCATCTTGGTGCGCCGCATCTGTGCGAAGCGGCCGAGGAGGGCGTGGATCTCACGTTCGCGATCGGTGTACTCGACCTCCATCTCGAAGGTCTGACGCTTCGGGAAGCGTTCGCTCTCGTCCCGGTTGCGGATGGCCGACTTCAGGCGTCGGACGACCGTTTCCTTGAGTGCTTCCTTGTCGGGCTCCACACCTCGGGTGAAACGCTGGTCGTCGATGAGTTCGAGCAGCGCGGTGTAGGACTCGGAATAGCCGTTGTGCGGGGTCGCGGAGAGGAAGAGCCGGTGCTCGAAGTGCGGCACCATGCGACGGATCAGTCGGGTCTGCTGGGAGTCGACCGCGTACACCTGCTTGGGCGCGGCAGGGGCGACATGGTGCGCCTCGTCCAGGATGAGCAGGTCGAAGAAGCGCCGACGATCGCCGTCCTCGTGCGCGCCGGTGCCGGCCGGAATGACCTCGTCGAGCAGGCGCTGGGCCTTTGCTCCGCGCAGCCATGGCAGGGACACGATCGTGTGCGGGTACACCCGGAACGGGTTCGCGGCCGTGCCGTGTGTACGGCGCAGCTCGGCGCATCGGGCCGAGTCGACGATCGTGAAGTCGAGGCCGAACTTCTCGGCGAACTCGTCGCGCCACTTGAGGGTCAGGCCGGCCGGGCTGACCACCATGATGCGGCGGGCCCGGCCGCGCAGCAGCAGTTCCTGCGCGACCAGGCCGGCCTCGATGGTCTTGCCGAGACCGACGTCGTCGGCGAGCAGGAGGTTTACCCGGGGTGCGTTGACGGCGCGGTCCACCGGTTCCAGTTGGTAGGGCTCGACGGCGACGCCCGAACGGAACGGGGACTGGAGGGTTCGGACGTCGGCGGAGGTGACGGCCGACCAGCGGATTGCGTCCAGGAACGCGGCGATGCGGTCGGCGGGATCGAAGCGGCCGGTGCTCGCGTCGGGGAGGGAACCCGCCGGCAGTACGCGGCGACCCGGCTCGATTTCCCAAATGACGCTCAAGGTGTCGCCATAACGACCGTCCGCCACGGATTGCAGCTGAACCATGGTGCCGAAGTAGTCGTCGGATTCGGCTGCGTCGGGCTCCGCTGCTTCCGCCTCCGGGGACTCCTGGACGCTGGAGACGACCCAATGCTGTCCACGGATCTCGACCAGCTGGCCTTCCGCCGGCAATGCCTCGGCGCCGGTTCTCGCATCGCGTCGCCGCCCCGTTCGCACCCTTGCCACGTTCTCGCCCTCCGGTGATCCGCTCGGGTCTTGAACCCCAACCAACCGACGGCCGCACGGCCCGTCCTACGGCCATCGGCGGGGTGTAAGGGGGACGACACTATCAGTGCGGATATCTCGTTTACATAGTTCACACGAATTCAGTGGCAGTTTAGTTGGGTGATAGTCGTTCCAGGCGACCCAGCAACCCCACCACGCGTTCGTGCGCGGGGTCGCTCGGCGCCAACAGGGCGCGCTGATCGTCGCGGAGCGTAGCGAGCTGATCCCGCGCGAGCGCCACGGAGCCGGCGCCGGCGTGCAGAACGGCGATTTCGAAGCGGGTACTCAAAGCGTTCCGCGGCCCGTCGTATGCCTGCTGCTGGATCGGCAACAGGTCCTCGTAGGCCGCGAGTGCCTCGGTGGTTCGACCCAAATCGCGAAGACATCCGGCCGCCCCCAAACGGCATGCGAGGAGATGTGGGTCCGTCGCCGGCCGTACGGCGGCCAGGTGAGCGCCGAGCCTTGCATAGCCGTCCAAGGCGAGTCGCAGCTGCCCGCCCGCCCGGTGATATCCGACTAGAGCCAATCGATCCGCGAAGTACTTTGGGTTGGTCGGATCCTCGCCTTCGCCGCTCTCACCCAGCAGTTCCTGCAGCAGCTCGGCAGCCTGGGTGAAACGACCCTTGCTCGCGAGTTCGTCGATGCGAGCTCGGCGAGGGTCGGGATCCGATGCGGGGGTTCCCACTTCCTTGGGAGTTGCATCGGTGGGCGCCGCTATATCCGGCTGCTGCGGTTCCGGAACCACGACGCGATGACGCGCGGCGAATCTCCGTGTGTACGGCATGGTCGGGTTGTACTCGTCAGGCCCCGGTTCGATCGCTCCGCCCACGTTGGTGTCCGGCCAATCGATCCACGCCGCGGTGAGTGCGATGACCTCCTCGGCGCTTCCGGGACGGTCCACAGGCAGTTTCGCCAAGAGCCGCATGATCAGGTCGGCGAATTCCGGCGGAAGCGTCGGACAGCGCGCGGACAACGGCCGCGGTTCTTCGTGAACGTGCAGATACAGCAGTCCCATCGGATTCGGCGACGTCAATGGCGCTACTCCGGCGAGCAGTTCGTACAACACGCAGCCAAGTGCGTACAGGTCGCTGTGCGGGCTCGCCTGCTGCAAAACGACCTGCTCAGGCGCCATGAATCCGGGGGTGCCCGCGACTACGCCCGTGCCCGTGAGCGCAGGTCCCGGTTCGGGTTCGAGTGCGGCTGCGATTCCGAAGTCGAGAACTTTCACGCTACCGGTCGGGGTGAGCATCAGGTTGGCGGGCTTGAGGTCGCGATGGATCACGCCGAGTCCGTGGGCATAGGCCAACACCTCGCCGACCTGGGCTGCGACGGCGGCGGCCCAGGCCACCGGAAAGCGGCCACGCTTCTTGAGGACCTTGGCCAGCGTGCGACCTGGTACGTACTGCATCACCACGAACATCCGGCCCTCGCCGTCGATCCCGACGTCGTACACCGTCGGAACGCCAGGATGCTCGAGACGTGCTGTCGTCCGTGCCTCGCGACGGAACCGCTCCTGGGCGGTTGGCAAGGAACGGGCCATCGCCGGTGAGGACATGAATTTGACGGCGACCTTGCGGTCCAGGTGCTTGTCGAAGGCGAGCCAGACCTCCCCCATGCCACCCTTGCCCAGTTGTTCGGTCAGCTCGTACCGTTCATGCGCTTTTGCCACGCCGTCACTCCGCCCCTACGGTCGTCGTCGCTCCTGATCCTTGCATCGATGCGTGCGCCGATGGTCGAGAGTGCTGTCGGCGGAGAGCGTCGGTCAAGGTAGGGGGGCGAAAGGGAACAGGAAGGGGCGGCAGGGGTCTTCCGGGGACGCGATACCAGAAACGGCGCCCAGGGTTCGGGGCGACGGCACGTACTCGGCCAGCGCGCGGTGCACCGCCGCAGCCGAATGCGGGCGCCGATCGGGCTTCTTGGCCAAGAGCGCGAGGATCAACGCCTGAAGTGGCGGCGGCACCTCGACGCCGCAGTCGGCGAGCGTCGGGGGTTCCCGGAGCAGGTGCTGCCCTGCGAGGAGGGGTTGAGGTTCGGCCGCGAAGGGCGGGTTCCCGCTCAGCAGGTGATGCAGCAGGCACCCGATTGCGTACAGGTCGCTCCGGCCGTCGAGGGCGTTGTCGGCGCAGATGAGCTCCGGTGATGCATAGAGCACGTTGCCGACGTTCTCGCCGGTCACGGTGAGCGGGGTGCCCTGCTTGACGAGGAGCTTGACGAGGCCGAAGTCGAGGATCTTGACCAGGCCGGCGCGGTCGACCATGAGATTTGCGAGCTTGAGATCCCGGTGGACGAGTTGCTGCTTGTGTGCCTCGGCCAGGCCGGCGCATACCTGGCTCGCCACGGCCGCGGCGGCGGGAACGGTGAAGGGACCGCGTTCCGACAAGAGGTGGTCGACTGTTGTCCCGTCGATCAGTTGCATGACCAGCCAGCAGATCCCGTTCTCGGCTGTGCCCGCATCGTGCACGCCTGCGATGTTCGGGTGGTTAAGGAGAGCCGCAGCCGTCGCCTCCCGCTGGAAACGCGCGACCAGCCGCGAATGATCTTCGCCGGAGTCGGACGTGTGCACCACTTTGACCGCGATGGGGCGTCCCAGATGTCTGTCGGTGCCCTTCCACACCACGCCCATGGATCCGCGGGCGAGGGGCGTGTCGAGCCGGTAGCGGTGGTGCAGAAGATCTCCGGCCTTCAGCATCTTTCGACCCACCTCGATCGTTATTCCACGCAGTAGACGCGTCACTGTAAGTGAGTGGTAGATGGGACCGCAATACCCCCAATTCCCCGTGAACTCAGTCAAGTGACATACTGGTGTGGATCTTGTTCGCCTAGTACTGTGGCCGCCGCCGGAGGGTCCGACACCCCTCCTATCGGGCCATTCGAGACCTGACGCCGGGAGTACCTCATGCCCGACCCCGCCGATTCGTCGGTCACCGTGACGCTGGCGGAGATCGCGCGCATCGCGGGCGTCACCCGCGCGGCCGTAAGCAACTGGCGTCGTCGACACCCGAGCTTTCCCGCTCCGACCGGGGGCACGGACATAAGTCCGCTCTTCGCGCTTGACGACGTCCAGGGTTGGTTGAGAGCTCAAGGAAAACTCCGCGAGGAAGCGCGCGACCTGGATTGGCTGTGGCCCCAGTTCGAGGCACTCGGCGACCGGGACGTCATGGGTGCGGCCATTGCCGCTGTCGGGACGTCTTCCCTTTCGAGGGGCGGTTCCGGTCGGGAAGCGTCGGCCGTGCCGCTGTCCGACACCGCGCGGGGGTTGGTCCGGCAAGCCCTGGAACTGGCGGAGAGCGAAGGGCGCGCCGAGACGTTCCGCTTCCTCTTGGATCGGTGGCTGCGGGCCCACGTACGGCAGATCGCGACGACACCCACGCCCCTCGCCGAACTGATGGCCGAGATCGCCGAGGCGGAGACAGGTGCGCGTGCCGAGGACGGGGACTCGGCTGTTCTGGCAGGGGCTACCCGGACCGTGCTGGACCCGGCCTGTGGCACCGGCAGCCTGTTGCTGGCCGCCGCACAGCGGGAACGCCACGGCTCGCGGCTGCGATTGCTCGGTCAGGACAACGATCCGGTGCTTGCTGCGTTGGCCGCCGCACGGGTGGCCATGGTCGCGACGCTCGACGGCGGCGTGCCCCGGGTGGATGTCCGCGTTGGCGACACCCTGCGTGAGGACCGCTGGGCAACCGAAACCGCCGACGTGGTGTTGAGCAATCCACCGTCGAACGAGCGGGACTGGGGCCACGAGGAACTGGCCACCGACCCACGTTGGACCTATGGTCATCCTCCGCGCACGGAACCCGAGTTGGCATGGGTTCAGCACGCCCTGGCACATCTTGTACCTGGCGGGACCGCCGTCCTGCTCCTTCCCCCTGGCGTGGCGTCCCGTCGGGCGGGCCGCCGGATCAGGGCCGCGCTGCTGCGCGCGGGAGCGTTGCGCGCGGTCGTTTCGTTGCCGCCGGGCGCTGCGCCACCGCACGGTGTCGCGCTGCATCTGTGGGTATTGCGCAGGCCGGCGGACGACGGTCGGACGGCACCGGACGTGGGCATGTTGACGCTCATCGATACGAGCCGGGTACGTATCGAGCACTCGGGCGGTGGCAAGGCCGGCATGGATTGGGCGGCCTTGCGCGAGGTCGTATTGGCCGGGATCTCCTCCGCCGGCGGTGCAGCGAAAGAGGGCGATACGCCGATCGGTACCAAGTCCGTCCCGATCATCGACCTGCTCGACGAACAGGTCGATTTCACGCCCGCGCGCCACGTTCCGGCAGCCGCCGCGGTGGCGGGACTGCGGCTGCGTCGCTCGTGGAGCCGATTCGGCTCGCTGCTCCACGATCTCCAAGACCTCACCTCCGTCCTGGCCCGGCTCGAATTGCACTTCGAGCGGGCGGCCGTGCAGACCACCACGATCGACGAGCTCGTGCGGGCCTCGGCCGTGCTGCTTCGCGGCGGACACACACCGGCCGAGGGCCGTATCCGAGGCGGCGGTGTCGTGTCGGGTGGAGTGCCGGTGCTCACCGTCCAGGATGTTCTCCAAGGTGGGAAATCAACCGGATGGATGCCGGTCGGCGAGGTGTTCGCGTCCGAGGATCTGACCGTGACAGTGCCGGACGAAGTCGTCGTCGTAGGCGTCGCCCGTGCTTTCGATGCCTGGGTGGACACTGATGCCCCGACCGTGCTGGGGTCGCAATTGTTCGCCCTCCGCACCGATCCATCCGTACTCGATCCATGGTTCGTGGCGGGGTGTCTGCGGGCGCCCGCGAACGGCAGGCAAGCGGGGTCGCATGCCTCGACGACATCGCGGATCAATGTCCGTCGGCTGCATGTACTTCGGCTCCCGCTCGACGAGCAGCGTCGATACGGCGACGCGTTTCGGCGACTCGCTATGTTCGAGCGCACGCTCGCCGAGGTTCGTGACCTCGGCGGTGAGTTGGTCGGTGGGTTGAGCGACGGGCTGTCGGCCGGCGGGCTGCCGCGTGGGTGAGCATGACACGCGGCAGCCCGCCCGGGTGGGCTACTCGGTGGGGTTCGCGTTCCCGAAGGTCTTGTCGTCATCGTCGAGCGGCAGGAGCGTGAGCAGTTCGTCGACCTTGCTCTCGTAGCCCAGGTCACGGAGTTCGCGGAAGTGGTGTCCGAGTCCGTGGACACGACGCCGCAACTCGACCGACGTCTGCTGCGGCAGCGCCGCCGCCTCGTGCACGATGTGGGTCCACCGCTCGAAGGATTCCGCTACCTCGCCGAACGTCAGCAGGCAATCGGCCACGCCCACCCGGGCCCGCAGTGCGATGTCCCGCCCGAAGGGCGATGAATCTCGCCGGAATTCGGCGATCAGTTCCCCGTACCAGTCCGGGGCCCGGCGATGGTCGCCTTCGATCAGCGAGCCGTCGGCCGCGATGAGCTGTGCTCGGGCCACGACCGGCTCGCGCAGGCCCCAGTCCCGGCGGGCATCGGGGAGAACCTCGGCCGCCAAGTGGGTGTTCGGTCCCGGATTCTCGGCCCTGAGCTCTTCCTCGGCGGCGATCACGATCGCCTCGACCTGCCGTCGGCTGAGCCACGTCGAGCGTCGGTGCGCAGCCGGGGCACGGCCACCGGCAGCGGCCCGGGGACGGGCTGCGGCCTCGAACCGGCGGTTCGGTTCGCGGTGGCGCAAGGTGGGGTCCGGGTCGAGGCCAGGATTGGGCGCCGGAGCGCCCTCCTTGGGCAGGAACCTGCGCAGCACGGCGAGTACGGGATCGGCGGTCTCCGGCCGGTTGCTCGGATCCTTGGCGAGCAAGTGCCTTGTCAACGTAGCGAGCTCCACCGGTACCACTGCCGGCAGTGATCGGGGCTCCGCGGTCAGGTACTCCCGGACGATGTCCAGTCCACCTCGTACGTGGACGAACGGCTTGTCGCCGCTGAGGAGTTCGTAGAGGAGGCAGCCGAATCCATACCAGTCGGTCCGAGGCGTGATCAGGCCGTTGAGGATCTGCTCGGGTGCCATATAGCCGAGGCTGCCCGGGGTCGTTCCATGCGTCGTATAGCGGGTGGCACCGGGGCGCAGCGGGAGCGCGATGCCGAAGTCGACCAGGAAGACCCAGCCGTCCGGGCCGATGATGATGTTCTCCGGCTTCACATCGCGATGAACAACCGGGATGGTGTGAGCACAGTCAAGTGCCTCACCGACACCGACCGCGATCGAGACCGCGGCAGCCAGGGGCAGGGGGCGGCGCCGGTTCAGGAGACTGCGCAGCGAGATTCCCTCGACGAAGCGCATGACCAGGTATGGGCTGCCCTGATGTTCGCCCTGGTCATAGAACTCGGGGATGCCGGGGAAATCGAGCTCGCTGAGCAGCTTGCCTTCGCGGCGGAACCGATTGCGCAGTTGTGTGGCCCCTGTATGGGGATGATCCGGATCGATCCAGTGTCCGATCAGTTCCTTGATGGGCCGCAGCATCTTGACCGCGACTTTGCGATTCTCGCGCAGGTCGTAGGCCGCGTAGAGCGTGGCGACGCCCCCTGTCTCGTGGACGACCTCAAGGCGGTATCGCCCGCCCAGTACCTCACCAGCGTTCATGTCTGCCCTCTTCATGGCCGTTCACAGTCGGTGTCGACGGATCAGACGACCGGCTTTCGACGGAGTCATACTCTAGACCGGTGCGCGCATGATCAATGCAATGCGCCTTGACTGAGTACACACGTGCTAGCTATCGTCGAATACGACATCGTCGGACTCGCACCTCTTGAAGAGCCGAGGAGCCTATGAGTGCTTGGTCGCCGCCGCCCGGAACCGGCGGAGATATCTCGCTTGTGCGAACCGGACTGCCGATGGCTCGCGTTGACCCCAGGGACTGTCCGACCGCTCGAGCGGTGAAAGCCCGGCCCGGTGTGCGCGAGGAAGGGTCGACAAAGCGCGCCAAGCGGGCCTACGAGACGTTCACACTCGGCCCGTTGATGGCAGCGCTGGATCTGATCGAGTTCGACGACTCGATGTCGGTGGGTGCGGTACTGGAGCAATTGCGGGTCACCAAGGGGACGTTCGGTGAGGGACGAGGCCCCGGACACCCCGGGCACATCGAGTGGGTGGCCGAGGCCGTCCTGCGCTATCTCGACATCCGAGCGGCCGACCAGGCCGCCCGGGCAACTGCCGGAGAGCCCGCATTGCACCCGGTGCGGTACGAGTGGGTGGTGCGCAACGAACTCGCCGATGCTGACCGGCGCGGCGCGCGGGTCTACGAACGTACGGCCTGGGGGCGGCGCTACGCCTCCGCCGACGGCGCTCTGCGCGAACTGCGCCTGCTGTCCTTCGGCGACTCGAAGGAGGATCGCCCCGCCTCCGAGAAGGCTGCAGCCGCGTACATCCTGGCCTTCGGCGTGCCCGCGTACAACGAATGGGGAAAGCCGTATCTGCCTGTGCTCAATCTGCCTGCGCAGGCGACCCGCCTGCCGGAGCGGGT
Source organism: Embleya sp. NPDC050493 (assembly GCF_044458105.1). Lineage (NCBI taxonomy): Bacteria > Bacillati > Actinomycetota > Actinomycetes > Kitasatosporales > Streptomycetaceae > Embleya > Embleya sp. NPDC050493. The sequence continues at coordinate 357,985 of NZ_JBITHP010000004.1, forward strand.
TCGGGTACTGGACGTAGGGTGCGGCGACGACGCATCCACGGTGTTGGTCGACTGTACGGCCGAGCAGGCCAGGCGTGCCTTTGTCGAGCACGCTGCGCCCGTGCTCGCCCAGGCAGTGGACGGAACCGGGATGACGCCTGGATCCGGGTGCGTCGATTGCAAGGCGTTGGCCGGCTGCGCCGCGCTGCCTCGAACGCCGGTCCTGCTCGGCATTCCCGCGCTGCCGAGGCGATTGCGCAGGCGTAGCGTGTCTGCCAGCGATCTGCGAACTCACGCCGAGTGTCCCGCGAAGTTCCACATGACGAGGGTCCTGCACGTGCGTTCGCCGCGTCCGGAGAACGACGCGATTCAACGTGGCAGAGCCGTCGACGCCTGGCTCAACGAGCGGCACCTCGTGCGACATCCTCGCGGCTGTCGGGATGTCGAACTTCCCGATGAGACGACGGCGTTGTCCGTCGGTACCTTCCGATTGGTCGGTGAACCGGCGCGTGCGGCCGTCCGTATGATCGCCGAACATCGGGCCCTGTGTCCGCTCGACGGACTCGCCGCCGGGGAAATCGTCCAGGTCCAGAAGCAGGTCACCGTCTACGACCCGGAGCTCGACGTCGTGATTATCGCGACCCCCGACCTGCTGTACACCCGTGACGGCGGTTGGATCTGGCGGGAAACGAAGACAGCTGCGCACTACCTCTACGAGGGTAAGCCGCTACTTCGTACCTTTCCACAACTGGCCCTCGCGGTTCTCCTGATGGCTGCCGGAGCACTTGGCGAAGGCTCGGCGAGGGATCGGATCGAGCTTGAGGTTCTCTACGCGGACGACAGCAGTCTCGAAGAGATCGACCCAGGGTGCGAAGCCGTGGTCGATGAGGCCCGCCAGGTCGTGCGCGAATTGGCTGCGCCCTGGGCCGTGGATGAGACACACGCGCCGCGCGTCGGTCGACAGTGTTCGTCCTGCGAGGTTGTGGAGTGGTGCTCGGCCGGCCGTGAACATATCGCCTCCGCTGATCTGGTCGCGGACCCGAGGGAGAGTCGGTGACTGAAGAACCACTCGTGTCCGGTTCGTGGGTCGCGGACGCCGGTGTGCCGCTGATGCACACGCTGGCGGGCGCGATCATTGCCCTGGCCGAGACCACCGGCCTCGACGCGTTCACGCTGCCGTACCCGCACGAGGCCCAGCGCGCGCTCGATCGGACCGCTCTCGCATGCCTGCGCCGAGGCGCGGCGCCCCCGCACAGCATCCCGGAACTCGTCTCGTGGTGTCGGTCGCGGCCGATTGCCAACTGGCCGCTGGATCTACCGCCGGATGCGGTCGGAGACACGGATCGGCTACTGGATCCGCACTCGGGTCTGCCCACCGAACTGTGTCACGAGTGGTATCTGAAGACGCGGGACAGCGCGACTCGGCGCTATGACCGGGACATCATCCATGAGGCATTCACCTGCTGCCGAGAGAGCGGTGAGCCGGATTCTTATACCAGTTTTCGCCGACTGATGGTCGAACGTCCCGTGCGGACTTCGGCGGAATTCTTCAAGGAACGCACCGACTGGCAACTTGCGCCGGTACGCGATCTCTTGCGTCTCATCTTCCTGCCCGTGCCGGCGAGCCATCGTGGCGATGACGGCGAGGGTTATGCCGTGTGTGGTCGGTGTGCGACGCTGCTGATTCCCCTCGTCGGCGGCGGGTGGTGGTGCGAACGCGATGCGTGTCGGCGCCAGGGGAGCGCGCCCATCGACCGTCGACTCCCGGTTGAGGAAACCGGCGGAATCGTGCAACTGGCGCGACCTTTGCGGCAGTTCGTCACCTGGCCGGGGCGAGCCGAAATCGAGTTGGAGCGGACGCTCGTTGCCGCCGGTCTGTCCGTGCAGATGTGGCCGGGCTATGACGCCTACGACCTGCGGGTTACCTTCCCCGATGGGTGGGTGTGGGCGATCGACGTCAAAGACTGGGCGCATCCGGGGCTGCTCGGTGCCAACGCGACAGCGGTGCGACGCGAACCCGCATATGACGAGGCGTTCTGGGTTGTACCGACGCATCGGATTCGGGATCGCCCGGACTACATCGATGTGTACAACCGCAACCGGCCCGATCATGCCGAGGATCTCATTCTACTGACAGATCGTCAGGTGATTGACCGGGCCCGACGGCGGGTGCGAGCAGGTCTTGGCGGGAAGCGAGAGGACACCCCCGATGCGTGATCGCGAAAGCTGGCACATCCCGGTCAGTGGACCCCTGGGGCGGCTCCTGGACGAGGAGCCCAGGCCGGGAGGAACCACTCAGGCATCGCAACTGTGTCAGGTCGAACTGGGGCTTCGCCTGTTGGAAAGGCTTGCTCCGGAGCACTCGGCGGAGGGCGTGTGGACCCTCCTGGGCGGCTACCCGTTCGCCCGGGCCGCTGAGATTGCGCGAACGCCGGCCGACGAGCGGCTCCTGGCAGTCGCCCGCCACCTGTTGTGGAGCCTGCGGCGTCGCCGCGCGTGGATCCAGGCCCTCGACGCCTACCGCGATATTCCCCAACGGTTGCGGGGATATCGAATCCCGCCGGGTGCCGGCCCCGCTCGTCGACTCGAACCGGCGGTGCTCGTTACGCGATTTGACGCCTACGACGCTGCTCTTGCCGGACTGCCCGCCTTCGTACGCCGGCCGCTGCCGCTTGCCATGCCGGGGCCGAGTACGTTCTTCGAACGTCGCCGACCCACGTCTGTCACGTTTCCGCACGACCTGACCCCCGCGCCGGCTTGCGGGCACGATCTCGTTGCCGGGTCACCGGGAGACGGCAGGCGTCTGACGATCTCCAAGGCGCAACTCATGGAGACTGCGCGCTGGATGGAGAAGACCGAGGCCGAGCGCGGAGTCAGGGGAGGCGACTGGGGCCGTCGTCTTGCGGACCTGCACCTGTCCACGCGCACCTCCGACGGACGAGACTTCGACGATACGCAGGAACTCACTTTGGACCGCCTTGTCCACCTCGTCGGCATGGTGGGTGCGGGCAAAAGCACGCTGATGATCCTGATCTCGGTGTGGGGAGCCCGGCGCGGCCTGCGGACAACCCTGGTGGTCGGGGATGTTGCCGAACAGCTCCGACTCGTGACCCTCTTTCGTGCCCTGGGGCTGCCGGCGACACCCATGGTCGGGCTGACCACGCGGCAGACCCACGTTCAACGGTTGCATCGTCGCCTTGCGGCGCGCGGCGACGACAACCTGCTTCTGCACGACGATCCCGGCTTCGACGACATGAGCACGGTATGCATTGCGGACGCGCTTCGCGGAACGGAAGCCGCCGAGCCGCTTCGCTATGCCGACGCGCCGTGTGACCAGTTGTATCCCGAAGCGAATGTCGAGCCCCACACCGCGCCGGAAGGGAACCTGCTTCCGCCCGCCCCCTACCGACCGTACGGCGGCTCTTCGCGACGTTCTCGGCGCGGCGGTGACGTAGCACGGTTGGGAAAGCGACACGGTTGCCCGCTCTGGAGTGCCTGCCCTCGGCACAAGTCCGCCCGCGAACTTGTCGATTCGCTGATCTGGGTGGCCAATCCGGCGAGCCTCGTGCTGAGCCCAGTGCCGAACCACCTGAACGAGGAGCGCCTTCGGTATCTCGAACTTGCCTGTCTGCGCAGCGATATCGTGATTGTAGACGAGGCCGACCGAGTGCAGATGCAGCTCGACGATCTCTTCGCTCCGGCTGCCACGCTCGTGACACGTGGGCCCGAATCATGGCTGGACCAACTGCACACCCACAAGATCGGAGAACTGTCCGACCAGGGACGACTTCCGCTTACCGAGCGCGAGATCGAGCGCTGGGCGGCATGTTTGGATGTAGTAGGTATCGCGACCAATCGCCTCTACGCGATGCTCATTGCGGACCCGGACCTGCGGACTTGGGTCGACACGGACTACTTCAGCGCCTGGACACTTCAGGAAAAGCTGTTGGAGGAATGGTATCCCAGTCGACGGTCGAACGATGATCTCGGCGAAGGGGCCTTGGATGAGCGAGAACTGTACGAGGATGACGAAGCCGACGGCCAGGAGGAGGGCTTCGACCAGAACTCGTCGAGATGTGCCGGAGGGCAACCCTGGTCGGCTCGACGGGATCAGGTCAGGGATATGTTCGACCTGTTTCGCGACGATCCGCTGGGTGACCACGGGCCATATGATTCCGCCACTGATCTCCTGGTCCGGAGCACGCAGGATCTTCTGCACACTCTCAACGAGCCGGGTTCTCGACAACGGCTGCGAGTGGTTCTCGATCGGCTGTTGACCGGTTCACCCACCTTGGCATCGACGGACTCCGGTTGCTTGAGTGAGATGCACCAAGGTCGAGTCGACGAGGGATCAGCGGATCCGTCGGATGCGCCTGGGAGCCTGCAATGGTATGAGCGAACCACGCGTCGGCTCACGTTCACGTTGCTGCTCGCGGCGCTGCACCAGCGGCTGGATCGCTTGGTCTGGTTGTGGCCGATGGTCGAAGCGGCCCTTCACTTGGAAGCCACCGGCAACGAGCTGTCGAGGCGCCCGCCGTTGGACTACGCGCCGCTGGTTCCGGAAGCGCCCATGGGGAACGTGCTCGGGTTTCAATACTTGCCGGACGAATGGGGCGCGGGCTCGGACGCGGATGGTCTGCGCAGCGGCACGCTGCGGTTCTTTCGTTGCGCCGGCATCGGTCGGGAACTGCTCCTCACACTGCCCGAACTCGGTGCTGACGCCGTAACGGGCAGACGCGGCCCGCACGTTCTGCTGATGTCCGGCACCAGTTGGGCAGGTTCGTCCACCCGAGCCCATGTACTGGCACCTGTCGACGTCGTGCTCAAGCCCGATCCGCGGGCACTGGACGCCATTCGGCGCACGGTCTTTCGTACCGGATTCCTGTACGACGAGCACAACAAGGCACTCGGTGTATCCGGTCAGCCGCCGAAGCTTCGGGGACCGGTGCTTGCTTCGGTGGTCGCGCGTCTTGCGGGACCACGCCCCTCGGGGGCACTCAGCCCGTTGGAAGAGGAACTCGGGCTCATCGAGGACGCCGAACGTAAGCGAGCACTGTTGCTCGTCGGCAGCTACAAGGAGGCCACGGCTGTCGCCGACCAGTTGCAGGCGATGGAACGTTGGAAGGGACGAGTACGTGTTCTCAGCGCCGACGATGCGGATCTGAATCACAACGTCACGGGCGCCGGTGCCGATACGGATGCCCCCGGCCCTGCCGCGGCCGTTCGTCGCGGTGACGTTGCCGGTTTCGCCGAGGATCCCGAGGCCGAGTTGTTGATCGCGCCGCTGCTGGCTGTGGAACGCGGACACAACATCCTCAACCATGAACGCAAGGCCGCTTTCGGCACCGTGCTTTTCCTGGTCCGTCCGCATCCTCGGCCCGACGATCTGTCGTTGGCGATTTTCGCGATCAACGACTGGGCGGCGCGTTTCGTTCGTGACCACCCGGGCCTTCCCCAGGGGACGTTCGGTGACCTTGTCGCGGGGGCTGTGGATCTCGACGCCGCCGGACTCGCCTTTCGTCAGATGTCGCGTCGGGAATGGCGACGCTTGTTGTCCCGGCGTTACATGTATTCCCGGCTCGACAAACGTGAGAAGGAATCCTTTGCGTGGGATCAACTGGTGACGGTTTGGCAGGTCATCGGTCGACTGGTTCGAGGCGGGGTCCCCGCGCGCGTCGTCTTCGTCGACGCGCGTTTCGCGCCGGCCCTGGCGGCACGTCTTGCTCCGAGTGGACCGGACGGCGTGCCGAGGCGAGCAGACGAGGGCTTGCTTGCTCGCATGCAGGCCGTGTTGGCGCCCTACTTCGATCCCCACGCGGACCCCGACGGATTCACCGACCCAGCGGACCCCGTGCTGGTTCGCATGCTCTACGCGCCGCTGTACATCGCTCTCCGTGAGCTTCGCAGCCGACCGCGTTCCTGAAGATCACTTTCTCGTGCAGGAGCCACTATGGGATTTACGTATGACCGCATCCGCCGTGCCGCCTATCTCTCCGATGGGGAGTCGCCGCTGAAGGCTTCCTACAACGTCCTCGGCTTCCCGGAGCAGTGGCGTGCCACCCTGCTCGATCTGTGCAATCTCGGGCGCGGTGCGGCTGCGGAGCCTTTGCGCGCCGTTCCGACCTATCACCTGGATGGTGTGCTCCAGACTCTCGCGCCGGATTTGATCGTTCGACCGCGCGTGGTCGAGCCGCAGCGGGGCGGCGCCGATCCCTGGCTGTACAGCCCGGTTGACCTTCCCCATCCACTCCCCGACGCAGCGCTTGAGGGTCTGTTGAACGTCTGGGTCAAGGGGCTGCGACCCGAGCCGGAGCATGCCTCGCGCGTCGGTGAGATCCTGCGCTCCTTCGCTGCCGAGCCGCCCTCATGGAGCACCATCGAGGTGGACCTCCTGGATTGCCCGACTACTCATGGCGGGACGGCGAATCCGGAACACCGGCAATTCCAGTTGACCCCCGACTACCTGGCTCGCCGGGTGGCCGCGCTGCCACCGTTCGACACGGGTGCCGGCACGTTGACGTTTCGCGCCGTTCCGCGTGGGCCGCACCAGAAGGGGGCGGAATTGATGTCACAGCCGCTGCCGTACGAGGCAAAGCGGCGCACCTGGTGGTTTTCGATCGTTCTGGCATTCACGCTGCATACTGTGCCGTTTTCGGCAACTCCGCGCGTGCACGTGCACTCCTCGATTCGCCGTTGGGCCACGCGGACCGGCACCGATGGTCTCCTGCACCTGCCGCACGGCGTGAAGACATCCGTCTACCTGCGCCCGACCATTCCGTGGTTGCCGGGAGCTCCGACCAGTCACCGGTACGCGATTGCGCGAGTCGCCTGGGATCGGAAGCGCCGTCAGCACTCATGGCGAGGAGGTGACCCCGCCGGATTGTTGCAGGCTCTTACCCTGAGCGGGCGGTTTCCAGAACCGGCCGATCTGTTGAGCTCTCCTGAGCAATGGATCGGTGACGGGCCCGGGGTACGAGCGGCGATCGTATACAGCACGCGGATGGGGGCACATGCGGTTGGTGCGGGACTGATGTCCCATCAGCGTTCGCAGCTCGTCGAATGGCTTGAGCAGGCGTTGCCCCTGGGGTTGCGTCCTACACCAGAGTTGTCGCGCAGTGGCCGGTCTTCCGGGCTGCCGCTCAATCCTCGTCCCAAGCCCGCAGTGGGGGAGAAGCCGGCTGAGGAGATTCGGTCGGCCGAGGAACGAAGGACGGCTTGGGCGGCCTCGGTTTCGGACGACGCCACGGATACCGAGATCCCGATCGTTGAAATTCGCTTGTTGTGGCAGACCGAACGGATGCGCGATGAAGCGGTCCTGGCCTTCGAGCGGCTGCTGGCTCTGAAGGGTGGCGGCGTCGTCGAAAGTGTGGGCGAGGTGGATGTCCGGGAGTGGAGTATGCCGGACCTCACAGTGCGGTTGCGTAGCCTGCGGTTGTCCGGGGGGCTCGCCGATGATCTGGGCATTGACCCGTTGATGCGTCCGCGCCGTCGCGCACTTGCTCAAGCCATCGATGAACGGCGTGGGCGGGCGTCTTCATTTTTGCTGGCGGACGGCGCTTCTCCGAGGAGCCCATCCCTGGCCTTGGTCGAACTCGATCGACGTGCGGACTTCAGTTCGGGAGCGCACGATCCGAAGTACGCTCTGCGTCTCGGTTGTGCGGATGCGGGCGTGCTGACCCAATTCGTGTCGGTACCCAAGAAAGTCAAAGGCTACGACTCCGAGAAGACGGCAGAGCACCGCGCATTCCAGGGATGGGCCGATGGGCTACGCCAGTTGGGGCTCCGAGTCCACCCCGAGCATTCGCTCGGTGGCCAGCTGCCCGAGGGCTTGCGGTATGCCGCGGTCTGGATGGTCAAGCGGCGTGCGGACGGTCCGACCCGAGTTGCTCTGCATATGCCGGTGGCCGTGTTGGTGACACCGGACAAGGATGCGGCCGGGCGAGCCACGGTTCAGGGCTGGGACAAGGACGCGAAATGCTGGATTCCGTACCCCGAGTTGTTGCTGAGATTGGTGCAGCTCGCTGAACTTCCCTGCGATGAACCGGAAATCGATGCCGGTGAATCGCCGGATGGGCCGGAGACAACGGCCGGGTCCGCCACGCCACGGGTGACATATTGGGATCGGCAGCGGAGCCGGGACGAACAACGCAAGGAGACGGCACGTTTTCTCCAGCACATGATCCGCTCGCTTCGAGGGGAACCCACGGTATTGCTGACACATGCTCAGAACAGCCGGTCGCACTGGCCTTGGTTGCAGGATGGCCAAGTCGTCCGAGACCTGATCAAGACCGGGCACGCCCCGGCCGGACGACTTGATGCGGATCTGCGACTGGTTCGAGTACGTGCCACAGCGGGATGGGAAACACCGCAGTGGTGGGGGGTCGGTGCTCCGACGGGTATCAACGGTCTACCGGCCGGGATGTGGGCCGAGCCCGTGGACGAGAATGGATCGACCACGAGTGCCCGGGTTTTCTACAGTACGACCGAGAAGCCGTTCCAGTTCAAGGCTGCCGCCGTGAAGGCAGACAAGCTGGCTCCGCGTCTGATGGAACGTGGAGTTCGTAAGGGCGAGGCGACGATCGACACCGGTACACCGGCATGGAATTCGGGGCTGGTGGAAATTGCCGTCCTCGGTTGCCACGAGGACGCTGGGGACGATGCGGAGGCCCTGGCCCTCGCTGTACATCAACTCCGATACGCGCCGGACTTTCCCGATGCACTGGCGCTGCCCCTGCCCTTGCACTTGACGGCACTGGTGCAGGAGTACGTTCTGCCAACCGAGACGGATGCCGAGTCATTGGCCGAAGAAGAAGCCGGAGGTACGGATCCGATGGGTTCCTGTCTCGAACCGGACCAGCTCCAACTGCCTGGTCTGGAATGAATGCTGGGCGCAGGAGGTTCGACCGGCCCCGTCGGGGCCGGTCTCGGGCGCGGGTTCATTCCTCGAAGGTCCAGGCGAACATGACGTGGTCGGACTCGGTGTCGGCCGCGGCGGAGCGGTAGGTCGCGACGGCGGCCTCGTTGTCGCGCTCGGTCAGGACCCACATGCCGTAGCACCCGCGTTTGCGGGCCAGCTCGGCCAGCGCCTCGGTGAGCGCGCGGCCGATGCCGTGGCGTTGGTGGTCGTCGGCGACCGCCAGTTCGTACAGGAACATCTCGGTGCCCTTGTCCGGGTGCGTCGTCTCGACTCCGGTGACCATCCCGACCGGGGTGGCGCCCACGTAGGCGAGCAGGATGTGATGCCCGGCCTCGCCCAGGAAGCGGGCCGCCCAGTCCGGGCGTACCGGGTCGTCGAAGAGGTCCCCGGCCGCGATCACGTCCGCCACCGTCGTCACACGCCGAATCGTCGCCACATTCGTATCCACGACGACATTCAACGAGATTTGGCCCCATTCCAGAAGCCGTTGCAGGCAATGGACACCCCATGGTCGGGGTGGGCGTGCGGGCGTTTCCAGCGTAAATGCGGTCATTGGTACGGGTCGGGTATGGGTGTTGGCCAGGGTCGGCCGTGCGATTCCCGGGCAGCTGCGATCCCGGTGCGGTCGCGCCGCCGCGCGCCGCGCCGGTTGCGCCGGCAGGCCGCAGGGCTACTTGTCGGACGACCTCATGCCGAACGACAGTGCGCGGCGCACGTCGCGGCCGGCCTGGCGGGATTGGGCCCAGACGGTGCGCGAGATCGCGCGGATCGGTTCGAGCGTCGCGCGCCAGGCGTGTGCGAGTGCGCGGGAGGTCGGTGCCAGGACCGCCGTCCTCGCCCACACCAGCGGTCGCCGGATCAGCACGCGTAGCGCCCGAGCGGTCGCGCCGCCCAGGAGCACCGTACGGCGCCCGACGCGGATCGCCGGTCGGACCGTCGCGAAGTGCAGTCCCCGGCCGAGCGACCGGCCCGCCGAGATGGTCCTGCGGCCGACCCAGCGCAGCGGCAGCACGATGAGGAAGCGCAGGGCTCGACCGATCAGTCGGACCAGGATCACGGTCTTGCAGCCGGCCCAGCGCAGCGGCAGCACGATCAGGAAACGCAGGGCTCGACCGATCAGTCGGACCAGGATCACGGTCTTGCGGCCGGCCCAGCGCAGCGGCAGCACGATCAGGAAACGCAGCGCCCAGCCGAGGGCCCGACCGAGGGCACGAACGAGGCGGACGACCCGATACCAGGCCCAGATCACCGGTCGGGCGACGACCGTCTCGAACACGATTCCGATGCCGCGCCCGATCATCGCGAGGCCGCGCCCGGCGAGCCGCACTGCGCGCAGGGCGCCGCGGCCGGCCCAGCGGATCGGTACGACGAGGCCGAGGTAGAGCGCGCGTTCGGCGATTCGGGCGCCCAGGCGCAGGCCGCGTCGGATCAGGTCGGCTCCGCGGACCAGTCCGCGCCAGACCCACGCGGCCGGCCTCGACACGGCGTGCCGGAGCACGAAGCCCACGCCTCGCCCGAGCGCGACCAGGACACGTCGGCCGACTCGCGCACCGGCCACCACCCGGCGCCCCAACCACTTGAGCGGCACGATCAGTACGTGGTGGAGCCCCCGTGCAAAGCCGCGACCGATCACCCGGGCGGCCCGCCAACCCCACCGGGCGGGCACCACCAGAAGCAGGTACAGGGCGCGTGCGAGCCCGGCGCCCAGCATGCCGGCGACGCGGACCGCGAAGCGGGCGAGTGCGATCAGCCCGGCGCCGAGCGGACGCAGCAGCGCGGTCCGGACCCAGCGCAGCGGCAGCACGACGGTATACCGGCCGAACAGCCGCAGCCCGCGCCACAACACGTCGACGGCCAACCACCGCAACCCCCGGCCCACCGCGAACACGCCGGCCCGCACGGCCTTCGCGAGCGGGACGAGGACCAGCCTCCACAACCACGTGTCGAGCCGGCGCCCGACGGCCAGGATCGTCCGCACGATCGGGACCAGGAACCAGTCCCACACCACGACCTTCAGTGCGCGCCCCAGCCCCACCAGGAGTCGACCGGCGGGGAACACGATCCGGTCCCGGGTGCCCCGGGCCGTCACCTTGAGCAGTTCCCATGCCAATCGGGTCGGCAGCAGAACCATCACCGCGATGATTCGGATCGGCCAGCGGATCAGGTCGTAGAGCAGACCGGTCGGTTCCGGTGCGCGCTCGGGAGTTTGACGACTCGTCATCGGGGTGTCGGGTTTGCGGGGGTCCGCCTTCCGGAGGTCCGGCCTGGGCGGATCCGTCTTCCGGAGGTCCGTCTCGGGCGGGTCCGCTTTCCGGAGGTCCCTCGCCTCCCGGTCCGTCGGGCGATCGAGCGGCATCCGAGACGCCGTCGTCTGCCCGTCGAGGGACGGGGGTTCGTCGCCCCGCCGCGCGGCCGAAGGGTCTTTGCGCAGATCAACCGGACTACCACCGTCCGATTGATTGCCGTCGTGCACGGTCTCCCGCATGGCGTCCCCCCGAGGTGACCCGGCTCCCCGCCGGATCCTGCCTCCTTGGGACACCGCGGCCGGCGCATCCTCACGCTCCGCACGCGAGGAATTTTTCGGGCGGGACGGGTGCGGCGGTCGACGCGGAGGCGGACGCGAAGGCCGCGCGGGGGTCGAAGCGGGATCGACCCGGCCGGCCGATCCCGCGCCGCACCGACGCGTGCCTCCGCGCCCGCACCGGACCGAACGACCCCCGCGCCGCGCCCTCCCGACGCCCGACCCCCGCGCCCTGCCCTTCCGCACCACGGCGCGTGTGTACAGGCCCGGTCCGCGCGCCGCCCTGGCGATCGCGGGCCGGACTCGGACGCGGACCCTGGCCCGAGTCCGATCAGGCCTCCTGGCGGGCCGGTTCCGGCAAGGGCGTGCCCTCCGCCGGCAACGAGGCCGTGTCCGGCTCGGCGGCCGTGGGCGCGGCCGGTGCGCGGCGCACCAGCAGGCCGACCGCGCCGACCACCACCGCGATGGCGATCAGGTACCCGAAGGTGCCCTGGAACGCGGACACCACGGCGCGGCTCTCGGAGCGCTTCTGCAGGACCAGTGCGGCGATGGCGATACCGAGCGTGCCGCCGATCTGGTTGCCGAGGTAGACGGCCGCGGTCGCGCTGGGCACCGACTCCGGGGCCACCGAACCGAAGACGGAGGACATCGCGGGCGCGCCGACGAAGCCCAGGCCCGCGCCGGTCACCAGCGAATAGCCCACCAGGATCGCCGTGTTCGTACCGGCGTCGGCGGTGCTGAAACCCAGGATGCCGAGCGCGGCCAGCACGCCGCCGAACGGGATCAGCGCACGGGCGCCGATCCTGTCGAACAGTTGGCCGGCGATCGGCATACCGATCCACACGCCGACGCCCTGCGGCACCAGCAGCAGGCCGGCCGCCATCACGCCGCGGTCGCGTGCCACCTGGTAGTACAGCGGAATCAGGAACAGCAACGAGAACAGCAGGATGCCGGTCAGGAACACCGCGCCGATGCCGACCGCGAAACCGCGGATCCGGAACAACCGCACGTCGATCAGCGGGTGCTCGGTGCGCAGTGCGTGCAGCACGTAACCGATGATCAGGGCGGCGCCCGCGACCAGCGCCGCGATCACCTGCGGTGCGCCGAAGCCGCTGTCGCCGGCGGCCTGGGAGAGGCCGTAGACGACCGCCGCGAAGCCGGGGCACAGCAGCGAGATGCCGCGTGCGTCCAGCGGCGGCGGCTCGCCCTCGCGCGGCGGATCGGCCGGGATCTGCCGGTAGGCGAGCGCCAGGGCGATCACGCCGATCGGCAGGTTGATGATGAACATCCAGCGCCAGTTCGCGTGTTCGAGCAAAACGCCGCCGAGGACCGGGCCCAGGATCGGACCCAGGGTGACCACGGCGCCGACGATGCCGATCATCTTGCCCGCCCGCTTGGGCCCGGCGGCCAGGGCCAGCATGGTCAGCAGGGTCGGCTCCAGCGCGCCGACGCCGACGCCCTGGAGCACCCGGAACGCGATCAGGCTCTCCGCGTTCCAGGCGATCGCGGACAATGCCGAGCCGGCCAGGAAGACGGTCAGGCCGGTGAGCCACACCGTCTTGCCGCCGAATCGGCCGGCGGCCCAGCCGGCCAGTGGCACGGTCGCGGCCAGGGCCAACAGATAGCCGGTGGCCACCCATTCGATGGTCTCGAGTGGTGCGTCGAAGTGTTCGCCGAGGGTGTCGATGCCGACGTTGACGATCGTGGTGTCCAGGATCCCCATCACGCCGCCGAGCAGCATCACCAGCATCAGACGCAGGAGTGGCCCGTCGATCCTGGTCTCGGGGTCGGGAGGTGCGGTGGCCATGAATGCCTCCAAGTTACCGATGAGATCAGTTAACTAAACTCGCGAGTAAAAATTAACAGCACGTCTGGTAACGTCGCAACATGGTCGAGGGAACGAAGAGGTCGACGACGCGAGCGGCCGGCGACACGGCGGCACGGAGCACGCCGGCGGGCCGAGCGGCAGCGGAACCGGCGACGACCGGATCGCCGACAACCGGATCAGCGCCCGCGGGACCGTCGGCGGCAGATCCGACGACGACCCGCGCGCCCGTGCCCCCTCCCGCCCACGGCACCACGCGCGGTCGGATCGACAAGCGTCGGGCGATCCTGGCCGCCGCCGAGGCGGTGTTCACCCGCGAGGGCTACACGCTGGCCGGCATCGATGCGATCGCCGCCGAGGCCGGTGTGTCCAAGCCGACCATCTACAACCACCTCGGCGGCAAGGAGAACCTCTTCCGCACCGTCATGGTCGAGGCCGCGATCGAGTCCAGCGGCCGGATCCTGGCCGCGCTGGAGGCGTTCCCCACCGATGCCGAGGAGTTGCATCCGCGGCTGACCGCGATCGCTCACCGCGTCGTGCAGTGTCAGGCGGGCGAGAAGGGTTGGGCGCTCCAGCGGCTGGTGTACGCCGAGGCGGCGCGCTTCCCGGACCTGTACGACACCATCCGCGAGGGTGGCACCGTACAGATCATCGACGCCCTGGCCGGCCGACTGGCCCGGCTCGCGCACGGCGGACACCTGGACATCGACGACCCGGTCACCGCCGCGAACCAGTTCCTGGCGCTGATCTCCGGCGACCTGCCCACGCTCACCGCGCTGGGTACCCGGCCGGTGGACGACGTGGCCCTCGATCGCGCGGTGACCGCCGGGGTGACCACGTTCCTGCGCGCGTTCGCCCCGCGCGAGGGCGTAGGCGCGGTCACGACGCGGCCCCGCCACTGAGCACCCGCCCACCGCGCGCCTCCGGCTCCCCGGGGCCTGCCGGACTCGCCGGACCCGCCGCGTCCGCCACCTCGCCGGCCGCCGCCGCGCCCGTCTCGACCGCCACTGCGTGCGGCGCCTCCGCACCGTGCGCCGCCGCTGCCCCGGGCGCCTCCGTCACGCCGGCCGCCGCAATCGGGCGCGGTACGGCGGCCAGCAACTCCCGCGTGTAGGGCGCCTCGGGCCGGGTGAACACCCGCTCGGCGTCGCCGCTTTCCACCACCCGGCCGTCCTTCATCACCAGGATGCGATCGCTCACGTGCCGGATCACCCCCAGATCGTGCGAGATGAACAGCAGCGCCAGGCCCAACTCGGCCCGCAGGTCCGCGAGCAGGTCCAGGATCTGCGCCTGGATGGACACGTCCAGCGCGGACACCGGCTCGTCGCACACGATCAACTCGGGCGACGGTGCCAACGCCCGGGCGATGGCCACCCGTTGCCGCTGACCGCCGGACATGTCGCGGGGCCGCCGATCCAGCAGATCCGTGGACAGGCCGACCTGATCGAGGAGTTCGAGCACCCGGGCGCGATGCGCGGCCCGGGTGGAGCGCAGCCGGCCGCCCGGCAGCCCCGCCGCGGCGACCGCCTCGCCCAGGATGCGGGCGACCGGATACCGGGGGTCGAACGAGCCGAGCGGGTCCTGCTGTACGGCCTGGATCCGGCCGCGCGAGGCGCGCCGCGCGGATTCGGGCAGCTCGCTCCAGGGCGCGTCGCGAAAGCGCACCACACCCGCGTCGGGACGTTCCCAACCCAGCACGATCCGCGCGACCGTGGTCTTGCCGGACCCGGACTCGCCCACCACGCCCAGGGTTTCACCCGACCGCAGCGCGAACGACACGTCCCGGACCGCGTCGTGCCCGGTCCCGTCCGGCCCGCGGAAGCGCTTGCCGATCCCGGTCGCCTCCAGCAGCACCGCGCCCACCGGCGGCGCGGCGGGCACCGCGACCCGGGTCGAGCCGACCGGTGCGGACAGTCGGGTCCCCTTCGCATCGGCCGACGGCACCGCCGCGAGCAGTGCCCGGGTATAGGTGTGCTCCGGCTCGGTCAGGACCCGCTCGGCGGGCCCCTGTTCGACGATTCTGCCCGCATGCATCACCGCGATCCGGTCCGCCAGCCGGGCCACCGCGGCCAGGTCGTGGCTGATCAGCAACACGGCGGTGCCCCGCTCCTTGAGCCGGCCCAACAGGGTGAGCACCTGGGCCTGCACGGTGACGTCGAGCGCGGTGGTCGGCTCGTCCGCGAGCAGCAGTTCGGGGCCGCCGGCCAGCGCGGACGCGATCAGGGCGCGCTGGCGCAGGCCGCCGGAGAGCTGGTGCGGATACTGCCTCGCGCGGCGCGCCGGATCCGGGATGCCCACGTCGTCCAGGAGTTCGAGCACACGATCGCCGACCCGAGCGCGTGGTACCACCGCGTGGGTGCGCAGCGCCTCGGCGACCTCCGCGCCGACCGTGCGCAACGGGTCGAGCGAGACCAGCGCGTCCTGGAGGACCAGGCCGATCCGGCGGCCCCGGAGCGCCCGCCAGCGCGATTCGGACAGCGTGCTCAGGTCGGTGCCCGCGAAGGCGAGTCGGCGGGCGCTCACCCGGGCCCCGCCGCCGGTGAGTCCGACCAGGGTGCGCGCGGTGACGCTCTTCCCGGAACCGGACTCGCCGACCACGGCCAGACATTCGCCACGTGCGAGGGTGAACGACACGTCGCGCACCACCGGTTCTCGGCCGGGAAAGGCGACGTCGAGTCCGTCCACGACGAGCAGCGGCTCGGTCGGGGCAGTGGTGGTCATCGGGGAATCCCTCCGGCGAAACGGGTACGGGCATGCCGACCGGCCACGTTCACCGCGATCACCGCGCAGGTGACCGCGGCGCCGGGGAACACCCCGATCCACCACGCGGTCTCCAGGAAGCCGCGACCCTCGGAGAGCATCGCGCCCCATTCGGGCGAGGGCGGTTGCGCGCCCAGGCCCAGGAAGCTGAGCCCGGACGCATAGATCAGTGACGTGCCGAAGCCGACCGTGCCCAGCACCAGGAGCGGCCCGATCGCATTGGGCAGCACATGCCGCACGATCAGCACGGGTCGGCGCAGACCCAGGCCGGCCGCCGCCTCGACGTATCCCGAACGCCGCACCACGAGCGCCTCGGCGCGAACCAGGCGTGCGTAGCCGGGCATCGCCGCGACGGCCACCGCGACCATCACGTCCACGGTGCCGCGCCCGAGCAGGGTGACCACGAACAGCGCGAGCAACAACTCGGGCAGCGACAACATGATGTCGGCCAGGCGCATGCAGACCTGATCGGCGGCCCGGCCGCCGAGCGCCGAGAGCAGCCCCCAGACGGTGCCGCCGACCAGGGCGAACGCGGTCGCGCCCAGGCCCAGCAGCAGGGAGGGGCGGGCGCCGTGCAGGACTCGGGCGAACACGTCGCGGCCGAGTTGATCGGTGCCGAACCAGTGCTCGGCGTCGGGACCCCGCAGGGCGGCGAGCGGATCGGTCTCGATCGGTGAGGTGCCGGTGAACAGGCCGGGCGCGAGCCCGATCAGCGCGAACAACACCAGGACGGAGAGCGCCACCACGACGCTCGGACGCGGGGTGCCGTGTCGGCGGATCCGGACTCGCCGTTTCCCGGGTGCCAGGGTCCCGCTCATTCGCTCATCCCTTCCGCAGTCGTGGGTCGACGACGGCGTAGAGCACGTCGGTGAGTTGCGAGATGAGCACGAAGACCAGGGCGGCCAGCAGCACGACGCCCATCACCACCGGCATGTCCTTGGTGTTCACCGACTGCAGGGTCAGGGCGCCGATGCCGGGCCGGGCGAAGACCTTCTCGACCAGCACCGTGCCGCCCAGCAGGGTCCCGGTCAGCCAGCCCGACAGGGTCAGCAGCGGGATCGCCGCGTGCCGGAAGGCGTGCCGGACCCGCACCGCGCCCCGGCTCAGCCCGCGCGCCCGCGCGGTGACCACGAACGGCTCGGCCAGCGCCTTCTCCAGGCCCTCGCGCAACACCTGGGCCAGCACGCCGGCGATCGGCAGGGCGAGGGTGACCGCGGGCAGCACCAGCGTCTCGATGCCCTCGGCCCCGGCCACCGGGAACCATTGCAGGCGGAACGAGAACACGGTCAGGAGCACGATGCCCAGCCAGAACGACGGCGTGGAGACCGCGACCAACTCCCAGGCACCGAGCGCCGAGCGCAGCACCGACCGGCGCCCAGCGGTGGCAAGCGCCGAGACCACCGCGATCACCACCGCCAACACCAGGGCGGCCATCGCCAGTTCGAAGGTCGAGCCGAACTGCTCGCCGATCAGCGCGGACACCGGCTGCTGGAGCTGATAGGACTCGCCCAGGCGGCCGTGCAGCAACTCGCCCAGATAGTGCAGATATTGACTGAACAGCGGGTCGTCGAAGCCGTAGTCGGCCCGGATCTGCGCGCGCACGGCGGGGGACGCGGTGGTCTGCGGGCCCAGCAGCGTGGCCACCGGGTCGCCCGGCAGCAGCTTGAGTCCGGCGAACGCGAGTGTCGCGGCGCCCAGCAGCACCGAGGCGATCGCCACCAGCCGCCCGCCCACCGCGCGCAGGACGCGCGGCAGCCGGGCCGGCTCGACCGATGTCACGGCGACGGTCATCGCCGCGCGGTCCACACGTCGTGGAACAGCGGCCACGCATTCGGGTCCAGCCGCAGCCCGTTGATCTGCTTGCCGGTCGCGAACAGTGCGGTGGCCGAGTAGAGCGGCACCACCGCGGCGTGCTCGACCACCCACGCCTGGGTTTGGGCGTAGAGCCGATCGCGGGTGGCCCGATCCAGGGTCGCCGCCGCCGCGTTGGTCCACTCGTCGATCTGCGGGTTGCTCAGCCAGGCCGCGTTCTGTCCGCCGGTGCTGGGCAGGTTCGCCGAGTTGAAGTACAGCCGCAGCACATCCGGCTCGAACCGGGCCCAGCTCATGTCCAGCACGTCGTACTTGCCGGCGTACGCGTTCGTGGTGAACGCGCCCAGATCCAGCGCCGGCCGTTGGACCTCGACGCCGATCTTCTTCAGGTCCGCCTGGACCGCCTGGGCCAGGATGTCGCGCTGTTCGCGCACCGCCGCCGGTGCACTCGGCCACTGCACGCTCAGCCGTTTGCCCTCCCGGGTCCGGTAGCCGTCGCCGTCGCGCGCGCTCCACCCGGCCTCGTCCAGCAACCGCCCGGCGAGCGCCGGGTCGTAGGGCCAACTGTTCTCCAGCGACCTGTCGTAGGCGGGTGTGGCCGATCCCAGCGGGCCCCAGGCACGGCGATACTGGTCGAAGTAGATCGACTGGATGTTCGGCCCGATGTTGATCCCGCGCTGCACCGCCCTGCGCACCCGCTCGTCGTCGAACGGCGCCCGGGTGGTGTTCAGGAACAGGCTGTACACGGCGCCGGCGAAGTCGTGGCGCAGGATGCGTACGTCCGCGCGCCCCTCCAGGCTCTTGACGTTCACCGGCGGGATCGACCCGGCGATGTCCACCTGACCGCCGGCGAACGCACCCACCCGGACCGAGTCCTCGGTCAGGAAGCGGAAGGTGAGCTTGTCCAGGTAGGCGGCGCCCTGGTGCTTGGATCCGGCGGGCGCCCAGTTGTACGCCGGGTTGTTCTCCAGGGTCAGGCTCTGGCCCTTGGTGTGCGCCGCGAACTTGAACGGCCCGGTGCCCACCAGTTGCGCGCCGCCGGCGCACAGCTTGTCGCCGCTCGCGGCCAGGGCCTGCGGCGAGTAGAAGCCGAGATAGGCGGTGCTCGCGGCCTGGAGGAACGGCGCGAACGGCTTGGCGAAGGTGACCTTGACGGTCGCCGGGTCGAGCACCTCGGCGCCGGTGTAGGGGCCGAGCAGACTGGCCGCGTACTGCGACTTGGTGGTCTTGGCCGCGATCCGGTCGAAGTTGACCTTGACCGCGTTCGCGTCGAAGGCGGTGCCGTCGGTGAACTTCACGTCGGTGCGCAGCTTGAACGTGTAGCTCGTCAGGTCCGGCGCGGTCTCCCACGAAGTGGCGAGCCAGGGATGGAAATTGCCCTGGTCGTCCTGGGAGACCAGCGAGTCGAAGACGTTGCGCTGAATGGACGCGGTGATGTCCTGCGGACTGACGTGGATGTCGAAGCAGGTCGGCTCGGTGTTGATTGCCACGGTGGCGGAGCCGCCCTTGACCGGCGGACCCGCGTCCGCCTCCGAGGCGGCCTTGCCGGTCTCGGTGGTGGCGGAACAGGCGGACAGGACCAACGCGGCGGCCAGAGCCGCACCGACGATTCCGGGTAGACGTGGTCGGATTACGCGCATGGTCGAGTCCTGTCGAGAGTGGGAGGTGATGCGAAGAGGCGCAGGGCGAAGCGATGACCGCCGCCGGCACATCCAGGAAGGTAGTGGCGCCGCGCCGACCCCCAGCACCCCTAACGAACCCCTACCGACCCTTGTCGGTACGCGCGGGATCGGGATGTTGGCCGGAGTTGTCCGCCCGGGCGGCATTCGTACGCCCGGCCCGCGACAGAATGGGGCGAACGGTGCGTGCGGGTGTCGGCTTTCTTTCGCGACACCTTCGTGTTGACGCGACGCGGGCGGATTTCTAGACTGCCGTGCAGCTATGAAGCGAAAGTCCGGATCACCGACTCAGAGCTTTTCTACTTCTTCTTCGGAGATGGCCGTGCAGGGGACCCGTGGTGCGAGCGCCTCGCGACTCGCCCTGGTGTCCCGCCTCGACGTGGACCTCGCGCGCATGTCCAGCGGACTGTGTCGCTGAATCCGTCGTCGTAGGGATCGTTCGTCGGGTCGAGTGCTCATGTATTGCCCGGTGACGGGTGTGCCCGTCAGCGGGTGCGCATGGCCGTCGCGCCCGTACATCCGACCAGGACCGGATCGATCCCTCTCCGTTTCCGAGGTCTCCTCGGGCTCGCCGGCATGCCCGGCGGCTCCGGCGCCCCGGGCCCCGAAATCGTGCGTCCCGGTCGTATCGAGGCGTGGATATCCTGCCTCGCCGCGGACCGGGGGTGGTACGCGCGTGGGGAAATATTAATCAGAGTTAATAGCGAATTCAACACGCGGAAACGCATGGATTTCCGCCGGGGGAGTGGCACGTGTTTTTCGTGGGGCGAACCGAGGAACTCAGCCGATTGGATACCGCCCGGGCCCGCTGCGCGACGGGCGTCGGCGGCGTGACCACCGTCTGCGGACCCGTGGCGGTCGGCAAGACCGCCCTCCTGCACGCCTTCGGCGATCGGCCCGCGAACGACGACGCCCTCTTCCTGCGTGCCGTGGGCACCCCGATGGAACAGGACTTCCCGCTCGGCGTGGTCCGCCAACTGGTCCAGTCCGCGCCCCTGGCGGACGCGGACGCGCAGCGGATCGGCAGGCTCCTGGACGACGGCGCGTACACCGCCGCCTTCGGCGGAACCGACGCGTTGGATGCGACCACGGTGCGTGCGGTGCACGAACTGTGCGCGGTGATCCTGGCGTTGGCCGTCGCGAACCCGGTCGTGGTGGTGGTGGACGACATCCAGCACGCCGACCCGGTGTCCCTGCAATTCCTGGCCCACCTGATCCGTCGGATCCGCAGCGCGGCGGTTCTGGTGTTGCTCGGCGAGCGCGAGCACGCCGCCGCGCCCTCGGCCGCCTTCGCCGCGTTCTCCGCGGACGTCGAACGCCAGCCGCACCACCAGCGGATCCGCCTGGGACTGCTCGGCAAGGGCCCGATCACCGAACTGCTCGGTCACCACCTCGGCCCGGTCGCCGCCGCCCGGCTGTCCGCCGACGTGCTCGAACTCAGCGGCGGCAACCCGCTGTTGGTCCGCGCCTTACTGGAGGACATGGGCCCCGGGGCGCGCTCCGACCCGGCGCGGCGCCCGTTGCGGCCCACCGTCGCGGACGCGTACTGCCGGGCCGTGGTCGGCTGCCTCTACCGGCTCGACCCGGCCACCGTGCAGGTCGCACGCGGACTGGCCGTGCTCGGCGAATCCGAGACCACCGAGGGCCTGGCCGAACTGCTCGAACTCGAACCCGCCACGGCCACCCGCGCCGCGCGCACCCTCAACGACGCCGGCCTGGTGGCCTGCGGCAGATTCCGCGACGACCGGGCCCGGTCGGCGGTGCTGGACACGATGACCCGCCCGGATCGCGAGCGCGCGCACGGCCGGGCGGCGACCCTGCTGCACATCGACGGCGCCCCCTCCGAGTCGGTCGCCAAACACCTCGCGGGCGCCGGGGACTTCCGCGCCCCGTGGGCGGTGCGCACGCTGCGCGAAGCGGCCGAGACGGTGGTCGCCGAGGGCGATCTGCGGCTCGCCGTGGACTACCTCAAGCTGGCCGAACGCATCGCGCCGGACGAATGCACCCGGGTGTCGATCAAGGCATTCCTGATCGGCCTGGAATGGCTGGTCAACCCGGCCGCCGCGGCCCGACACGTGCCGTGGCTGGCCACCGCCGTACGGGACGGCCGGCTCGGCGGGCGCGACGCGCTGGTGTGCGTGCGCTACCTGGCCTGGTACGGCCGACTCGACGAGGCCAAGGCCGTGATCGACGCCGGTTGGCGGTCCTGCGCGCCCGGCGAGGCGGACGCATGGGTCACCGCCGCCGAGGCCCGCGCCGCCCGGACCTGGCTCAAGTACTGGTATCCGGCCGGGGACGCGGGCCCACCCGGGCCCGAACCGGAGGTGTCCCCGCTGCCCGCGACCATCGGCCGGATCGAGGGGCTGGATCTGCTGACCGCCGTACTGGCCGGCCGGCTCGGCGGCGACCAGGTGTACGACCGCGCCGAACGCATCCTGCGCGGCTCGCGCCTGGAGGACGCCACGGTGGAGTCGCTCACCTCCACGCTGACCGCGCTCGTCTACGCCGATCGGGCCGCGCAGGCGCAGGAGTGGTGCGTCGCGCTGATCGACCGGGCCGCCGCCCGGCGCAGCCCGATCGCCCATGCCCTGCTCGCCGCGGTGCTCGGCGAGATCGCGGTCCGTCAGGGCGACCTGCTCGGCGCCGAGGACAGCGCCAAGACCGCGCTGACCCGGATCGTGCCGGAGGGCTGGGGGGTTGCGGTGGGCGTCCCGCTGGCCGCGCGGATCTCCTCGGCGGTGGCCCGGGGCGACCACGAGCAGGCCGCGCGCTACCTGGAACTGCCGGTCCCGGGGGCCATGTTCCGCACCCCGGCCGGACTGCACTACCTGCACGCGTGCGGCCGGTACAACCTGGCCACCGGCCGCCCCGACGCGGCCCTGCACGACTTCATGTCCTGCGGCGAGCTGATGACGGCGTGGCGGATGGACCTGCCCGGGATCGTGCCGTGGCGGGTCGAGGCGGCCCGCGCCCACGTGCGCTTGGGCGACCCGGACGCGGCCCGGGAACTGCTCGCGGACCAGTTCGAGCGATTGCCCGACGAGCCGTCCCGCACCCGGGGACTCGCGCTGGGCGTCCAGGCCTCGGTCGTCGAACTGCGGCGCCGACCCGCGCTGTTGTGGGAGGCGATCCGCGAACTCCAGGCCTGTGGCGATCGCTTCGAGCTGTCCTTGGTCTTCGCCGACCTGGGCGACGCGTACCGCGAGCTGGGCGAGTTCGGCCGGGCAAGGCGCGCGGCGCAGCGGGCCCGGCAGTTGTCCGAGATGTGCCAGGCCGCACCGCCGCGGACCCTGGTGCGGACCGAGCGGCTGGCCGCGGTACCCGACCGGGACGGCGCGATACCCGAGGCGCCGGAGCCGGCGCCGCTGCACGAACCGGCCCGGATCGGCGAGTCCGGCCGGGTCGCCGAGCCCGGTCGGGTGCGCGCGCCGGAGCCGCCCGCGATGGTCGCGGAGCCCTCCGGCGTCGAGGAACAGTCGGGCGCGGGGTTGAGCGACGCCGAGCGCCGGGTCGCGGCACTGGCCGCACAGGGTCAGACCAACCGGGAGATCTCGCGTCGGTTGTTCATCACGGTCAGCACCGTCGAACAACACCTGACCAGGGTCTATCGCAAACTCGGCGTGGCCCGCCGACTGGACCTGCCGCCCTGGCTGGAGGAGGAGATCGCGGGCTGAACGGCCCCCGACCGGGAGTGGGACCGGCTCTGCCGCGCCGACGCGCGGCGGATTCGGAACACCCCGGTCGGGGGCCCTTTCGTGGGTCCTCGCCTGTGGGGTCGGTAGGGGATCGACAGGGGTTATCGGGGTGGGGTGCGCCGGACGAATCTGGAGACCGTTCGGCGCAGTCGTCGCCGTTCGGGATCGGACCGTTCGGATGAGGGGCGAGCACTCCGCGATGATGAGCCGCGAGAACACCACCGGCAAGAGCGACCGGCACGGCACCGCGATCGCCGTCATCGGGACGGCGTGCCGGCTGCCGGGCGCCGCCGACCCCGCCGCGTTCTGGGAGCTGCTGCGCGAGGGCGCCGCCGCGGTGGGCGAGCCCACCGCGGCGCGTCGACGCGGCGCCGAACTGCGGCCCGGGGGCTACCTGGACCGGGTCGACGCCTTCGACGCGGCGTTCTTCGGGATCTCGCCGCGCGAGGCGGACGCGATGGACCCGCACCAGCGGCTGTTCCTCGAACTCGGGTGGGAGGCCGCCGAGGATGCCGGCCTCCCACCCGGATCCCTGGCCGGCACCCGGGCCGGGGTCTTCGTCGGCGCGATCGCCAACGACTGGTCCACGGTCGTCCACCGGCACGGCACCGATGCGATCACCCGACACACCTTCACCGGCGTCGCCCGCGGCCTGATCGCCAACCGGCTGTCCTGGGCCCTGGATCTGGGCGGCCCGAGCCTGACCGTCGACACCGCGCAGTCCTCCTCGCTGGTCGCGGTCCACCTGGCCTGCGAGAGCCTGCGCAGCGGCGAGTCGACCGTCGCGTTCGCCGGCGGCGTGCACCTCAACCTGGCGCCGGAGAGCACCGTGGCCGCGGAACGCTTCGGCGGCCTCTCGGCCGACCACCGCTCGTTCACCTTCGACGAACGGGCCAACGGCTTCGTGCGCGGCGAGGGCGGCGCGGTGGTGCTGCTCAAGCCGCTGGAGGCGGCACTGGCCGACGGCGACCCGATCCACGCGGTCATCCACGGCAGCGCGATCACCAGCGACGGCGACACCGACGGATTCACCGTGCCGGACGCCGGCGCGCAGACGGACGTGCTGCGCCGGGCGGCCCACGCGGCGGGCATCACCCCCGAACGGATCCAGTACGTCGAACTGCACGGCACCGGCACCCGGGTCGGCGACCCGATCGAGGCCGCCGCCCTGGGCGAGGCGTACGGCGCGGGGCGAACGGGCGCCGATCGGGTCGCGGTCGGCTCGGCCAAGACCAACGTCGGCCACCTGGAGGGCGCGTCCGGCATCGTCGGCCTGCTCAAGACCGTGCTGGGCATCCGGCATCGCACCCTGCCCGCGAGCCTGAACCACACCACCCCCAACCCGGCGATCGACCTGGACGCGGCCGGCCTGCGGGTGCAGACCGAACCCGGCCCCTGGCCCCACCCGGACCGCCCCCTGCTCGCCGGGGTCAGCTCGTTCGGGATGGGCGGGACGAACTGCCACGTCGTACTGGGCGAACCGCCCGCCACCCGCTCCGCAGACCTGCCCGGGGCACGCGCGTTCACCGAGGCCGCCGCCGTGCTCCCGTGGCCGCTGTCCGCCCGCGACCCGCAGGCGCTGCGCGGCCAGGCCGAGCGGCTGCACGCGACACCGACCGCGCACACCGCGCCGCAGGACGTCGCGCTGACCCTGGCCGCCGGCCGGACCGCGTTCGAGCACCGGGCCGTCGTACTCGGCGCAGACCCCGCCGAACTCGTCGAAGCCACCGCCGCGTTGGCCGCCGGACTGCCGACCGCCCGGGCGGTGACCGGCCGCGCCCGCCCGCACACCTCGACCGTGTTCGTCTTCCCCGGCCAGGGCTCGCAATGGATCGGCATGGCCGGCGAACTGCTGAACGCCTCGCCGGTGTTCGCCGCGCACCTGGACGCCTGCGCCGACGCGCTCGCGGCACACGTGGACTGGTCGCCGCACGACGTCCTGCGCGACGCACCCGGCGCGGCCTCCCTGGAGCGGGTGGACGTGGTACAGCCCGTGCTGTTCGCCGTGATGGTCTCGCTGGCCCGACTGTGGGAGGCGTTCGGGGTCCGCCCGGACGCGGTGATCGGGCATTCGCAGGGCGAGATCGCCGCCGCGCACATCGCCGGCGCGCTGACCCTGGCCGACGCGGCCCGCCTGGTGGCCCGACGCAGCCGACTGCTGGCCGGCCTCGCGCCCGGCGGCGGCATGGCCTCGATCCCGCGCCCCGCCGACGAGGTGCGCACCAAGCTCGGCGACCGGGCCGACCGGGTGGGCATCGCGGCGGTCAACGGCCCCGCGTCCACGGTGGTCTCCGGCGACCGGGACGCGCTGGACGCACTGCTCGCCGAGTACACCGCCGCCGGTGTGGATGTGCGGGTCATCCCGGTCGACTACGCCTCGCACTCGCCGCACGTGGAACCGCTGCGCGCCGACCTGACCCGCGAACTCGCCGGGATCGAACCGGCGCCGAGCCCGATCGTGTTCTACTCCACCGTCACCGGCGGCCCGCTGGAGACCACCGAACTGGACGCCGACTACTGGTACCGCAACCTGCGCGGCACGGTGCGCTTCGACGACGCGGTCCGCGCCGCGCTCGCCGACGGCCGGCGCACCTTCGTCGAGGCGAGCCCGCACCCCGTGCTGACCATGGGACTTCGGCAGATCCTGGACGCGGACGAGACCGCCGGCGCGCACGCGCTGACCGTGGGCACACTGCGCCGCGGCGACGGCGGCCCGCGCCGATTCTCGACCTCGCTGGCCCAGGTGTACGTACACGGCACCCCGGTGGACTGGACCGCCGCGCTGCCGGCGAGCGCCCGACGCACCGCGCTGCCCACGTACGCCTTCCTGCGCACCCCGCACTGGATCGCCGAACCCGCCGAACCCACCACCGCTTTGCCGGCCGCCGCTCCCGACATCGCCGCGCGGTCGGCCGCACCCGAGGACCCGGCCACCGAGCCGGCGTCGGCCGCCGCGACCGGGCCCGATCCGCTGACCCTGGTCCGCGCCACCGCCGCCGTCGTGCTGGGCTACGCCGGCCCGGGTGCGGTCGACCCGGACCGCACGTTCAAGGACCTCGGCTTCGACTCGGTCGGCGCGCTGGAGTTCCGCGACCGGCTGGCCGCCGCGAGCGGGACCCGGCTGTCCGCCTCGCTGACGTTCGACCACCCGACCCCCCGGGCGGTGGCCCGCCGACTCGCGGACCACACGGCCGGCACCGTGCCCGCCGGCGCGGGACCGTCCGGGGCCGCACCGGCGCCGGTCGCGCACGAGGACGACCCGATCGTCGTCGTCGCGGCCGGCGGCCGGTGGCCCGGCGGCGCGGACACCCCCGAGGCGCTGTGGGACCTGCTCGCCGAGGGGACGGACACGATCGGACCCTTCCCGAACAACCGCGGCTGGGACCTGGACGCGCTCTACGATCCCGAACTGGCCAGGCCCGGCACGTCCTCCGTGCGCGCGGGCGGCTTCCTCTACGACGCCGACGCGTTCGACCCCGGCTTCTTCGGGATCAGCCCGCGCGAGGCGGCCGCGATGGACCCGCAGCAGCGCCTGCTCCTGGAGACCGCCTGGGAGGTGGTCGAGCGGGCCGGCATCGCGCCGAGCACGCTGCGCGGCACCCGGGCGGGTGTGTTCGTCGGCGCCATGCCGCAGGACTACGGACCGCGCCTGCACGAGGCACCCGAGGGCTACGGCGGCCACCTGCTCACCGGCAGCCTGAGCAGCGTCGCCTCCGGCCGGTTGGCCTACACGCTGGGCCTGGAGGGTCCGGCCCTGACCATCGATACCGCGTGCTCCTCGTCCCTGGTCGCCCTGCACCTCGCGGTGCGGGCGCTGCGGGCGGGCGAATGCACCCTGGCGCTGGCCGGCGGCGTCACGGTGATGTCCACGCCGGGCATGTTCACCGAGTTCAGCCGCCAGCACGGGCTCGCCCCGGACGGGCGGTGCAAGCCGTTCTCGGCGGCCGCCGACGGCACCGCGTGGGCCGAGGGCGTCGCGCTGGTCCTGGTGGAGCGGCTGTCCGACGCCCGTCGCCTGGGCCACCCGGTACTCGCGGTGGTGCGCGGCAGCGCGGTCAACCAGGACGGCGCGTCCAACGGGCTGACCGCCCCCAACGGCCCGGCCCAGCAGCGGGTGATCCGCCAGGCGCTGGCCGACGCCCGGCTGACCCCGGCCGAGGTCGACGCGGTCGAGGCGCACGGCACCGGGACCACACTCGGCGACCCGATCGAGGCGGAAGCGCTGCTCGCCACCTACGGTGCGGACCGTCCCGACGATCGCCCGCTCCTGCTCGGCTCGGTCAAATCCAACCTCGGACACACCCAGGCCGCCGCCGGGGTGACCGGCGTGATCGCCCTGATCGAGGCGATGCGGCACGGCGAGCTCCCACGCACCCTGCACCTGGACGCACCGTCCCCGCACGTGGACTGGTCCCGCGGCGGCGTCGAGCCGCTCGCCGCACGGACCGCCTGGCCACGGCACGATCGGCCGCGCCGCGCGGCGGTGTCCTCGTTCGGGATCAGCGGCACCAACGCACACGTCATCCTGGAGCAGGCCCCGCCGACCCCGCCCTCGACCGGTACCGACCAGGGCGGCCCGTGGTTGTTGTCCGCCGCGAGCGAGGAAGCGCTGGGCGCCCAGGCGGCCCGGCTGCGCACCCACCTCGCCGACCACCCGGACGCCTCCCTCGGCGACGTGGGCTTGACGCTCGCCGACGGTCGGGACACCTTCGCCCACCGTGCGGTGGTCACCGGAACCGGCCGAGTGGACCTGCTGCGCGGTCTCGACGCACTGGTCGACGGAGTCGACGCGGCGAACCTGATCCGCGGCGAGGCCCGACCGGCCGGGTCGCTCGCCGTGCTGTTCGCCGGCCAGGGCAGCCAGCGTGTCGGCATGGGCCGCGAACTGTACGCGGCGGAGCCGGTGTTCGCCCGCGCCCTGGACGAGGTACTGGTGCACCTGGACGCCGCCCTCGGCCGCCCCCTGCGCGACCTGCTGTTCGCCGCGCCGGACAGCCCCGAGGCCGCGCTGCTGCACGAAACCGAATACACCCAGCCCGCGCTGTTCGCGGTGGAGACCGCGCTGTACCGCCTCGCCGAGTCGTACGGGATCCGCGCCGACCATCTGATCGGCCACTCGATCGGCGAACTGACCGCCGCGCACGTCGCCGGCGTGCTCACCCCGGCCGACGCCGCGACCCTGGTGGTGGCCCGCGGCCGGTTGATGGGCGGTCTGCCGGCCACCGGCGCGATGATCGCACTCCAGGGCACCGAGGAGGAGATCGCCGAACTGGTCGCCGGACACGAGGCGCACGCGGGCATCGCGGCGATCAACAGCCCCGATTCCGTGGTCGTATCCGGTACCGCCGAGATCGTCGAAGAGCTGGCGGCGCGATGGGGCGCGACCGGTCGCAAGAGCAAACGACTCCGGGTCAGTCACGCGTTCCACTCGCCGCACATGGACGCCGTCCTGGCCGAGTTCCGCACCGTCGCGGCGGGCCTGCGCTTCGCCGCACCGCGCATCCCGATCGTGTCCAACCTGACCGGAGCGGTGGCCGACGCCGCCGAACTGGCCGACCCGGACTACTGGGTTCGGCACATCCGCGAGGCGGTCCGGTTCCGCGACGGCATCCGTACCCTCGCCGAACTCGGCACCACCACCTACCTCGAACTCGGCCCCGACGCCGTGCTCACCGCACTGACCCTGGCAAGCCTGGACGACCCCGCGCCGGTGGTGCTCTCCGCACTGCGCGCCGACCGCCCCGAAGCACGCACCTTCACCGACGCCCTGGCCCGCCTGCACGTCACCGGCACGCCGCTCGACTGGACCCCGGCCTGGGCCGGCCGCGCGGTGCGCCGGGTCGACCTGCCCACGTACGCGTTCCAGCGCCGCCGGCACTGGCTGGACGCACCGCAGCCCGCCGCCGACCCGACCTCGGCCGGATTCGACCCGAGCGAACACCCGCTGCTCGGCGCGGGCTTCGAACACGCGGACGGCTCCGGCCGGGTGTGGACCGGCGTGTTGTCCGCCCGGACCCCGTGGCTGGCCGAGCACGCCGTGCACGACACGATCCTGCTGCCCGGCACCGCCTTCGTCGATCTGGCGCTGTACGCCGCCGCGCAGGTCGGTGCCGGCGGCATCGACGAACTCGTGCTGGCCGCACCGCTGGTGCTGCCCGCGGACGGCACCGTGCGGATCGAACTCGCGGTGGGCGCCGCGGACGCGGACGGCACCCGACCGGTGACCGTGCACTCGCGTACCGCCGATGCCGGCGACTGGACCCGGCACGCCGCCGGCCGGCTGACCCCGGCCGAAACCGCCGAAACCGGCCGGGCACAGGGCGTGTGGCCGCCGTCGGACGCCGTGCCGGTCGACGTCGAGGACCTGTACGGGCGGCTCGCCGACCTGGGCTACCACTACGGCCCGACCTTCCGCGGCCTGCTCGCCGCCTGGCGGCACGGTGACGACCTGCTCGTGGAGGTCGCGCTGCCGGAGTCGACCGAGGAGGCCGGCCACCGGGTCCACCCCGCACTGCTGGACGCCGCGCTGCACGGCGTGATCGGACTGCTGCCCGGCGCCGAACCGGGCGCGGCCACCCGGTTGCCGTTCGCGTGGGCCGGGGTCGCCGCACACGCGGCGGGCGCCCGCGAACTGCGGGTGCGGATCGCCCCGATCGGCCCCGACGCGGTCGCGCTGACCGCGGCCGACGCCGAGGGTACGCCCGTGCTGTCGATCGACCGGCTGACCCTGCGGGCGATCCCGGCCGAGCGGCTCGGCGCGCGGCCGGCGGCTGCGGGGGACTCCTGGTTTCAGGTGCACTGGGTGCCGGTGCCGGGGGTGGTGCCGAGCCCGAGCCCGGCGTCGGGCGCCGATGCCGATGCCGAGGCCGAGGCCGAGGCCGAGCAGGGTCGCTGGGTCGTGCTCGGGAGCGGGGGGTCGGGCCCACTCGGAGACGCCGTGCGATCCGCGGCGTTCGGTCGGCCGGTGGAGGTGCACGCCGACCTTGCCGCGCTGCGCACCGCGCTCGTCGGCGGGGCGACTCCGCCCGCCTACGTGCTGGTGCCCTTCGATCGGCCGATCCCGGCCCTGGGCACCGTCGTCGCCACCCACGCGGTGACCGAGCGGGCCGTCATGCTGCTGCGCGAATGGTCGGCCGAACCACGCCTGGCCGACATCGAACTCGTCCTGGTCACCCACGAGGCGGTCGCCACCCACGCCGGCGAGGACGTCCGCGATCTGACCGCCGCCGGCCTGTGGGGCCTGGTCCGCGCGGCGGCGGGCGAACACCTCGGCCGACTGCGCCTGCTCGACCTGGACCGACACCCCGACTCGGCCGCCGCTGTGCCGGCGGCGCTGGCCGGCGGCGAACCGCACCTCGCCCTGCGCGGCGGCGCGATCCTGGCACCGCGACTGGCACCGATACGTCCCGAGGACGCGCTCGAACCGCCCGCCCCGCCCGCTCCCTGGCGCCTGGACGTGACCGAGCCCGGCAGCATCGACAACATCGCGCTGCTGCCCGCCCCCGAGGCCGCCGCACCCCTGGCGCCCGGCCAGGTGCGGATCGCGGTGCGCGCGGCCGGGTTGAACTTCCGCGACGTGCTGATCGCGCTCGGCGGATACCCCGGCGCCGCCCGGATCGGCGCGGAGGGCGCCGGCCGGGTCCTGGAGGTCGGCCCGGACGTGACCGAACTCGCGGTCGGCGACCGGGTGATGGGTCTGCTGCCCGGCATCCTGGGCTCGCACGCCGTGGTCGACCACCGCATGCTCACCCCGATCCCGGCGGGCTGGACCTACGCCCAGGCCGCGACCGTGCCGGTGGCGTTCCTGACCGCCTACCACGGCCTGATCGAGCTGGCCGGCCTACGACCGGGCGAATCGGTACTGGTCCACGCCGCCACCGGCGGAGTCGGCACGGCCGCGGTGCAACTGGGCCGACACCTGGGCGCCGACGTCTACGGCACGGCAAGCCCGGCCAAGTGGCCCACACTGCGCGCCCAAGGGCTGGCCGACGACCGGATCGCCTCCTCGCGCACCCTCGACTTCGAGGCCGGCTTCCGTGCCGCGACCGCGGGACGCGGCATCGATGTCGTACTCAACTCGCTGGCCCGCGAATTCACCGACGCCTCACTGCGGTTGCTCGCGCCCGCCGGCCGGTTCGTCGAGATGGGCAAGACCGACCCGCGCGAGCCGGCCGCGGTCGCCGCCGCGCACCCGGGCGTCGACTACCGCGCCTTCGACCTGCTGACCCTGGAACCGGCCCGGATCGGCCGGATGCTTCGGGTATTGGCGCCGCTGTTCGCGGCCGGCACGCTCACCCCACTGCCGGTGACCGCGTGGGACATCCGACACGGCGTGCGGGCGCTGCGCCGGCTGAGCTCGGCCCGACACACCGGCAAGCTGGTACTGACCGTCCCGCCCGTACCCGGGGGCCTCGACCCGACCGGCACCGTGCTGATCACCGGCGGCACCGGCGCGCTCGGCGCACTCGCCGCCCGCCGGCTGGTCACCCGGCACGGCGCCCGCCGGCTGCTGCTGGTCGGCCGGACCGGACCCGCAGCCCCCGGAGCCGACGAACTGCGCGCCGAACTGGCCGCATCGGGCGCCGACGTGCGGATCGCCGCGTGCGACGTGGCCGACCCGACCGCCCTCGCCGAGCTGCTTGCCGCCATCCCGGCCGCCCACCCGCTCACCGCCGTCGTGCACACCGCCGGCGTGGTCGCGGACGGCGCGCTCACCACCACCGACCCCGAGCGGCTGCACGCCGTGCTGCGGCCCAAGGTGGACGCCGCGTGGAACCTGCACACCCTCACCGCCGACCTGGACCTGTCCGCGTTCGTGCTGTACTCGTCGGCCGTCGGCGTACTCGGCAACCCCGGCCAGTCGGCCTACGCCGCCGCCAACACGTTCCTGGACGCGCTCGCCCACCACCGACACAGCCACGGCCTGCCCGCGACCTCGATCGCATGGGGCCACTGGGCCGAGGCCGGCGGCCTGGCGGCGCACCTGACCGACGTGGACCGCCGCCGGATGGCGGGCAGCGGACTGGCCCCGATGAGCACCGAAACCGGCCTCGACCTGTTCGACCGCGCACTGGACACACCACTGCCCGCCCCGCTCGCGGCCCGGCTCGACACCGGCGCGCTGCGTCCGGACGCGGCCACCGAACTCCTGGCCGACGTGGCTCGCGCGGCCACCCCCGGGCGGGTACCCGCACAACGCGGCGCCCCGACACGCGCGGGCGCGGTCCGCAGGCCCGCGGCCGGGATCCGGGAGCGGCTCGCGGGCCGCCCGGTGGACGAACAGCGGCGCGAGTTGCTGCTGTTCGTCCGGGTCACCGCGGCAACCATCCTCGGGCACGACGGCCCGGCCGCGATCAAGCCCGAACGCGGCTTCCTGGAGACCGAGTTCGATTCGCTGGGCGCGATCGAGCTGCGCAACCGGATCAACGCCGGCACCGGTCTGGAGCTGCCCTCCACGCTGATCTTCGACCACCCCACGCCGATTGCGCTGGCCGAGCACCTGCGCGAGCGCCTGTTCGCCGTGACACCGCCCCCGGCTGCCGGCTCGCTGCTCGCCGAACTCGATCGGTGGCAGGTCTCGTTGACCGACCTGCTGGCCGACGGCGCGGTCCCGGACGAGGACTTCCGCACCGGCGCGGTCAGTCGGCTGTACGACCTGCTGGGTCGGCTCGGGGCCGCCGCTCCAGGGGATCCGACCACGGCGCTGATCGAACAGCTCGGCGCGGGCGGCGACGACGAGCTCTTCGACTTCATCGACAACGAACTCGGCATCTCCTGAACCCGGCCGACCCACCGCCCCGCGGGGCGCCCAGTACTCGCACCACGACCACGGCGAAGCCGCCGCACGGAAAAGGCAGATACCCCATGGCGAACGAAGAGAAGCTGCGTGACTACCTCACCCGGGTGACCGCCGACCTGCACCAGGCCCGGCGCAGGCTGCGGGAGAACGAGGAAGCCCGGAACGAGCCGATCGCCGTGGTCGGGATCGGCTGCCGACTGCCCGGCGGCGTGCACTCGGCGGCGGACCTGTGGCAGCTGGTGGCCGAGGGCCGCGACGCGATCGGCGGCTTTCCCACCGACCGCGGCTGGGACCTGGACGGCCTGTACGACGCGGACCCGGACGCGGTCGGCAAGACGTACACGCGTCAGGGCGGATTCCTCTACGACGCGCCGGAGTTCGACGCCTCCTTCTTCGGCCTCTCGCCCCGCGAGGCACTCGGGGCGGACCCCCAGCAGCGGCTGCTCCTGGAGACCGCGTGGGAGGCACTGGAGGACGCCGGGATCGACCCGGCGGCCGTTCGCGGTTCGGCGACCGGGGTGTTCGCCGGCGTGATCGCGCAGGAGTACACCCCGCGCCTGTACAAGACCACGCCCGACCGGGTGGACGGCTACGTGTTGACCGGCAGCACCACGAGCGTGGCGTCCGGCCGGATCTCCTACACCTTCGGCTTCGAGGGCCCGGCCGTCACGGTGGACACCGCATGCTCGTCCTCGCTCGTCGCGCTGCACCTGGCCGCCCAGTCGCTGCGCTCGGGCGAGTGCAGTCTCGCGCTCGCGGGCGGCGCGACGGTGATGGCCTCGCCCGGGATGTTCGTCGAGTTCGCCCGCCAGCGGGGTCTGTCGGCGGACGGCCGCTGCAAGGCGTTCGCGGGCGCCGCGGACGGCACCGGCTGGGCCGAGGGCGTGGGACTGCTCGTCCTGGAACGGCTCTCCGACGCGCGCCGGGCCGGACGCCGGGTGCTCGCGGTGATCCGCGGGAGCGCGGTCAACCAGGACGGCACCAGCAGTCAACTGACCGCCCCCAACGGCCCGGCGCAGCAGCGGGTGATCCGCAGCGCGTTGGCGAACGCGGGCCTGACTCCGGCCGACGTGGACGTGGTCGAGGCACACGGCACCGGCACCCGGCTCGGCGACCCGATCGAGGCGCAGGCCCTGCTGGCCACCTACGGCCGCGACCGTGCTCCGGAACGGCCGCTGTGGCTGGGCTCGTTGAAGTCCAACATCGGGCATGCGCAGGCCGCCGCCGGGGTGGCGGGCGTGATCAAGATGGTCCAGGCGCTTCGGCACGGCGTACTGCCCGAAACGCTGCACGTGGACGAGCCCACGTCGCACGTGGACTGGTCCTCGGGCGGCGTACGACTCCTGACCCGGGCTCAGCCGTGGCCGGAGACCGGGGCACCGCGTCGGGCCGCCGTCTCCGCCTTCGGGGTCAGCGGCACCAACGCGCACGTGATCCTGGAACTGCCGGACGAGGACGGCGAGTCGGCGCCGGTTCGGGCGCAGGCGTCCGCGCCGTCGACTCCCTGGGTGCTCTCCGGCAAGTCGGCGCAGGCACTGCGGGCCCAGGCCGCGCGGCTGGCCGACCACCTCGACGCGCAGCCCGGCGCGGGAGCACAGGAGATCGGCTTCTCGCTCGCGACCTCGCGCTCGGTCTTCGCGGAACGCGCGGTCGTGGTCGGCGCGGCTCCGGCCGCACTGACCACCGGGCTCGATGCGCTGGCGCGCGGCGAAGCGGCACCGGGCCTGGTCACGGGCTCGGCCGACGCGGCCGGCCGGACCGTGTTCGTCTTTCCCGGACAGGGCTCGCAGTGGACCGGGATGGCCGCCGACCTGTACGCCCAGTCCCCGACCTTCGCGGCCCGCTTCGACGAGTGCGCCAAAGCGATCGAACCGCACGTCGATTGGTCGCCGGTCGAGGTGTTGACGGGTGTGTCGGGCGCGCCGTCGTTGGATCGGGTGGATGTGGTCCAGCCGGTGTTGTGGGCGGTGTTGGTGTCGTTGGCCGAGGTGTGGCGGTCCTTCGGAGTGGCCCCGGATGCGCTGGTGGGTCATTCGCAGGGGGAGATCGCGGCGGCGGTGGTGGCGGGTGGGTTGTCCCTGGAGGACGGCGCCACGGTCGTCGTGCTGCGCAGCCGGGCCATCGTCGCGCTGTCGGGTCGGGGCGGGATGGCGTCGGTGGCGTCGGCCGAGTCGGAGGTGCGGGCACGGATCGCCGGGTGGGGCGGACGGATCTCGGTCGCGGCGGTGAACGGACCGGGTCAGGTGGTCGTGTCGGGAGAGCCGGAGGCGCTCGCGGAGCTGGTCGCGGCGGTGACGGCGGAGGGTGGTCGGGCTCGCCTGATCCCAGTGGATTACGCGTCGCATTCGGCCCAGGTGGAGGAGATCCGGGAGCGGATCGTGGCCGATCTGGCCGGGATCACGCCGGTGTCCGGATCGATTCCCGTGTGGTCGACGGTGACCGACGACTGGATCGATACGGCCAGGCTGGACGGCGCGTACTGGGCGACCAACCTGCGCGAGACCGTGCGGTTCGCGGCGGCGGTGCGCGGCCTCGCGGAGGCGGACCACGGTGTGTTCGTCGAGGTGAGCCCGCACCCCGTACTCACCGCCGCGATCCAGGAAACCCTGGAGGAGGTCGGCGCGGCCGACACCGTGGTCGTCGGCACGCTGCGCCGGGACCAGGGCGACCTGGTCCGGCTGCACACCTCGCTGGCCGAGGCGTTCGTGCGCGGCGTGCCGGTCGTCTGGGACGCGGCGTTCGAGGCGGAGGCGGTCGAGCGGGTCGCCCTGCCGACCTACGCCTTCCAGCGCGAACGCTTCTGGTTGGACACGGGCGAGTACGCGCCGCCCACCGCGGCGGCCGTCGACTCGGCGTTCTGGGATCTCGTCGAGGAGGGCGACCGCGCGGGCCTGTCCGCCGCGCTGGGCGACGTCGACGGCGATCTGGCCGAGCCGCTCGGTGCGGTACTGCCCGCCCTGTCGTCATGGTGGGAGCGCCGTCGCTCCGATGCGGTCGGCGACGCGTGGCGGCACCGGATCGTCTGGCGCCCGGTGGCCGCCGCGCACGAGGGCCGACTTGCCGGGACCTGGTTGCTGCTGGTCCCGGAGGGGTTGCGGGACACGCCGTGGGCCGAGTGGTTCGGCGCCGCGCCGGCCGCCTCCGGAGCCCGGGCACTGCCCGTGGTCGTCGGGCGGGATCAGGTGGATCGCAGCGCGCTGGGTGCGCTGCTGACGGCGGCCGTGGCGGCGGCCGACGAGCCGGTCGCCGGGATCGTGTCGCTGCTCGCGCTCGCCGAGGGTCCGGTCGCCGGTTTCCCGGCGGTGCCGTGGGGCGCGGCCGCGACGGTGGCGCTGGTCCAGGGACTGGGCGACGCGGGTGTGTCGATCCCGGTGTGGGCGGTCACGAGCGGTGCGGTCTCGGTCGGCGACGAGGACCCGGTGCGGGCGCCCGAACAGGCCCAGGTATGGGGCTTCGGCGGCATCGCAGCGGCCGAACTGCCCGACCTGTGGGGCGGCCTGATCGACGTGCCGGCGGAGATTCCGGCCGACGCCGATCCCGCACGATTGGCCTCGGTGTGGTCCGGTGCGGCCGGTGAGAGCGAGGTCGCGGTCCGCGGTTCGGCGGTGTGGGCACGCCGGTTGGTCCGGGCGCCGCACGGCGCCGGTACCACCGGGTCGTGGCAACCGTCCGGGACGGTGCTGATCACCGGTGGCACCGGCGCGCTGGGCGGGCATGTGGCCCGCTGGGTCGCCGGGCGCGGGGCCGCGCACGTGCTGCTGGTGAGCAGGTCGGGAGCCGAGGCCGCCGGTGCGCCGGAACTCGCCGCGGAACTGGCCGGACTCGGCGTCCAGGTCTCCTTCGCGGCCTGCGATGTCGGCGACCGGGCCGCGCTGGCGGACGTACTCGCGGGCATCCCGGCCGAGTTCCCGCTGACCGCCGTCTTCCACGCGGCGGCCGTGCTCGACGACGGGCTGATCGCCGATCTGAGCATCGATCAACTCGACCGCGTGTTGCGGGTCAAGGTGGACGGAGCCCGCCACCTGGACGAGCTCACGCGCGACCTGGACCTGTCCGCGTTCGTGCTCTTCTCCTCGCTCGCGGGCATCTGCGGCGTGCCCGGTCAGGGCAACTACGCACCCGGCAACGCCCATCTCGACGCGTTGGCCGCCCGGCGCCGGGCCGCCGGGTTGCCCGCGACCGCGATCTCGTGGGGCCACTGGGCCGGCGGCGGGATCGCCGCGCCCGAGGTCGAGCAACGACTGGCCCGCCAGGGGCTGCGGATGCTCGACCCGGAACCGGCCGTCCGGGTACTGGGACAGGTGCTCGACGCCGACGAATCCCACCTGACGGTGTGCGACATCGACTGGGACGTGCTGTTCCGGGATCGACGCGCGCCGCTGGTGCGCGAGTTGCGGCAAACAAGCCGCCCGGATGCCGCCGCGCCCGCCACGACCCGCGCCGAACCTGGCGCCGGCGGGGACGACTTCGCGGCTCGGCTGACCGGACTCGGTGCCGCCGATCGACTGCGCTTCCTGGTCGAGGTGGTGCGCACCCAGGCGGCGGTCGTCCAGGGGCATCGCAGCGCGACCGCGGTGGATCCCGGAAAGCCGTTCCGGGAACAGGGGTTCGACTCGTTGACGGCGGTCGAGCTGCGCAATCGGCTGACCGCCGAGACCGGCCTGCGGCTGCCCGCGACGCTGGTCTTCGACTACCCGACCCCGAACGCGCTCGCCGAGTTCCTGCGCGGCGAACTTCTCGGGGAGGTCGAGACGACCCACGACGTCACCACCGCGCAGAGCGAGGCACACGCCGACGATCCGGTCGTGATCGTCGGGATGGCCTGCCGGCTGCCCGGCGGGGTGACCTCGCCGGCCGACCTGTGGCGGCTGGTGGCGGCCGGCACCGACGCCGTCGGCGAGTTCCCCACCGACCGGGGCTGGGACGTCGAGGGGCTGTACGACCCCGATCCGGACCGGGTGGGCACGTCCTACACCCGCCGCGGCGCGTTCCTGCCGGACGCGACCGAGTTCGACGCGGCCTTCTTCGGCATCTCGCCGCGCGAGGCGCTTGCCATGGATCCGCAGCAGCGGTTGCTCCTGGAGACCGCGT
The DNA here is from genome assembly GCF_044458105.1 of Embleya sp. NPDC050493. Lineage (NCBI taxonomy): Bacteria > Bacillati > Actinomycetota > Actinomycetes > Kitasatosporales > Streptomycetaceae > Embleya > Embleya sp. NPDC050493. The sequence continues at coordinate 396,063 of NZ_JBITHP010000004.1, forward strand.
GGGAGGCGTTCGAGCGGGCCGGGATCAACCCCGACACGCTGGTCGGCAGCCGGACCGGCGTGTTCGCCGGAATGGCCGGCCACGACTACGGGCGCGGATCGACCGAGACGCCCCCGGGCCTGGAGGGCTACCTCGGCACCGGGAGCGCGGGCAGCGTCGCCTCCGGTCGGATCTCCTACTCGTTCGGCTTCGAGGGCCCGGCGGTGACGGTGGACACCGCGTGCTCGTCGTCGCTGGTGGCGCTGCACCTGGCCGCCCAGTCGCTGCGCTCCGGGGAGAGCGACCTCGCCCTGGCCGGGGGCGTGGCGGTGATGGCCACACCGGGCATGTTCGTCGAGTTCTCCCGGCAGCGCGGGTTGTCCGTGGACGGTCGTTGCAAGGCGTTCGCCGGTGCCGCCGACGGCACGGGCTGGGCCGAGGGCGTCGGCCTCCTGCTGCTCGAACGCCTGTCGAACGCCCGGCGCAACGGGCACCGGGTGCTGGCGGTGGTGCGCGGCAGCGCGGTGAACCAGGACGGCGCGTCGAACGGCCTGACCGCGCCGAACGGCCCTTCCCAGCAGCGGGTGATCCGCCAGGCGCTCGCGAACGCGGGGGTCTCGGCGGCCGATGTGGACGCCGTGGAGGCGCACGGAACGGGGACGACGCTGGGTGATCCGATCGAGGCGCAGGCGTTGTTGGCCACCTACGGTCAGGGACGACCGGCCGATCGGCCGCTGTGGTTGGGTTCGTTGAAGTCGAACATCGGTCATGCGCAGGCCGCCGCGGGTGTGGCGGGTGTGATCAAGATGGTCGAGGCGTTGCGGCACGGGGTGTTGCCGAAGACGTTGCACGTGGACGAGCCGAGTCCGCATGTGGACTGGTCGGCGGGCGCGGTGCGGTTGTTGACCCAGGCCCGGCCGTGGCCGGAGTCGGATCGGCCGCGTCGGGCGGCGGTGTCGGCGTTCGGGGTGAGCGGGACGAACGCCCACGTGATCCTCGAACTGCCGGAGGACGACGGTCGGCAGGTCGAGGAGCCCACGACGCGGCCCACGGGCGGCGTGTTGCCCTGGGTGTTGTCGGGTCGGACCCCGGAGGCGCTGCGGGCGCAGGCCGGCCGGATCCGAGGTGCACTGGGCGAGGACCCCGTGGACGTGGGCTTCGCACTGGTCACGTCACGCGCGCTGCTCGCCGAACGGGCCGTGCTGGTCGGCGATTCGGCCACGCGCGCGGCGGGCCTGGATGCGGTGACGCGCGGCGAGGGCGCTGCCGGCGTGGTGACCGGGTCGGCCGGGCCGCTCGGGAAGACCGTGTTCGTCTTTCCCGGACAGGGCTCGCAGTGGGCCGGCATGGCTGCCGAACTTCACTCCCAATCACCCGTGTTCGCGGCGCGATTCGAGGAATGTGCGGCGGCCCTCGCGAAATTCGTCGATTGGTCGCCGGTCGAGGTGTTGACGGGTGTGTCGGGTGCGCCGTCGTTGGATCGGGTGGATGTGGTCCAGCCGGTGTTGTGGGCGGTGTTGGTGTCGTTGGCCGAGGTGTGGCGGTCCTTCGGGGTGGCCCCGGATGCGCTGGTGGGTCATTCGCAGGGGGAGATCGCGGCGGCGGTGGTGGCGGGTGGGTTGTCCCTGGAGGACGGTGCGCGCGTGGTGGCGTTGCGCAGCCGGGCCATCGTCGCGCTGTCCGGCCGTGGTGGGATGGCGTCGGTGGCCGAGCCGGTGGCTGCGGTCCGTGAGCGGCTTGCCGGGTGGGGCGGGCGGATTTCCGTTGCGGCGGTGAACGGACCGGGTCAGGTGGTCGTCTCCGGAGAGCCGGAGGCGCTCGCGGAGCTGGTCGCGGCGGTGACGGCGGAGGGTGGTCGGGCCCGCTTGATTCCGGTGGACTATGCGTCGCATTCGGCGCAAGTCGAGGCAATCCGCGAGCGGATCGTGGCGGACCTGGCCGGGATCGCGCCCGTCTCGGGGACCGTCCCGGTGTGGTCGACGGTGACCGGTGACTGGATCGATACGGCGCAGCTGGACGGCGCGTACTGGGCTACCAATCTGCGGGAGACGGTGCGGTTCGAGGAGGCCGTGCGGGGGCTTTCGGCCGCCGGGCACGGGGTGTTCGTGGAGGTGAGTCCGCATCCGGTGTTGACGTCGGCGATCGAGGCGACGTTGGAGGAGGCGGGCGTGCCGGATCCGGTCGTGGTGGGGACGTTGCGCCGCGACCAGGGCGGCCTGCAACGCCTGTACACCTCGCTGGCCGAAGCCTTCGTCCGCGGCGTGCCGGTGGACTGGACCGCCGCGTTCGCCGGCGCTCGACCGCGCCCGGTCGATCTGCCCACGTATCCCTTCGAGCGCAGGCGCTACTGGCTCGACGCCGGGGACCAGGCCGGGTCGACCGGGTCGAAGGGCGGCGGTGCGGGATCGGTGGACACGATCGACGCGGCGTTCTGGGCGCTCGTGCAGAGCGGCGACCGGGACGGGCTGGCCGAGGCGTTGGGCTCGGACACCTCGGCGGAGTCGCTGGAGGCGGTGTTGCCCGCACTGTCCTCGTGGTGGGACCGCAGGCGCTCCGACGCCACGCTGGACGCGTGGCGGCACCGGATCGTCTGGCGCCCGGTCGGTGGTACCGAACCCGGCAGCCTGCGCGGCACCTGGTTGCTCGTGGTGCCCGAGGAGGCGGCGGCCACCGCGTGGGCGGATTTCCTGACCGCCCTGCTGGCCGACGCCGGGGCCCGGGTCGAACGGGTGCCGGTGGCGCGCGACCAGGGTGAGCGGGGGGCGCTGCGGGTCCTGTTGACGGGACGGCACGAGCCGGTCGCGGGTGTGGTGTCGCTGTTGGCCCTGGCCGAGGGCACGGTGGACGGGTTCGACGCGGTGCCGTGGGGTGCGGCGGCGACGGTGGCGCTGGTTCAGGCGCTGGACGACGCCGGTGTGCCCGCGCCGCTGTGGGCGGTCACCGGCGGTGCGGTGTCGGTGGGCGCGGCGGACCGGGTCCGGGTGCCCGAACAGGCACAGGTGTGGGGCTTCGGCGGGGTCGTCGCGGCCGAGAGCCCGCAGTCCTGGGGCGGTCTGATCGACCTGCCGGGCGAGTACCCGGGCCCCGACGCCGAAACACCCGCCTGGGCCCGCCTGGTGGCGGTGCTGGCCGGTGCGGTGGACGAGAAGGACGTCGCCGTGCGGTCGAGCGGGGTGTGGGGGCGCCGGTTGGTGCGGGCGCCGCTCGGTGCCGCGCGACCGGCCGGGACATGGCATCCGTCGGGCACCGTCCTGGTCACCGGTGGCACCGGTGCGCTGGGCGGGCGCGTTGCTCGCTGGGCGGCGGAGCGCGGGGCCGAACACGTGCTGCTGGTCAGCCGTACCGGCGCGGACGCGCCCGGTGCGGGCCGGCTGGCCGAGGAGGTGCGCGCACTGGGGGCCAGGGTGTCCTTCGCGTCGTGCGACGTGGGCGACCGGGACGCGCTGGCGGCCGTACTGGCCGCCGTTCCGGCGGAGTTCCCGCTGACCGCGGTGTTGCACGCGGCGGCGATCCTGGACGACGCGGTGATCGGCGAGTTGACCGTGGAACAGCAGCAGCGGGTGTTGCGGGTCAAGGTGGACGGCGCCCGGCACCTCGACGAACTCACCCGGGACGCGGACCTGTCGGCGTTCGTGCTGTTCTCCTCGATGGCCGGCCTGTGCGGCGTCGCCGGCCAGGGCAACTACGCGCCGGGCAACGCGTATCTGGATGCGCTCGCGGCCCGGCGTCGGGCCGACGGGTTGCCGGCGACCTCGGTGTCCTGGGGGCACTGGGCCGGTGGCGGGATCGCCGCGCCGGAGATCGAGGAGCGGCTCGGTCGACAGGGGCTGACCATGCTCGATCCGGCGCTCGCGGTCGAGGCGCTGGGGCGGATCCTGGACGCGGACGAGAGTCACCTGGCGGTGTGCGACATCGACTGGGACGTGCTGTTCCGGGGCCGTCCGCACCCGCTGGTCGCGGAACTCCTGCGCACCCCGGCGACATCGGCCGGAGCAACCGGCTCGGCCCCGGCCGCGGTCGAGACGGCGTCGGGCAGGTTGACCGCGGCGCTCGCGGAACTGGCCGAGGAGGAGCGCCGGCCGCATCTGGTCCGGCTGGTACGCGCCCAGGCGGCGATCGTGCACGGCCACCCGTCCGCCGACGCGGTGGCGCCCGGAAAGCCGTTCCGAGACCAGGGGTTCGACTCGTTGACGGCGGTCGAGCTGCGCAATCGGCTGACCGCCGAGACCGGCCTGCGGCTGCCCGCGACGCTGGTCTTCGACTACCCGACCCCGAACGCGCTCGCCGAGTTCCTGCACGGCGAACTCGTGCCGCACACGGTCCCGAGCGCCGACGTCGTGCGGGCCGAGATCGACCGGTTGGAGGAGTTGCTGGCGCATGCCGCCGCCGTCGATCCGGCCCAGCACGCGGCAACCGCGCTACGCCTGGCCGAGATCGCCGCGCGCTGGGCCGCCGGCGCGCCCGCCGACGCCCCCGACCGAGCCGAAGTCGCGAGCATCGCCGAGGAGATCGACTCGGCCGGCGACGAGGAGCTCATCGAATTCATCGGCAAGCAGTTCGGCATCTCCTGACTTGTCGGTCCCTGCGAAAGGCACAACCATCATGAGCGACCAGCAGATCCGCCACCTGCTCAAGCGGCTCACCGTCGAGCTGCACGACACCCGGGAACGGCTCAAGGAAGCACAGAACCAGACCCCCGAGCCGATCGCGATCGTCTCCGCCGCGTGCAGGCTGCCCGGTGGCGCCGAGTCGCCCGAGCAGTTGTGGCGCATCCTGGCCGAAGGCGTCGACGTGGTCGGCGACTTCCCGCAGGATCGCGGCTGGGACGTCGAGGAGTTGTACGATCCGGATCCCGATCGCCCCGGCACGTCGTACACCCGGCAGGGCGCGTTCCTGTCCGACATCGCCGGGTTCGATGCCGAGTTCTTCGGCATCTCGCCACGCGAGGCGCTCGCCACCGACCCGCAACACCGGCTCCTGCTGGAGACCGCCTGGGAGTTGTTCGAGCGGGTCGGCATCGACCCCACCACGCTGGCGGGCAGCCGGACCGGGGTCTTCGCGGGTCTGAACGGCCAGGACTACGCGGCCCGACTGACCGCGGTGCCCGACGAGGTCGGCGGTTACATCGGCAACGGCAATGCGGCGAGCGTGGCGTCCGGGCGGATCGCCTACTCGTTCGGGTTCGAGGGCCCGGCGGTGACCGTGGACACCGCGTGCTCGTCCTCACTGGTGGCATTGCACCTGGCGGCGCACTCGCTGCGCAGCGGCGAATGCGACCTGGCGCTCGCGGGCGGCGTGACGCTGATGGCGTCACCGCTGGGGTTCATCGAGTTCTCCCGGCAGCGCGGCCTGGCCCCGGACGGACGCTGCAAGGCGTTCGCCGGCGCGGCCGACGGCACCGGCTGGTCCGAGGGAACCGGCCTGGTTCTGGTCGAACGGCTCGCCGACGCACGTCGGTTGGGTCATCGGGTACTCGCGGTGCTGCGCGGCAGTGCGGTCAACCAGGACGGGGCGTCCAACGGGCTGACCGCGCCGAACGGCCCGGCCCAGCAGCGGGTGATCCGGCAGGCGCTGCGCAATGCCCGGCTGACCGCGGCCGACATCGACGCGGTCGAGGCGCACGGCACCGGGACGACGCTGGGCGACCCGATCGAGGCGCAGGCGCTGATCGCGACCTACGGCCGGGACCGGCCCGAGGACCGGCCGTTGTGGATCGGCTCGGCCAAGTCCAACATCGGGCACACCCAGGCCGCCGCCGGGATCGTCGGCGTGATCAAGATGATCGAGGCGATGCGGCACGGCGTGCTGCCCAAGACGTTGCACGTGGACGAGCCGACCCCGCATGTGGACTGGTCGGCGGGCGCGGTCCGCCTGCTCACCGAGGCGCGCGCGTGGCCGGAGACCGGGCGCCCGCGTCGGGTCGGCATCTCCGCCTTCGGCGCGAGTGGTACGAACGCGCACCTGATCCTGGAGCAGCCCGAACCCGTCGAGGCCGATGCGGCGGTCCGATCCGTCGAGGCGGACCGGGACGACGAGGCCGTCGGATCGGGCGAAGAACGCGCGGGCGGGATGCCCGCCGTGCCGTGGCTGCTCTCCGCGCGGACACCCGCCGCGCTGCGCGCCCAGGCGGCAAAGCTCGCGGCACACGTCAGGGGCGCCGCGGTCAGGGCGCGCGACGTCGTGGACATCGGCCATTCGCTGGCCACTTCCCGGGCCAGGTTCGACGAGCGCGCCGTGCTGGTCGCCGCGGACCCGGCCGGGTTCCTGGCCGGCCTCGACGCGCTCGCGGCCGACACGGCGGCCACGGGCCAGGCGCGCGGTTCGGCCGCCGGATCCGGTTCGCTGGCCTACCTGTTCACCGGCCAGGGCAGCCAGCGGGTCGGCATGGGCCGCGAACTGTACGACGCCTACCCCGTGTTCGCGGCCGCGTTCGACGAGATCGCCGCCGCGCTGGACCGCGAACTCGCCGGGCACGTCCGACATCCGCTGCGCGACGTGGTGTTCGGGGTCGCCGAGGACGCGGCCGAGCAGTTGGATCGCACCGTGTACGCGCAGCCGGCCCTGTTCGCGGTCGAGGTCGCGCTGTACCGGCTGTATGCGTCGTGGGGCCTGCGGCCGGACTTCGTCACGGGACACTCGCTCGGCGAACTCACCGCCGCACACGTCGCGGACGTGCTCTCGCTCGCGGACGCGGCGACGCTGGTGGCGGCCCGGGCCCGACTGATGCAGGCGATGCCGACCACCGGCGCGATGATCGCCGTCCAGGCCACCGAGGAGGAGGTCGTCGCCGCGCTGGCCGGGCGCGAGGACCTGGTCGGCATCGCGGCGATCAACGGGCCGCACGCGATCGTGCTCTCCGGCGACACCGACGCGGCCCTCGCGGTCGCCGCCGGGTTCGCCGAACAGGGCCGCAAGACGAAGCGACTGCGGGTCAGCCACGCGTTCCACTCGCCGCTGATGGCCGGCATGCTCGCCGAGTTCGAGCGGATCGCGGCCACGCTCACCTACCGGGCGCCACGCGTTCCGGTGGTCTCCAACCTCACCGGTCGGCCCGCCGGCATCGAGGAACTGGGCGACCCCGGACACTGGGTGGCGCACGTGCGCCACGCGGTCCGCTTCCGGGACGTGATCGAACACCTCGCGACGGCCGGCGTGACCACGTATCTGGAGCTCGGCCCGGATGGCGTGTTGACCGCGATGGCCCAGGACACCTTGGCCGAGCGGCCCGCCGGCGGCGAGCCCGCGGCCGACAAACCCGCGGCCGACGAGCTCGCGTTCGCCGCCGCGCTGCGTCGGGACCGGCCGGAGCCGGACACCGCGCTGCACGCGTTGGGCACCGCGTACGCGCACGGCCACGAGGTGGACTGGTCCGCGCTGTACGCCGGTTCCGGCGCACGTCGGGTCGACCTGCCGACCTACGCTTTCCAGCACCGGCGCTTCTGGATCGAGCAACCGGCGGCCGGTGCCGCGAACGCGTCCGGGCTCGGGCTCGCGGCGGCGGACCACCCGCTCCTGGCCGCCTCGCTGCGGGTGGCCACCGGCGAGGTCACGGCGGCGGACGGCGGAGCCGATGCGGTGCTGCTGACCGGCCGACTGTCGGTGCGCACGCATCCGTGGTTGGCCGACCACGTCGTGTTCGGTTCGGCCCTGGTGCCCGGAACCGCTTTCGTGGAGGCGGCGATCCGGGCCGGCGACGAGGTCGGCCTGGACACCGTCGACGAGTTGGTGATCGAGGCGCCGCTGATCCTGCGCGAACGGGACGCGGTGCATCTCCAGGTGGTGGTCGGCGACTCGGCGGGCGAGCGGGCCGACCGGCGGTCGATCGCGGTGTATGCGCGGCCGGAGCACGCCGAGCCGGACGCGCCGTGGGTGCGGCACGCGGCCGGCTTCCTGAGCGCGTCCGAGGATGCGCCGAGCGCCGCCGCCGAGCCCGAGCAGTGGCCGCCGGTCGGTGCGACGGTGCTCGACGCGAGCGGGGCCTACGCCGCGCTCGCCGAGGCCGGGATCGCATACGGGCCCGCCTTCCGGGGCCTGCGTGCCGCCTGGCGGCTCGGCGACGAACTGCTCGCCGAGGCCGCGCTGCCCGCCGAACAGCACCCGGAAGCAGCCCGGTTCGGCCTCCACCCGGCGCTGCTCGACGCGGCGCTGCACATCGCCTCGGTACGCAGCCTGGACGAGTCCCAGCCGGGCGAGGGCCGTCGCCTGCCGTTCGCCTGGAACGGTGTGCGGCTGCACGCCGCCGGCGCGACCGCGCTGCGCATCCGGATCGCGATGACCGGTCCGGGGGAGCTGACCTTCAGGGCCACCGACGAGAGCGGCGCACCGGTCGTGTCGATCGAGGCGCTGGCGACCCGGCCGGTGACGGCGGATCAACTGGACGGGACACACTCGGCCGGTCAGGACGCGCTGTTCGAGCTCGACTGGATCGAACAACCCGCGGTCGGTGCCCCCGGTACGAACGCGGTGATCGAACTCGACGCGGACTCCGGGCGGCTCGACGACGGCACCCTCGTGCTGGTGGTCGAGGCCGCCGCCGAGGACCCCGTCGGCGCCGCGCACCGCGAGAGTGCCCGCGCCCTGGCGGCACTTCAGGGCGACGCCGAGCGCATCCTGGTGCTCACCCGCGGCGCGTTCGCCGTGGCCGACGGGGAGGTACCCGACCCGGCCGGCGCGGCGGTGGCCGGCCTGGTCCGCTCGGCCCAGTCCGAACAGCCGGGCCGGATCGTGCTGATCGACCTCGACGGGGACACCGCCGTGCCGACCGCGGCGTACGCGACCGCGCTCGCGACCGACGAGCCGCAACTCGCGGTGCGCGCGGGGGCGCTGTACGTGCCGCGGCTGCGCCGGGCCGTGCCGCTGGATCCGCGCGAAGTGCGCGGCTGGGATCCCGAAGGCACCGTCCTGATCACCGGCGGCGTCGGGGCGCTCGGCGCCCTGTTCGCCCGCCATCTGGTGGTCGAACACGGCATGCGGCGGCTGCTGCTGACCGGCCGTCGGGGGCCGGACACCCCCGGAGCGGCCGACCTGGTCGCCGAGCTGACCGGGCTCGGCGCGCACGTGCGTGTCGCGGCGACGGACGTGTCCGACCGGGAGGCCCTGGCCGCGCTGATCGCGAGCGTGCCGGCGGCCTACCCGCTGACCGCCGTCGTGCATGCGGCCGGGGTGATCGACGACGGCGTGCTCGACGCCCTCACCCCCGAGCGGGTATCCGCGGTACTGCGGCCCAAGGCCGACGCCGGCTGGCACCTGCACGAGCTGACCAGGCATCAGGACCTGGCGGGCTTCGTGCTGTTCTCCTCGGTGGCGGCGGTACTCGGCGGCCCCGGCCAGGGCAACTACGCGGCGGCCAACAGCTTCCTGGACGCCCTCGCCGCCCGGCGCCGCGCGCTCGCCCTGCCGGCGGTGTCGTTGGCGTGGGGCATGTGGGCCGAGGCGGGCGGGATGACCGCGCACCTGGCCGAGGCGGACCGGCAGCGGGCGGCCCGAGCCGGGATCCGCGCGCTGGCCTCGGCGGACGGGCTGCGGCTGTTCGACCGGGTGGTGCGGCCGGACGGTGGTTCGACCACGTCGGACCGGGCCGTGCTGATTCCCGCGCCGCTGGATCCGGCGGGTCTGCGGGCCCGAGCACATGCCGTACCCGCGCTGCTGCGCGGCCTGGTCCGGCCGCAGCGGCGGCAGGCGGTCAAGGCGGCCGGCGCGGCCTCGCTCGCACAGCGGTTGGCCGGACTGGGCCGGGCCGAGCGCGAACAGGTGCTGGTCGACCTGGTCCGCGCCGAGGTCGCCGGCGTACTGGGTGCCGATCCCGAGGCGGTCGGCGCCCGGCGGGCATTCGGCGACCTGGGTATGGACTCGCTCACCGCCGTCGAACTGCGCAACCGGCTCAACGCCGGCACCGGCCTGCGGTTGCCCGCGACGCTGGTGTTCGACTACCCGACGCCGAGCGCGCTCGCCGAATACCTGCGCGGCGAACTGCTGGGCGACGTTCCGGACGCGGCCGCGCCACCGGCCGCAGCGAGCGGGCCCGTCGGCATGGCGGACGACCCGATCGTGATCGTCGGCACGGCCTGCCGACTCCCCGGCGGCGTCGCCTCCTCGGGTGATCTGTGGCGCCTGGTCGAATCCGGCACCGACGCGGTGGGGGAGTTCCCGACCGATCGCGGCTGGGACGTCGAGGACCTGTTCGACCCGGACCCGGAGGCGGCCGGCAAGTCGTACACCAGGCACGGCGGATTCCTCTACGACGCCGCCGACTTCGACGCGGGCTTCTTCGAGATCTCGCCGCGCGAGGCGCTTGCCACCGATCCGCAGCAGCGGCTGCTCCTGGAGACCACGTGGGAGGTGATCGAGCGGGCCGGCATCGACCCGACCACGCTGCGCGGCAGCCGGACCGGCGTGTTCGCCGGCGTAATGTACCACGACTACGCGCCGCATCCGGGCAACGTGCCCAGCACGTTGGAGGGTTACGTCGGCAACGGCAACGCGGGCAGCGTCGCCTCCGGTCGGATCTCCTACTCGTTCGGCTTCGAGGGCCCGGCGGTCACCGTCGACACCGCGTGCTCGTCCTCGCTGGTCACCCTGCACCTGGCGGCACAGTCGCTGCGGCTGGGCGAAAGCGATCTGGCCGTCGCCGGCGGCGTGGCGGTGATGGCCTCGCCGGGCGCGTTCACCGAGTTCTCCCGGCAGCGCGGGTTGTCCGTGGACGGTCGTTGCAAGGCGTTCGCGGGGGCTGCGGACGGCGTCGGCTGGGCCGAGGGCATCGGCATGTTGCTGCTGGAGCGGCTCTCGGACGCGCGGCGCAACGGGCACCACGTGCTGGCGGTGGTGCGCGGCAGCGCGGTGAACCAGGACGGCGCGTCGAACGGGCTGACCGCGCCGAACGGCCCCTCCCAGCAGCGGGTGATCCGCCAGGCCCTGGCCAACGCCGGGCTCGCCGCCGCGGAGGTGGACGCGGTCGAGGCGCACGGGACGGGCACCACGTTGGGTGACCCGATCGAGGCGCAGGCGTTGTTGGCCACCTACGGTCAGGGACGACCGGCCGATCGGCCGCTGTGGTTGGGTTCGTTGAAGTCGAACATCGGTCATGCGCAGGCCGCCGCGGGTGTGGCGGGTGTGATCAAGATGGTCGAGGCGTTGCGGCACGGGGTGTTGCCGAAGACGTTGCACGTGGACGAGCCGAGTCCGCATGTGGACTGGTCGGCGGGCGCGGTGCGGTTGTTGACCCAGGCCCGGCCGTGGCCGGAGACCGGCCGACCGCGTCGAGCCGGGGTGTCCTCGTTCGGGGTCAGCGGCACCAACGCGCACGTGATCCTGGAACAGCCGCCGCTGGAGGCCGAACCCGCGCCGAACGACCCGCGGCCCGATGTGGTGCTGCCGTGGATCGTCTCCGCCAAACGGGCGCCGGCCCTGCGCGGACAGGCGCAGCGACTGGCCCAACTGGCCGCCGCCGACCCCGACCCGGTGGACGTCGGCTCGGCCCTGATCGGCACCCGGGCCGCACTCGAGGAGCGCGCCGTGGTGATCGGTGAGCGCGGCTCACTGGGCGCGGGGCTGGCCGCGCTGGCCCGCGGCGACTCGGCCGCCGGCGTGGTGACCGGCTCGGCGGCCGGCACGCTCGGCCGCACGGTGTTCGTCTTCCCCGGCCAGGGCTCGCAGTGGCCCGGCATGGCCACCGAACTCCTCGCCCAGTCGCCCGTGTTCGCATCCCGCTTCGGCGAGTGCGCCAAGGCGCTGGAGCCGTTCGTGGACTGGTCGGCCGTCGACGTGCTGACCGGTGTCGAGGGCGCGCCCACGCTGGACCGGGTGGACGTGGTCCAGCCGGTGTTGTGGGCGGTGCTGGTCTCGCTCGCCCAGGTGTGGCGCTCGTACGGGGTGACCCCGGACGCGGTCGTCGGCCACTCGCAGGGCGAGATCGCCGCCGCCGTGGTCGCCGGCGGCCTCTCGCTCGCGGACGGCGCGCGGGTCGTGGCGTTGCGCAGCAGGGCGATCGTCGCGCTGGCCGGGCGCGGCGCGATGGCATCGCTGGCGCTCACCGAGTCGCAGGTACGAGCGCGGCTCACCGAGTGGGACGGGCGGATCTCGATCGCGGCGGTGAACGGCCCCGGGCAGGTGGTGGTGTCGGGCGAGCCCGACGCCCTGGCCGAACTGGTCGATTCGGTCACGGCCGAGGGCGGCCGGGCCCGACTGATCCCGGTGGACTACGCGTCGCACTCGGCCCAGGTGGACGAGATCCGGGACCGCATCCTGGCCGACCTGGCCACGATCGAGCCGGTATCCGGCTCGATACCGCTCCGCTCGACCGTCACCGGCGAGTGGCTGGACACCGCGACGATGGACGCCGCCTACTGGGCGGACAACCTCCGGGAGACCGTGCGCTTCGAGGAGGCCACCCGCGCGCTCGCGGCCTCCGGGCACGGCGTGTTCGTCGAGGTCGGCCCGCATCCCGTGCTGGTGGCCGCGATCCAGGAGACCCTGGAGGCCGCCGAGGCGACCCGCTCGCTGGTGGTCGGCACGCTGCGCCGCGACCAGGGCGGAGCGCAGCGCCTGTACACCTCGCTCGCCGAACTGTGGGTGCGCGGCGTCGAGGTCGACTGGAGCACCGCCTACGCCGGATACCGGCCGCGGCGGGTGGAGTTGCCCACCTACGCGTTCCAGCGCGAGCGGTACTGGCTGGACGGGAGCCGGACCGCCCAGGGCGCTGCGACCGGGTCCGGGCCGCTGCCGGGCGAGCCGGAGCAGCGGCCCGCCGAGGAGGCGGCACCCACACTGCCGGGTCGGCTCGCCGGACTGACCGGCATCGAACGCGACGCCGCGGTCCTGGTGTTCGTGCGCACCGAGACGGCCGCCGTGCTCGGGCACGGCGACCCGGTCGCCATCGAACCCGAACGCGCCTTCCGCGAACTCGGGTTCGACTCGCTGACCGCGGTGGAGTTGCGCAACCGGCTGAACGCGGGTTCGGGACTGCAACTGCCCGCCACGCTGATCTTCGACCACCCGACCCCGGCGGGTGTCGCCGAGTTCCTCGCGCGACAACCGGCGATCGCCGCTCCGGGTCTGCCGCTGCCGGCCGCTCTGGGCGAACTCGACCGACTGGATGCCGCGCTGACCGCGGACCTCGGCGACACGGACCGGAGGTCGGCGATCATCGACCGACTGCGGAGGCTGGCCGACAAGTGGAGTGAGCCGGCCGTCACCGCGGGGCCCGCGATCTCCGACGAGATCGACCTGGACAGCGCCAGTGACGAGGAACTCTTCGGCCTGCTCGACGGCAACCTCGAATCCTTCTGATCCCCCCGGACTCACCCACCCCACCAGGAAAGGCAGTTCCATGTCGGACGAAGACAAGCTCCGGGGATATCTCAAGCGTGCGCTGGCCGATGTCCGCCAGGCCCGCAACCGGGTCCGCGAGGTGGAGGCGAGCCGGCACGAGCCGATCGCGATCGTCGGGATGGCCTGCCGGCTGCCCGGCGGCGTCGAGTCGCCCGAAGACCTTTGGCGGCTGGTCGAATCGGGCACCGACGCGGTCGGCGAGGCGCCCACCGATCGCGGCTGGGACCTGCGCGACATCTACGACCCGGACCCGGATCGACCCGGCACCACCTACACGACCGCGGGCTCCTTCCTGCCGGACGCCGGGGACTTCGACGCGGCCTTCTTCGGCATCTCGCCGCGCGAGGCGCCGGCCATCGACCCGCAGCAGCGCCTGCTCCTGGAGACCGCGTGGGAGGCGTTCGAGCGGGCCGGCATCGACGTCACCGGGCTGCGCCGGACCCGGACCTCGGTGTTCACCGGGATCGCCGGCATCGACTACGCGCCGGCCCTGGATCAGGTCCCGGAGGAGTTGGAGGGCTATCTCGGGACCGGAACGCTCGGCAGTGTGGCCTCCGGCCGGATCTCGTACACCTTCGGCTTCGAGGGTCCGGCGGTGACCGTGGACACCGCGTGCTCGTCGTCGCTGGTGGCGCTGCACCTGGCCACGCAGTCGCTGCGCGCGGGCGAGAGCGATCTCGCGGTCGCGGGCGGGGCCACGGTGATGGCGTCGCCGATGGGCTACGTCGAGTTCTCCCGGCAGCGCGGGTTGTCCGTGGACGGCAGGTGCAAGGCGTTCGCCGCGTCGGCGGACGGCACGGGGTGGGCCGAGGGCGTCGGCGTGCTGATCCTGGAACGGCTCTCCGATGCCCGACGGCTCGGCCACCGGGTGCTGGCGGTGGTGCGCGGTAGCGCGGTGAACCAGGACGGCGCCTCGAACGGCCTGACCGCGCCCAACGGACCCGCACAGCAGCGGGTGATCCGGGAGGCGCTGGCGAACGCCGAGCTGGCCACGAGCGATGTGGACGTGGTGGAGGCGCACGGGACGGGGACGACGCTGGGTGATCCGATCGAGGCGCAGGCGTTGTTGGCGACGTACGGGCAGGGTCGGGATGCGGATCGGCCGCTGTGGTTGGGTTCGTTGAAGTCGAACATCGGTCATGCGCAGGCCGCTGCGGGTGTGGCGGGTGTGATCAAGATGGTCGAGGCGTTGCGGCACGGCGTGTTGCCCAGGACGCTGCATGCCGAGGAGCCGACGCCGCATGTGGACTGGTCGGCGGGCGCGGTGCGGTTGTTGACGCAGGCGCGGCCGTGGCCGGAGTCGGATCGGCCGCGTCGGGCGGCGGTGTCGGCGTTCGGGGTGAGCGGGACGAACGCCCACGTCATCCTCGAACTACCGGAAGCCGAGGTCGAGATCCCGGCGGAGCGGGACGAGCTGCCGGAGCCGGCGGTGTTGCCGTGGGTGTTGTCGGCGAAGACGCCGGAGGCTTTGCAGGCGCAGGCGGGTCGACTCGTGGAACGGCTCGGCGCGGACCGGTCACCGCGGACCGCCGATGTGGGCTTCTCGCTGGTGTCCACCCGGGCCACCTTCGGCGAGCGGGCCGTGGTGGTCGGCGACCGGAACGCGCTGACCGACGCGCTGGACGCGGTACGCCGCGGCGATTCCGCGACCGGCGTGATCACCGGGTCGGCCGGGCCGCTCGGGAAGACCGTGTTCGTCTTTCCCGGACAGGGTTCCCAGTGGTCCGGGATGGCTGCGGAACTCTTCGCCCAGTCGGCGGTGTTCGCGGACGGCTACGAGCAGTGCGCCAAGGCACTGGAGCCGTTCGTCGATTGGTCGCCGGTCGAGGTGTTGACGGGTGTGTCGGGTGCGCCGTCGTTGGATCGGGTGGATGTGGTCCAGCCGGTGTTGTGGGCGGTGTTGGTGTCGTTGGCCGAGGTGTGGCGGTCCTTCGGAGTGGCCCCGGATGCGCTGGTGGGTCATTCGCAGGGGGAGATCGCGGCGGCGGTGGTGGCGGGTGGGTTGTCCCTGGAGGACGGTGCGCGCGTGGTGGCGTTGCGCAGTCGGGCGATCGTGGCGTTGTCCGGGCGTGGCGGGATGGCGTCGGTGGCCGAGCCGGTGGCGGCGGTCAGTGAGCGGCTTGCCGGGTGGGGTGGGCGGATTTCCGTTGCGGCGGTGAACGGACCGGGTCAGGTGGTCGTCTCCGGAGAGCCGGAGGCGCTCGCGGAGTTGGTTGCGGCGGTGACGGCGGAGGGTGGTCGGGCTCGCCTGATCCCAGTGGATTACGCATCGCATTCGGCCCAGGTGGAGGAGATCCGGGACCGGATCGTGGCGGACCTGGCCGGGATCGCGCCCGTCTCCGGGACCGTCCCGGTGTGGTCGACGGTGACCGGTGACTGGATCGATACGGCGCAGCTGGACGGCGCGTACTGGGCTACCAATCTGCGGGAGACGGTGCGGTTCGAGGAGGCCGTGCGGGGGCTTTCGGCCGCCGGGCACGGGGTGTTCGTGGAGGTGAGTCCGCATCCGGTGTTGACGTCGGCGATCGAGGCGACGTTGGAGGAGGCGGGCGTGCCGGATCCGGTCGTGGTGGGGACGTTGCGCCGCGACCAGGGCGGCCTGCAACGCCTGTACACCTCGCTGGCCGAAGCCTTCGTCCGCGGCGTGCCGGTGGACTGGGCGGGTGCCTACACCGAACACCAGCCGGATCGCGTCGAGTTGCCCACCTACGCCTTCCAGCGCAGGCGCTACTGGCGGGAGACCCTCGCCCGACCCGCGGCCGACGCCGCCGCGCTGGGTCTTCGTTCGGTCGACCACCCCCTGCTCGGCGCGTTCGTGCGCACCGGCGACGGCGACGACGTGTTGCTGACCGGACGGATTTCGGTGCGTTCGCATCCGTGGCTGGCCGATCACGCGGTCCAGGGCACCGTGCTGTTGCCGGCCTCCGCGTTCCTGGAGTTGGCGGTGCGGGCCGGGGACGAGGTGGGATCGGCCGCACTGGACGAGTTGGTGATCGAGGCGCCACTGATCCTGGCCGATCCGGACGCGGCCGTGCACCTGCGGGTCGCGGTGGCCGCGACGGGCGAGGACGGACGTCGCCGGGTCGCGGTGTCCTCACGGGAGGAGTCGGCCTCGGACGACGCGGAGTGGGTGCGGCACGCCGGCGGGTTCCTCGGGCCCGAACCGGTCGGGGCCGAGGACGTGCCCGAGCCCGGCCTCGGCGACTGGCCGCCCGCCGACGCGGTCGAGGTGCCGGTGGCGGACGCCTACGAGCTGTTGGCCGCCGCCGGGATCGACTACGGGCCGGTGTTCCAGGGGCTCCGGGCGGCCTGGCGTGCCGACGGGGCGCTGTTCGCGGACATCGAGCCGGCCGAGGAGCAGGCCGACGACGCGGCCCGGTTCGGAGTGCATCCGGCACTGCTCGACGCGGCGCTGCACGTCGCGGTGGTGGATGCGCTGCGGCGCGCCGAGGAGGCCGACGAACCGGCCGCGATCAGCCTCGCCTACGCCTGGAACGGTGTGCGGCTGCATGCGAGCGGAGCCGCCCGACTGCGGGTTCGACTCACCCCGGTCGGACCGGACGCGGTGTCGATCGAGGCCTTCGACGAGACCGGGGCGGCTGTGCTCTCGGTCGGGTCGCTGGTCTCGCGCCCCGTGCCCGGTGGCCGGCTCGCCGGCGCCGGCAGCCGACCGCGGGTGGTCGGGGCCGACGCGCCGAACCCGGGGGCCGCACGGCGGACCCGGCGGACCGCGCGCTCGGCGCCGGCGATCGCCCGATCGACGCTCGCACAACGGCTCGCGGCGGCCTCCGAGGACGAGCGGGAGCAGATTCTTGCGGACCTGGTGCGCACCGAGCTCGGCGTCGTGCTCGGGCACGCGGCCGACGAGTCGGTGGAGGCCGACCAGGCGTTCCTGGAGGTCGGCCTCGACTCGCTGACCGCCGTGGAACTGCGCAACCGGCTGGCCGGCGCGACCGGTCTCCGGCTGCCCGCCACGGTCACGATCGCGCACCCCACCCCGCGCGCCCTCGCCCTGCACCTGCGCGTCGAGCTGGCCGAACAGAGCAACTCGCCGGTATCGCAAACGGGTTCGGAGGAGGCACCCGTCGAGCGCACCAGGGGCGCGCTGGCCGCCTTCTACGTCCAGCTGTGCGCGGCCGGGAAGTACAACACCGCGGCCGAGGTGATCATGGCCTCCGCGGGCCTGCGGCCGTCCTTCCCGGAGGCCGAACGGGACCGACACGTCAAACCCGTGCTGCGCATCGCCGGCGGCGATGCCGGCCCCGCGATCGTCTGCTTCCCGTCGCTGAGCGCGATCTCCGGGCCGCACGAGTACGCCCGGTTCGGGCAGGTGTTCCAGGGCGAGCGGGACGTGTTCGTGATCCAGACCCCGGGCTTCGCGGCCGACGAGTCGTTGCCCGATCACGCCGACACGCTGCTGCGCATGCACGTGGAATCGGTGCGGGCGGCCGTGGGCGATCGACCGTTCATCGTGGTGGGGCGCTCGATGGGCGGCTGCATCGCGCACGAGGTGACCCGTCGACTGGAGGCCGAGGGGGTCCGGCCACTTGCACTCGGGCTGATCGACACGTTCCCGATCGACACCGCGCTGGTGCCGGGCATGGACTGGTGGCTGCCCGCGATGATCGAGGGTCTGCTCGGCCGGGTCGCGCAGTACGACATGACGCTGGACGACACCAACCTGACCACGATGGGCCTGTACCAGAGGCTGTTCGCGGACTGGAAGCCGCAGCCGATCGGGACGCCCACCCTGGTCGCGCAGGCACAGACGCCGGTGGCGGGCACCGTGATCGACCCGGAGGGTCGCTGGGACTGGCGGGCGTACTGGCCGCTGCCGCACGACCTGATCGGCATCACCGGCGACCACTTCACCGTGCTGGAGGACCACGCCGACCTGACGGCGACGACGATCGTGGACTGGGCGGCCGGGCTGTCCGGGTGACCCGCGCCACCACCGCAGTGACCCGCAACACCACTACGAGGCTGGGAAATTCATGACGAAGGTACTGTCCCCGGCGGATCTCGCCGAGATCCACCGCACGCTCGCGCTGTTCGCGCACGTCTTCGACAACGGCGACGTGGCCGGGCTCGACCTGGTATTCACCGAGGACGTCGTGGTCGAGATCGGCGTCGGCCCGGCGCGGGCCTTCCGGGGCATCGCCGAGTTTGCCGAGTACACCCGGGGCAAGAGCGCGGCGACGCCTGACCACCACACGCTCAACACCACCGTCGAGGTGGACGAGCACGGTCAAGTCCAGGCGCGCAGCCGCTACATCGGGATCAACCCGGCCGGTCGGCTCACCGGCGGCGAATTCCTCGACATTCTGCGTCGCACGCCGGCCGGCTGGCGGATCGCCTATCGACTGAGTCTGCCGCGGGCCCCGCGGCAGGCGGGCGCGGGCGTGGTCAAGGCCGAATTCCCGCTGCCGGTCCGGCTTTCCGAGGTGGTCGCGCCGTGACCGCCGGACCGACCCTGCGCGCCGAGGACGTCGCGGAGATCCACGACACGCTCGCGCTGTTCGCGCACGTCTTCGACAACGACGACATCGCGGAACTCGGGCGGGTGTTCACCGAGGACGCGGTGATCGAGAACACCATCGGAAGCGGTTACACGATCGACGGCCTGGCCTCGGCCCGGCAGTTCACCGGTCGGCGCAGCCCGGACACCCCCGACCACCAGACCCTGGACACGGTGCTCCTGGTGGACGCGAGCGGCACGGTCCGGGCCCGCAGCCGCTACATCGCGACGCTGATCGACGGCGAGGTGCACGGCGGGGACTACTACGACATCCTGGAGCACACCGCACGCGGTTGGCGGATCAGGTACCGGGTCTCGGTGCCGCGACACCCGATCCTGGACCGGATCGACCTGCCGGCGCAGTTCGCCGACGCGTGGCGGCCCACCGCGGAGAACGTGGTCCGGTTCGAACGGGACTGACCGACGGACCCGGGCGGGACCGACACGTTCGGGACGGACCGGCTGTCCGCCCGGAACGGGCCGTCGGTCACGCCCGGCCCGGAACGGCCGACGCACCCGGGCGGAACGCGGCCGTCACGTCCGAGGTGGGCCGCCGTCCGGCCCGGAGCGGACCGGCCGACGCGCCCCGGAAGGAGCGGTCGACGCGTTCGCGGCGCCCGCCCCACGGACCCGGGCCGGGGCCCGAGGACACGCCTCGGGCCCCGGTCGACCGACTCAACTCCGGCGGGCCACCGCGATCGTGGTCAGGGCGATGCCCGCATCGACCTGCCAGCGTCCGGCGAACCCGTCCAGCGGGCGGTCCTCGATCAACAATCGGGCGGCGAAGGTGCCGGCCACCGGGTCGAACTCGATCTCCGCCTCGGCGAAGTCCAACCAGCGCTCGGTGAGCGGGAACCACGCCTTGTAGACGGACTCCTTGGCGCTGAACAACAGCCGGTCCCAAGCGATGTCGGGCCGGCCGGCGGCCAGGTCGGCCAGGTGTTTGCGCTCGGTCTCCGACGAGACGGTCGTCAACACTCCGTCGGGCAGCGGCAACGCCGGTTCGGCGTCGATGCCCAACGTGAGCAGCGCGGCCCGGTCCGCGACGGCGGCGGCGCGATATCCGGCGCAGTGCGTCATGCTGCCGACCACGCCCGCCGGCCAGCCGGGTGCACCGCGCAACCCCGGCAGCAGCGGCGCGGCCGGCACCCCCATCCGGGCCAACGCCCGTCGCGCGCACCTGCGTACGGTGGTGAACTCGCGGCGGCGCTTGTCCACCGCCTTGGTCAGCAGCGCCTCCTCGGCCGGGAACAGTGGCGGCCCGTCCGGGTCGTCGAAGGATTCCTCGGCGAAGACCTCCGGCGGCAGTATCCGGGCGATCATCGAACCTCCGGCGTCGGCTCGGGAGATGGTCATCGGGCGCCCGCCTGCCGGCCCGAGCCGGTGGTCGCGGCGCTGTCGGTGCTCTCGGCGGGCACGATCCGGCGCGGGATCGGCCGCCGCAACCCGTTCTTGCGCTCGCGCGGATAGCCGAGCGAGACCTCCTCGAAGCGCACCCCGTCGTACCACGTGGTGCGCGGGATGTGCAGGTGGCCGTACACCACGGCGGCGGTCGGGAAGCGGCGATGCCAGTCGGCGGTCAGGTCGGTGCCGCACCACTGGACGAACTCCGGGTGCCACATCACGTCCGTGGGCTGCCGGACCAGCGGGAAATGATTGACCATCAGCAGCGGCGCGGCCGGATCGGCCGCCGCCGCGAGTCGGCCCTCGCTGTACGCCACCCGGGCCCGGCACCACTCGCCGCGGCTCGGGTAGGGGTCGGGGTGCAGCATGAACTCGTCGCTGCACACCACGCCCGCCTCGTACGCGGCGTCCAACGCCTCCTGCTGCGTGGTCGCGCCCGGCGGGCGCCAGGTGTAGTCGTAGAGCACGAACAGCGGTGCCACGGTGACCGGGCCGCCCGGCCCGTCCCAGACCGCGAACGGATCCTCGGGGGTGAGTACGCCCGACTCACGGCACATCGCGACCAGATGCCGGTAGCGCCGCTCGCCGCGCAGTTGCACGGGGTCGTCCGGGGTGGACCACAGCTCGTGGTTGCCGGGCACCCAGATCACCCGCGCGAAACGGTCGGCGAGTAACCGAAGGGTCGCCATGGTGTCGTCGACGTGTTCGGCCACGTCACCCCCGACGATGAGCCAGTCGTCGTTGGTGCGGGGCCGGATGCCGTCGACGATCGCGCGATTGGACGGGATTGCGGAATGCAGGTCGCTGACGGCGTACAACGCGCGCTCGGGCGAACGGGCAGTGCTCATCGATCGACCATAGGCGGATTCGAGGGGTTCAGGGAAGGCCGACGCGGCCGAGTGCGGTTACCGCGCAATTCCCGTGCAAGCCCGCGTAGGGGTTGGTCAGGGGTACGCGACACGCCCGCCATATGTCACCGTCGTCTGTGAGCAGATCCGGACTGCCGGTGAGCAAGGCCGGACTACCGGTGAGCATGACCCCGACCGCCAGAGAGAGGGAAGAGCCGTTGCGGTACGAGATTCTCGGCCCCGTGCGGATCGTCGACGGTGCCGAGCCGCGTACGATCGCCGCGTCCAAGCCGGAGACCCTCCTGGCCGCCCTGCTCGCGCGCCGGGGCCAGTTGTTGACGGTCGACCAGATCGTCGCCGAGATCTGGCCCGGCGCCCGACCGCAGCGAGCCAAGTCCACGGTGCACGTGTACGTGTCCCGACTGCGGGCGATGCTCGGCACCTCGGGGCCCGCGCGCAGCGGCCCGTTGGCCACGTGTGCCGGCGGCTACGTCCTGCACACGGGACCGGACCGATTGGACGCGGACGCCTTCCACGGCCTGGTCGACCGGGGGCGGGCCGGTCTGCGGGCCGGGCGCCGGCACGAGGCGGCCGAGACGTTCACGAGTGCGTTGGACCTGTGGCGTGGGCCGGCCTACGCGGGTGTCGCCCACGGCCCGATCGTGCGGGCGCACTCCGCACGCCTGGAGGCGTCCCGGCTGGAGTGCCTCGAACTGCTGGTCGAGGCCGACCTGGCGCTGGGCCGCTATCGGGAGAGCGTCGCCCGGCTGTACGCGCTGACCGCCGAGTATCCGCTGCACGAGAACTTCGCCCGGCACCTGATGGTCGCGCTGTATCACTGCGGCCGCCGCGGCGAGGCGCTCACGGTGTACCAGGACGCCCGCGCCGCGCTGCGCGAACTGCTCGGCCTGGAGCCGTCCCGGGCGCTGCGCGAAGTCCAGCACGCGGTGCTCACCGGCGTGGAACCCCTGGGCGCGCGCACCGACTCGCTGGCAGGCTGACCACGGTCGCTTCGGCGACGGCGACGGCGACTGCGACAGCGACCGCGGCGGTCGTCGCGCCGGCAGCCCTGCCACGGCAGCCACGAGCAGACCCGCCACGACCGCCCGGCGGTCACGACCACAGCAGAGACGAACAAGAAGGGCTCGTCATGACAACCGCCTCCGCCCTGTCGGACGCCTGGATCCGCCGGTTCCACCCGACGCCGCATCCGCTCCCGCGCCTGGTCGCCCTGCCGCACGCGGGAGGCTCGGCGAGCTTCTGGTTCCCGCTGTCGGCGGCGCTGAAGAACCGGGCCGAGGTGCTGGGCGTGCAGTATCCCGGCCGCCAGGATCGACGCGCCGAACCGCTGATCGACGACGTCGCCACGCTGGCGGACCGGATCACCGCAGCGCTGGATCCGTGGCTGGACGACGAGCGCCCGCTGATCCTGTTCGGCCACAGCATGGGCGCGGTCCTCGGCTTCGAGGTGGCCCGTCGGCTGCGGGTGCGGCCGGCCGCGCTGATCGCCTCCGGCCGGCGGGCCCCGGACCGGCAGCGCGACGAGAAGCTGCACCTGCTCGACGATGCGGGGCTGGCCGCCGAGCTTCGCTCGATGAGCGGGACGGACGCGAGCCTGCTGGCGAACGACGAGGTGTTGCAGATGGTGCTGCCCGCGCTGCGCGCCGACTACCGCGCGATCGAGACGTACAGGTGCACGCCCGGCGAACCGCTGGAGTGCCCGATCACCGTCCTGACCGGCGATGCCGACCCGAAGGTCACCATGGACGAGGCGATGTCCTGGCGCGACCACACCAGCGGCACGTTCGCCCTGCACACCTTCTCCGGCGGCCACTTCTATCTGACCGAACACCAGGCCGCGGTGACCGCACACATCGCCGACGCGATCGCGGCGGCGACGGGCCGCCCGCGGACCGGCTGAGCGGGCGAACCTCGCGGGCGCGGCGCCGGCTCCCCGGTGCTCGCTCGAATGGCTCCCGGTCCCCGGCGGGGCAGCGGTCCGGGAGAAGCGGGTCGGTGGGCCTCGAATCGAACGGGTGTGCTAAGTGCGCTCCGGGCTCCGCCGGCGGCCCCGGTGCGCCCCGCCGATGATCGAGGCATGGCCGGTCAGGATCAAGTTCATGCCGTGTTGCCCGAGATCGAGCCGATGCTGGCCACCTCGGCGCCGTTGCCGGGCGAGGGATACGACCTCGACTGGGGATTCGAGATCCAGTGGGACGGCGCCCGTACGGTGGTGTACTGCGCGGGCGACCGAACCGTGCGGCTGGTGTCCGGCGACGGTGCGGACGTCACTCGCACCTACCCCGAACTGGCCGGGATCGGTGAGCAGCACGGGCAGCGGCAGGCGGTCCTCGACGGCGAGATCGTGGTCCTGGACGACCGCGGGCGACCCGACGTCGAACAGCTCCGCCGGCGGATGGGCGTGGTCAATCCGCGCAAGGTGGCCCGGCTGACCATGGACGCGCCGGTGCACCTGATGCTCTTCGACGTGATGTACCTGGACGGCCGGTCGCTGCTGTCGACCCCCTACCGAGAGCGCCGGATGTCGCTGGCCGGCCTCGACCTGACCGGCCCCCGGTGGTCGACGCCCGAGTGGACCGAGGGCAACGTGCAACACGCCTGGGCGACGAGCCTGCGGAACGGGTACGAGGGCATCGTCGCCAAGCGCCTGGCCTCGGACTACCAGCCCGGACGGCATTCACCCGACTGGATCAAGGCCAAGCACATCGAGACGCACAGCGTGGTCATCGGCGGCTGGATCGAGGGCCGAGGCGAGTTGCGCGGTCTCCCGGGCAGCCTGCTCGTGGGCGTCGACGCGCCGGACGGCCTGCGCTTCGCGGGCATCGTGGAGCACGGCCTGTCCGCCGCCGAACTCGGTGAACTCGGCGAATACCTGGGTGCGCTCTCCCGCCCCGACACACCCTTCGCGGACTTCGTCGACGCCCCCGGCGCCCAATGGGTCGAACCGCGCCTGGTCGCCGAGGTCACCGTCTCCGGCTGGACCACCACCGGCCGACTGCGCAACGCCACCTGGCAACGCCTGCGCCCGGACCTGACGCGGCGCTGAAGCGGCGCGCACCGGCCCGGTCGCCTCACGGGTTCGACGGGCCGTGGAAGTAGTGACCCTCGTCGAGGTCGCCGACGAGGCCGGGGCCGGTCGGTTGCCAGTTCAGCAGTTCGCGGGTGAGCGCACTCGACGTGGGGATGTCGGTCGCGAAGAAGGCGCTCAGCCAGCCGAAGTGCCCGCGGGCCTCCTCGGGCGTGACGGCCGCCGTCGGGACGTCGAGGTGCCGACCGATCAGCTCGGCGAGGGTACGGACCGGGACACCCTCCTCGGCCACACCGTGCAGGATCGAGCCCGCCGGGGCCTGTTCCAGTGCCAGGCGGAACAGGCGCGCCGCGTCGGAGCGGTGTACCGCGGGCCAGCGGTTGGACCCGTCGCCGACATAGGCGGATACGCCCTTGTCCCGGGCGATGCCGATCAGCATCGGTACGAAGCCGCGATCACCCTCGCCGTGCACCGTCGGAGGCAACCGCAGGACGGACGAGCGCACGCCCCGGTCGGCGAACGCGAGCGCCGCCAGGCTCCCGGCGGCTCGCGGCGTCGCGTCGGCGTCCGGCATGTCCCGTTCGGTGGCCACGGGCGCCGCGACGAGTCCGAGGGTCCCACCGGTGATGACGAGGGGCCGATCGGAGCCTTCGAGCGCGGCGCCGAGCGCCTCGATCGCGCGGCGGTCGGTCGCCGCCGCCTCCGCGTGCCGGGTGAAGTCGTGGACGAACGCGAGGTGGATCACCCCGTCGGCGCCGGCCGCGCCGGCCCGCAGGCTGTCCGGGTCGTCGAGGGCACCGCGATGCACCTCGGCTCCGGAGGCGGCCAGGGCGTGGGCCGAGGCGTCCGAGCGGGCGAGCCCGACCACCCGATGGCCTGCGGCGATCAGCTCGGGAACGACGGCGGAGCCGATGAAGCCGGTTGCGCCGGTGACGAAGACACGCATGGGGAGAACTTCCGATCGGTGGTCTGTGGTCGGTGACGGACGGCCCACGGCGCGAGGTCCGCGCCGGGCACATCCGGGCCGGTGACTGGGATGTCGGTGACCGGGGGGTCGGTGGCTGGTATGCCGATGACCGGGATGTCAGTGACTGACATCATCGACCGTAGCTGATGTCAGTCACTGACATCAAGTAGGATCGCCTGCATGAGTCGATGGGAGCCGAACGCACGGGGGCGGCTCGAACAAGCGGCCCTGGAGCTCTACGGTGAGCGCGGGTTCGAACAGACCACCGTGGCGGACATCGCCCAGCGGGCGGGGCTCACCGAGCGCACGTTCTTCCGGCACTACGCCGACAAGCGCGAAGTGTTGTTCGGGGGCGCGGCCTCGCTCCAGGAGGCGCTCGTGAGCACGCTCGCCGCCGCCCCCGCGGCCGCGGCTCCGATCGACGCGGTGGCCGCGGCCCTCGGCACCGCCGCCGACCTCTTCGGCGAGCGGCACGCATTCGCCCGCCGCCGCCACCGCGTCATCGTGGCCAACGCCGACCTGCGCGAACGCGAGCTGATCAAGCTCGCCGACCTGTCCGCGGCACTCGCCGACGGGTTGCGCGCACGCGGTGTCGCGGACCCGGCCGCGAGTCTGGCCGCCGAGGCGGGAGTCGCCGTCTTCAAGGTCGCGTTCGAGCGTTGGATCGAGGAGTCCGGCGAGCGCGACGTGGCGGAAGTCATCCGGGAGTCGCTCGCCGAACTCAAGGTCGTGATGGCGGGCGGATGACCGCCCGTCCCGGGGCAGTGGCCGCAGACGGTCGATCGTCCGTCCCGGGGCCGTGACCGCACGCGGGTAATTGCCCGTCTCGGGGCCGAAATCCGCCTATGCAGGGTGATTCGGGCGCGGGACGATGAGTCTCCACATCGAGTGCCAAGGGCGACGGCTGCGGAAGGGTCGGACGTCGAACGGGCGTTCCGACTCGGGCGGTTCGACGGGTCAACGGATTCGGTCACCGATTCGGGTCACGGATTCGGGTCAACGGATTCAGGTACGACAGCGCAACGCCCGACGACGCCTCCGACGACGTCCCCACGTCCGCCGAGGAGACCATCCGTGCTCTCGCTGCCTCGCACCCTGTCCGCGACGGCCGTCGCCGTCACCGTCGTCGCCGGCACCGCAATCGTCGCGCCGACCGCCCATGCCGCGACCGCCTCGAACTACGCGGCGCTGGGCGACTCGTACAGCGCCGGTGTCGGCGCCGGCAACTACCTCCCCGACAGCGGCGCCTGCAAGCGCAGCGCCAACGCCTATCCGGTCCTGTGGAACCGGAGCCACCCGGGCACCTTCGCCTTCGCGGCCTGCTCCGGAGCCAAGACCGCCGACGTGCGCGCCGGTCAACTCTCCGTGCTGAACTCCGCGACCTCGTTGGTGACCATCAGCATCGGCGGCAACGACGCGGGTTTCGTCGACACCATCAAGACCTGCGTGCTCGCCTCCGACAACGACTGCTCCGTCGCCGTCGCCAAGGCCAAGACCTACGCCACCGAGAAACTCCCCGCCGACCTCGACGCCACCTACGCACAGATCCGCAACCGCGCGCCCAATGCCCGCCTGATCGTGCTCGGTTACCCGCGCCTGTTCGAACTCGGCTCGTGCTTCCTGGGCCTGAGCAAGTTCAAGCGCACCATCCTGGACCAGGCCGCCGACACGCTGGCCGAGGTCACCCGGCAACGCGCCGCCGCCGCGAACGCCGATTTCGCCGACGTCCGTACCCGCTTCGCCGGACACGGCGTCTGCGCTTCCAACGCCTGGATCCACGGCGTCACACTGCCCGTCGAAGAGTCCTACCACCCCACAAGCAGCGGCCAAAGCCAGGGCTACCTCCCCGAACTCCAAGCCCAGACCGGAATCCGAGTCGGCTGATCCCGCAGCCCACCCGACAGGCGCCGGCCACTCCCAAGCCGCCGCGGCCGCCCCGATCGCCAACGCGCTCGGGGACGGCCGCGCGCCCGAGGGCGGGCGGCGCACACCCGGTCGCGCACGCCACCCGCGCGCCGGCTACCGGTCACCCGGTGCGCAGTGCCACCCTGGACGGCATGAGCGACCGACCGGTGATCACGACCGCCTTCCAGGGCCGGACCATCCAGCTGCCCGGCACCCTGGCCGACATCCGCGCCGCCCTTCCCGAAGACCGGCGTGCCGCCTTCGACGACGAGATCAATCACGCGCCCCTGCGGCAGATCGCCGCCATCGCCGTCCACTGGGCATCCCCGCCCGAGCTGAACGCCCAGGTCGAGGCCGACGCTGCTCGCGTCCGAAGCGGTGACATGTCCGGCCTCACCAACGCCGACGGCACACCCTTCACGCCATGAGCGGGTACCGGGTCGCGTACACCGACCTCGCCAGGTCCGGCTACGCGGCCCTCGACGCGAACCAGCGCAGGGCCTTCGATGGTGACGTCGCAGCCATGGCCCGCGACCCCTATGCCTGGGGCGACCCCATCCGCGGAAACCGCGACCGGCGCTCCGCCGCGCTCGGCGGTGTCATCACCGAGTACGAGATCAGCGCGGGCGTCCTCACCGTGACGATGCTCAAGGTGGTCGGGATCTGATTCACCCGCTCGCCGGTTCCGCTCAGCGGGCGAACCCGCGGGCGATCACCATGCGTTGGATCTGGTTGGTGCCCTCGAAGATCTGCATGATCTTGGCTTCGCGCATGTAGCGCTCGACCGGGAACTCGCGGGTGTAGCCGCAGCCCCCGAAGACCTGGACCGCGTCCGTGGTGACCTTCATCGCCGCGTCGGTGGCGATCAGCTTGGCCACGCTGGCCTGCCGGCCGTACGGGCGGCCCAGGTCGCGGCGGCGGGCCGCGTCCAAATAGGTGGCGCGTGCGGAGTCGACGGCGGCGGCCATGTCGGCCAGCAGGAAGCCCAGGCCCTGGTGGTCGACGATTCGGCGGCCGAACGTGGTGCGTTCGTTGGCGTAGTCCACCGCCGCGTCCAATGCGGCCTGGGCCAGGCCGGTCGCACACGCCGCGATGCCCAGCCGGCCCGAGTCCAGCGCGCTCAACGCGATGGCCAGACCCTGCCCCTCGGCGCCGATCAGGCGGTCCTGCTCCAGGACCGCGCCGTCCCAGAACGCGCTGGTCGTGGGCACCGCGTTGAGGCCCATCTTCTCCTCGGGTCGACCGAACTCCAGGCCCTCGACCGCTCCCGGCGCCAGGAAGCAGGAGATGCCCCGACTGCCCTCGCCGGTCCGGGCGAACAGGGCGTAGAAGTCCGCCTTGCCGCCGTGCGTGATCCAGGCCTTGGTGCCGTTGATCCGGTAGCCGTCGGCGACCGGGCGCGCCTTGCAGATGATCGCCGCCGCGTCGGAGCCCGCGTGCGGTTCGGACAGGCTGTAGCCACCGATCAGCCGACCCTCCAGCATCCGCGGCAACCACCGCTCGCGCTGGGCGGGCGAACCGTAGGTGGCCACCGGGAAGCAGGCCAGCGTGTGCACGCTGGTGGCGACCGCGACCGCAGCCCAGCGCGCGGCGAGTTCCTCCAGCACCTGGAGGTAGACCTCGTACGGCTGACCGCCGCCGCCGTCCTCCTCCGGGTACGGCAGGCCCAGCAGGCCCACCTCGCCCAGGACGCCGAACAACCCTTCCGGGTAGGACTCCTCGCGCTCGTGCCGGGCGGCCACGGGCGCGAGCTCGCGGTCGGCGACGGTACGGGTGAGATCGAGCAGGTCCTCGGCTTCCCGAGTGGGCAGGAGGCGGTCGACGGTCACGGCTGCTCCGGAGGTCGGGGAGGAGGCGGGGGAGGGGAGGAGGTGTGCGGGAGAAAGGCGGGCCGGCCCGGGTCGCCCGGGCCGGCCTCGGCGAACGGGCGGGTCAACCCGCCGTGACGAGCTCGGTGCCCGAGGTGCCCGAGGTGCCCGAAGCGTCCGAGTCGTCCGAGGTGCCCGCGACGGCCGCGGGTGCGGTCAGCGCGGCCAGCGCGGTCCGTACCGCCGTGCGGTATTCGGCGACCCGGGCGAGCTTGATCTCCTCGTAGCCGCGGATCGTCTCCGGGAGCGCCACCAGCTCGACCACCGCGTCGACGTTGGCCGAGGACAGCTCGCGCAGCGCCGTGCGGACCAGATCCCGGTACTGCGGCACCAGTTCGCGCTCCACCCGACGCACCTCGGCGTAGCCGAACAGGTCCCAGCGGGTCCCGCGCAGCCCGCGCGCCGCGCGCAGCGCCCGGAAGGCCGGACCTGCCGTGCGGCGCAGCCGGATCTTGCGGTTCATCCCCAGGTAGCGCAGCACCGGCGGGTGCAGCAGCACCGAGACCGCCGCGTCCGGACCGAACTCGGCGTCCCGCCGGGCCTGTTCCACCGGGTCCAGGTGCAGGCGGGCCACCTCGTACTCGTCCTTGTACGCCATCAGGTGGTGCAGCGCCTTCGCGTAGGCCACCGCGACCCGCTCACCCGCGGCCGCGCCCGCCCGCTCGACGGCCAGGGTCCGGATCGTGCGCACGTCGTCGGCGTACCGGCGGGCGTAGGTCGCGTCCTGGTAGCCCGTCAGGTCGGCGATCCGCGTGCCCAGCACCTCACGCAGCTCCGCGTCGCCGCCCGAGCCGTCGGCCAGCGCGACCGAGGCCGCGTCGACCTCGACCACCGCGCGCGGCGGCGCGGCGACGGCGGCGGCGAGCACCGCGGCCGGGTCCACGGCCATCGCCCGACCCCAGCGGAACGCCGCCAGGTTCTTGGCCACGGCCGCGCCGTTGAGGTTGATCGCCTGCTCGATCGCGTCCGCGCTCAGCGGCAGGCAGCCGTGCTGGAACGCGGCGCCGATCAGGATCATGTTGGCCGGCATGTGGTCGGCGAACAGCGCCTCGGACAGGCCCAGGGCGTCCAGGTACAGGTTGTCGGCCTGCCGGGTGGCCGCGTCGATCCGCTCCAGCGTCTCGGTCGGCGAACCGGGCAGTGCGATCTGGTTGGTCACCATCGCGGCGGTCGGCACGATCGCGGTGTTGACCACGGCGATGGTGCGCTCCGGGTCGGCGGTGGCCAGGTTGCTCGCCGCCGCGGTGCCGAGCAGGTCGAAGCCGATCAGCACGTCCGCGCCGGCCCGCGAGGCGCGCAGCGCGCCGTCGATCGGTCGGTTCGAGATGCGCAGGTCGGACACCACCGGGCCGCCCTTCTGGGCCAGACCGGTCTGCTCCAGGCCGGCCGCGTGCAGCCCGTCCAGGTGCGCGGCCATCTGCAGGATCGAGGACACCGTCACCACACCGGTGCCGCCGATGCCGGGCATCCGCACCAGCAGGTCGGTGTCGGCGAACCGGGGCTGCGGCAGGGCCGGTTCGAGTGGCAGGTCCGGTATCTGCCGGGCCTTGCGGGTACCCGGCTCGACCAGCAGGAAGGACGGGCAGTCACCCTTGAGGCAGCTGAAGTCCGAGTTGCACGAGCCCTGGTGGATGTGCGTCTTGCGGCCGAACTCGGTGTCCACGGGCTGCACCGACAGGCACGTGGACTTGTCGCCGCAGTCTCCGCAGCCCTCGCACACCCGCTCGTTGATCACCACCTTCTCGGCCGGCGTCGGCAACTGCCCACGCTTGCGCAGTCGGCGCTCCTCGGCCGCGCAGCGGTCGTCGTGGATCAACACGGTGACCCCGTCGAGCGCGGCCAACTCGACCTCGGCCGTCGAGAGTTCGTCGCGGTGCCGGACACTGGCGATCGGATCGAGCCGAACTCCGCGGTAGCTGCGCGGGTCGTCGGTGGTGACCACCACCCGGCGCACCCCCTCGACCGCGAGCAAGCGGGTCAACGCCGGTACGTCCAGGCGGCCTTCGGCCTTCTGACCACCCGTCATCGCGACCGCGTCGTTGTACAGCAGCTTGTAGGTCATCTTGGCGCCGGCCGCGACGGCGGCCCGGATCGCCAGCGAGCCCGAGTGGTGGAAGGTGCCGTCGCCGAGGTTCTGCACGAAGTGCTTGTCGTCGGTGAACGGCATCAGGCCGATCCACTGCGCGCCCTCGCCGCCCATCTGGGTCAGCCCGAGCTGGTGCCCTCGGCCCTTGCCGTCCAGCGCGATCATCACGTGGCAGCCGATGCCGACGCCGACCAGGGTGTCGTCCGCGGTGCGGGTGGACGCGTTGTGCGGACAGCCGGAACAGAAGTACGGGGTCCGCGAGGCCAGCATCGGCAGCGCGATTCGCGACGGGCGCTTGGGCGCGAGCGTGGCCAGGTACGCGGTCGCGGACGCCGGCAGGTTGTCCGCGCCGATCCGGGCGGCGACGGCGCGGGCCACGTCGTCCGCGCCGAGCGTGCCGCGCGCGGTGAGCAGCGGGCGGCCGGTGTCGTCCCGGCGACCGACGATGCGCGGCGCGTCGGGACGGCGGTACAGCGCCTCCTTGAGGCGGGCCTCCAGGAACGGCACCTTGTCCTCGACCACCAGGACCTCGTCCAGACCGGCGGTGAGCTCGGCCAGTTCGGCGTCGTCCAGCGGGAACGGCATGCCGATGCGGATCAGCCGCACGCCGAGCGCGTCGTCCGCGTCCAGGCCGAGGTCGGCGAGTGCGCGGCGGACCACCGAGAACGACACGCCCGCGGCGAGGATGCCCAGACGGGCGTTCGGGGCGTCGCGCACGATCCGGTTCAGGCGGTGCTCAATGGCATATGCGCGGGCCAGGTCGAGTCGACGGGTGATCAGGTCGTGCTCGGCGTCGAGCGCGGCCGGACCGACCATCGTGGGCAGCGTGCCGCGCTTGGTCGCCGCCGGGACCGGGATGTCCCTGCCCCACTCGGACACGTCCACCGTGGCCGACGCGTCGGCGATGTCGGCGACGATCTTCAGGCCGGTCCACAGGCCGCAGGCGCGGGACATGGCGACCGCGTGCAGGCCGAACTCGACGATCTCGCCGACCGTTCCCGGCGCGAGCAGCGGCATCGACAGGCTTTCCATCATCGGCTCGCACGAGCTGGGCACCGTCGAGGACTTGCTGCCCGGGTCGTCGCCGATCCACGCGACCGCGCCGCCGAGCGGGGCGGTGCCGGCCATCGTCGCGTGCCGGATGGCGTCCGCGGCCCGGTCCAGGCCCGGGTTCTTGCCGTACCAGAAGCCGGTCACCCCGGCGTGCCGGGCGCCCGGGGTCTGGTCCACCAGCTGGGTTCCGGCGACGGCGGTCGCGGCCAGCTCCTCGTTCAGGCCCGCCTGGAACACCACGCCGGCCGGGTCCAGGAAACGCTTGGCGCGGCCCATCTCCAGGTCCACACCACCCAGCGGCGAACCCTGGTACCCGCTGACGAAGACCCGCGTGTCCAGGCCGCGCGCGGTGTCCAGCCGGCGCTGCTCCAGGGTCAGCCGGATCAGCGCCTGCACACCCGAGATCAGCACCCGGCCCTGCTCGGCGGTGTACTTGTCGTCCAGGGACACCGAGGCCGCGGCGGGCGCCGCGGGGGACGGCGATTCGGGGGCCGGAAGCGAAGGCGAAGCCTGATCTGTGCGCACGAAAGCCTCCGTCGAAACCGGGTGGGGTGGGGTGGGGTGCGGTAAGCACACCAACGGCGCCGTCCGGACGCAAGTACCTTGCGGGATCTCGGGTGAAAGACGCAAAGATCTTGCCCCTGCGGCTGATGGGAGTGACTTAGTTTGCGCGCGAAGCAGGTTACCGACGAGTTGGGTTTCGGTGCGTCTCGTTCGACCCGGGTGCTCTCGGGGTAGCCGAGGACCCGGAACGAGTGCGCGCGGGGTGGCCGAAGACCCGGTGTGGGTGACCTCGGAGTGGCCGAGGATCCGGTGCGTCCGGCGCGCATCGCAGGCATCGTGGGTGCGGGCCGAGCGAAGGGCGGTGCGGACGGGATGGACGATCCGACGGTGCGGGAGCAGACGGTCGCGCAGGCGCGGACCCGGGCACCCGCGCAGGACGCGGAGGTACGGGAACTGCGTGCGCTCGGCGAGTTCCGCGATGTCGAGCATCTGTACGGCGGGATCTGGCCGGCCGTGCCGGGCCAGGGCCCGCCGGTGAGCGTCGAACTGCTGCGGGCCTTCGCACACGCCGGGAACTACGTCGCCGGGGCCTATCGGGACGGCCGGCTGGTCGGCGCGGCGGTCGCGTTCTTCGGCGCGCCGATCGGCGAGACGCTGCACTCGCACGTCACCGGCGCGCTGGCCGGAAGCGGCGTGGGCTTCGCCCTCAAGACGCATCAGCGGGAGTGGGCCCTCGCCCGCGGGCTGCGCCGGATCACCTGGACGTACGACCCGCTCGTGCGCCGCAACGCGCACTTCAACCTGGCCAAGCTGGGCGCGCGACCCGTGGAGTACCTGCCGAACTTCTACGGCGAGATGGTGGACACCGTCAACAGCGGCGACGCGAGCGACCGGGTTCTGGCGGTCTGGGAGCTGAACGACCCGAGGGTGGCGGCGGCCGTGCGGGGCGAGTGCATGCCGATCGTGCCGCCTGCGGACGCCGAATCGGCGCTGGCCGTGCGCGACGGCCGGCCGGTGCTCGCCGACACGGACGCCGAGGTCGTGCTCGTCGCCGTCCCGGCGGACATCGAGGCCCTGCGCCGGACCGACCCCGACGCGGCCCGATCCTGGCGAGAGGCCCTGCGCGAGGCACTGGGCGGGCTGCTCGACGGGGGCGCCACGGTCCTGGGCTTCGACCGGGAGGCGGGGTACGTGGTGTCCCGGGCGCGGGTCGGATGACATTGCCGCGAACCTTCGTCATCCGGAACGTGCGGGCCGCCGATCTCGACGCGTGCGCGGCGCTGCTCGCGCTGCACGAGGGTGGTTCCGTGGCCGCCGAACCCGCCCCGCGAGCGCGCGTCCGTGCGTGGTTCGACCGCCCGGACGGCTGTTTCCTGGTCGCCACCGAGCCCTCGGACCGGGCCGACCCGGTGGTCGGCTACGCCCGCGCGGTACACCTGGACCCGTCGCCGACGGCCCCCACCGGCTACTACCTGGCCGGAATCGTGGTCGCCCCCGACGCCCGCCGCACCGGCGCGGGCCTGCGGCTGACCCGAGCCCGCCTCGCCTGGATCGCCGAACGCGCGGATTCGGCCTGGTACTTCACCAACGCCCGCAACACCGCCTCGCTCCGCCTGCACGAATCCCTGGGCTTCCACGAGGAATCCCGCGACTTCGCCATCCCGGGTGTGTCCTTCGCCGGCGGCCGGGGCATCCTGGCTCATCTCACCCTCGACGGCTCCCCGTGTGCGATCGGGAGCCGACGGTAGCCCGCGCGTTACCCGCCGGGTGTGCGCTCCGGCGCCGGGGCGAAGGTCCAGGTGGGGTGTTGTTCGGTGAGGAGGGGGAGGTGGGCGGTCCAGTCGGCGGGCGCGAGGGGTCGGGCCTGGCGTAGGGCGATGGTCCGGGTGTGGTCGATGGAGAAGCCCCAGGAGAAGCCGGCGAGCGGGACGACGTGCGGTTCGATGGTCTCGGCCATCGGGGTCCAGGCCAGGAACGTGTGGGCGAGCCAGGTCATCGGGGCGCGGGTGTAGCGGGCCGGCGAGTCGAAGAGGGTGGGCGCGACGCCGAAGTAGCAGTACGGGGACCCGGCTTCGGCGAACAGCGGGAAGGGATCCATCTCGAACTCCGCGCCGGCGGAAGCACCGTCGGTGGAGCGGACCAGTTGCACCCAGCCGAACAGCGCGCCGTAGCCGCGGGCCGGATAGGCGATGTGCGCGGTGAGGCACGGGAAGTCGCGGGCCTCGGCGGTCTGTCCGATCGCAGCCGGGTCTTCCACGCGCTCGACGGTCACCTGGATCGAACCGATTCTGCCTTCGCGTACGAACGGGAGCCTCATCCCGTCAACCTGCCCGCACGCCGGGTGGGGGGCAAGGCCGAAAGTGGCCGGCGTGTGGCGGCGGCGCTCGGCGCGCGAGCGTGATGGTGGTCGTGGTCGTGGTCGTGGTCGTGCTCTCGGCGAGGGGAGGGAGGGGGGTGGTCTTCCGTCCGCTCAAACCATTTGGTTGAGTCCGTTGATGGTGCTTTCGAGTGCATGACTGCCTCGGATCTGCCCGAATTCGGGCAGATTCTTGCTGTCGGTGCCGGGCGGGTCCAGGATCGGGGTGTGGCCGATGGCGAACTGGTGGAGCGGATCGCGGCGACGACCGGACTGGCGCCTGCCGAGGCGGAGCGGATCGTCGAGGACGTGCTGGCCTGGTACCGCGAGCCGGTCGAGGAGTACGTCCGGCGGCGGCACCGGCATCACCGGGTCTACGGCAAGCGCAATGCCCAGATCTACCGCCTGATCGCCGCCGAACTGGGCGAACGCCTGGTCGCTCCACCGGAGTTGACCGAGCGCCAACTGCGCCGCGTCATCTACGGCTGAGCGGATCGGGCCCTCGCGGCCCGGGTGCCGTCGGCGTGGTTGGGAGGTCGGGAGGCCGGGCGAGGTGGCCGGGCCGTGCCGGTTCTAAGCCATGCCCGCCGGGCGTCCGGGAGCCGTCGGG
Organism: Embleya sp. NPDC050493; assembly: GCF_044458105.1. NCBI lineage: Bacteria > Bacillati > Actinomycetota > Actinomycetes > Kitasatosporales > Streptomycetaceae > Embleya > Embleya sp. NPDC050493. Next base: position 431,536 of record NZ_JBITHP010000004.1, read on the forward strand.
CCGCCCGAACATGCCAACCCGCCCGAAACATCACGATCGACCGGAAACATACCGACCTGCCAGGAGCAAGGAGCGCAGCAACATGTGCGGAATCGTGGGCTACATCGGCGCGCAGCAGGCCGCCCCCATCCTGCTGGAGGGGCTGAGCCGACTGGAGTACCGGGGCTACGACTCGGCCGGCATCGCGGTGCTGGGCGGGCGAGGTGCGGCCAAGGTGTTCCGACGGGTGGGCCGCGTGCATGCGCTGGCCGCGGCCGTGCCGGCCAAGACCTCGGGGCGGGTCGGCATCGGACACACCCGCTGGGCGACCCACGGCGCGCCCTCGGAGGCCAACGCCCATCCGCACGCGTCGGCGGACGGCCGGATCCAGGTCGTGCACAACGGCATCATCGACAACGCGGCCGCGCTGCGGGCCAGGCTCACGGCCGACGGCGTCGAGTTGGCCTCGGACACCGACACCGAGGTGTTGGCGCACCTGATCGCCCGCTCGACGGAGGACACGCTCGAAGCCGCGGTGGTGGCCACGCTCGCACAGGTGACCGGTACGTACGCGATCGCCGTCGTGGACGCGGCCGATCCGGACCGGATCGTGGTGGCCCGCAACGGCTCGCCACTGGTGATCGGGGTCGGCGAGCGGGAGATGTTCGTCGCGAGCGACGTCTCGGCGCTGGTACGGCATACCAGTTCGGTCGTGCACCTGGACGACGGCGAGCTGGCCACGGTCACCGCGACCGGTTTTCGTACCTTCACCCGGGAGCACCAGGACGTCGCCAAGACGCCCACCACCGTCGACCTCACCGTCGAGGAGCTCGAACTCGCGGGCCACGAGCACTTCATGCACAAGGAGATCCACGAACAGCCGTCCTCGGTACAGCGCATGCTGGGCGGACGTCTGGACGACCGGTTCGGTTCGGCTCGGCTGGACGGGCTCCGGATGGAGCTGCGCGAGCTGCGCAGGTTTCGTCGGGTGAAGGTGCTCGGATGCGGATCCGCCTACTACGTCGGCCAGTTGGGTGCCGCGCTGATCGAGGACCTGGCCCGGGTGCCGGCCGACGCCGAACCGGCCTCGGAGTTTCGCTATCGCAATCCGGTGATCGAGCCGGACACGCTGTACGTCGCGGTCAGCCAGTCCGGCGAGACCGCCGACACGCTCTTCGCGGTGCGTGAGATCCAGCGCAAGGGCGGTCGGGTGGTCGGCCTGGTCAACGTGGTCGGCTCGTCCATCGCCCGGCAGTGCGACGGCGGCATCTACCTGCACGCGGGGCCGGAGGTCTCGGTGGCCTCGACCAAGGCGCTGACCCACATGTCGGTGGGCTTCGCGCTGCTGGCGCTGGCGCTCGGTCGGGTGCACGACCTGTCGCATGCGGACGGGGCGCGGATCCTGGCCGGCCTCCAGGCGCTGCCCGGTCAGATCGCCGAGATCCTGGCCGACGAGCAGACCGTGGCCGACGCGGGCCGGCGGCTCGCGGACGCGCACAGCCTGTTCTTCATCGGCCGGGTGCGGGGCTATCCGGTCGCGCGGGAGGCGGCACAGAAGTTCAAGGAGATCACCTACCGGCACGCCGAGGCCTACCCCACCAGCGAACTCAAGCACGGCCCGCTCGCACTGATCGACGCGGACCTGCCGACGGTGGCGATCATCCCGGACGACGACCTGGTCGGCCGCAACCTGGCGGCGGCACACGAGATCCGCGCGCGCGGCGGTCGGCTGACCGTGATCACCCACAAGGGCGTGGACCTGGGCAACCTCGAAGCCGACCGCATCGACGTCCCGCGCAACGAACCCGAACTCGACCCGATCCTCCTCACCATCCCCACCCAACTCCTCGCCTACCACGCGGCCCGCGCCCTGGGTGAGGACATCGACCGACCCCGAAACCTCGCCAAGTCGGTGACGGTCGAGTAGCCCGAACGCGGGCCCCCGAAGCCGCGTCGAGCCCGCCTTCGGAACAACCGGAGGCGGGCTCGCCCCACGCCCGCCGCACAACTCCCGGCACGGAATCGCCGGCACACCTCGGGCGACTTGCCCCTCGAGACACCCCACGCACGCCCCAGGCACACAGCACCACGCACGGCGTCCCGTGCTGCGCCGTGCCGCACATCGCGTCCCGTGTCGCGCCGCCGCACACCGCGTCCTACGCCGTGCCGCGCACGGCCTCCCGTGCTGCGTCGTACCGCGCATCGCGTCCCGTGTCGCGCCGCCGCACACCGCGTCCTACGCCGTGCCGCGCACGGCCTCCCGTGCTGCGTCGTACCGCGCATCGCGTCCCGTGTCGCGCCGCCGCACACCGCGTCCTACGCCGTGCCGCGCACCGCGTCCTGTGCCGTGCCGACGCCACGCCACGCCACATGCCGTGCCCAACACCACGCGCCCCAGCCCACCCCGCTTGGCGCCACCTCTCGTCTCGCACCCCCGTTGCACGCCTCGCCCCATGCCGGCCCGCCCCGCCTCACGCCGCACCTCCGTGCCACGTCGCGCCGCTCCCCGCTCGGCTCCGAGGGGCTCCGCGCACCGCTCCGCCCCCGCACCACACCCGCGCCGCACCGCTCCGCCCCCCGGGCCGCACGCCGCGCTCCGCACTGGTGCACCCCGTGCCCTGCCCCGGTCCGCTTTGCTTCGCGCCGACCCCTGCCCTGCCCCCGGGCCACGCCGCACCCGCACCCGCGCTCCGCGCCGCTCCGCCCTCGCCCCTCGCCCCGAGGCACCTTCTTTGCGCCCACCCCTCACCCGCCCCCGTGCCGCACACCCGTACCGCACCCGCGCCGCGCCGCGCACCGCACCCGCCTCGGTCGCCCGCCCCGCGAGGTGACCGTGTAGTGATTTGCGTGGATTGAGAGTGTCCCGGGCATGCGTCCTGGGCTGTTGCCCGGGAATCTATCGCGTTACATTGACTGTCGTCAGGATTGGTAGATACTGGCTCCGCGACTCCCGCTGACACCAGGATGAGGTGCGCGCACATGGAGCTGTTTCCTTCTGCTCACGTCGACACGTTCAGTCGTGATCGACTGCCACCGGCCGAGTTGTGGCCCGAACTGCGTTTCGAACTACCGGAATTGCGTTACCCGACCCGGCTCAACTGTGCTCGGGTCCTGTTGGACGACACCGTGGAACGGCTCGGGCCCGACCGGCGGTGTCTGGTCACGCTCGACGACCAGTGGACCTACGGTGACCTGCTGCTTCGGGCCAATCAGGTGGCCCGGGTGCTGACCGAGGACCTCGGGGTGGTGCCGGGCAACCGGGTGCTGCTGCGAGGGCCGAACAATCCGTGGCTGGTCGCCTGCTGGTTCGGTGTGCTCAAGGCGGGTGGCGTCGTGGTCACCACGATGCCGCTGCTCCGGGCGCACGAGCTGACCACGTTGTGCGAGATCAGCGCGCCCACGGTCGCGCTGTGCGACCACCGGTTCCTGGACGAATTGGCGTCGGCCCACGTGCCCGGGCTGACCACCCTCGCCTACGGCGGCGCCGAGCCGACCGACCTGACCAGCCGCTGTGCGGACAAGAGCGGTGAGTTCGAGGCGGTGGACACCTCGTGCGACGACGTCGCGCTGATCGCGTTCACCTCCGGGACCACCGGTCGGCCCAAGGCCACCATGCACTTCCATCGCGACGTGCTGGCCAACTCCGACACCTTCGCCCGGCACATCCTCAAGCCCACTCCGGACGACCTGTTCGCGGGCACCCCGCCGCTCGGGTTCACCTTCGGCCTCGGCGGCCTGGTGGTTTTCCCGCTGCACGTGGGCGCGGCCAGCCTGCTGCTCGAACACGCCACGCCCGAGCGGCTGGCCCGGATCATCGCCGAGTACGGCGTCACCGTGCTGTTCACCGCGCCCACCGCCTACCGGGCGATCATGGGCGCCGGCCTGGCCGACCTGCTCAAGGGCGTCCGGCGGTGTGTGTCGGCGGGTGAGTCGTTGCCCGCGGAGACCTGGCACGACCTGCACGCGGCGACCGGGATCGAGCTGATCGACGGCATCGGCGCGACCGAGTTGTTGCACGTCTTCGTCTCCGCCGCGGACCAGGACATCCGCCCCGGCGCGACCGGCCGCGCGGTACCCGGCTTCGAGGCCGTGGTGCTCGACGCGGACGGCCGACAGGTGCCGGACGGCACGCCCGGGCAGCTCGCGGTCAAGGGTCCCACCGGTTGCCGCTACCTCGACGACCCGCGGCAGACCAGCTATGTGCGGGACGGCTGGAACATCACCGGCGACACCTACATCCGCGACGCCGACGGCTACCTCTGGTACCAGGCCCGCAGCGACGACATGATCGTCTCGTCCGGTTACAACATCGCCGGCCCCGAGGTGGAACTCGCCCTGGCCGCACACCCGGACGTCGCCGAATGCGGCGTGGTCGGCGCGCCCGACCCCAGACGCGGTCTGATCGTCAAGGCGTATGTGGTGCTGCGCGAGGGGGTGGCCGCCGACGCGGAGACCGCCACCCGCATCCAGAGCTTCGTCAAGCAGGCCATCGCGCCGTACAAGTACCCGCGCGCCGTCGAGTTCGTCGCCGCCCTCCCGCGCACCGGCAACGGCAAGCTGCGGCGCGGCGAACTGCGCGCCTGGGCCCAGACCGGCGCACCGCCGGCGCCGGCCGGCCCGATACCCCCGGCCGCGGCCGCGAACTCCCTTGCCCCGGAAGCCTCGTGAAAGGCAACGAGATGCAGGACGCCCGCCCGACCGAGACCGACCGACCCGACCGACCCGACCAACCCGACCCGGCCGACCCGGTCGAGGACTCGGCCGACGCGGCGACGCTGCCGTCCGTGCTGATCGAGCGCCGGGTCGAATGGGTGGACACCGACGCCGCCGGCCACTACCACCACTCGGCCGTACAGCGCTGGGTGGAGGCGGCCGAGGCGGTCCTGCTGCGCCGACTGGGCGTGGCCGACCTGTTCGGCCGGATCCCGCGGGTGCACTACGAGGTGGACTACCGCGAGCGCTTGTGGTTCGGCGAATCCGCGCACACCGCGCTGCGGGTGGTGCGGGTGGGCGCCAGTTCGCTGCACTACGAGTTCGAGGTGCGTGGCACCCAGGGCGTGGCCGCGACCGGCCGCCTGTCCGTCGTGCACTGCCCGCCGGACGCGAAGGGCGCCCTGCCCTGGCCCGACGACATCCGGGCCGCGCTGTCCCGGGGCGGCCCGCAACGGCCGGAGTCGTACGCCTGACCGCACACCGGCACGAGGGCTCGAACGCCGCAACCACGAGCCCTCGACCCGGACCGGATATCGCGCCCTGTTGACGACCGTGGAATTTATTACATACGCTCGGGTAGGCCCGGAACATTGGAGGACGCTGTGCGCATCGCAGTCATCGGTGGCGGGCCGGGTGGGTTGTACTTCGCCGCCCTCGCCAAGCAGCTCTCGCCGGCGGCGGAGATCACCCTGTGGGAGCGCAACTCTCCGGACGACGTGTTCGGCTTCGGCGTGGTCTTCTCCGACGAGACCCTGGACGGCATCGCCCAGGCCGACCCGCAGATCTTCGCCGCGATGTCCGAGGGGTTCGCCCGCTGGACCGACATCGACATCCGCTACGGCGGCAGCACCCTCACCTCCGGCGGGCACGGATTCGCCGCGCTGGGCCGGGAGCGGCTCCTGCGCATCCTCCAGGAGCGGTGCGCCGCGCTGGGCGTGGACCTGCGCTACCGCACCGAGGCCCCGGACGTGACCGAACTCGCGCGCACCCACGACCTGGTGGTCGCCTCGGACGGAGTGCGCTCCACGGTGCGCGAGCGCTACGCCGACACGTTCCGGCCGAGCCTGGACGAACGCGGCTGCCGCTACATGTGGCTGGGTACCGACAAGGTCTTCGACGCGTTCACCTTCATCGTGGACAAGCACGACTTCGGCGTGGTGCAGGTGCACGCCTACCCGTTCGACGACCGGCGCAGCACCTTCATCGTCGAACTGGCCGAGGACGCCTGGCGGCGCGGCGGATTCGCCGAGTTCGCCGGCCGCGACCTGCCGCGCGGCGCCAGTGACGACGCGGGCATCGCGCGCTGCGAGGCGCTGCTGGCCGAACACCTGGACGGCCACCGGCTGATCCCGAACAACTCGCGCTGGATCAGGTTCAGCACGGTGCGCAACGCCACCTGGCATCACGAGAACGTGGTGCTGCTCGGCGACGCCGCGCACACCGCGCACTTCTCCATCGGTTCGGGCACCAAGCTGGCGATGGAGGACGCACTGGCGCTGGCCGCGTGCCTGAACGAGCACGCCGGCATCCCGGCCGCGCTCACCGCCTACGAGGCCGAACGCAAGCCGGTGGTGGGCTCCACGCAGCGCGCCGCGCAGGCCAGCCTGGAGTGGTTCGAGAACATCGACCGCGCGGTGGGCCAGGCACCCGAGCAGTTCGCCTTCAACCTGCTCACCCGCAGCCGCCGGGTCACCCACGCCAACCTGCTCGAACGCGACCCCGAGTTCGTCGCCCGAGTGGACGCGGCGTTCACCGCCGGCCGGCCGGACCGGGTGGACGCGGCGCCGATGTTCCAGCCCTTCCGGCTGGGTTCGGTCCGGCTGCGCAACCGGGTGGTGGTGCCGCCGATGGCCACATATGCCGCCCGCGACGGACTCCCGGGCCCGTTCGAGTCCGCGCACCTGGGCGCGCTCGCGCTCGGCGGCGCGAGCCTGGTCTTCGCGGGCATGACGGCCGTACTGCCCAACGGCCGGGCCACCGAGGCCTGCCCGGGGCTGTGGTCGGACGCGCACGAGGCGGCGTGGCGCGAGGTGGTTACCCGGGTCAAGGAACAGGCGCCGGACGGACCGCTGTTGGGCATCCAGCTCAGCCACGCCGGGCGCCGCGCGGCGACCACCGTGCCGGACGCCGGCGGTCGGAGTGTGCCGCTGGGCCCGAACGGGTGGCCGACGGTGGCCGCGTCGGCGGTTCCCTGGGACGAGAACAGCGACTTCCGGCCGCGCGAGGCGGACCGGACGGACCTGGACGCGATCACCGCGGCGTTCGCCGCCGCCGCCGCGCGGGCCGACCGGGCCGGCTTCGACGCGCTCGAACTCCAGTACGGCCACGGCCATCTGCTGTCCGGCTTCCTGTCCCCGCTGACCAACCTGCGCGAGGACGAATACGGCGGCTCGCTCGCCGGGCGGCTGCGCTTCCCGATCGAGGTGCTGTCCGCGGTGCGGGCGGTGTGGCCGACGAACAAGCCGCTGGTGGTACGGATCTCGGCGAGCGACTGGGCCGAGGGCGGCACCACCGAGGACGACGCGGTCGCGATCGCCCGGGCGTTGGCGGCGGCCGGTGCGGACGCGATAGACGTGTCCTCCGGCGAGGTGGTGCCGCGGGAGCGGCCCGCCTACGGCCGCGGCTACCAGACCCCGTTCGCCGACCTGATCCGCAACGCAACCGGCGTGCCGACCATCGCGGTCGGTGCGATCTCCACCTACGACGACGTCAACTCGATCCTGCTGGCGGGCCGCGCCGACCTGTGCGCGGTGGGCCGTGCCCACCTGTACGACCCGATGTGGACGCTGCACGCCGCCGCCGAACAGGGCTACTCCGGGCCCGGCGCGCCCTGGCCGAGCGCATGGCGTCCGGGCAGCCGCAAGCCGCCCGGCGCGGGCAGCGACCGGGTGCCGCCGCGGCTGCACCTGCTGCGCGAGAGCGTCGAAGCGGTGCCGCGGCGCTGGCGGCCGGAGCACCATTCCCCGTTGGTGGCCGCACCCGGCCGGCGCTGACCCGGACCACGAGGAGCCCGACATGGACAATCCCACCCCGCCGATCGTGCTGACCGGCGAACAGCGCGACAACCCGCCCAGGTTCAAGGCCGCGGCCGTGCAGGCCGCGCCGGTCTACCTGGACGCGGCCGCCACCGTGGCCAAGGCGGTCGACCTCATTCGCGAGGCCGCCGCCAACGGCGCCGAGCTGATCGTCTTCCCCGAGGTGTTCGTGCCCGGGTATCCGTACTGGAACTGGACGATGAATCCGGTCCAGGGCTCGCCCTGGTTCGAACGCCTGTACCGCTCCTCGGTCGACGTGCCCGGCCCGCACGTGGAAGCGCTGCGCGCCGCCGCCCGGGCGGCCGGCGCCGTGGTGGTGATCGGCGTCAACGAGCGCGGCCCGCACAGCATGGGCGTGCTCTACAACACCATGCTGACCATCGACGCGGACGGCGAACTGATCGGCGTCCACCGCAAGCTGGTGCCCACCTGGGCGGAGAAGCTGACCTGGACCGGCGGCGACGGCAGCTCGCTGCGCGTGCACCCGACCGGGATCGGCCCGCTCGGCGTGCTCGCCTGTGGCGAGAACACCAACACGCTGGCCCGCTTCACCCTGCTCGCCCAAGGCGAACTCGTACACGCGGCAAGCTACATCGCACTGCCGGTGGCACCCGCCGACTACGACATGGCGGACGCCATCGCGGTGCGCACCGCCGCGCACAGCTTCGAGGGCAAGGTGTTCTCCGTCGTCGCGTGCTCGACCATCTCGCCCGAGATCGTCGACGCCATCGCCGGCGACGACGCCGAGGTGCGCAAACAGCTCGGCCGCGAACGCAGCGCGCTGTCCGGCATCTTCGGTCCGGACGGCCGCCCGGTCACCGAACCGCTGATCGACGACGAGGGCATCGTCTACGCCGACATCGACCTCGCCAAGTGCATCCAGCCCAAGCAGATGCACGACATCGTCGGCCACTACAACCGCTTCGACATCTTCCGGCTGAACGTGGACAACCGGCCCCGATCGCCGATCACGTTCAGCCACGAGAACGCCCCCACGCCCGTCGCACCTGCCCCCGAGGAGGAGAAATGACCACCCAGGACGACAACATGCTCGGCCGGGCCCGCGTCACCGACACCCCGGAACTGAGCGCCTACTACGCCGAGTTGGCCGAACGTGAGGCCGGGGCGCTGTGGACCGTGGCGAACGAGATCGAGCCGTGGTACCCACAGCCCAAGTCGGTACCCACCCTGTGGCGCTACGCCGAACTGCGCCCGCTGGTGCGCAAGGCGCTCGATCTGGTCAAGGCGGACGACGCGGGCCGCCGCGTGGTGATGCTGGTCAACCCCGGGCGCCGGGACGTCAGCGCGGCGGCGGGCCTGCTCTACACCGGACTCCAGATCATGGGGCCGGGCGAGTCGATGACCGCACACCGCCACCAGGCCGCCGCACTGCGATTCGTGCTGGAGGGCACCGGCGCCTGGACCATCGTGGACGGCGAGAAGCTCAAGGTCGGTGCCCGCGATTTCGCGATCACCCCGAACGGGACCTGGCACGAGCACGGCAACGAGTCCGACGACGCGCCGGTGATCTGGCAGGACGGCCTGGACATCCCGCTGGTCAACGCGCTGGACGCGGGCTTCTACGAAGTACACCCCGATGTGTACCAGGTGCCCGGCAAGGTGGTGAACAGCTCGGTCCTCACCTACGGCGGCAACCTGGTGCCCTACGGCACGGAACGGTGGACCCGGCCGTATTCGCCGCTGCTGGCCTGGCCGTGGGAGCCCACCTACCAGGCCCTGCTCGACCTGGCGAAGGCGAGCGAGGGCTCGCCGTACGACGGCGTGATCATGGAGTACACCAACCCCGTCACCGGCGGCTCGGTGATGCCGACGATGAGCGCGCACATCCAACTCCTGCGCGCCGGACAGGCGACCAGGGCCCACCGGCACACCGGCTCGGTCGTCTACACCGCGGCCAAGGGCCACGGCGTCTCGATCGTCGGCGGGCAGCGCTTCGAATGGCACGAGGGGGACGTCTTCGCGGTCCCGGCCTGGGCCTGGCACGAACACGCCAACCTGGACGCATCCGAGGACGCGGTGCTGTTCTCGTTCAACGACTTCCCGGTGATGCGCTCGCTCGGCTTCCACCGCGAAGAGGCGTACGTCGACAACGACGGACACCAGCCGACCCCGTGATCCCCCGATCGGCGCGCCCGGGCGCCCGATCGTCGATCCAACGATGTGCGACACCCACGACGACCCGGGCGGCGCGACCGCGCCGCCCGGACGCACGGACAGTGAGGACACCCCCATGCGCCTGGTCACCTACACCGTCGACGGTTCGTCGGCCCGCCTGGGCGCCGAGGACGGCGCCCACGTGATCGACCTCGTGGCACTCGCCGCCGCCTCGGGCACCGAACTCCCCGGCGACCTGCTCTCGTTCATCCGCGCGGGCGCCGAGGCGTTCGACACCGCACGGGACCTGCTGAGCGGCGACCCGGCCGGCCGACCCGCCGACGCCCTGCACGCGAGCGCCGACGTGCGGCTGCTGGCGCCGCTGCGGCCCGGGAAGATCATCGGCATCGGGCTCAACTACGTCGAGCACGTGGCCGAATCCAACCGCACCCTGGACACCGCGAAGGAACTCCCCGAGCGCCCGGTGCTGTTCGGCAAGCCCGCCACCGCCGTGACCGGCCCCGGCGCACCCATCCTGCACAACGGCAACCTCACCCAGCAGCTCGACTGGGAGTGCGAACTCGCCGTCGTGATCGGCCGGACCGCCTACAAGGTGAGCGAGGCCGACGCGTGGGACCACGTGTTCGGGTACAGCATCATGAACGACATCAGCGCCCGCGACCAGCGCCGCTCCGGGCAGTGGTTCTTCTCCAAGGGCCAGGACTCCTACGCCCCGTTCGGCCCCGCGGTGGTCACCGCCGACGACATCCCGGACGCGCAGGCGCTGGACCTGTCGCTGCGGGTCAACGGCGACGTCAAGCAGAAGTCCAACACCCGGCACATGCTCTTCGACATCCCGCGCCTGATCGCCGACATCTCCTCCGGGATGACCCTGGAGCCGGGCGACGTGATCTCCACCGGCTCCCCGTCCGGGGTCGGCGCGGCCCAGGTCCCCCCGCAGTACCTGCGCCCCGGCGACGTGGTCGAGGCGACCGTGGAGCGGATCGGCACCCTGTCCAACCCGGTGATCGACGCCCGCTGACGCGCGGCTCGCCCCCACCCTCGTTTCCGGTATTCAGCAGGAGGACCTCCGTGCGTCAACACCCCTACCGCATCGGCCAGATCGTGCCGAGCTCGAACGTCACGATGGAAACCGAGGTACCCGCGATCCTGCGGGCGCGCGAGACGGTCGCGCCGGAGCGCTTCACGTTCCACTCCAGTCGGATGCGGATGACGCACGTCACCCCCGAGCAACTCAAGGCGATGGACGCCGACTCCGACCGCTGCGCCGTCGAACTCTCCGACGCGCGGGTGGACGTGCTCGGCTACGCGTGCCTCGTGGCGATCATGAGCATGGGCCTGGGCTACCACCGGGTGTCCGAGGAGCGGCTGCACAGCCGGACCGTCGAGAACAACGCACCCGCGCCGGTGGTCACCAGCGCCGGCGCGCTCGTGCACGGGCTGCACACGATCGGCGCGCGCAAGGTCGCCCTGGTCGCGCCGTACATGTTGCCGCTCACCCGCACCGTCGTGGAGTACCTGGGCCACGAGGGCATCGAGGTGCTCGACTTCGAGGCGCTGGAGATCCCGGACAACCTCGACGTGGCCGCGCACGACCCGCTGCGCCTGCCGGGCATCGCCGAGCGGCTCGAATACGCGGACGCGGACGCCGTGGTGTTGTCCGCGTGCGTGCAGATGCCGTCGCTGGCCGCGATCGAGGAGGCCGAGCAGCGACTGGGCAAGCCGGTCGTCTCGGCCGCGGTGTGCACCGTGCACCAGATGTTGCGCGCGCTGGACCTGCCCGCCTTCGCGCCCGGCGCCGGCCACCTGCTGTCCGGGAAGTTCGCGGACGCCCCGGCCGCATCCTCGGGTGCCTCCTCCGTCGGCGCGGACTCGGCGACGTGACACCGGGCCGGGGCGACCGCGACCCCCTCGTGCAGCTGCCTGCCGGCACGCTGCGCGGTCGCACCGAGGACGGCCTCGCGGTGTTCCGCGGCATCCCGTACGCGGCCGCCCCGGTCGGCGACCTGCGCTGGCATCCGGCCCGGCCGCATCCGGGGTGGGACGGCGTGCGGGACGCGGCCGCGTACGGGCCGAGCGCGCCGCAGATCGGGCGGGTCGACGCGGTGCTCGGTGGCCACGGTGCGCCGCCGTTCGACGAGGACTGCCTCACCCTCAACGTCTGGACCCCGGGCCCGGACGACGCCCGCCGCCCGGTCCTGGTCTGGATCCACGGCGGCGGCTTCGTCAGCGGCTCCGGCACGTTGCCGATCTACGCGGGCGACACCTTCGCGCGCGACGGCGACCTGGTCGTGGTGAGCATCTCCTACCGGATCGGCGCGCTGGGCCACCTCCTCCTCGGCGCCGAGGAGGAGTGCGGCAACTTCTGGCTGACCGACCAGCTCGCCGCACTGCGCTGGGTCCGCGAACACATCGCGGCCTTCGGCGGCGACCCGGAGCACATCACCGTCGCCGGCCAGTCGGGCGGCGCCTTCTCCACGGCGGCACTGGCCGTGCACCCCGAGGGGCGCGGTCTCTTCCGGCGCGCGATCCTGCAGAGCCCGCCGTTCGGCGTGACCACGCCCGATCGGGCCCGGTCGCTGCGCACCACGGACGCGCTGCTGGACGTAGCCGGCGTCGCCGACATCGCGCAGCTGCGGGCGCTGCCGTGGGAGCGGCTGGTCGAGGCCACGATCGCGATGTTCGGTGTGCAGGCCCGCTGGGGGCGGTGGCCGGTGCCGTTCCTGCCGCTGATCGACGGCTCGACCATGACCCGGCACCCGCTGGCGGCACTGATCGACGGGGAGGGCGATCCGGATCTGGACATCCTGCTCGGTTGGACGGCCGACGAGGCGGGCTTCGCGTTCGGCGCGAACGACATGTACGCGAACGCCACCGCCGAGCAGGTCCGGGCGCGCTTCGCCGAGTCGTTCGGCGCGCGAGCGGGCGAGGCGTACCGGATCTTCGCGGCCGAGCGCCCGGATGCCGACCCGCTCGGACTGCTGACCGACCTGGTCTCCGACGAGCTGTTCCGACTGCCGGGGGCGGCCCTCGCACAGGCGCGCGCCGAGCAGGGGCGGCCGATCCGGGTCTACCAGTTCGACTACGCGACCCCCGCGTACGAGGGCCGGCTCGGCGCGGCGCACTGTCTGGAGCTGCCCTTCACCTTCCGCAACGCGGATCGCTGGGCACACGCGCCGTTCCTGGCCGGAGTCGAGCCGCAGATCCTGGACGAGCTGGGCACGGCGATGCACGACGCCTGGATCGCGTTCGTACGCACCGGCGACCCGAATCACGCCGGGCTGCCCGCGTGGGAGCGGTACACCACACCCGAGCGGGCGACCATGCGGTTCGCGGCGACGAGCACGGCCGGGACGGACCCGATCGGGGCGGCCAAGCGTGGGCTCCATGGCGGTGACGGAGCGGACGGGAGGGCCTGAGCAGGTCGGGGTCGGCGCATCGGGGGCGGTGGGTTCGCGCGCTTCGACCCTCGCGCCGGGCCGGTGGCCGGCGTGTCGGGGGCGGTCGGTTCGTGCGCGTGGGCCATCGTGGCGGGTGGGGCGATTTGCGCGCTTCGACCAATGATCGCCACGGTGGAATACTGGCACGCCGTTCCCCATGGAAGGAGGCCCTGGATGGGCTTCGGGCCCAAGTCCATGGCCACGCTCGGCAAGGCGATCACCGGCCGTGATCTTTCCGCCACGCATTCCGCCGGAGCATGGGGAGCATCCGCGGCACCCCGCATGCGCCGGGCCTTCGGGAGCCCCAGCCGGGCGGACATTCTCGTCGTGGTCGTGGCGATGGCCGTCGACCTGCTGGGCTACGCGGTCACCGTCCGCGGTCCCGGGCCCGGCGAGACGGCGGGCAACATCGCGTTCCTGGTCGCGTCGGCGCTGTGCCTGATCGCGCGTCGGCGCGCTCCGGTCCGGGTGCTGCTGCTGGTGCTCGTCCTCCAGGTGGGTCTGAACCTGTACAGCGACATCGGGCAACGCTTCGGCTTCACCTTGGCGGTCGCGTTGTACACCGTCGGGCTGTCCTGCCGGCCCAGGACGGTCGCCGCGGCCGCGGTGCTCACCATGGCCGCACAGACGTCCGGGTACCCCGACGCGGACGTGCCGCTCTTCTTCAGCGCCAGCGGCGATCTCGTGGCGACCGTGTTGGTCGTGGGCGCGAGCGTGGCGGTGCGGCACTGGCAGGGCCAGGTCGAGGTCAACCGCGAGCTGCTGGCCGAGCGTGCGCTGACCGAGGAGCGCCGGCGGATCGCCCGCGAACTGCACGACATCGTGGCGCACCACATCACCACGATGCATCTGATGTCCGGCGGCGCTCGGGCCAGCCTGGAACGCGACCTCGACGCCGCGCGCGGCGCGCTGCTCACGCTGGAGGCATCGGGTCGGGTCGCGCTGGACGAGATGCGCCAGCTGCTCGGCGTCCTGCGCAGCGACAAGGATCCGGAAACCGCGCCCTCGGCCCCACAGCCCGGCGTCGACGACCTCGACCGGCTGATCGCCGAATCCTGCCTGGCCGGCCTGCCGACCGAGCTCCGGGTGATCGGCACGCGCCGCGAGTTGCCGTTGCCGGTCGGCCTCGCGCTGTACCGGATCACCCAGGAGGCGCTCACCAACGCCCGCAAGCACGCCGGCAGCGGGGCCATGGCGCAGGTGCGACTGGAGTACCTGCCGGATGCGGTCGCCATCGAGATCCGTGACGACGGTGGCAGCCGCGGCGGTGACGGCGGGGGCTACGCGACGACCGGCGGTGGGCACGGGCTGCTGGGGATGCGCGAGCGGGTGGCGGTGCACGGCGGGTCGTTCGAGGCGGGGCACGTCGCGGGCGGTGGATTCCGGGTCGCGGCGAGCATCCCGGTGGCGGCTGTGGAACCGGTCGTCGAGCCGGTTGTGGGGCCGGTCGGTGGGTCGGGCGCGGGGACGGTCGCCGAGCCCGTTGTGCGGCAGGTGGCCGAGCCCGTTGCGCGGTCGGGCGGTGGGTCGGCCGGGGAGCCGGTCGGTGGCTCGACGGGGGAGCCGGGGGCGAGGGCCGTGCCCGCCGCGCTCACCCACCTGAGCCCGGTGGAGATCGAGCTGCTGCGCCTGATTGCCGCGGGCAGGGCAGGCGGCGAGATCGCCGAGGCGATGCGGATCGACGGCCCGACGGTCGCGCGGTACGAGAGCGAGCTGCTGGGCAAGCTGGCGCTTCGGGACCGTGCCCAGGCCGTGGTGGTGGCGTACGAATCCGGCCTGGTCCGGGTCGGTCACACCACCGCGACGCGCTGACGCCGACGGGTTCGCGGCGGTGACCTCGTGGCGGCGCGCTCGTGGTGCGCCCGTGGCGGGATGCGGGCACTTGTGCGTTCGCACCAAGGGTCGCCCTCGGGTTCGTCGTCACGGCCATGAGCCGGAGGGCCTCGTCGGCGTAGCGTGCCGGTACGCCGCCCGGCCCACTTGCGAAAGAGGTCCCATGACCGCAACCGTCGAACCCGCGTACTGGAATGCCCGCCTCGTCGAGCTGATCGCCGAATACGAGGTGCCGGGCGCGAGCCTGGCGTTTCTGCACGAGGGGGAGGTGCACTCCTTCGCCGCCGGAGTGCTCAACAAGGACACCGGAACGCCGGTCTCCACCGACTCGCTGTTCCAGATCGGCTCGGTCTCCAAGGTCTGGACGGCGACCCAGCTGATGCTGCTCGTCGAGCAGGGCCGGCTCACGCTGGACACGCCGGTCGTCGATCTGCTCCCCGAGTTCAAGGTCGTCGACGCCGAGGTGACCAAGACGGTGACCGTGCGGCACCTGCTGACGCACACCTCCGGCATCGACGGCGACCTGTTCACGGACACCGGGCGCGGCGACGACTGTCTGGAGAAGTACCTCGCGGCCTGCGCCGAGCTGACCCAGATCCACCCGATCGGGGAGTCGTTCTCGTACTGCAACTCCGGCTTCGTGATCGCCGGGCGGATCATCGAGCGGCTGACCGGCAAGACCTGGGACCAGGCGCTGCGCGAGCAGATATGCGAGCCCCTGGGCCTGACGCACACCTGGACGCTGCCGGAGGACGTGCTGCGCTTCGGCGCGGCGACCGGGCACGTCGAGGACGGCAACCCGACCCCGGTCTGGGGCCTGCCGCGGTCGATGGGGCCCGCCGGGCTGATCTGTGCGCGGGCGAGCGACGTGGTCGAGTTCGGCCGGGCCCACCTGGGCACCGAACTGCTGGCCGCGCCGGGCGAGATGACCGTGCCGCAGGTGCGCCTGCCGAACCCGTACACGCTCGCGCCGGAGTGGGGGATCGGCTGGATCCTCGACGAGTGGTCCGGGCACCGGGTGATCCTGCACGCGGGCAACACCATCGGCCAGTCCGCGATGCTCTGGGTCGTGCCGGACACCGGCACCGTGGTCTGCCTGCTGGTCAACGGCGGCGACTCCGGGGCGATCCAACGCGCGCTGGGCCGCGAGCTGTTCGCCGCGCTCGCGGACATCGAGATGCCGGAGCAGCTCGGCCCGCCCGAGACCCCGGTGGACGTGGACGTCACCGGGTACGTCGGGACGTACGAGCGGGTGGGCTGCCTCGCCAAGGTGAGCGTCAACGACGACGGCAAGCTGCACCTGCACATCGAGGTCACCGGCGCGCTGGCCGACATCTCGCCGGACATGCACTGGGACCTGGTACCCGTCGACGCGACCACCTTCGTGGGCCGCCGCGAGGGCAGCCCGCTGTGGGACAACGTGGTCTTCTACGAACTCGCGGACGGCTCCCGGTTCATCCACATGGGCGTACGCGCCACCCCGAAGACGGCCTGACCCCCCTACTTCGCCGGCCACCGCGCGGGTCACGCCCGCGCGGTGGCTCGGACGAAGCGGGCCCGGGGGGCGCGGCGCACGGCGAAGGCGTCTCCCCGCCGTTCGGCCCGGGGCGCATGACCCGGCGGTGGGCCGGCACCTCCACCGGGTGGCCCGGGAGCAGGGGCGGGGCCACCGAGATCCCGGCCTTCCTCCCCGTACCGACCCGCCGGCGAGGCGGCTGCGCCGCACCGGGACCCGGGCGGCGATCCGACCGGCGATACCCGACGCGGCGACGGCCCGCCGGGTGGTGCGGGTGCGGGTCCGGGCTTACGGTCGAACGAGTGGGCGGGAACACCGCCCGCGTGGGCGGCCCGCCGCCCCTCCCGCCGGACGGCGCCGCAGGGACGCGGCCCCGGCAGCGCAGGACCGCAGGACCCATCATGGCGAAACCGTACGCGTCACCCTCGCAGACCGCCGCGGCCTCCCAGCGAAGCGGCGGCAGTGGCGCCGCGCTCGCGGTGATCGCCTCGTGTCAGTTGATGGTGGTCCTGGACATCACCATCGTGAACATCGCCCTGCCGCACATCCAGCGCTCGTTGGAGTTCTCCACCACCAGCCTGTCCTGGGTGCTCAACGCCTACACGCTCACCTTCGGCGGCCTGCTGCTGCTCGGTGGGCGGGCCGGTGACATCCTGGGCCGGCGGCGGGTGTTCATCTTCGGTGTGTTGTTGTTCGCCCTCGCCTCGCTGCTCGGCGGATTCGCGCAAAGCGCCCCGCAACTGCTGGCCGCCCGAGCGATCCAGGGGGTCGGCGGCGCGATCGCCTCGCCCACCGCGCTCGCGCTGATCACGACCACCTTCGCCGAGGGCCCGGCCCGTAACCGGGCCTTCGGCGTGTTCGCCGCGGTCTCCGCAGGCGGCGGCGCGATCGGATTGCTGGCCGGCGGAATCCTGGTCGAGTGGCTGGACTGGCGGTGGGTGTTCTTCGTCAACGTGCCGATCGGCGTCCTCATCGCCCTGGCCACCCCGCGCTACATCCGCGAGTCCGAGCGACATCCGGGCCATTTCGACCTGCTCGGCGCACTGACCTCCACGCTCGGGATCAGTTCGCTCGTCTACGGCTTCATCCGCGCCGCGCAGGAGGGCTGGCGGGACGCCCTGACGCTGGCCGCGTTCGGGGCGGCCGTGGTGCTGCTCGCGCTGTTCCTCGTGATCGAGCGCAACTCCCGGCAGCCGATCACTCCGCTGGCGATGTTCGCCGACCGCAACCGGGCGGGCACCTACGGCATGATGTTGTGCCTGGCCGCGGCGATCTTCGGGATGTTCTTCTTCCTGACCCTGTTCGTGCAGGACATCCTGGGCTTCAGCCCGCTGCGGGCCGGTCTCGCGTTCCTGCCGATCAGCGCGGTGATCGCGGTGGGCGCGGGCGTCACCTCGCAACTGTTGCCGCGTTTCGGACCCAAACCGTTCATGGTCGTCGGCGCGCTCCTGGCGGCGGCCGGTCTCGCCTGGCTCACCCGTACCGACATCCACAGCACCTACGCCGGGAGCATCCTGGGGCCGACGCTGGTGTTCGGCGTGGGCATGGGCATGCAGTTCGTGTCACTGACGCTGATGGCGGTGTCCGGCGTCGCCGCCCGGGACTCGGGTGCGGCGTCCGGCCTGCTGAACGCGATGCAGCAGGTGGGCGGATCGCTCGGACTGTCCATCCTGGTCACCGTCTTCGGCACGGCAAACCGCAACGAGGCCAAGGAACAGGTGCCCGAGTTCCTCGCGCAGGCGAGCCCGGCCGAGCGGGCGAACTTCGAGCGCACGGGCGAACTGCCCGCCCCGTGGAGTCACCAGGTGCTGACCACGGGCATCTCCGCGGCCTTCGTGGTGGCCGCGATCTTCGCGGTGATCGCCGCGGTGGTCGCCCTGTTCGTCATCCAGGTGCGTGCCTCGGACCTGGAACGACTGCGCGGCGGAGGCCCCGGGCCGACCGGGTGACCCGCCGCCGATGACGACGGATGCGGCGCCGTCGTGGTCGGTGGTGCGCTCGTCTCCGGCACCGGGGGGATGCGGTGCGCGTGGGCGGCTTCGCCGCATCCCCCGGGGCAGGCACGGGCGTGCCGGGCGCCTATGCGGCGGACTTCAGCCAGTCCTCGTAGGTGATCTCGCCGAGGACGGCACCGTCACCCGGTACGAGCGTCGACTCGTCGGGTACGGCCCCGAAGTAGTGCGCAAGCGGGTCGGTGACCACCTCGCGCGGATCGCCCCAGGTCGCCAACGCCTTCCGGAAGAACTCGTCCATCCGGTACCGCGTGGGGCCGGCGATCTCGATCATCGTGTTCAGCGGCGTGCCGACCGCGATCCTGCCCACGTTCCGCGCGACATCGTCGCCCGCGATCGGCTGGAAGGCCACCGGCGCGATGTGCACCTCGTTGCCGGTCGTCGCCTCGTCGGCGATCCGCCGGGCGAACTCGTGGAACTGCGTCGCGTGCACGATCGAGAACGGGATCGACGATTCCCTGATCAGCTGCTCCTGGGCGATCTTCGCCCTGAAGTAGCCGATGTCGGGGCGCCGGTCGCTGCCCACCACCGACAGAGCGATGTGGTGGCCCACGCCGGCCTCCTTCCCGGCAGCCAGCAGGTTGCGGGTGGAGGTGGTGAAGAACTCCAGTACCGCGGCGTCCTCGAAGGACGGGGAGTTCGACACGTCGACGACCACGGACGCGCCCGCCAGGACCTCGGCCAGCCCCTTGCCGGTAAGTGTGTCGACGCCGGTGTTCGGCGCTGCCGCGACCGCCTCGTGTCCGTGCTCGCCCAGCTTCGTCACGAGCTTCGAGCCGATCAGGCCGGTCCCTCCGATGACCACGATCTTCATGCCAGGCCCTCCTGTTCGCCGGGACTTTGTCCGCGCCCGGTCGTCAGCTAAGACCGGACACCCCGAGCGGCTGTGACAACTCCGCCGAAAAAACTCGTGCCGCGCGGATCTCGGGCGCCCGTGTCACAGACACCGACGACGTCGCCTACCGCTGCTGACGATGGTGCAGATGGCGGGTGTGCCGGTTCTCGCCGCCGGGGTGCCGGCCACCGCGAACGACTCCGACTACCGGCTCATCACCGTCGCAGCCGTCCTCCTGGTCGTCATCACCTTCCCCGCCGCGTCCCGGCGCCACTGAACGCCCACCGGAACAGCGCGACGACACCCCCGAGCCCCTCGACGATCGGCGAACGAAAAGCCGGTGGCGGGTCCTGGGCCACGCGGCCCGCTCAGTCCTGTCCGGTGTACAGGCGCAGCGTGATCGGGCCGGCGGCGAGGGCGATGACGGCGGTCGCGGCGAGGGACCAGGCGACCGCGGCGCCGGTGTCGCCGGTGTCGTTCATCAGGTCCCGGGCCGCGGTCGCGACATGGCTGAGCGGATTGACGTCGACGAACGCCCGAAGCCAGCCGGGCATGGTGCTGGGCGGCACGAACACGTTGCTCGCGAACGAGAGCGGCATGAGTACGGCGTTGGCGACGCCGACGACCACGGCCGGGTCGCGCACGGCCGGCGCGAGCGCGGCCCACACCAGGGACAACGCGAGTCCGAAAGAGACGACCAGAGCGACCGCGGCGAGTACGCCCGGCGCTCCGCCGTCGGGGCGGTAGCCCATCGCCAGACCGAGGCCCACCACGATCACGGACGCGAACAGGTAGCGGGCGGCGTCGCTGAGCAGGCTGCCGACGACGAAGGCGCCGCGCCAGACCGGCAGCGCGCGGAAGCGGTCGAAGGCGCCGCTGCGTACGTCCTGGGCGAGGCGGGCGCCGCCGTACATGGTCACGACGGCGATGCTCATGCTCAGCACGCCGGGCAGCAGGTCGGTCAGGTAGTCGCCGGTCGAACCGCTCAGGGCGCCGCCGAACAGGTACGTGAACAACACGGTGAACAGGATCGGGATCGCGGCCGCGTCCACGAGTTGCTTGGGATCGTGTCCGAGCTTGAACAGGGCCCGCACGCCGAAGGCGGCGGAGGCGGTGAGCGCTCCGGCACGGCGGCGTTCGCGACCCTCGGCGAGCAGCACGTCGATCGGGTCGACTCCCGATGCGGTGGGCGTCGTCGCGGTGGCGGGGATGCTCATGTGCACGCGTCCTCGTGGTCGGCGGCCGGGCCTGCCGTACGGCCGGTCAGTGCGAGAAAGGCCTCGTCCAGGCTGGGGCGGCCGAGGGAGAAGTCGGCGATCCCGACCCCGGCGTCGGCGAGCCGGGTCATGGCGTACCCGACCCGGCGACCCACGTCGGTTGCGCCGGCGGTTCCGGTCGGGGTGGCGAGCAGCATGGACAACGCCAGTGGGTCGGCGGCGAGTCGGACCGTCCCCGCCAACGCCTCGGCCAGTACCCGCCGTGCCGTCGGGCGCTGTTCGCCGTCGAGGAGCCGCAGGTGCAGGGTGTCCGCGCCGACGCGCGCCTTGAGCTCGGCGCTGGTGCCCTCGGCGACGATCCGCCCGTGGTCGACGACCGCGATCCGCTCGGCGAGTCGGTCGGCTTCCTCGAGGTATTGGGTGGTGAGCAGCACGGCCGTTCCGGCGGCGGCGACCCGCTGGACCAGTTCCCACACCCGGTTGCGGCTGCGCGGGTCCAGACCGGTGGTCGGCTCGTCGAGGAACAGCAGGTCGGGAGTGGTGATCAGGCCCGCGGCGATGTCGAGCCGGCGGCGCGTGCCGCCCGAATAGACTCCCTCCTGCTGAACGCCACCGCGACCCAGATCCCGCGACCCGACGACGACCCCCACGACTTCGGGCCCCCACGCCTGGAACGCCTCATCCAACGCGGCCAGCACACCGGCGACTTCGACCCCGCCCTCCCCGCCGCCTGGCTCGCCGCAGCCATCTTCGGCCTCCAACACACCGCCGTGGCACAGATCGCCGGCGAACGCCTGGCGGCCGACGAGGCGGAAGCCCTGTGCCTGGCCGGCGCCCTGCGCCTCTGCGGCGCGGCGCCCAAGGGCGCGACCGAGTAGTACGGGCGGTCCGATCGCACACAGGACGGCGGTGACGATCGCGGTCCCCACCGCGGCCCCGAACGATGCGCTGCTCGCGCGGGAGGCAGCGTGGTGGCTCAGCCGCCGAGCGAGTCGGTCACCAGTGTGAGGACGGTGTCGGTCAGGGCGCAGGTGTCCAGCGTGGCGCTGCCCTTGTTCGACTCCTGGCTGACGTCCACGCTGACGAGTTGGGCGTCCCACGCCGTGGCGGATGTCTCGCGGACGTAGGTCAGCGACGCGATGCAGAACGATGTCCTTTTGGCGTCGGACAGTTCGATGCCGTTCATGCCGCGCACCGAGATCGGCTTGGAGTCCGAGGCCACCTGCTCGGCGTCACGCTTGTAGGTGATCGCGACGGTGTAGGTCGAGTCGCCGTTCACCAGATCGATCGAGCAGCGGTAGGGCAGGTTGCGGCTGGTGCCCCGGTACGTCCAGCCCTGGACTTTGGGAGCCGACGCGTCGATCGAGTTGCACGGGTCCTTGCCGATGAGTGTGTGTCCGGTCGGGGCCGTCGCGCGCGGCGCCAGTTTGGTGACCTTCGGGGCGATGAGGACCGCGTACGACTTGGCCGTCGCGCAGCCCTCGGCCCACGGTGCCTGGTCCGATCCCTTGTTGGGGTAGTGCCGGTTGACTTGCACCGCCGCCCCGAACCCGGTGTCCCCGAAGGGGAGGGTGACCGTGCAGGTGTTGGCCGACGCGGACGCCTGCTCCTGGAAGAGCGCGACGCCGTCCACCGGGACGGGGGTCAGCTTGGCGCGTTCCTCGGCGGTGAGCGGGACGCCCAACTCGACCCGGAACCGCACACTGAGGTCGGTCGCACCGCCGTTGCTCGCCACGATCTGGCACTCGGTGAACTTCTGGGCCTGGCGTGTCGTCTCGACGACGACCGAGCCGAAACGCTTCGGGAACTCACGGTCGAGCATCGCGCAGGGGTCCGTCGCCCGGATCTGCGACATGAGCGGGACGGTCGCCTCGCGGGTCTCGGCTTCCGCGGAGGTGGCGGGGACCGCGTCGGCTCTCGACCCGGATCCGCCGGCGGGTGAGGCAGGGGGTGCGGTCGAGTCCCTTTTCGCGTTCGGGCCGGCACCGGGGGGCGTACTCGAACCCAACCGACTGCCTGCGGCGCCCTCGCTTTTGTTCCCCGAGTCGTCGCCGTCCGCCCACTGGAGGGGGAGAACGATCGCAAGTGCCGTCGCGGCAACGGCCGCGACAGCGCCGATCACGAACTTGCGGCGCGGGGCTGCCGGCTTCTCGGGCGCGGGCGCCGGTGCGGGTGCGGGCGGCGAGCCGGGCAAGACAGGGGCAGGGAGCATCATCGGAGGCATGCGCGGAGGGGCCGGGATACCGCCCGGGACACCATCCTCGGCCCTGCTGTCGGTCCCGAGGGCAGCGAGGCGTTCACGTACCTCCACCGCGCTCTGCGGCCGGTCCTCGGGCGCCTTGGCCAGCAACGCGAGAATCAGCTGCCGCAAGTCCTCCGGCAGCCCCCGCCGTTCCGGACCCGGTGGACTGGGCAGCGCGGTCAAGTGCTGCATGGCGATGCCGTACATGGACTCGGCGTGGAACGGCGGCCGCCCGTCGACCAGGGCGTACAGCAGGCAGCCCAGTGAGTACAGGTCGCTGCGGTGGTCCGCCTTCTCGCCGCGCGCCTGCTCCGGGGACATGTAGTGCGGGGTGCCCAGGATCGCGCCGGTAACCGTCATCGGCGTGTGCCCGGCGTCCGGTTCGACGATTCGGGCGATGCCGAAGTCGAGTACCTTGACCGACCCGTCGGTACACAGGAACACGTTGGCGGGTTTGATGTCGCGGTGGACCACACCGCGCGCGTGCGCGTGTTCGAGCGCGGTGCACACCGCGCTGCCCCAGGCCACCACGTCGGCGACCGGCACCGGAACTCCGGTCATGAGACGGGCATTCAGCGCGGTGCCGGCGAGCAGTTCCATCACCAGGTAGGGCGTCATCCGCCCGCCGACCTCGGCCCGCCCGAAATCGTGCACGGTCACGATCGCCGGGCTGCCCAGCGCACCCACGATGCGCGCCTCGCGCTCGAAGCGGTCGGGCGCGCCGCCGGGGTTCGCGGCGTACGACAGCAGCTTGACCGCGACATCCCGCCCGATGCGCTCGTCGCGGCAACGCCACACATCGCCCATCCCACCGCTGCCGATACACACGACGCAGCGGTAGCGGCCGTCGAGGAGCAGACCTTCCACGGTGAATCCCCCGGTAGTGGTTCGAGCGCCCATCGCGGCCGCGCCGCGATCAGGGTACGGGCACCGCGGGAAGCCCCCTCAGCCCGGGGCGCAGCGCCTCCGCAGCCCACGCCCGCCGCGAATCCCGCGGTCTCCGCCTCGGTCGATCCCGCGCGGACGGGCGACTCGATCGACGACACCCCGGCGGTCGCCGAGTACCGCGAACCGGGAGGCGATCGACAGCCACAGACCCCGTCAACGACGAACACCCGCCTCGGCCGAAGCCATGCACGGGTGCCGATCGACGCAGCCCCGAAACCAAGGATCGTGGGGCAATGATGTGTGTCCGAGGGGGGACTCGACCCATATCCCCAACCGCTCCACCTGAGCGGATCCTTCGCACCCGTTGCTGCGTCCCACGCTAGCGCTGCCATCTGCGATGGCGCGTCACCCACAGGCGTGAACCTCGCCCAGCCGTGGAGCCGGCCATGAACGGCCCTGTGAACACTCAGGCGTCCTCACCCCTACGCGCCGTCACCTGGATCATGGGCGCCGTCATCGGCCTCACCTTCCTCTTCGGCTTCGGAAACGTCTGGGCGCTTGCGCTGCGCCTTGAGGTAACGCCTTGGGTGGCACCGCTCGTTGCCCCGGCCGTGGACCTGTCGATCCTGGGCCTGCTCCTCGCCGTCCGACACCTCGCACTCACCGAAGCTCCACCCGAGCAACTGCGCCCGGCGAGGCGATAACTGGTCTTCCTCAAGCATGATCACCCTCGCCCTGAACGTGGCCGAACCGGTCATCGCCGGGCAGTACGGCAAGGCTGCTTTCGACGCGGTCGGGCCGTTGCTCTTGATCGGCTGGTCAGAGGTGGGTCCGGGGCTGCTCCAGCACTTGAAGCCGCAAAACTCACAACTGGCCCCGGTGCCGGACCAGTCGACGCCGGCGAGTGCTCTACCTCCGGCCCGCACGGAGTCTCCCGTTGGCGGCGATGGTTCGTGGTGCCTGGATCCACAAGAATTCGTGGTGGTGAACGGCGGTACGACGAACACTTCCCGGCTCTTGGAGCAGGCTCGCCGGGAGGATGCTCTGCATTGGGCGAGCCATCACCGACCCATCTCCGCGGAGACACTACGAAAGAGACTCCACATCGGGGCCGGCAAGGCCAGAACGCTCGTGACAGATCTCCGGCGCGAGAACACGCACCGCGTGAGTGGTGTCGCACGCGGTTCTCTGACAGCGTCGGCCTGAGGGTCGATCCAGGGGACCATCTTCGGCAGCTGGCCCTCGCACGCGTGCGGTGGCGGCGGCGGGCGCGGGCTGCCATGTGCTCGTTGGGCTTGCCGCGTCGATGCCGGATCACGGCGACCTGTCCCGAGGAATGCCTCCAAAGTCGGGTAGGCGACTCCGCCGCTGGTGATCCCGACGACGCAGCTCAGCGAAGCCCACGCGTCCGCAATACTGCGACGAACGGCAGGGCCCGGGCCATCACCCCTCCGGGGCCTCGTGGCCACACGCCGCAACACAGCCACGGTGCCAACGCGTCATCGCCTCCACCATTGTGAGCGACGCCGTGCAAACCAGTTCTCGGTTGGCGCATCCTCGACAGCCGGCCGAGGTGTCGGCTGACTTCGATACTCACGCTCGGCCTTGTACGGGCTCCAGTCGCCCAGGTGCGGGCGCAGGTCGTCAGGGCCCGGTTCGAAGTCGAACGGCGTGCACTCGAGCCCCGACTCCGACGTGGGATCGAGGCGGTCCGCTTGGCGGCGTCCCCAGGCGATCCATTGCCGGAGCGTGTCCGAGCGATCCGACTCCGTGCAGTGCGCGGCGCGTTCTTCGAAGGCGTTGCACAGTGCGCGTATCTCCATAGCGGTGTGCCAGGCTTCGAGCGCGTTCCCGAACGCCTCGCGGCGATGAGCGACTGTGGCCTTCTTGCGCGCCTTGCGCATGGCCTCTTCCCAGCCGGCCTGTCGAGCCTGGTCCTCGCGCCGTTGCCGCTCAAGCCATTCCTCGTGCTTCTTGAGCCACGCGAGATGAGCCTGGTGCTTGGCTTCGGCCGCGGCTTCAAGGTCGTTGAAGAGTGTGCCGACCTGCTTCTCGAGTGGGTGCCGCTTGGTGTCGGCCCATTGGTGGGCAGGTGTGGTCGTGTACGCGTCGGCCCGCGCTTCCAGCCTCAGACGCCCGGACGGGACGTGATCGAACTCGGGTAGCCGCTCCCAGCTGAAGCGCCGTTGCCGACGTCGTTCCTCCGCCGTGGACACGTGTGGGACTTTGTCCTTCTCTTCAACGAACACCAACTCGCATTGGTAGTTGTTGACGTTCAGGATCGGCGTCGGGTGCTTGCGCTTCCGTGGCACCGACAGTCGGTGGCCCCGTTCCTGTGCCTCGTCCGCGACCAGTCGAAGTACCTCCAGCGCGCGGGGTAGCACCTCCTCGGACACCGGGTACTTGGTCGGATCGTTCCGCATGGCTGCAACGACGGCACCGACTTCGGTAATGACGCGGCTGCGGCTGAGCCGCTCCCGGTTCCAGGAGGTCTCGTCGGGATGCGCGTCCTCGGCCAGCTGGATGACTAGCGTCCCGCTGTCCCGGCCGGTGTGCCGCAGATGATGCCCCTTGGGCACCAATCCTGCGCGTTTGGCCAGGTTGATGGTTCGGCGCAAAGCGGCCCGCGTTTCAGCGTCCGGATCCTCGATGCGCAGCGTGCCCCCGGCCGCTTTGACCCGGTCGACCAGATCCCGTGCGGCAGCTGGTGTCGCGCCCCTGATACGGGCGCCGGTAGGCGCCGTAGGTCCGGAAAGGCGTGAAGACTCCGGTTGAGCGAGCGGCTTGGGGGCGGCGCCAGGACGGGGGACGCTCGCAGTCCGGCGGCCGGCGGTCGGCTGCTGTCGGGGCGCCGGTTCCGGGCGATCCGGATGATGGCCGTGCTCGAGGCGGAACCGTCCGGCGTCGGTGATCGACGCCCGGAACACTCCGCCGCGTTTGCTGACCGTCACCAGCCCGCGGTTGCTCAGCGCGTACGCCGACTGCCGGTACGGCAGATCAGCGGCGGCGCTGAGGTCTGCCCCCGCACCGACGCGCTTGAGCAGTTCGTGTTGGGCGGAGTTCAGCGGATCCCACTTGCGCATGATTCCAGGCTGACACCGAAGAGAGACACAGCGGCAGCACTTCGCATAAAGAGCGTGCGCACCTCTGCGCCACCTCCGGGTCACTGTACCTGGCAATGGCTCGCGCGCCTTGCCTGATAGCTGCCGTCGCATGGACACAGACAGCATGCGGAGCGTGGTCGGCACGCGTTGCCCGGACGCCCGTTGTTCGCGTCGCTGGCGGCTCGGTCGCCAGCGGACCTGACGTGCCGCCTTGGCCGCGTCCGGGGAGCGTATGCGCAGATCCGCGCCGGCAAAGACAAAACCAGACTATCGGGTTGTCTGTGTTCAGGGCCGAGAAGACAGATTTCAGGGGAAAGCCCCCGCGAATAATCGAAGGAGTGCTCCATGACTGAAAATTCCGTCGCCCCGGCCCCTGACCATGAGGAGTCTGCGCCGAGGCGCTGTCCGTTGTGGTGCAGCGGGGACGGACAGGCACACAACGCCGGAGCCCACATGGGCAAGGGCGCGGAGCTGTCCGTGCCAAAGCGCCACATCGGCTCGACGACTCCCTTGCTCGCGGCCGAAATCCTGCGACTCTTCGAACAGCAGGACGCCAGCGAAACCCCGCAGGTCAACTGGTCTGCGGTCGGCGACCTGGACCTCTCGGAGGGTGAACTCAACTCCATCATCACGAACATCGAGCGGTTCGCACTGCAACTGCGTTATGTCAAACGCGAGTTGACTATCGCGCGGGTCGCAAAGCCGATGCCCGCCCTGGATGGCCCGTACGTTCAAGAGCCGCCAGCGTCACGCAGCGCGACCA
Organism: Embleya sp. NPDC050493; assembly: GCF_044458105.1. Taxonomy (NCBI): domain Bacteria; kingdom Bacillati; phylum Actinomycetota; class Actinomycetes; order Kitasatosporales; family Streptomycetaceae; genus Embleya; species Embleya sp. NPDC050493. The sequence goes on from NZ_JBITHP010000004.1 coordinate 459,249, forward strand.
CCATGCCGTGTCCATCATGGTGCACGAGCTACGGCATCGCGCATGACGAGCAGTGGCTGGAGGACCGTGACCACTACGGACCGTCTCCGGAAATCGAGCTGTCCCTCGAAAACCCCGGCCGCGACTTCCTGAAGAACCTCATGCCCGCGACGGTGAGCGTGTCTTGCAAACAGCGCGCGTTCATGGACAGCCCCGAAATCGAACTCGAACTCGGCACCGACCGCGGCGCGTTCTGCCGGATCTCCCTGGGAGAAGCCCGTGAGCTGCACGCCATCCTCGGCGGGATGATCAACGACGCCGCCGCACACGCACGCCCCGGATTCCTTCCCCCGCTCGACGAGCTGCTCGCCGACGCCGGAGCGAAGGTCCTGGAAGACCCGAACCTGGACTGCCGATCCCGGGGCTACGGGGTCAGCGATCGCGAGGAACCGCGCCGTGCATGGATCTGCCTGCCACAAGGACTCTCGCCCGCGCTGCGTGAGGAGTACGTGCGGATCCTGCTCGCGGAACTAGAACACGGTCCCTCCGACACGCTCTGCGAGAACGCCGACCCGATCCGCTTCGTCGGCGACTGCCATGCAAGGAAGGCACTCACGGCACGCGTCAAAGCCGCGTAGCCAGCCACATCAAACGTATCCCGGTTCGCGGCATCAATCCCAAAACTCCGCAGCGCAGACACGGGTGAAAAAACCGTAAGCACGCTTACCCGACAGCCCATGGAGCCAACAGGCGAACGAGCATCAAGAACAGTTGTCGGTGTGCGACTGCCGATGCTATTTCTTCATCCTGGCGCCCGGGGCAGCCAGGATGAAGAACGGCTCGATGCTCGCACCCATTCACGAACAGCGCGTCGAAGGTGTTTGCCTACTCCTCCGAGGACCGCAGCGGGATCGGTGCATCGAAGACGTCGACAACGAACTCCGAGGTTCCGCTGCCCTCGAAGTCAACGTCCCTGTTGCTGTGAAGCAGCGTATGGACTCTGACCCAATGCCCTTTGGCGCTCTCGGCGTCCGCCACCCCGAGTGCACCACGAACGGGTCCAAGATCGGCGAGCGGCTGTTGGCTCGTCCAGGTTTCCAGAAGCTTCACCTCTTCGGGAAGCGCCCATGTACGCGGCTCGGCACTGGCCGGCACGGAGACCTCGTCGTTGCGCAACTGGATTACCCAACCGATTTCGCCATCGTTGTTGCGCTCGTTCGACATGCGAATACCGAGCCCGATCATGTAGGCGCCCTCCAGGTAATCCTCGATCTCGTCGTCAAGCCGGCTGAAGTAGACGGCCGTGCGAACGATGTCGATCGGTCCGTATTCGGTGAAGGCTCCGACCTCGAGTGGGCAGTTATCCTTGAGGTACTTCTGCGCGGCCATACACACCGGCCTGGGAACGCGGTCCAACATTGCTTGGAGAGCCGTGTCGTCCCGGTCGGCCAGGTAGCTGTTGAGGGCCCCGACGAGGTCCTCAGTCAGATGGAGATCACCCGCCCCCAGCGTAGTAACCGCCTCCAGTCGATCGTGGGGGTCCTTGATGAGGGCGAATACTCTGCTCCGGCTCGGGCTCGTGTGCGCGATGAACGAATAAACCATTACCTGTCCCACCAGACGTCTCAGAAGCGGCTACACGACGCACCTGTGCGTCGGCGCCGCCGAAGTAAAGGAAGCCCGCGCATTGACGTGTCGTTCGAGCTACCAGCTCGTTCGCATGGTCAACCAGGCGGGTCGCTGTCACACCCGGCACTTCGGCCCGGGTCTGCATAGCGACGACAAGCTACCAAGGCCCGGCCGTGGCGGCAACGCCGAACAAGCGTGAGAGCTCAGATGCTCTGGGGTCGAGGCCCGGCCCCAGGGGCAACGGCGCCGCGGTGTTGACGCCGAATCCGAGCCGGTGACCTCACGGTCAGAAGGGCACCCGTACGGCGCGCTTCGTGATGCGAGGATCCATTGACGCTGTTCGCCGGGGCAGGTTGCCTTCCACGATCCTCTTCCCCGACTCGGCATTGCCCTTTACCGTCGAAAACATGGCCAACGGGGTGTTCCATACCGGCTACGGCGTAACCGTCGATCTCACCCACGCGGACCTGGGCAATCCGGACCGCCCGACTCTGTTGGAAGAGATCACCACGTCGGTGAAGCAGCGGGATCGGACACTCCTGCAGTGTCTGCAAGACCACGCCGGGGGCGATTGCGTGTGCGCATTGTCCGACAAGACACCGTGGATGTTCGTGCGCCGGCAGCACGTGAACGGCGCGACGATCCTGGTCGCCGTCCACCTACCGGTCACCCACGTGGCGACGCCTGAGGAAAGCGACAAGCACAAGGCGATGAAGGAGCGTATCGCCCGTGCCGCGTCCCGACACGGACTGCACGTCGAAGTGGAGGCGCGCTCGACGGACGGTCGAATCGTCACCGACGTACTGGTCGGCGGAACCGAAGGCCGCCGGATCGGCTGGGAGGCCCAGTACTCCCCGATCAGCGCCACCACCGTCCGACGCCGCTCCGACTCTGCGCGTGACAACGGCATCACCCCTTTGTGGGTCACCGGCGACGACAAGTCCGCGCTCATCGACCGCGCGCCCTGGGCCCGTGTCGACAACGTCCCTTGGCAGCGCATCCTCTCGCCCCTTGCCCTGCTCGTTCGGGCCGGCGTACGACACCTCCAGGTGTGGAAGTGCACGGCAGGTAGCGAGCGCCCGTGCCCCGAGGGCCGCGGCGCATGCGAACGGTTCCACAGCGGCTGGTTCCTGCCCGCCTTGTGCCTGCCCCAGGAACGGGCCACCGCCCTGGACGAGCTGGTCGTCACCAGCGCCGACGGCGAACACGTGGCCGTACGCACCCGCAACCGACAGGATGCAGGGCGCGTCGCCCATCTCTGGGCCCCCGCGGACGACGTCCGCCGATGGCAGGCCATCATCGGCGAAGAAGAGGAGAAGGAGGACGATTCCGCGTCCGACACGTCGGACACCCTCACCTTCACCGAACGGGAACTGGACAGCTCCTGCCGCTACGGCGACCGAAGTCGGCCCACCGATGGCCGAGCTCCGCGCCGCGACTCGGCGGACGCGGCTGGACTACACACTTTCGACGAGGCGCCTGCCGTACTCTTCCGCAGTCCACGGCAACCGGTACGGCTCCATCTGACGGACCGTGAACGTGCGACGATCGCAAGGCAATTGCGCTGCCCGTCATGGGAGATCGGCCCCTGCGTGCTTTGCGCAGAGCCCATTCATCGCTACGGACGCAATTGCGGAATGACGTGCCTCACCTGCCAGAGGGCGTCCAACCGAAGATAGGTTGCCGAGAGTCGAAGTCAGGCCTGAGTCAGGGCCGGATCCCCGCTCTCGCGAACCGGGACGGCGGACGCCAGCGCTGCGGCGCCGCGCTGTTGCGGCACCTGAGGGGTCAACCCGGCGGCGGTCGAGGCGATGAAGGAGGTCGGCATCGACATCTCCAACGCGACCCCCAAGGTTCTCACCACCGAGGCCGTCCAAGCCTCCGACGTCGTCATCACCATGGGCTGCGGCGACGCCTGCCCGATCTTCCCCGGCAAGCGATACCTCGACTGGGCCCTGGACGACCCGGCCGGCCAGGGCGTCGAGGCGGTGCGGCCGATCCGCGACGAGATCGAGAAGCGCATCCGCGTCCTGATCGGCGAACTGACCGGCGACCCGGCATAGGGCCGGACCGGGGCCGTCAAGTCCGTCGTATCGCCGGCTCGGTTCGATCCTCGGCGCGGGTCGGCCGGCGGTGCGGTCCTCGTGGCTGGCCCCTGCCGTGATCACAGTGGGGTGTCGGACGTCGAATAATCCCGGCCCGGTGTCCGCAACTGCCGCTACCGTCATGCCATGTCATGGGATGCCGGAAATGGCCTGGCCGATCCGCGTGGTGTGATCGGGGTTTCGCGATGACCGAGTTGATCAGCCGAGCCACTCGCAGCATCTTTCGGCGTCTGATGACCGACAGCTACGTCGGCGAGATCGCCACCGCGTTCCAGGACGAGGGGTTCGCACCGAATCCCGACAGCACCTACGAGGACTCGAGCATCCGCCGACAGACCACCCAGACCTATCTGGAGTCGGTCGACTGGACCGACCCGGGCCATGTCGGCCGGGTCCTGCGCGTGTTCGAGCGGCTGCTCGACGACTGGGACCCGGACGGGCTGCGGAGCCTGCGCAACGCGCTCCTGCGCGACGGCTACGCCACCGATCCCGAGACCGGCCACATCACGCCCGTCGGCGCGCGGCTGGCGGTGGGCAACCTGGCACACCTCAAGGACGCGTCCGCGATCCGCGAGCAACTCGCCCGGATCCAGCGGGCCGTGCTGGACGACCCGGCCCTGGCGGTGGGCAGCGCGAAAGAACTCATCGAGTCCACCGCCAAGGTCGTCCTCACCGAACGCGGCGTCCCCGTCGACGACACCATGGGCATACCCGCCCTGGTCAAGGAGGCCCAGCAACTCCTGGACCTGCACCCCTCGGCCCACACGCCCGGGCCCGACGGCAGCGACGCCATCAAGCGCATCCTGGGCTCGGTGTCGGGCATCGCGATCGGACTCGCGGAACTGCGCAACCGCGGCTACGGCACCGGCCACGGACCGGCCACCACCCGCGTGGGGCTCCGGCCCCGACACGCACACCTCGCGGTCAACGCCGCCCTGACGTGGTGCCAGCTCATGCTCGACACCCTCGCCGACCCCGAAGCCCCCTGGCAGACCCGCGCCCGAGCCGAGGCCGCCGCACAGGCCGGCCCGCCGTGACCACCAACGACCACACCGTGCCGCAGATGTACCTGCGCCGGTTCGCCGAACAGCGCCGCAACCGCGGCCACTTCACCGTCGCCCGCCCGGTGGAGGACCCCACGAAGTCCTTCGAGTCGAACGTACGCAACGTCGGCGCCGTCAAGGGCTTCCACTGGGCGGTCGACGACCGGGGCCGCGAGCATCACGACGCGGAGAAACTGTTCACGCGCATCGAGACCGCGGCGACCCCGGTGTTCAGCACCCTGTTGGACGACGCGGACCACGCGTTGCCGCACCGGCCGCTGTCGAGATCGGACCGCCGGCGGCTGTCGTGGTGGATCGCCGCGCAACTCCTGCGCACGACACGGCAGCGCAAGCGCTTCGCGCACCTGGCCGCCGCCGCGGACGGCGCGGCCCTGCCCGCGTCCGCGGGGGTGCGGTCGTTCGCCGCGAACAACCCGCACCTGCAATTCGTCGGGGAGTTGCTGGAACCGGTCGCGCGAATGGTTCACGATCGTCCGTGGGGGTTCGGTTTCAGTGACGTGTGCCTGCTCACCGGCGACGTCCCGGCGGTGATCCTCAACGGTCACGACCACCGCGACCAGATCGCCTCGGCCGCCCACTGGGACATCCTCCTCCCGCTGGATCCACACCGGTTCCTCTTCCTGCCCGGCCCCGGAATGCTGGACGACCCGGCCAAACGCCTCGACCACCGCCTCCACCTGCCAGGCTGCATGAGCCTGTTCCTGAGCGATGCGATCTTCGAAGCCGCGGACCGGCAGATCTTCCGCCACCCACACCACGACCCACTGCGGCACAAACAACTCGAACTCGCGGCCCGCCTGCCCACTCCGTGGACGGACGGCCGGGATCGTGAGGGACCCGGCTACGTCCTCGAATACCCCGTGATGCCACGAGGGTTCACGATCGAGCGACGCTGGACCCGGGAACACCCGCCCGATCGCGAATAGAGCACGGGCGGGCCTCCGATCACGGCCCTGGTCGTCAGCCGACCGGTATCACCGTTTTCAGGATGCTGCCGACCAGGCCCAGGCGATCGTGGACGAGGGTGAACCAGGCCCAGGTGCCGCGCTTGTCCTTGGTGAGCAGGCCGGCGTCGACCAGGAGCTTGAGGTGGTGGCTGATCGTGGGCTGACACAGGCCGAGGGAGTCGGCGAGGTCGCACACGCACGCCTCGCCGCCCGGGGCGGCGGCGATCAAACTCAGCAGTTGCAGGCGAGTGGGGTCGGCGACGGCCTTCAACGTGGTGGCCAGGGTCTCGGCGTCCGAACCTGCGAGAGGCACCGCGCCCGCGGTGCTGTGGCATGTGGTGTCCTGCTCGCTTGTGGTCACCTTTGCATCGTTCACCATCTAACTTTACGGAAGGTGAACCGAAACCCGGTCCGAGGTGAACGCCGCCCCTAGGCGCCGCATAGGAGCCGGTAACCCAGGCCCCGCACGGTGTCGATCCGGCAGCAGCTCGACGGCGGCTCGGGCAGGCGTCGGCGCAGGCGGGCCATGTGGACGCTGACGGTGTTCGAGTCCGGCATCCGTAGACACTCATCTATCTTCTCTGGTGGCGGCTGTCTGTGACACCGATCGAACTTGACGCCTTGAACGCTGTTCCTCGTCATTTCACGACAGAACCGGGCCGCGACCGTGCAATTCTCCTGAGCTGCCAGGAGCCGAGGTGTGTGGTTGGCGTTGCGCACTCGCGGCGTGAGTATGTGGTGGATCTCGCGACCACCACCCACGTCGAGGCGGCGTCTCGGCCACGCGTTCAGATTCCGGTCCACCTCCTGTAGTGACCGTTCCGAGTCCGGTTTTGCGTCGGTCGCAGCACGACAGCTCGCCGGTCGGTTCCGCAGATGCTCCGAGTCGGGCTCTGGTGGCGCCGAAGGCACCGCGTCCGCGACGAACCCACCGCGGCGGCCTGCACGGCTGAACGGTCAGTTCCACTCGATCGTTTGATCTACCACCGCACAGGGTGACCCAGCTGGCATCTCCGAGGCAGGAGTGAAAAACCCGAGCAACTTCTCGTTGATCTCGTTGGTTGCCAGGGCCCCGACGCGACCGCGGCACGTCGACAACCTTCTCGGGCACCTGCCGAGTCCACGGGTCGGAACGCCCGCCTATCAGGGCGCGGAGAACCAATCGTTCGAGGCGAATCCGGTGTTTGCCGACCGGGCGGGACCTTGTGATGAAACCATCGCATGACGTATTCGGTCGAAGCGGGCAGGAGATTCCTGTGCACACCAGACGTCCACATCAGGCCGCGACTCACGAAGTGACCCGAGACGCTGAAGGCGTCCACGACCACGAGATCGATACACGCGCCTGGACAAGACCCACGGACGAGGAAGTGATCGCGGCATTGGACGAGTGCAGTGGGCCGGTAAGTACCAGCGTGGTGGCCTGCAAGGTCCAAGCCATGCGGAGAAGGTCCTCTCCCAACTCCTTCGAGCACGTCGCGAGAGTGACTCTCAAGCGCCAACTCGACAGCCTGGCCACGAACGGGCGGATCGTATCGGCCACCGCGGAGCAACTGCGAAGTATGGGTATGCAGCCGCCTCCGGATTGCGCCCCGATCTTTTGGTACCTGCCCTGGAAATCAGCGCTGCGGCGGTTCGGCGACAGCCTCATGCTCGCCAAGGACGGACTTCGCCGAGCGGAAGAACAAGCCCTGTTGGCTCTACGTGCCCGCCACACCGAAGAGTTCGAAGAGATCCTCAATTCCATCCTCGACGAGATTCTCCCCGCTCTGCCCGAGAGTGACTCTCTCAGCCCCAGCTTCGAGGCGCCGTGACGCGCCCCCGCCCCTCGTGGCATGGCAGGCAATCGGCGGCACTCGCCCCTGCAACCCAGACTCTGGGCACAGACGATTCGAAGTAGACGCCGGTCACCGCTCACCCCGGATACGGATCGACACGTCTTCTGGGCTTGGGCCGGAACACAGGCCCTGACGGTGAGTGGCATATTCCGGGAGGAAGCGCTCCGCGATCGCGTTCGAAGATCAAGGCGAGACCGACACGCCGACCGCCCGGGGCGATCGAGACTGCCGATCCGAGCTGGTCACGACCACGAGGATGATTCGGCGGCCTTGGAGGCGAACAGGCCCTACCTGTCGGGGTGGTAGCGTTTTTGGCCAGACGGCTTCGGTCGTCGATCGGTAGGTGCGCCAGGGGGGGCCTTGCGCACCGGTCTTGTCTCGTTGCTGCTCCGCGTCGCCAACTGGGTTCCACGGGTGACCGGTGTCGAGCCAACCCCCCTTTCCTACTGCCAGGAGCGTCATGTATCTGCTCAGAATCCGCGTCAAGAACTTTCGCAATTTCGCGGATCTGGAGATCGACCCGCTGCCTACCCCTGCGGTGATTGTGGGAGAGAACGGGATCGGCAAGAGCAACCTGCTCGATGCGCTGCGTCTGCTGCTCGACCCGGATTTGCCGCGCCGCAAGCGGAAGTTGCAGCCGGACGACATCCACTCCGGAGCGGGCAAGCTGGCGGACGGAGTCGAGGTGACCGTCGAGGTGGACCTCGCCGGCTTCGACGACAGCTTCGACGCCCGCGCGGAGCTGGAAGGGGCGATCATCAGCGAGGAGCCGTTGGTCGCTCGCTTGACGTATGTCTTCGGCCCCAAGGAGTCGTGGACCGGGTCGACGGTGCCGTTGACCGTCGACGATTACGACTGGAAGATCTTCGGCGGCGACGATCGTCAGCGGGGCATGGTCGACGCGATGCGCTACGTCGGCCTGTCGGTGCTCCCGGCCCTGCGCGACGCCGAAGGAGACCTGGCCCGATCGGACCGCAGCCCCCTCACCCGGATGCTGCGAGAAATGCCTCCGTCGCCAGCGAACGTCGAGGCGGCCCTGAGAACCATGCAACAGGCGCGCTTGGACCTGGGCAAGGACCCGAATGTCCGCAAGATCGCCGAACTGATCGGTGCCCGCGTCGCCAAGATGGGAGGTCCGCGCGCGAGTCTTGAACCCACGTTGGCATTCATCGGTCGCGACGACGAACTCCTGCGCAGCATACGTATATTCATAGACGGAGCTGCCACGTGCGGGGTGGATCGGGCCTCGACCGGCACCGCGAACGTCTTGTATCTCGCCTTGCTCTTGGAGCGGCTGCAACTGCGCCGAGGCGCCGTCGACGGCGAGGACACGCTCCTCGCGGTGGAGGAGCCGGAAGCTCATCTGCACCCGACCCTGCAGCGACACCTGTTTGCCCACCTGCTGGGTGAGCCCACTCGACTCGTCCTGACCACACACAGCCCCCACATCGCGGCGGTCAGCCCGTTGGAGAGCCTCGTCCTGCTGATGGAGCAAGACGAAGCCACGGTGGCGCGAGTGCTCCGTCCGGGCTTGCTCGCTCCGACCCAACTCGCCGACATGCAGAGGTACATGAACGTTCACCGCGCCGAGATGTTGTTCGCGCGGGCCTCCATCCTGGTCGAGGGCGCGGCCGAGACATACATCCTGCCCGCGATCGTGCGTGCCGCCGGATTCGACCTGGACACCCACGGCATCGTCGTGGTCAACGTCGAGGGAACCGACTTCCTGCCCTACGCGCGGTTGTTGGGGCCTTCCGGCTGGAACCGACCCTTTCGGATGCTCACCGACGGTGACGCAACCGACCACGAGGCACAAACCTCGCGTGAACCGGGGCTCGCCCGCGCCAAGGACGTCATCGGTGTCATCGGCAAGGCCGGGGATACGACGGCTTTCACCAACGACCTCGACAAGCTCTGCGAGGAACCGCTGCCCGCCTTGAGCGCCGGACGCCCCGGACGAGCGGCACTGGTCTCCACGGCTGCCGAGTTCGGAGTCTTCGTCAGTTGCGACACCCTGGAGATCGACATCCTCCCGCTCCTGGCACAGGAGATGAAGGAAGCGTTCAACGAATTTGCCGAGGGTCCGATCCGCCGCTCGAACTTCGCCGACGCCGTGGACCGTGCCGCCCTCGAAGGCACAGAGGAAGACCGCAAGTTCGTCCTCGCCAGGATCGACGAGATCGGCAAGGGCCGCTACGCCCAACGGCTTGCCGCCCACGTCGAAGGCATCGACTTGTCCGCCCGGATTCGTATGCTGCTCGGCAACGCTCCGGAGGACAAGCCCGTATCCACCGCAGACCTTCTCGCCTTGCACGGAAGCGGGCCGCTCCTGGCTCTGCTGGACACCGTCCGGCGTGAAGCGGAGGGGCTGGGCCTGTCCCCGACACCGAACGAGATCCAGGAGGCCGCAGGTACCGGCGAGGCGTCGGCTGAGGAGGTACCCCCGGCCGTTCCGGAGCCGGTGACCGCGACTCCCTGACCCCACACCCGGCGAGCCGCCCCCGGAAGGAGAGATCATGAAAGACCTCGCGACCGGACCGGGCAAACTCCGCCGCCCCGACACCCTGCTCGCACCGGAACTCGCACGCGAACTCGCCAGTCTCCACAGCGACCAGCGCGACGCCGCCTTGACCGGAGGCAACCTGCTCATGGTTGCCGGCCCCGGCGCCGGCAAGACCCGAACCGTGGCCGCACGGATCGCATACCTGCTCGCCACCACCAGTACGCGCCGCGGGGTTGCCGCCCTGAGCTACACCGACAAGGCGGCATCCGAGGTGACCGAAAGACTCCGCCGACTGGGAATCGCCCCCGGACGCCGGCTGGCCAGCGGTACCGTCCACTCGTTCTGCCTGATCCACATCCTCAAGCCCTACGCCCGATTCACGAGCGTTCCCCCTCCCCAGGGCTTGACCGTCCTCGACGACCGGTCCTGTAGCGCGCTGTGGAGAGCGGCCGGATACGAGGCCGGCTTCCGCGTCGACCGGAACGCAATCACGGAACTTTCGAAGGCCCGTCGCCTCCTCGCCGTGGGCCAGTCCACCGCAGTCCGGGCGGACTACGCCGAGGCCGTGCGTTGCTACGAACAGAAGCTCGTCGAGAGCCACGCCATGGACTTCGACTCGATGCCCATCCGAGCCCTGCGCGTCCTGCGCGAGAGCAAGCAGGCGGCACAGATGCTCACGGCCCGCTTCCCGTACCTGGTGGTTGACGAGTATCAGGACATGGGGCCCGTACCGCACGCGATCGCCCTCGAACTGCTCGGCGCGGGGACCCAACTGACCGCACTGGGGGACTCGGATCAACTGGTCTTTGCCTTTCAAGGCGCGGACAGCCGCTATATGGAGGAACTGGGAACCAGAGACGACTTCACGACGATCCGACTGTCGGTGAACTTCCGGAGCGGCAGCGCGATCGTCGCTGCGGGCCACCAAGCACTCGGTCGGGCGCGCGACGACCGGGCCGATATCGCGCGTGGGACCCCGGGCACCGTCACCAGAATGCACGTCACCGGGGGAATCCACGAACACGCACGAGTAACGGCCGAGATGGTCCGTGCGCGGATAGACGCGGGCACCCGCGCCGAGGACATCGCCGTACTGCACAGGGGCGGACAGAGCACACCGGCCCTGCTTACCTCGGCGTTGGAGCGAGCTGGCATCGCCTGTGACGTGGAGAAGTCGCGACGGATACCCGACGGGCCGCTGATGAACCTGGTCTCACGTTGCGCGGCCCGCCGCCTCGCGGGTCCCACCCTCGGCGCGTCTGCGAACGCGGACAAGACCGACCAGCGTCGTGCCGTAGCACCACATGTGCGCAGGCTCGGCAGTGACTGGCAGCGGAAACTTGTCGAGTCCGGTCACAGCTCAGCCGAGAAGACACCCAGGGCTTTGTACATCGCACTCCTGACCGTCCTGGACGCACCTGACCGGGAGGATGCACCTTCGGATGCAACGGCTTTCATGAGGGCCCTGGCGGAACTCCTCGACTTGGATCACCTCGCAGCCGGGAGTTCGGACCAGCGCGACCGGTCGGTGCCGGCGGACTTGCGTACCTTGTGTGAAGCCGGATTGACGATGGCCGAACTATCCGGGGAACGCGCTCCCGGACAAGTCGCGGTCACGACCTACCACAGCTCCAAGGGAAGGGAGTTCGATGTGGTCGTCCTTCCCTGCCTCGTCAACGGAATCCTGCCGCACTATCACGAACGCGGCGTCAGGCTCGGCCACGCACGCAACGCGTTCTACGTGGCCGTGACGCGGGCCCGTCACGAAGTCGTACTCGTCAGCGGAGACCAGTACACGGACAGCAATGGAAGAAGCCGGTACGAGGGCCCGTCACCATTTCTCATCGGAATCACCGCCCATCGAGACGATCGTCCCGCCTAGAAGTCGTTTCATTTGGCGTGTTCGCTATTCTGGCGTGTGTGACGACGCTTGTGGAGCGGTTGGTGCCGGACGAGTTGTGGGAGTTGTTCGAGCGCGTGGTGCCGTCGAAGCCGACCCGGCCGCAGGGCGGTGGCCGTCGAAGGTACGGGGATCGCGAGGTGTTGGCCGGGATCGTGTTCGTGGCGACGTCGGGTTGCACGTGGCGGCAGCTGCCGCCGGTGTTCGGCGCCTCGTGGCAGACGATCTACCGGCGGTTCGCGGAGTGGAGTCGGGCGCGGGTGTGGGCGAAGCTGCACCGGATCCTCCTGGACGAACTCGGCGCACGTGGCGCGTTGGACTGGTCGCGGTGCGCGGTGGACTCGGTGAACATGCGGGCCCTCAAAAAGGGGAGTTGACGGGTCCGAATCCTGTGGATCGGGGCAAGTACGGGTCGAAGATCCACCTGCTGACCGAACGCACCGGTCTGCCCCTGTCGATCGGGATCTCCGGTACGAACACCCACGACAGTCAGGCCTTGATACCCCTGGTCGAGGGCATCCCGCCGATCCGCTCCCGCCGCGGACCCCGCCGCCGAAGGCCTGCCAAACTCTACGGCGACAAGGCCTACGACCACCGCTTCATCCGCGCGTTCCTGCGCAAGCGACGCATCACCCACCGCATCGCCCGCCGCGGCATCGACTCCTCCCAACGCCTGGGCCGGCACAGATGGGTCATCGAGCGGACAGTGTCCTGGCTCAACGCGTTCCGTCGTCTTCACCGCCGATACGAAATCAAGGCCTCGCACTTCGGAGCGTTCGTCAGCATCGCCGCCGCATTCATCTGCTACCGCAGATACGCCAAATGAAACGACTTCTTAGTAGCGGCCAAGTTCCGCCGGCCGGTGGCGCCCGACATGCCTGCGATGTCCAACGCTCCTTTTCCCCGGGCCTTTTGTCATGTACGAGGCTCAGCCGTTCGAGCGGTGCTGGGGAGTGGGTGCGAACGGGATGACCATCCGAATGCCTTGCTCAAGGACTACCGGATATGGCGCGCAGGACCGCGGCTCAGTAGGGCAGTCCGAAGCCGGACTCCACGTCTCCACCGTCGGATTCGACAGTGATCGCACGGCGGAGTCGATGGTTGAAGAGGAGTCCGAGTTCGGGCCGGAGCCGACCAGGGGTCCGGACCCGGACCGTCGTTGGGCGGACTCACCGAACCGAGACGCGCCTCGCTCCGTTCGATCTCCGTCCGATGACGCCTGTGCCCGCACTCACTGCCCCGGGGCGTGCGACGGCGTGGTCATCAAGCGCCAGGGACAGACTCTGCACTCGACACGGTACGTAACCGGCCATCGCGACCCCCGCGTTCTGTCCATGACGCCTCTCGTCTCGACTCGCGGAGAGCGCCGTGGGTGATGCCGGAAAACCCGCCCCGCAGCACCCACGTTTTGCCTTCACTGCGCAAACCTCACCGGCGCTCCGTGAGACCATGGATGTCGAGCAACTCGTCGAAGACCAAGACGAATCGACGCCGCGGATCGAACGATCGCATCACGCCGGTCGACCCCTCGATCTGCCGGGCGAGACTCGGGTCGACAACTCCGAGCCCTCCGTGAGGGTTGTGGTTCCCGAGGCTCCGCCGGTCGTGACGGCGCCGGTGGCGAGAGCTCTCCTGCGCCTGCTCGTGTCGGTGCGGGATCAACGTCAGCAGGGGCGAAGTACCGGTGGCTCATCCACCGATGACGAGGAATCGTCGTGACGACTCTGTTTGCCTTCGCCGGGCGCGTATCCACTGAGGATCAACAAGACCCCGATGCATCCCGAAACTGGCAACTCGGTCGCGCCCAGGCCCTCATCGAGCCCACCGGCGGCCGGGTCGTGGCCGAGTACTTCGACGTCGGGGAATCACGGTCCCTGCCGTGGAAGCGCCGACCTCGCGCGGCAGCCCTGCTACGGGCGCTGAAGGACCCGGACCGCGGCTTCGACGCGGTCGTCATCGGCGAACCCCAACGCGCCTTCTACGGCAACCAGTACAGCCTCACGCAACCCGTATTCGCGCACTACGGCGTCGGGTTGTGGGTGCCCGAGGTCGGCGGCCCCATCGACCCCACCTCCGAGGCCCACGACATGATCATGTCGGTCTTCGGCGGGATGTCGAAAGGCGAACGCAGCCGCATCAAGGTTCGCGTGCGCGCCGCGATGGCCGCCCAGGCCCGCATCGAAGGCCGCTTCCTCGGCGGTCGCCCCCCGTACGGCTACCGCCTCGTCGACGCCGGCCCGCACCCCCACCCGGGGAAGGCCGCCGACGGGCGGCGCCTGCACCGCCTGGAACCCGACCCGGACACCGCACCCGTCGTCGTGTGGATCTTCACCGAGTACCTCGCGGGCCGGGGGCTCTACGCCATCGCCGAGGAACTGACCCGTTCCCAGATCCCTTGCCCTTCGGCCCACGACCGCAAGCGCAACCCGCATCGCCCCGGCCTCGCATGGTCCAAGGGCGCAGTCCGGGCCATCCTCACCAACCCCCGCTACACCGGCCACCAGGTGTGGAACCGGCAACGCAAGGACGAAGTACTGATCGACGTCGAGGACGTCGCCCTTGGCCACGAGACCCGCATGCGGTGGAACAACCCGGACGACTGGGTCTGGTCCACCGGCCTGGCACACGAGCCGATCATCGACATCGAGACCTTCCGCCGAACGCAGGTGATCCTCTCCGGCCGCGGCAGCACCCGGAAGACGCGCGACCGTCACCCCACACCCCACTGCTATCAACTCCGCCGGCGCCTGTCCTGCGGCATCTGCCGGCGACGCATGCAGGGCCAGCAGAGCAAGGGGCTCCTCTACTACCGGTGCCGCTTCCCCAAGGAGTACGCCCTCGCCGGGAGGGTCCAGCACCCGGACAACGTCTATGTCGCCGAGCGGGATCTCATCCGGCCGCTCGACGCTTGGCTCGCCGGTGTCTTCGCCCCCGAGTGCCTCGCCGACACCATCGAGCAGATGTACAGCGCACAGCCCGACCCCGACCAATCCCTCGCAGCGAAGGAGGCAGCTCTGGTGATCACCGACTGCGACCGAAAGCTCACCCAATATCGCGCGGCCCTCGAAGCCGGCACCGACCCCCAGCTCATCGCGACCTGGACCGCAGAGGTTCAAGCCACCCGCGCCCAAGCCCTCGCCCGCACCCACAGCCTCACGGGCGGTCGACGCATGGAGAGGGAGGAGGTGGAAGCCCTCGTGCGTGACATCGGGGACATCCCGGCTGCGCTCGCCGAGGCGGAACCACAGCTCAAGGCCAGCACCTACGACGCCCTTGGGCTGCAGCTCACGTACGACCCCGGAACGCAACAAGTGCGGGTCGAAGCAAGCTTCGACCCGCACAAGTTGGGGTTATGGTCTGTGTCCGAGGGGGGACTTGAACCCCCAAGCCCTTTCGGGCACTAGCACCTCAAGCTAGCGCGTCTGCCAATTCCGCCACCCGGACCGGGTGGTCTCCGCGTGTGTTTCGTGCGGCGACGTGGAGAACCATATCAAAGATCCGGAGGGGAGTCGGACCGGGACCAAAGGGGGCTGACCTGGGGCTTGGCGGAGGTGGTGGATTCGGGGCGGGGCGGGAGCGGGGTGGGTTCGCCAGGGTTCGCCATGCCCCGTTCGGTGGATGGGGTACGGCAGAAATGGTTGGCGATGTCGAGCGACGACGTTTTCGTGAGTCGGAGGCCCTTCAGCTACCCGACCGCGCCGAACAGTGCCTTGTAGCCGGCCTGATCGAGGCCGGATTCGGACGGTCGGCCGGCCGGTCTGAATCGGTGCCAACTGCCGTGTTCGAAACGCCTGTTCCCGTGCCTCCCCTCCTGCTGCCGCTCAGGCCGGACCGAGCAGTCGCGCCTCTTCTGTCGCCGACAGGCCGCCGGACAAGGGGGGTTCGCCTCGGGCGCGGTCCCAGGCCAGTACGTCGGCTGCGGTCGTGGACAGTGGGGTGGTCGGCAGTCCGGCGGCGCGGGCGCGGGCGGCGCTGCGTTGGCGGGTGTGCCATTGCTCCTTCGGGCAGACCAGGGGGAACGGGCCGGGGACCGCGTCGGGGGAGACCGGCACGATCTCCACCTCGGTGCCCGCCACCTGTGCGCAGACGCCGATCAGGTCGGCCAGCGTGGTCGGTTCGGCCGGGCCGACCGCGTGGAAGGCGCCCGGTCGGTCGTCGATCAGCAGGCGGGTGACCAGGCGGGCCAGGTCGCGCGAGTCGACCACCTGGATCGGCTGTTCGGGTCGGCCCGGCAGTGCGATCCGTCCGCCGCGGGCGGCCCGGCGGGACCAGTACGTGAAGGTGTCCTGCACGTCGTGCGGGCCGGCCACCTTGCCCGGCCGCACGATCGTCGCGCGCTCGCCGTACCGGGCGAGTACGTCGTCCTCGCAGGCGACCTTGCATGGTCCGTAGGTGTCGTTGTCGAGCACCTCGGTGTCGCGAACGGGTGCGCGCCGAGGGGTGTCCTCGTCCGAGCCGGGGCCGATGCCGGACTGGACGTAGACCGCGTGGCTGGAGACGAACAGGTACCGGCCGACCCGGTCGCCGAGTACCGCCATCGCCTGTCCGACGTGGCGCGGGACGTACCCGCTGACGTCCACCACAGCGTCCCACTCGCCCTCGCGCAGCGCGGTGTAGTCGCCGGTGTCGCGATCGCCGATCCGTCGGGTCGCCTCGGGGAAGAGTTCCGTGCCGGTGCGGCCGCGGCCGAAGAGGGTCACCTCCGCGCCCTCGCGCAGCGCGTCCTCGACGATCGCTCTTCCGACGAACGCGGTGCCTCCGAGTACAAGAATTCGCATGGTTCGTGACCGTACCGGGTCGGGCGGGCGGAGCGTGGCGACCGTGGTCCTGTCAATTGTGGTTGACAGGCACTCCGTGTCAACGTAGGTTGACATGCATGACCGAAGCAACCGACCTCGCCAGCCGTGCGGGGGATCGCGATCCACGGGTGGGCCTACGGGCCGTGGCCGCGCTGCGCCGGCTGCTCGAACAGCTCGAGGCCGTACAGGTGCGCAGTGCGCGTGTACAGGGCTGGTCGTGGCAGGAGATCGCCGCGGAACTCGGAGTGAGCCGGCAGGCAGTGCACAAGAAGCACGGGAGGAACTGATGTTCGAGAGGTTCACGGGCAGCGCTCGGGGCGTCGTGTACGGGGCCATCGAGCATTCGCGGCGGGCCGGGCACGCCTGCGTGGAGGAGGAGCACATGCTTGCGGCGCTGTTGGACGCGGAGGGTACGCGGACCTCCGTCGCCCTCGCCACGATCGGCTTCGTGGCGAGCCGCGACGAGATCGAACGCGGGTTGGCCCGGGCCCGGCGGCGCGGCGGCATCTCGCAGGCCGACGAAGCCGCGCTCGCCGACCTCGGGATCGACGTGGGCGAGATAGTCGCGCGCGTCGAACAGACGCACGGCGAGGGTGCGTTGGCGCCGGTTCGGCGGACCCGGCGGCTGTGGCCGTTCGGCGGGGGGCGGACCGGGCACGTGCCGTTCACGTCGGGTGCCAAGAAGGTGCTGGAGCAGTCGCTGCGCGAGTCGGTCGCGCGCGGAGAACGGCACATCGGCGACGAGCACGTCCTGCTCGCGTTGACGGCCCGGCCGGGGGTGGTGGCGGACCTGCTCGCGGAGTACGGCGTCACCCACACGGCGGTGCTGAGGGCACTGGCGCCCAAGGCCCAGGCGGGTTGACCGGCGCCTTCGTCCGACATCGACCCGACGCCAAAGGACGGCGAGAGCCGGGCCCTTCACGAGCCCGGCTCCCACACGTCCGCCGACCACCCCGACCGGCCTACCCGGTGACGGGGCGACCGGCCCACCTACCGACCAACAGGCCTACCGTCCAACAGGCCTACCGTCCAACAGGCCTACAGGCCAACAGGCCTACCGACCCACAGGCCCATCCACCGACCGGCCTCACTCCACCAACCCGGCCCGCCGCAGCGCATCCGCGATCGCCCCGCCGCCCCCGGCCGGCCCCTGCGGACCCCGGGTCTGCTTCGGCGGCGTGCCGCCCCGTCGTCCCTGACCCCCGCCGCTCCCACCGGCCGCACCACCGTTGCCCCCCTGACGCGCACCGCCCTGCCGGCCGTCTCCCGACCGCCCACCCCGCTGCCCATCGCCGCGCTGCCCGTCACCGCGCCGCCCATCGCCCTGCGGCCGACCCTCGCGCGAGCCGGCTTCGGGACGCGACCCGCGCTCCGGGCGCGGCCCGCGCTCGCCACGATCCGTGCGCGACCCGCGCTGTTCCGCCTCGTCCTCCAGGCGCAGCGTCAGCGAGATCCGCTTGCGCGGGATGTCCACGTCGAGCACCTTGACCCGGACCACGTCGCCCGACTTGACCACGTCGTGCGGGTCGCTCACGAACGTCTTCGACATCGCCGAGACGTGCACGAGGCCGTCCTGGTGCACGCCGACGTCCACGAACGCGCCGAACGCGGCCACGTTGGTGACCACGCCCTCCAGGAGCATCCCGGGTTGCAGGTCCGACAACTTCTCGACGCCCTCCTTGAAGGTCGCCGTCTTGAACGCCGGTCGCGGGTCGCGTCCCGGCTTCTCCAATTCGCGCAGGATGTCGGTCACCGTCGGCAGGCCGAACTTCTCGTCGGTGAACGCCTTCGGGTCCAGCGCGCGCAGCCGGGGCGCCGCGCCGATCAGGGTCCGGACGTCACCGCCCGCCGCCGCGGCGATCTTGCGCACCACCGGGTACGCCTCCGGGTGCACCGAGGACGAGTCCAGCGGGTCGTCGCCGGCCGGGATCCGCAGGAAGCCCGCCGCCTGCTCGAACGCCTTCGGGCCCAGCCGCGCGACGTTCTTCAGGTCGCGCCGGGTCTTGAACGGGCCGTTGGCGTCCCGGTGTTGCACGATGTTCTCGGCCAGCGTCGCACCGATCCCGGAGACCCGGGTGAGCAGCGGCGCGGACGCGGTGTTGACGTCCACGCCGACCGCGTTCACGCAGTCTTCGACCACCGCGTCCAGCGACCGGGACAACTTCAGTTCGGACAGGTCGTGCTGGTACTGCCCGACGCCGATCGACTTCGGGTCGATCTTGACCAACTCGGCCAGCGGATCCTGGAGTCGGCGAGCGATGGACACCGCGCCGCGCAACGACACGTCCAGGTCCGGGAGTTCCTGGGAGGCGAAGGCCGAGGCGCTGTACACCGACGCGCCCGCCTCGGACACCATCACCTTGGTCAGGCCCAACTCCGGGTGCTTGGCGATCAGTTCGGCGGCCAGCTTGTCGGTCTCGCGCGAGGCGGTGCCGTTGCCGATCGCGATCAGGTCCACCCGGTGCGCGGCGGCCAGCTTCGCGAGGGTGGCGATCGACTCGTCCCAGCGGCGGCGCGGCTCGTGCGGGTAGATCGTCTCGGTGGCGACCACCTTGCCGGTGTCGTCGGTCACCGCGACCTTGACCCCGGTACGCAGACCCGGGTCCAGGCCCATCGTGGCGCGGGTGCCGGCCGGCGCCGCGAGCAGCAGGTCGCGCAGGTTGGCCGCGAACACCCGGACCGCCTCGTCCTCGGCCTCCTGCCGCAGCCGACCGCGCAGGTCGATGCCCAGGTGCACCAGGATCCGGGTACGCCAGGCCCAGCGCACGGTGTCCGCGAGCCACTTGTCGGCCGGGCGGTCCCGGTTGACGATGCCGAACGTGTGCGCGATCGAGCGCTCGTACTCGGTCGGTCCGTCGACCTCCTCGTCCGTCGAGGGGGCGAGGGTGAGGTCGAGGACGTCCTCCTTCTCGCCGCGGAACATGGCCAGGATCCGGTGCGAGGGCAGTCGGGTGAACGGCTCGGCGAAGTCGAAGTAGTCGGCGAACTTGGCGCCCGCCTCCTCCTTGCCCTCGCGCACCTTGGCCACGACCCGTCCGCGGGTCCACATCTTCTCGCGCAGCGCGCCGATCAGGTCGGCGTCCTCGGCGAACTTCTCGACCAGGATCGAGCGCGCGCCGTCCAGCGCCGCCTGGGCGTCGGCCACGCCCTTGTCCGCGTCGACGAACGCCTCGGCCGCGGCGGCCGGGTCGCGCGAGGGGTCGTTCAGCAGCCCGAGCGCCAGCGGCTCCAGCCCGGCCTCGCGGGCGATCTGCGCCTTGGTCCGGCGCTTCGTCTTGTAGGGGAGGTAGATGTCCTCCAGCCGGGCCTTGGAGTCGGCGGCCAGGATCTGCGCCTTGAGCGCGTCGTCCAACTTGCCCTGCGCCTCGATCGCGGCGAGCACGGCGGTGCGGCGCTCGTCCAGCTCGCGCAGATACCGCAGCCGCTCCTCCAGATTGCGCAGCTGCGTGTCGTCCAGGGTCCCGGTGACCTCCTTGCGGTACCGGGCGATGAACGGCACGGTCGCCCCACCGTCGAGCAACTCGACCGCGGCCCTGACCTGCCCCTCCCGAACCCCGAGCTCCTCGGCGATCCGCCGATGCACATCCACCCGCGCGACCTGCTCCGAACCCTGCTGCCCAGACACCGACATCGTCACGTCCCGATCCACCTCATCACCATGCCTCACCCCCGGCATTCTCCCGGGCCCGCCCACGTTTGTCGTGCAGCGGGGCCGTGGTGCGTCCCGCGCGAACACTCGCCGCGGCCCGCTGCTCGTACGCCGAGAACGAAATCCGGACGAGGCCGGCCGCGCCGATGGCTACGACGGGTCCTCGCGCAGGGCCGGGACGCGGGTGGGGCGGCGGCGTTTTTGGGCTTCGAGGAGGGGGAGGGTGCGCATCGGGACGACCTCGGACAGGACGATCACGCTCGTGGAGCGGACCACCTCAGGGATGCGGTTGATGTCGATCAGGATCTGTTGCAGGTCCTGGTTGGAGGTGGCGGCGATCCGACAGTGCACGTCGCCGATGCCGGTGGTGCCGTACGCCTCCAGGACCTGGGGGACCGCGCTCAGTGCGGTGGCCACGCCGGACAGGCCGCCCTGGGCGATCTCCAGTGTGACGAAGGCCAGAACCGGGTATCCGGCGGCGACCAGATCGACCTCGGGGCCGTAGCCGGTGATCACTCCGGCGGCCTCCATGCGCTCCAGGCGGGCCTGGACCGTGGCACGCGAGACCCCGATCACCCGGGACAGCTCCAACATGCCCGCACGTGGGTGCTGCCGGCCCGCCCGAATGAGACGCACGTCCAGCTCGTCGAGCTTACTGCGCGAATCCTGAAGATCGTCTCGCATATGGCCGCCTCACCTAGGCAATGTGCACAGCTCCCGGGGTTGATGTTGTCAGATGTTGCATTCGGAAGTGTACTTCCGGCATCCGTTCCTTTCCGAGGGGATCGCGCGTCATGAGCACCTTCACCACCCTTGAGGACACCGACGCCCTCGTCGGCGCCGTCGAGCACGACCCGGCGGGAGACCCCTTCCCGGTCGTCGCGATGGACCATGTTCGTTTCTTCGTCGGCAACGCCAAACAGGCCGCGCACTACTACTCGACGGCGTTCGGGATGACCTGCGTCGCCTACCGCGGGCCCGAGACCGGGTGCCGCGACGTCGCCGAGTACGTGCTCGTGTCCGGCAAGGCGCGTTTCCGCATCACCGGCGAGGTTCACGCCGGCACCGAGGTCGGCGTCGCGACCGCCGCCCACGGTGACGGCGTCTCCGACATCGCCATCGAGGTGCCCGACGTCGACAAGGCGATCGCCTTCGCGCGGGAGAACGGCGCGACCGTGCTGGTCGAGCCGCACGACGAGAGCGACGAGCACGGCACGGTGCGTACCGCGGTGCTGGCCACCTACGGCGAGACCCGACACACGCTGGTGGACCGGTCCGGCTACAAGGGCCCGTTCCTGCCCGGCTTCGTCGCCGCCGAGCCGCTGTTCCGCGGCAAGCCGGCCGGTCACCCCAAGCGCTACTTCCAGGCCATCGACCACTGCGTGGGCAACGTCGAACTGGGCCGGATGGACGAGTGGGTCTCCTTCTACAACCGCGTCATGGGCTTCACCAACATGAAGGAGTTCATCGGCGACGACATCGCCACCGAGTACTCCGCGCTCATGTCCAAGGTGGTCACCAGTGGCAACCACCGGGTGAAGTTCCCGCTCAACGAGCCCGCGGTCAGCCGCAAGAAGTCGCAGATCGACGAGTACCTCGAGTTCTACGGCGGCCCGGGCGTGCAGCACATCGCGCTGGCCACCGGCGACATCGTGGCCTCGGTGCGCGCGATGAGCGAGATGGGCGTCGAGTTCCTGTCCACTCCGGACAGCTACTACGACACGCTCGGGGAATGGGCCGGCGAGACCCGGGTACCGGTCGAGACGTTGCGCGAACTGAAGATCCTGGTCGACCGCGACGAGGACGGCTACCTCCTGCAGATCTTCACCAAGCCCGTCCAGGACCGGCCGACCGTGTTCTTCGAGCTGATCGAGCGGCACGGCTCGCTCGGCTTCGGCAAGGGGAACTTCAAGGCGCTGTTCGAGGCGATCGAGCGCGAGCAGGAGCGGCGCGGCAACCTCTAGGTCCGGTCCCCAAGGACAGGACCCAGGCCGTGGGGCCGCCGGTGCGCCCGGCGGGGCGGCGGCCGGGGGACGGGCGGGCGGGGCCCCGGGGGGGGGCGGGGGTGTGGGGCGTGCTGGGGGTCGTCCC
>NZ_JBITHP010000004.1:481762-526980 GCF_044458105.1 Embleya sp. NPDC050493
TATTTTTGGGGCTTGGTGTTCGTCGTGGTGGGGGAGGGGGGGGGCGAGTCCCCCTATCAGTCCGTCCCCCCCCCCCCCCCCCCCGCCCCGGCCCCCCCCCCCCCCCCCCCCGCGCCCCCCCCACGGGAGTCGGGCCGGCAGGGCACCGGGAGCGGACGGAGGAGTCGGGCAGTCATGGCGTACTACCGCAGCGTGGGCGAGGTGCCGCCGAAGCGGCATACCCAGCACCGCCGCCCGGACGGCGGCCTGTACTACGAGGAGCTGATGGGGGAGGAGGGCTTCTCCTCCGACTCCTCGCTGCTCTATCACCGCGCCATCCCGTCGGCCATCGCCGACGCGAGCGTGTGGGAGGTCCCCGACCAGAGCATCGTCGCCAACCACCCGCTCAAGCCGCGCCACCTCAGGCTGCACGAGTTGTTCGCGGACAACGAGTGGAAGGCGGTCGACGCGGTCACCGGCCGCCGGCTGGTGCTGGGCAACGGCGACGTACGGATCTCCTACGTGGTCGCGGGCAGCCCCTCCCCGCTCTACCGCAACGCGCTCGGCGACGAGTGCGTGTACATCGAGTCCGGCTCCGGCACGGTGGAGACCGTCTTCGGCGCGCTCACCGTCGGCGCCGGCGACTACGTGATCCTGCCGCGCGCCACCACCCACCGGTGGGTGCCCGGCACCGAGGAACCGCTGCGCGCGTACTGCATCGAGGCCAACTCGCACATCGCGCCGGCCAAGCGCTACCTGTCCCGGTTCGGCCAACTGCTCGAACACGCGCCGTTCTGCGAGCGCGACCTGTGCGGGCCGGTCCAGCCGCTGTTGGCCGAGGGCACCGACGTCGAGGTGCTGGTCAAGCACCGCGGCCTGGGCGGCGAGATCGCCGGCACCCGCTACGTGTACCCCACCCACCCGTTCGACGTGGTCGGCTGGGACGGCTGCCTGTACCCGTACGTGTTCAACATCTCCGACTTCGAGCCGATCACCGGCCGGATCCACCAGCCGCCGCCCGCACACCAGGTGTTCGAGGGCCAAGGCTTCGTGATCTGCAACTTCGTGCCGCGCAAGGTGGATTACCACCCGCTGTCGATCCCGGTGCCGTACTACCACTCCAACGTGGACTCGGACGAGGTCATGTTCTACTGCGGCGGCAACTACGAGGCCCGCAAGGGGTCCGGGATCGGCCAGGGCTCGATCTCACTGCACCCGGGCGGGCATTCGCACGGGCCGCAGCCCGGCGCCTACGAGCGCAGCATCGGCATCGAGTTCTTCGACGAGCTCGCGGTCATGGTGGACACCTTCCGGCCGCTGGGCGTCGGCGAGGGCGGCATCGCGAGCGAGGATCCGGGTTACGCGTGGACCTGGGCCGGGAAGGCGCCTGGACCATGAGCGCACCCACCGACGCCCCCGAGACCCTGCACCAGGCCCTGTTCACCGGACTGTGGGACGACGCGGCGCTGTTCCCGCCCGGCAACGCCCCGATGGCCGAGGCGGTGCCGGCCCACCGGCTGTACCGCACCGAGTGGTTCGCACCGTTCGTGCGCAACTTCCTGGTCGGCGCGGCGCACGTGCCCGACCTGCTCGACCTCGCCGATCCCGACGCACCGCTGCGGATCGTGCTCGTGGCCCCCGGCGGCCCCGCCACGGTGGGGCCCGCCGTACGCACCATCCTGAGCACCCCCGGGTTGATCCTGGAGGGCATCGAGGTCGCCGGCGACGGCGAGATCGGCAAGGCGGTCGCGGCGCTGCACGAACACCTGCCGGAGATGACGGCGGGCTACGTCGAGGTCCTCAAAGGCGCGGGCCTCGACGCAGACCTGGACAATCTCGCCGGCACGTACGGGCGGCCCAAGTTCCGCACCGGCGGTACCGCCGCGCACGCGTTCCCGGACGAGGCCGAGCTGGCCGCGTTCGTGCACGCGTGCCGGATCCGCGAACTGCCGTTCAAGGTCACGGCCGGGCTGCACAACGCCGTGCGGCACACCGACCCGACCACGGGTTTCGAGCACCACGGTTACCTCAACCTGTTGCTCGCCACCCACCACGCCGTCGCCGGCGCCGAAACCGACGTGCTCGCGGACGTGCTCGCCATCCGCGACAGCGCCGAACTCACCCGGATGGCGCACCGGCTGACCCTGACCGAGCGCACCCGCCTGCGCGGCTACCTGACCTCGTACGGCACCTGTAGCGTCGCCGAGCCGCTCCAGGACGCGCTCACGCTGGGTCTGCTCGGCGAGCCTCCACATCACCGCGACTGATCCGATCGAGGAGCCCCACGCCATGCCCACCACCTGGGTCCCGCTGCCGACCGACACGGTGTACGGCATCGACAACCTGCCGTACGGCGTGTTCACCACCGACCGCGAACCGGATCGGCCGCGCGTGGGTGTGGCGATCGGCGACTTCGTGCTGGACGCCGGCGCGGCGGCACACGCGGTGGGCGCGCCGGCCGACGTGCTGGACGCGCCGAGCCTGACCGAGCTGATGGCGGCCGGCCGGGCGACCTGGAGCGCGGTGCGTGCCTCGCTCACCACCTGGCTGACCGACACCGACCTGCGGGCGAGCGTCGAACCGCATCTGATTCCGCGTCAGGAGGTGGTGCTCCGGCTGCCGTTCGAGGTCGCGGACTACGTCGACTTCTACGCCTCCGAGCACCACGCGACCAACCTCGGCAAGATCTTCCGGCCCGGCTCCGAGCCGCTGACGCCGAACTGGAAGCACCTGCCCATCGGCTACCACGGCCGGGCCGGCACCGTGGTCGTCTCGCACACGCCGATCGTGCGGCCCAGCGGGCAGCGCAAGGCGCCCACCGACGCGGCGCCCTCGTTCGGGCCCACCCGCCGACTGGACATCGAGGCCGAGGTCGGCTTCGTGGTCGGCACCGGCTCCGAACTCGGCACCCCGGTCGGCCTGGGCGACTTCGCCGAACACGTCTTCGGGGTGTGCCTGCTCAACGACTGGTCCGCCCGCGACATCCAGGCCTGGGAGTACGTCCCGCTCGGCCCGTTCCTGGGCAAGTCCTTCGCCACGTCGGTGTCGCCGTGGGTCGTGCCCCTCGAAGCACTCGGCGTCGCGCGCGTGGCACCCCCCGCGCGCGACGTCGAGCCACTGCCCTACCTGGACGACCGCGCCGGCGAGCCGTGGGGCCTGGACCTGGCCCTGGAGGTCCGGCTCAACGGTCACCTGATCTCCCGGCCGCCGTTCGCGGCGATGTACTGGACGGCCGCGCAGCAGCTCGCGCACATGACCGTCAACGGCGCGGCGCTGCGCCCGGGCGACCTGTTCGCCTCCGGCACGGTCAGCGGCCCCGAGGCGGATCAGCGCGGCGCGCTGATCGAGATCACCTGGAACGGCGAGAACCCCCTCAAGCTCCCGGACGGGTCCACCCGGACCTATCTGGAGGACGGCGACGAGGTCACGATCACCGCTACCGCTCCCGGCCCGAACGGCACTCGTATCGGATTCGGCGAGGTAAGCGGGCGCATCCTGACGGCGCGCTGACTCGATGCCGGCTCCCGCAACTTGCGGGAGCCGGCATTTCGCTGTGTGCGGGCATTCCACGAGGTGCTCGCGGCGGCCCGTACCGGGGGCCACGGCGGCCTCGTGCGGCTCTGCCGTGAGCTCCCGGCCGTCCGGCCGCGGTTCGCCGTCGATGCCGGCCACGAGCGTCCGCAGGGGCGGCCGAGCCACCCGGTGCGGACCCTCGTCCCGGTCATGCGCCGCGAGTCATCCGGTCCGGATCGCCCGGTGTTGGCCGCTTTTGTCGTAATAGCCGGGGCTTGCCACCAGCGCGGTGCGGAAGTACAGGCCCTCACCGACCACGCCGTTGTTGTTGCCGTGGCCGGGCACGAACGGCTGCCACAGGGCCACCAGCAGCTCCGGGGCCACCAGCGACGCGCCCTCGGTCTCCACCCGCACGGGTGTCAGTTCGCCGAGCAGTCGGGTGACATCGACGGCGGGCGTGCCGAAGACGTCGACGCCCAGACACAACACCGTGTCCGCGAAGTCGTCCTCGGACCGGTGCACCTCGATCGCCTCGACCAGTCCGTCCTTGTCGCTCACCACATGAATCGAGAGGTCCGCACCGAAGTGGGCGAACCCACGAGTGCGTCCCGACAGATCTCCTCCGAGTTCGCGCAGAGCCGCCTCTGCCTCGTCCATGGACATGCCGATCTTGATCGGCCCTACGCCGTAAGGCGGATCCAACTCAAGCTGCACGTGATCTCCCTCGCCTCGAACAACCGAGTATGGCGCACCCTCATCGGGGCCCCTCGCACCCGGTTGCCGGTTCGGCACCCGTGGGCGACCCGGTGCCCGTACCCGAACGACAACGTTCCGGTCGCCGCCGGCACCGGCTTCGCCTTTGTACCCGTTCGGGTCAATCGAGCCGCCGCCGACACCGGCTCCGGCGCGTCAGCGCGGGGTGCCGAAGACCTGGGTCCACGAGGTGCCGTAGGTACCGCCGGTGACATACCCGACACCGATCTCGGTGAACTCCGGAGTGAGGATGTTCCTGCGATGACCGGGAGAGTCCATCCAGCCCTGGACGACCTCGGCCGGGCTCTGCTGGCCGCAGGCGATGTTCTCGCCTATCCGGCTGTACAGGTAGCCCGCCGCGATCGCCCGGTCCCACGGCTCGCGGCCGTCCGGATCGGTGTGCGAGAAGAACGCCCGGTTGATCATGTCCGCACTGAATGCCTGTGCACACGCCGTCAGTTGTGGCTGCGGGGCGAGCGGGCCCAGACCGTGCCGGGCCCGTTCGGCATTGGTCAGCTCGACCACCCCGCGCTGGAACTCGGTGAGCCCCGACGGGGTTTGCGTCTCCTCCTCGACCTCGACGCCGAAGTCCCGAGCGATCCCGGCCAGCCCGTCCGCGTACCCCTGACCCAGTGCGCGCACCTTCCAGCCCGCGCCGCGCCGGTAGATCTCCGCCAACAACAGCACCGTCTCGGTACGCGGCCGAGGCGGGGTGAACCGTGCCAACAGCGTGCCGCCCGCACCGGTGAGCGTCATCGCCGGCGGCGGCAACTCGCCCAGGGTGTGCGTGGTGTCCGCGGGGCTGACCACCACCGTCACCCGCACGGCGCCCGCCCGCAGGCCGCTCGGGTCCACCGTGACGGTGTCCCCGCCCAGGCGCACCCCGGGCGCGGAGAGCTGGTTGAAGAAGACGAAGTCCGCGTCGCCGGACACCTGTCGATCCTCACCCGTGATCAACGCGGAGATGTCGAACGGACCGGGCACGCGTACGCGGACCACGCCGCCCGGCAGGGATTGGTTCGCACCCGGGGGCAGTTCGTTCATGACCTCGGATTCTAACGACGGATCAGACCCGGTGGCCCGGCGGTCCACGACCCGGATCGGACCCGGCGACCCCCGCCGGCCACGACCCGGATCAGAGCTCGGTGACCCGGCCGTCCGCGACTGCGATCCGTCGGGTGGTGCGCACCGCGTCCAGCATCCGCCGGTCGTGCGTGACCAGGAGCAGCGTGCCCTCGTAGGACTCCAGCGCGGACTCCAACTGCTCGATCGCGGGCAGGTCCAGGTGGTTCGTCGGCTCGTCCAGAACCAGCAGGTTGACCCCCTCGGCCTGGAGCAGCGCCAGCGCCGCACGAGTGCGCTCACCCGGGGACAGCGTCGCCGCCGGGCGCAGCACGTGCGCCGCCTTGAGCCCGAACTTGGCCAGCAGCGTGCGCACATCGGCCGGAAGCAGGTCCGGCACCACCGCGCAGAACGCGTCCAGCAGCGGCCGGTCGCCCAGGAACAGCCCACGCGCCTGGTCCACCTCGCCGACCACGACACCCGAGCCCAGCGCGCCGTGACCGGCCGTCAACTCGACCCGCCCGAGCAGCGCCGCGAGCAGCGTGGACTTGCCCGCGCCGTTCGCGCCGGTGATCGCGACCCGGTCCGCCCAGTCGATCTGCAGCGTCACCGGACCCAGCGTGAAGCCGCCGCGCTCGACCAACGCCCCGTTCAGCGTGGCCACCACCGCGCCCGCGCGCGGGGCCGCGGCGATCTCCATCCGCAGCTCCCACTCCTTGCGCGGCTCCTCGACCACATCCAGGCGCTCGATCATCCGCTCGGTCTGCCGCGCCTTGGACGCCTGCTTCTCGCTCGCCTCGGATCGGGTCTTGCGGCTGATCTTGTCGTTGTCGGTGGACTTGCGGCGCGCGTTGCGGGTGCCCTTGTCCATCCACCCGCGCTGCATCCGGGCCCGGGCCTCCAGGTCGCCGCGTTTGTCGGCGTACTCGTCGAACTCCTCGCGCGCATGCCGGCGGGCCACCTCGCGCTCGGTCAGATACGCGTCGTAGCCGCCGCCGTAGCTGCGGATCTGCTGCTGGACCAGATCCAGCTCGACCACCCGGTCCACCGTGCGGGCCAGGAACTCGCGGTCGTGGCTGATCACCACGGTGCCCGCACGCAACCCGGTGACGAACTTCTCCAACCGGTCCAGACCGTCCAGGTCCAGGTCGTTGGTCGGCTCGTCGAGCAGGAACACGTCGTACCGGCTCAGCAGCAGCGACATCAGACCCGCGCGGGCGGCTTGACCACCCGACAGCGCGGTCATCTCACGATCCAGGTCCACGGCCAGGCCCAGATCGGCGGCGACCTCCTCGGCCCGCTCCTCCAGGTCCGCGCCGCCCAGGTCCAGCCAACGATCCAGGGCGAGGCTGTACTCGTCGTCGGCGCCCGCACGGCCCTCGACCAGGCCCTCGGTCGCGGTGTCGAGCGCGGCCTGCGCGGCGGCCACGCCGGTACGTCGGGCCAGGAACGTCCGGACCGTCTCGCCCGGCCGCCGCTCCGGCTCCTGCGGCAGATGGCCCACCGACGCGGTCGGCGGGCTCAGTTGGATGGACCCCGCCTCCGGCTCGGCCAGGCCGGCGAGGAGCCGCAACAGGGTGGACTTGCCCGCGCCGTTCACCCCGACCAGGCCCACCACATCGCCCGGGGCGATCACCAGGTCCAATCCGGAGAACAGGACACGGTCACCGTGTCCGGCAGCAAGGTCTTTGACGACGACTGTGGCGCTCATGAGGATACGAATCCTATCGGCCGCCGGCAGGATGACCACGTCCGCGTGGCACCGGCCCGTGCGGCCACCTGGGAAGGACCAAGCGATGACCACCGAACCCCGGCCCGAACCGTACGAGGCGCTGCCCGAGGACTGGGAGCGCGCCGTCGCCATCGTGGCGCACCCGGACGACCTCGAATACGGCGCCGCCGCCGCGATCGCGCGCTGGACCCGGCAGGGCAAGCACATCACGTACGTCATGGTCACCAGCGGCGAAGCCGGCATCGACGGACTCGATCCGGACGAGTGTCGCCCGCTGCGCGAGGCGGAACAGATCGAGTCGGCGCGGATCGTCGGCGTGGACACGGTCGAGTTCCTCGGTTACCCGGACGGCGTGCTCGAATACGGCCTGCCGCTGCGCCGTGACCTGTCCCGCGTGGTTCGCCGGCACCGGCCCGAGATCGTGATCACCGGCAACTTCCGCGACACCTGGGGCGGGGTCATGCTCAACCAGGCCGATCACATCGCGGTCGGCCGGGCGGTCGTGGACGCGGTGCGCGACGCGGGCAACCGCTGGGTGTTCCGCGAGCTGCTCGCCGAGGGGCACGAGCCGTGGGGCGGGGCGCGTGCGGTGTGGGCGGCAGGTTCGCCGCAGGCACGGCACGCGGTGGACACCACCGAGGACTTCGCCCTCGGCGTCGCCTCGCTGGAGGCGCACGCGGCCTACCTGGCCGGGCTGGGCCAGGGGCAGATGGCGAACGCGGGGGAGTTCCTGGAGGGCATGGGCCGGGCGGCCGGAGCGCTCCTGGGCACCCGGTTCGCGGCCTCGTTCGAAGTCTTTCCGATGGCATGACGATCAGCCGACGAGTGCTCCCTGCGCTGTGCGGCTGATGCACAGGCGGTGCCCCAGCCGGGGCCGGGTGCCACCGCGGCTCGGCCCGATTCGCGGCGGGTGGCGTCGAGCAACCTTTACCGCCCCCGCCGCGTCGCCGATCGTGGCGTAGTCCACCGCGACGAAGTTCACCGGCCGGCCGCGCCGCGCCGCGCCTCGCACGCGCCGGCCCGGCCGGGCCGAATTCAGCCCGACCGGACGCATGTGGAACGGCCGGGCCGAAGCGGTACTCGTCCGCCCGGCCGGACCGGCACCCTACGGCTCGGCCGGACCGACTCGCCTGGGCCCGGCCGGGCGAACGTCCGTCAGCCCGGCCCCGCGGCGCTTAGGCCATCCGTACCTCGCCGGCGTGCGCATGCAGGCGGATCACCGCGTCCGCGACGCGGCGAACCGTGGGCTCGTCCATGTGCGACCACAGCGGCAGCGTCAACACCCGCGACGACACGTCGTCGGTGATCGGCAACGGCCGCGAAGGCAGGTGCGCGTACGCCTTCTGGCGGTTCACCGGCGGGTGGAAGTAGCGGCGCGAGTCGATCCCGTCCGCCTTCAGCGCCCGGGCCAGTGTCGGTGCGTCCAGCCCGAAGGCGTCCGGGTCGACGATCAGGGTCATGTCCTTCCAGGTGGACACGTCGCCCTCGGCGAGCGCCGGCAGCCGCAGCCCCGGCACCTCGCGCACCGCGTCCGCGAACACCCCCACCAGGTGCGAGCGGGTGGCCACCCGCTCCGGCAGGCCCCGGAGCGAGACCAGTGCCAACGCCGCGTGCAGCTCGGACATCCGCGCGTTCAGCCCCGGGAACAGGCAGTCGTAGTCGCCCGGATTGCCGTATCCGCGGCCCAGCCGGCAGGCCTGCGCCAGCCCCTCGTCGCGGGTGGCGATCAACCCGCCCTCGCCCGCGATCACCACCTTCGTCGGACTCAGCGAGAACACCTCCGCCGTGCCGAAGCCGCCGATCGGCGTGCCCGCGCGCCGGCTGCCCAGCGCGTGTGCCGCGTCGTAGACGATCGGTACGTTCGCGTCGGCCGCGACCTTCGCCAACTCCTCGACCCGGCACGGCGTTCCGTACACGTGCGTGGCCATCAACGCGGACGCGCCCGACTCGGCCAGCAGCGCCGCCGCGTCGGTCGGGTCCAGGGTCAGGCTGTCCGGATCCACCTCGGCGAACACCGGGGTCGCCCCCGCCCAGTGCGCCGCGTGCGCGGTGGCCGAGAAGGTGAATCCCGGCATCGCCACCGAACCGCTCACCCCCAGCGCCTGAAGCGTGAGCATCAGCCCGCTCGTGCAGTTCGACACCGCCACCACGTACGGCACTTCCAGCTGCGCCGCCGCGGCCTCCTCCAACTCGCGCACCGTGGACCCGTCGGTCAGCTGACCGCTGGTCAGGATCGCGTCCAGCCGCCGGGTCAACTCCTCTCGCTCGGGCACCTGCACGCGGGTCAGCGGCAGCCCCTCCGCGAACATCGCATCTCCACCGAGTACTGCCGGCTTGCCGGTCACCGCCATACCCCATCCCCCCTGGATCCACCGGGATACCCCGGACTGGTCGAACTTGCTTCCCCACTCATGGCATCGGCCGCGGTGGCCGGCGAGGGCCGCCCCACCGTGCGCCGTCGCCTGCGTTCCGAACTCCCGCCCTTGTCGGTATCGGTGCGATCCGGCTTCGACACCGCGAGCAACACCAGCACGAACGGGAACACCTGGACCCGTTCGCGGGTGAGGATGCCGAAGTTGCGGATGTTGGCGAACGCGAGCGCGAACACCAGCGTGTAGACGATCACGAAGGCCACGTAGGGTCTTCGGATCAGCAGACCCGGGATGCGTTTCAACCGGGGCAGCGCGACCACGAACAGTCCCATCAGCACCACGCCTTCCAGCGACGCCACCAGGGCCTGGATGTTGTGCGCCTCGAACGGGAACGGCCGGAAGAGCACGGTCACCAGCGACTGCGGCAGCGCGGCCGGCGAGATGGACAGCGCCGCCGAGTCGTCCACCGCCTGCGCCGAACCGCCCTGCGCGGTCTGCGTCTGGGTCTTGGCGATCACCTGATTGGCCTGCGCGGCCCCGATGCCCGGTGTCCCGAAGAAGGTGCCGACCTGCTGGAGCGCGAGTACGCAGCCCACGCCGAGCACCAGGATCCCGAACCCGGCCCGCAACGGGCCCAGCGCGGAAGCCTGTTGCGGCCGGTTGCGCAGCAGGTAGCCGACACACAGCCCGCACAGCAGCAGCACCGTGACATGCGGGCGCACCATCGTGGTGCCCACCGCGCCCAGGATCAGGAACACGAACGCGCCGCGCCGGCGCACCAGGAGCAGCGCCACGCCGTAGGCGGCCATGCCCAGCGTGAACATCATCCAGGTGTCCTTGCCGATCCCGGACGGCCAGAACAGGAGCGACGGCAGGAAGAACAGCAACTTGCCGTAGCGGCGCCGGTCGCCGTCCGGATAGGCCACGTTGAACGCGCGCCAGAACAGGTACAGGCCCCAGAACCCCAGCCACGAATAGACCAGGTAGCCGGCCAGCAGCGACTGCCCGACGATCGCGTACACGATCCCGGTGACGATCATGATGAAGCCGGTGCCGATCACCTTGCGGCCGATGTCCACGGTGAAGTCGCCGTCCCGGAAGTGCGGCGCGATGGCCCGCCCGACCAGGTCGTAGGTGGCCGCATCGGCTCGGCCCTCGTAGAGCACGAAGGACATCCAGTACCGGGCGAAGCAGGCGAGCAGCTTGGCCACCAGGGCGCCGATCACCAACCGGCGCACCCACGGCGGCTCGTCGCGGGAGAACCGGGACAACAGCGGCACGCTGATGGTCAGCAGCAGCGGGAAGACGATCAGCGCGCCCCACGTGTCGTACGGGCGATACTCCATCGCCCACGCGAACACCGAGACGTAGCAGCCCACCGCGGTGAGCGCGAGCAGGGAACCCCACGGCAGTCGCGACGGAGGCACCCACCGGGCGTACGGCGCAAGACGGGACGACAACGGAGCTCCTTGCGGGGACGACGTACCTGTGCGGCGTCGGGCGGGCGGCGGCGGGTGCCGGGTCGGAACCGGTCCGGCGGCGGCCCGCCGAATGGCTAGAAGACCTCCAAGTCCCCCAGGGAGAGCTGCCACGAGCGCAGGTCGTGGACGTCGATCGGATGCGGGTGCACGGTCCGCGCGACCAGCAGCATGCCGGTGCGCGGAGGTGTGGCGTATCCCGCGTAGCGAGCCGCCCGCGCCGCCTCGGAGCCGCGCGCCAGATGCGTGGCGACGTGGTCGCAGCCGGACATGGCCACCCCGGAGAACAACTTGCGTGCGGTGTCCCGGTCGCCGGGGCGTACCACCATCTGGGACAGCGTGAATTCGACCAGCGGACCGCGCAGCCGCGGGCGGCCGAACACCACGCCGGTCAACTCACCGTTCTTGTACGAGGCGACCACCCGGTAGTCCAGGCCCGGCGCGTCGCCGTAGCGCCAGCGCAGGAAGTCGCCGGTGAGCGCGGTGCGCAGCTTGTCGTGCCCGATCGCCGCATCGCCCGCGTCCGCCTCGGCGACCAACTCGTCGAAGCCCACCGCGGCCTTGGGATCGGAAAAGAACTGACGTGCCGTCGGAAAGCGGCAACGCGCCGCCGGGTCGATCGAGTTCCAGGACTGCGAGGTGCCGGACAGGTCGCCGGTGGCACGCAACTCCTTGAGTCCGCGCGCGAACGCGATCGGTCGGATCGGGTGCAGCGACACCGGCACCTTCCCGACCTCGTGCCAGCCCATCTTCAGATAGCCCGGCAGGCTGTTGCCGTTCGGCGTGTTGAACACCAGCGAGGTGTCCGCCTCGATCCGCTCCAGCAGGTCGGTGGTCAACCGGCGGAACAGGCCGCGGCCCTGGACGTCCGGATGGGTCGCGGTGTCCACCGCGCGCACCGCCCGGATCACCTCGCCGCCGAGCACGAACTCCCAGCGCAGGAACAGCCGTACCGCGACCACCCGGCCGTCCGCCTCGGCGACCAGGCCCGGGCTGGCGCCGAACGGGTTGTCCCGATGCTTCCACCGGAAGAACTCCGAGGTGCGTTCGCCGGTCGGCCCGCCCGACAGGGCGTCGCCGAGCAGCGCCAACACCCGGGGCTCGTCGTGCTTGCCCAACTCGCGGACGGTGAACGGCGAACCGCCTGCCTCCGGTCCACTCACCGCGATCCCTCCAGTACTCGCGCGTACACGTCCTCGATCCGGCGTTGCGCACCCGCGACATCGAACTCGTCCGAGCGCTCGGCCGCAGCCGCGCCGCACGCCCGCCGGCGCGCCGGATCGGCGGCGAACGCGGTCAGGGCGTCGGCGAACGCCACCGGATCACCGGCCGGCACCACCGTGCCCTCGACCCCGTCGGTGACGATCTCCGGCATGCCGCCCACGGCGGTCACCACCGACGGCAGGCCGACGGTCATCGCCTCCATCAGCGAGACCGGCAGCCCCTCCTGCCGCGAACTCAGCGCGAACACGTCGAATGCCGACAACAGCGCCGGCACGTCGCCGCGCGAACCGGCGAAGACCACCCCGCCCTTGAGGTCGGGCCGGCTCGCCCGCTCGCGCAGTGTCGCTTCCAGTGGGCCGGAGCCGATCAGCACCAGGACCGCGTCCGCATGCCGGGCCCGGAGCAGCGCATGCGCGTCGAGCAGTCCCAACTGGTCCTTCTTCGGCGTGAAGTTGGCCACCGTGCCGACCGTGAACGCGTCCTGGTCCAGGTCCAGCGCCTGCCGGGCCCGCTCCCGCGCGCCCGGGCCGGCGAAGGCGTCGCCCAGGTCCGGGCCGTGGTGGATCACGGTCGGCGCGGTCCCGGGCCGCAGCCGGGCCGGCCGGATGCTCTCCGCCACCGCGCCGGAGACCGCGATCACCCCGCTGTTGCGCCGGTAGGTCCAGGCGTTGGCGATCCGGGTGGGTCGCCGATACCGCGGCCACATGTTGTGCTCGGTGTGCACGATCGGCACCCCGCGCGAGAGCACCCGCGCGGCGACCGCCGGCACCGGCATGTGCGTGTGGATCAGGCCGTAGCCGCGCGTCCGCAACAGCGCGCGCAGCCGCAGCGGCCAGGCGCGGCCGCCGCCCAGGCAGTGCACCGTGATGCCCAGGGCGCGCAGGTTCGGCACCAGCGCGTCCTTCCACGGCAGCACGTAGGCGACCTCGACCTCGTAGCGCTCGCCGTCCAGGTGCCGCGCGCAGTTGACCAGCAACTGCTCGGCGCCACCGCGCCCCAGACCCTTGGCGAGCCACAGGACACGAACGCGGTCACCCATCAGCGATCCTCCGAGCCGAGTTCGACGCCGGCCCACGTGTCGAAGTGCGGCCCCAGGTGCGCACCGTCACCGGCGCCGTTGTGCAGCGCCCGCTCTGCCGCGGACTGCACCCGGAACCCGGGGGAGTCGCTCGGCCCCTCGGTCGGGGCGAGCGGATCGGCGCGATGCGTACCCCGGCTGTCCGACGGCGACTCGTGCTCACTCTCGGTGAGTTCGCCGCGCTTGGCCCAACTCGGCGCGGGCCGCTCGGTGTCCTCGCTCTCGACCGGGCTCGCGTGCGCCGAGCGGCCGCGCAGCACCAGGCCCGCGGTGGAGCTCATCCGGCCCACCGCGCCGCCGGCGCGGGGCCCGCGCTTGAGACCGCCGCCCATCGATCGTTGCGGGTCCACCCCGAGCAGCACGACCCCGGCGATCGGCACCCCGGTACGAGTCAACAGCTCGCCCACCCGGGAGGCCTGATCGGCCGTCAGGTTGCCGCTGCGGGCCACCACCAGCATCGCGTCCGCGTGCTGCACCAGGTCGTTGGTGTCGTTCGCGTACAACAGCGGCGCACTGTCCACCAGCACCACGTCCGCGTGATGCCGGGCCCGCTGGACCACCTCGCCGGCGCGCAGCAGCAGTGCGGCCGGGTAGGCGGCCGGGGCGCCGGCGGTGATCACCCGCACGTTCGGGATGTTCGTGCCGCGCACCACGTCCTGCAGGTCGGTCTCCCGCTCGGCGAGCAGCGCCTCGGACATGCCCTTGCCGGGCTTGGCGCCCAGGTAGAGGTGGGTCGCCGGATTGCGGAAGTCACAGTCCAGGACGAGCACCGAGCGGCCCGCCTCGGCCAGCGCCGCGGCCAGGTTGGCCACCGTGCTGGTGCGTCCGTCGCCCGGACGCGGCGAGACCACCAGGATCACCGGCGCCGGGTCGCTGATCCGGCGCACCGGCATCGCGGTGGCCCTGGTCTGCCGGGGGTCGGTGCCGCTGAGCCGATAGGCCAGCCCGGGCGGACCGGACAGCAGCAGCGCCGAACGCAGGGTGCGATACGCCTCCGCGACCGGGCTCTCCGGCCGGCCGGCGACCAGCACCGCATGCCCCGCGCGCTGACGCCGGGTCGCCCGCGGCACCTCGGCGATCACCGGCAGACCGAACGCGTCCTCCAACTGGATCCGCCCGCGCAGCCGTACGTCCATCCGGTCCACCATCAGCGCCGCGATCAACCCGAGCGCGAGCCCGAGTGCCGCCGCCAGGCCGATCCGCAGCGGACGCGAAGTCGGCGCCAGGATGCTCGTGGTGGAGTCCGGCGTGCTCTTGAGGCCGTCCATCACCTCGACCTTGGGGTCGTTCAGCGGGTTGACCAGCTCCTGCTGTTGACCCACCAGCGTGGTGTACTGCCCGCGTTTGGCGTCGAACTCCGCCTGGAGCGTGGCCTTCTTGCCCACCGGTGCGTTGGTGGTGCTCTTCTCCAGACCGTCGATGTCGGTCTTCAGCTTGTCCAACTGGGCGGTCATGCTGTCCGCCTGGCCCTGCCGGGTCCTGCGCTGCGACTCGGCGAACGCGGCCACCGTCTCCTGTGCCCACGCGGTGGCCAGGTCCTCGGCCGCCTTGCGGCTGGGCGCCTTGGCCGCGATCTGGACCAGGC
Organism: Embleya sp. NPDC050493; assembly: GCF_044458105.1. Lineage (NCBI taxonomy): Bacteria > Bacillati > Actinomycetota > Actinomycetes > Kitasatosporales > Streptomycetaceae > Embleya > Embleya sp. NPDC050493. Next base: position 496,539 of record NZ_JBITHP010000004.1, read on the forward strand.
CCAGGTCCGGATTCAATTGCGAGGTGACCTTGCTCGCCAGGACGGCCGGATCCGGGTTGTTCAGCCGCTTCGCCGCGCGGCGGGCCACCTCACCGCCGTCCGTCATCAGTTGTACGGGCGCGAGATTGAACTCCTTCGCCGAGTTCGGCGCCGGCACCACGTTGACCGAGCTGGTCCACTGATTGCCTGTGCCCTTGGGGTCCGATGGGGTCAGGATCAACCCCGCGAGCAGTCCGATCGCCAGACACGCGAGTACCAGCGGCCAACGGCGCTGGAGCACGGAGAAGTAGCTAGAGGTTTCCACCGGTCCCCCTCCGGTTCGAGTTGCCGCCCTGCGAGCGGACCGCGGGGCAGGCCAAACGTAGAGCACGCGCGGTGCCGATCGGGCCCGGGACTGTGCCGGAAGTGTGGAGATTCCGTCGAGATCCGAACGGGTGTGTTCGCGTGGCCGTCACCGCACCGGACCTGACGCCACGTCACGGCCGGCTCGCGGGTCGACGGCCCGGGCATAGAACGCGACCATCCGGTCGCAAACGCTGTCGATCGTGTACTCCTCGCCGAAACGTCGATACGCCGCTTCCGTGCGCATCGCGGTCTTCTCCCGCTCCGTCAGGGCCGCGACCAGCGCCGTCGCCAGTGCCTCGGGCGAGTCCGGCGGCACCAGCGCCGCACAGTCGCCCGCCCCGGTGATCTCGCGTACCGGAGGCAGGTCGCTGGTGACGATCGGCGCCCCCACCCCCATCGCCTCGATCAGCACGCTGCCCAGCCCCTCCCAGCGCGAAGGCAGCACGAACACATCGGCCGCACCCATCAGATCGGGCACGTCGTCGCGGTGTCCCAAGAACCGTACGGGCTCCGCAGCGCCGGTGGAATCCCCGATTCCGCCGGTTTCGGCGGCCAGCCGGCGCAACGACTCGGTTCGGCTCCCGTCCGGTCCGGCCAACAGCAGCACCGCGTCCGGGACCTCGCGGCGCACCCGGGCGAACGCGGTGATCAGCACGTCCAGACCCTTTTGGTACTCCTGCCGGGCGGCCGTGACCAGGACCGGGACGTCCGCCCCCAGGCCCAGCGCGGCCCGGGTGAGCTCGCGGCGATCCCGCGCGGCGGCCAGCAGTTCGCGGTCGCGTCCGCGCGGCACCACCTCGATCCGCGAGCGGCGCACGCCGAGCCGACGGGACATCACGCCGGCCACGTGCTCGGTCAACGCGTGGAAGCGGCGCACCCCGCGCGCGCTGGCCGCGTCCAGGCCCTGGGCGGCCCGCAGCTTCCACGGACGAATCCCGGGCTGGGAGCGCATCTCCGCGCCGTAGGAGGTGTTCACCAGGCTGGACACGACCGGAACGCCGGTCGCCAGGGCGGCGATTCGCCCGGCGATGTCCGCCTCGTACAAGGTCGTGTGCACCAGATCCGGGCGCCGGTCGCGGATCACCCGCGCGAGCCCGCGCACCGAACCCGCCCGCGAGCTGTGATGCACGCCGAACAACGACACGCCGGCCGCGGCCAACTCCGGTTGAAATCCGTCCATATCCAAGAGATACGCGATATCCAGCGTGATCCCCCTGCGGATCAACTGCGGGGCCATCGCCACCGCCGCCCGCTCGGCCCCACCGACCCGATCCACGCTGTCGATCACCTGGAGCACGTGCACTGCATCACCCCTGCCATCCCCGCCATCTCCCCGGCAAGCCGCCGACCACAGGGCGCCCCCACCCCACACGGCTGAGCATGTCATCGATACGCCCCCGGCGGGGCGGGATTCGTGACAACCTGTCACCTCATGGGGACACCGACGGACCGGCGTGCGGTCCTGCACGTCGTGACCGACCCACGGCGCCGGGGCTCACAGGCGTTCGCCCACGATCTGGACGTGGCGCTGCGCGAACGCGGCCGGGCGTCCTCGATCGTCGCCCTCGCGGGCACCGGCGAGATGCCCATCCCGACCCTGGGGCCGGGCCGGCTGCACCCGCGCACGCTGCGCGCACTGCGCCGGCGTGCGGGCGGCGTGGGCCTGGTGATCGCCCACGGTTCGACCACACTGGACGCCTGCGGGATCGCGCTCGCGGGCGCCCGGACCCCGTTCGTCTACGTCAACATCGGCGATCCGCGGCACTGGGCGAACGACGCGCTGCGCCGGGCCCGGGTCGGGATGATGCTGCGCCGCGCGACGGCGATCGCGTCGGTGTCGCCGATGGGCCGGGAAATCCTGCTGGATACCCACCGGTTGGCGCCGGAGCGGGTGCGGTCGATTCCCAACGGCCGCCGGCCGGAACGGTTCCTGCCGCCGGACGAGAGCGATCGGGGCAAGGCCCGGGCCGAGTTGGGGTTGCCCGCGGAGGCGACGGTGCTCGCGGTGGTCGGCGCGTTGGCCGGCGAGAAGCGCGTCGCGCTCGCGATCGAGGCGTTCGCGCTGCTCGCCGATTCCGGCTCCGACTCCGGGACCGGCGCGGCGGGCGCCCAACCCGCTGACCCTTGGCTGCTCGTGGCCGGGGAGGGGCCCGAACGGGCGGCCCTGGAGGCTCTTGCCGAACGGCGGGCACCGGGCCGGGTCGTCTTCACCGGCAACCTCGCCGACCCGGGCCCGGTGTACCGGGCGGCCGACGTGCTCGTGTTGTCCAGCACCAGCGAGGGCGTCCCGGGCGTGCTCGTCGAGGCGGGCATGTGCGCGATCCCCGCCGCGGCGACCGATGTCGGCTTCGTGCGCGACGTGGTCGTGGACGGGGTCACCGGCGCGCTCGCCGACGTCGGCCCCGGCGCCGGGGATCCCCGGGCGCTGGTCGCCGCGATCCGCCGGGTGTTGGCCGATCGGGGCTCGATGGGCCGTGCGGTCAGGGCTCGTTGTCTGGAACGGCACGCGATGGACACCGTGGTGGATGCGTGGATCGCGCTGCTCGACGAGCAACGTCGATGACGCTCCGGCACCGGGTGGAGGGGAAGCGGTAGGGCGGGAGCGCCGATTCCCGTACGGCCGAATGCGACTCGTGGGGAGATCGCATGTGCCAAGGTTGTTGTCGAACCAGGGAGGGGGAGTCCGTGGGGGAGTATGTGGGGGGTGCCGTCGGCATGCCCGGCGACGGCATGGGCCGGGTCGACGGTGTCGGCCGGGTGGGCCGGCACGCGCGGCCGGGCGGCAGTGTCGACGAACCCGCCGACCACCGAACACACGTCAACGGAGCGCCCAGCACGGGCCACGGGGGAGCGACCACGCCGACCATCGACAGTCGCACCGGTACCGGACGACACGCGGCGCCCACGGCGGGCGTCGGCAGCGGGACCGGCCGGATCGCCGCAGCACAGGCACCCGACCCCGAGATCAAGGGACCACCACCGGAACTCAAGTTCAAGCGCCGCACCAGCCTGATCCGGGGCATCCGCGAGCTGTGGCATTCGCGCGAACTCGTGCGCACCCTGGCCGAGCGCGACCTCAAGGCCCGCTACAAACAAGCCGTTCTCGGCTTCGCGTGGGCGGTGATCACTCCCGTGTTGCTGATGGTGGTGTTCACCGTCGTCTTCCAGCGCGTGGGCAACCTCAGCGAGACCGCGCACAAGTACGACGTGCCCTATCCGCTGTTCAGCTACCTCGGGTTGCTCCCGTGGACGTTCTTCATGTCCTCGGTGACCCAGGGCTCCTCGTCCCTGGTGTCCAACGGGCCGCTGCTGAACAAGGTCTACTGTCCGCGCGAGGTCTTCCCGTTCGCCACCGTGATCGTGGCCACCGTGGACATGCTGATCGCCTCCTCCGTACTGGTCGTGCTCTTCGCGGCGTACACCACGCCGCCCGCGGCGACCAGTTGGGCGCTGCCGATCCTGCTGCTCATCCAGTTCGAGGTCACCCTCGGTGTCGTGCTCGTGCTGTCCGCGGCGGTGGTCTACTTCCGCGACATCCGCCACGTGCTGCCCCTGCTCATGCAGATGGGCATGTTCGCCACCCCGGTCGCCTACGGCATGGACCAGATCACCAAGGACTGGCTGCTCCCGTACGTGATCTTCAACCCGCTCGCCGCCGTGATCGACGGATACCGGCGGTCGATCCTGTACGGACAACAACCCGACTGGGAACTCACCGGCGCCGCCGCCGGATCGGCGACCGTGCTCCTGATCGTCGGATACAAGATCTTCAAGAAGCTCGAAGCGGGGATCGCCGATGTCGCCTAGCCTCACGACGATCAAGGCGCCGGCCAAGCCGGGCGCACTGCCGCTGGGCACCATCCGGGCCGAACACCTGTGGAAGCGATTTCGCGCGGACAGTCAGCGCATGCTCCTGCGGGACAACCTGGGCCGCATCGCGCGCAAGATGTCCGGTCGCGACCAGGCCGACTGGCGCTGGGCGTTGCGCGACATCGACATCCACATCGACCCCGGCGAGTCGGTCGGCCTGATCGGCTCCAACGGGTCGGGCAAGTCGACGCTGCTCAAGATGCTCACCGGGGTGATGTACCCCTACGCCGGCCGACTTCAGGTGCGCGGCCGGGTCGGCGCCCTGATCGAGGTCAGAGCGGGCATCCACCCCGACCTGACGGGACGTGAGAACGCGTTCCTGTACGGCTCGTTGCTAGGCCTCAAGCGGGCCGAGGTGGCGAATCGGTTCGACGACATCGTGGACTTCGCCGAATTGGGCACCGCGATCGACCGGCAGGTCAAGTGGTACAGCTCCGGCATGCAGATGCGCCTCGGCTTCGCGGTCGCCGCCTTCCTGGAACCGGACGTGCTCCTGGTCGACGAGGTGCTCGCGGTCGGCGACGCACTGTTCCAGCAGAAGTGCCTGGACCGGATGCGGGTGGTGCTCGAACAGGGCACCACCCTCGTACTGGTCTCGCACGACCTCGCGTCGGTGGAGTCGATCTGCACGCGCGGAATCTGGCTGGAGCAGGGCGAGATCCGCAGCGACGGCCCGATCCGGCAGGCACTGCGCGGGTATCGGGACAGCGTCGAGGAGGAGACCGAGGCGCGCACCCGCACCGACGAGGCCATTCGCACCACGTACGTGGACGTGCGCGGTGTGGACACGGCCGGCCCCACCACGAACCGGTCGATGGTGGTCGAGGCGGAGTTCGCCGGCGACCACCACGGACCCGCCACCGTGCACATCGGCGTCACCGAGGGCACCGCGAGCCCGGTCTTCACCACCCGCCGGGACGTGCAGTTCGGCCGATCGGGCAACCGGGTCAGGTGCACCCTGGACCGCCTGCCGCTGCCGCGCGGGCGATACGCCCTGTGGATCGGGGTCTACGACCGGGACGGCCACCCGCTGACCACGTGGCATCCCGCGAAGCAGTTCGACGTGGCAGGCCCCGAGTTGGACACCCCGCCGCGCGCGGTGGTGCTGGCCGCGCCGGTCTACGTCGACCACACCTGGGAGGGGTGAGCGGCCGTGCGCATCCTGGTGTGTCCGCACGACATGCAACTCGGCGGCAGCTCGATCAACGCCGTGGACCTGGCCCGGGCGGTCCGCGATCTCGGCCACGAAGTGTGGGTGATGGGCCGTCAGGGGCCGCTCCGGCAACGGGTGGCCGCGGCCGGGCTGCCACTGCTCGCGCTGCCCGAGCGGGCACACGTACGGCCCTCGCCCGCGGTTTCCCGCACGATCGCCGCGGCGGTGCGCCGGCACCGGATCGACGTCGTGCACACCTATGAGTACTGGCCGCTGGTCGAGGCGTTCCTGGGCGCGTTCGTGCCCCGCGGCACGCCCGTGCTGGGCACGATCATGTCGATGGGCAGCCTGCCGCCGTACTTCCCGCGCACCGGCGTGCCGTTGACCGTGGGCTACGGCGAGTTGTACGAGGAGACCGGCGAACTGCGCGGCCTGGAGGGTGCCCGTGTGCACCTGCTGGAGCCGCCGGTGGACACCGCGATCGACCACCCGATCACCGCGCCGGCAGCCGGCGACGAGCCGGACGTCGACGTCGACGCCTTCGCCGCCGAACACGGCCTGCTCGAACCCGCACCCACCGTGGTGGTGGTCTCGCGGCTGGCCAGGCACCTCAAGCAGGAGCACCTGGAACGCACCATGGACGCCGTCGCCCGGCTGGCCCCGGAGCTGCCCGGGTTGCGCCTGGTGATGGTCGGCGGCGGCTCGATCGAGCGCGAACTGCAGGCCCGGGCCGCGGCCTTGAACGGCGACCTGGGGCGGCGGGCGATCGTGCTGACCGGAGAGATGGCCGACCCGCGTCCGGCCTACGCGCTGGCGGACGTGGTGGTGGGCATGGGCAGTTCCGCGCTGCGCGGGATGGCGTTCGGCAAGCCCACCGTCGTGGTCGGCGAGCAGGGCTTCGGCAAACCGGTGACACCGGAGACGATCGGCGACTTCGACGCGCTCGGCTTCTACGGCCTGGGCGCGGGCCGGGTGCCCGTCGAGCAGGATCCGCTGGTCGGTCAACTCTCCGCGCTGCTGCGGGATCGGGCCGAACGCGAGCGGATCGGCACGTGGTCGCTGGACCTGGTGCACGAGCGCTTCGCGCTGGAGGGCCAGGCCGCCCGGCTGGTCGAATGGTACGAACAGGCCCGCCTGGAGCGGCCGGTGGCCCGCGGCCGGGTGGGCGAGGCGGTCCGGGTCGGCGGGCGGCTGGTGGGCTTCAAGGCGAGCCAGCGCGGCCAGGCCCTGCGCGCCCGCACCCGCGGTCCGCGCGGGGCCACGACCGGATGACCGAGCCGACCGGCCGGTCCGGCCTGACCATGCTGCACGTCGGGGCGTTCTCCGGGTCGGTACCGGCGTTGCGCCGGGCGCTGGCGGACCGCACGGCGGTCGAGGCGCACGACCTGATGCCGCTGACCCGTGCGCCGGGCCTGGCCGGCGCACGGCTGCGGGCCGTGCGCGAGGCGCGCCGGGCCGGGCCCGGGACGCCGTGGACCAAGACCGACGCCTGGACGGCGGCACTGGACCGCAGGGTGCGGGCCCGCGGACTGCTCGGCCCGCGCCGCCCGGTGCTGATCGTGCAGACGCTGCCGGCCCTGGTGCCGCCGGCGGGAGTGCGCTACGGCGTGTACACCGACCGGGTGGGCCTGGAGGGCGCGGCGGTCGGCGGCGTGCATCGATCCCGCTACACCGAGGGTTGGTTGACTCGCGAACGACGGCTGTTGCTGGGCGCACACCGGGTGTTCGTGATGGGACCGAGCACGGCCGACGTCCTGGTCACCGAGTACGGCCTGGCCGCGGACCGGGTGCACGTGGTGGGCGCGGGCACCAACGTGGCGCCCGCCGCGGCGGATCCCGGCCCACGTGCGGCGGATCCGCCACGGCTGCTGTTCGTCGGCACGCAATGGGAGCTCAAGGGCGGCCCGACCCTGCTCGAAGCCTTCGCGCGCCTGCACGCCCGCGACCCGCGCCGGACGCTGACCCTGGTCGGCAGCGGGCCCGACGGCCCGCTGCCGCCCGGCGTGCGCGCGCTGGGCCGGGTGCCGCACGCGGCGATGGGCGCCGCGTACGACCGGGCCGACGCGCTGGTGATCCCCACACACATGGAGGCGTTCGGGATCGCCCTGGTCGAGGGCCTGACCCGCGGCCTGCCGTGCGTGGCCTCCACGGTCGGCAACCAGCCGTGGATCGTGGGCGACGCGGGGATCGCCGTGCGGCCGGGGGATGTGGACGCCCTGACCGAGGCACTTTCGCGGCTGAGCGCCGACTACGCCCACTTCCGCGCCCGGGCGCTGGCGCGCGGCGCGGAACTGCGCGCGACGATGACGTGGCCGTCGGTCGCCGAGCGCATCCTGACCGAGCTGAGCGGTGGTTGACCTCCGTCTCGTGCCCACAGCGCCAACGCTTCGTCGACCTGTACCCGGCCGCCGCCGACGCGGCCGAACCGCCCTCCGACGCCCCGTTTCGGGAGGCGCTGTGCCCGCACGCGGAGTTCGGCACCCACGTGGCCGAGCAGAACTCGCACGCCGAGACCGACGACGAGCTGCACCCGCTCCGCGAAGTACCGCACTGGGACCGGCCGCCGACCGACTGACACCCGACCCGCCGGCCGTGGTCGAGTCCGCACCCGGACCACGGCCGACGGCCAACGAGGCCCCGGTCGCTCGCCCGTCGCGACCGCCCGGTTACCCCCGGCGGCGGCGCAGCGCCGCGCGCTCGTAGACCCGGGCGAAGCCGTCAAGCATGTGTTGCCGGGTGAAGCGGGACAGCGCCCGTTCCCGGCTCGCCGCGCCCATACGGGCCCGCAACACGTCGTCGGTGAGCAGTTCCCGGCACGCCATCACCAGGCCGCCCCGGTCGCCCGCGCGCAGCAACCGCCCGGTCACGCCGTCCGCGACCACGTCGGTCACGCCGCCCACCGCCGTGCCGACCACCGGCACGCCCGCCATCATCGCCTCCGCGACCGCGAGCCCGAAGCCCTCGTAGTGCGACGTGGACAGGAACAGGTCGGCCGCGTCGAAGGCGTCGCTCAGCCGAGCCAGCGGCGGGACCACCCGGACCCGCTCGCCGACCCCCAACTCCTCGATCAGCGCGTGGATCTCCGGCTCCTGACGACCGATCACCAGGAACACCACCGGCGGACCGGCGTCGCCGAGCTTGCGCACCACGTCCGCACCGACCCGCACCATCAGGGGGATGTTCTTCTGCGTCGCCCGGCCGACCCCGACCACGACCCGCGCCTCGCGCGGGATGCCCAGCTCGGCGCGCAACGCGCGGCCCGCCGCCGGGTCCGGCACATGATCCGGAACGCCCAACGGCACCAACGGGATCCGTTCCGGCCGCCACCCCACGATCGCCGCGGTCGCGTCGCGCACGTGGGTGGAGTGGGCGAACGGGCGGAAGCCGGCCGCCTTGACCATGCCGACCTCGATGGCGTTGGTCAGCCGCGAGTGCAGGCCGTCCTTGAGCGGCTCGTGCACCTCCAGCACCCGGGGCATCCCCGGGGAGCCCAGAGCGGCGGGCAACGAGAGTCGGGCCGTACCGCTGTGCGCGTGCAACACGTCCGGCCGCAACTCGCGCACCCGCGAGGCGATCCGCAGCCCGAGCCGGATCTCGTCCTGCGGCCGGGTGGGCCCCTCGTGGTCGAGGGCGTGCACCGTCACATGGGCGCCCAACTCGTCGAGCCGATCCTCCTCCCAGGCCGGCCTGGCGATGATCGCGTGGCAGTCGAAGCGCTCCGGGTCGAGCCCGGCCAGCACCTGCCGGCTCACCTGGGGAATCCCACCGCCGACGCTGAGCCGCCACACCACGTGCACGAGCCTGATGCGATCCTTCACGCTTCCCCCCGAACCGGCCGCAGCCGGCGATTCCTGACCCGGCGGGCCGCGGACTTCGCGCCCAACAGCGCGCCGCCCGCCCCCCGGGCCACCAGCCATGTCGTGTCGTATCGATCGACGGCGCCGAATCGGTGCTTGAACTCCTCGGCCCCGCGCAGGAAATCGAAGGTGCGAACCCCGCGGGCGGCCAGCGCGGTGAGCGTCTCGTGGAACAACACCGTGCCCAGGCTCGCCTTCGCGTAGGCCGGGTCCCAGCCCAACTGGTAGTAGGCGAAGGTGTCCTGCCACAGGAACCCGTACAGGACCCCCACCGGTCGGCCCGCCGGATCGCGGGCGACCAGCGCGCAGGGTCCACGGTCGGCCGCGGCGCGCGCCGCCAGCGCCGCGTGCAACGGGCGCCGGGTGGCGTCGAACGCGCTCGACCCGCCGATCGCTTCGCGGCGCAACCGGTGCAGCCGCAGCAGGTCGTCGAACAGCTCGGGGGTCGTCGCGTCGGGTGCCACCCACGTGAAGGTGATCCCGTCCTCGGCCAGCTTGCGCGCCTTGCGCCGAACCCCCTGCCGGTGCCGGGCCGAGCCGAGCGCGGCCGGGTCGGCGGGCATCACCGGGCACGCGGTGCGTTCGATCTCGCGGGCGCCGGGCGGCAGGAACGGATCGCCGGTGCCGGCATCCAGATGCGGGAAGAGCATGGTGCGCCGCCGGGCGAGTGAGGCCAGCCAGGCCCGGACGTCCTGGTGCCGGCGCGGATCGACGGCGAACCCGCAGTGGTCCGCGGCGCCGGGCCCGGTGCCGAGCAGCGTCCAGCTCAGCACACCGCCGGGCAGCCGCGGATGCAACCGCTCACGGGTGCGCAGCAGCGGTACGACCGCCTCCGCGGCGCCGTCCTCGGCGCGCCACACGGCCACCACCGCGCGGCCGGCCTGCTCCCGGCCCAGCGACTCGGTCCAGCCCAACACCCAGTCGGGCGTGGTGAAGTACGACGTCCCGGGCGTCGCGGCCACCAGCGCGCGCCAGGACGGAACGAGAGCCGTCAACTCGCCGGGCGAGCGCAACAGCGTGGGCAGAGCAAGCACGGTGATCCCCCCGGATCTGTCCGTCGACCGGATCCGGCGCTTCGCCGACCCGAACAACCCGCCGATTCAAGCAGGTCAACGGCCGCCGCGCAGCGCGTGCAGGGCCGGATGCAGCCCGGACAGGATCGTCGCGAAGCGATCCGGGCGGGTGTTCGACCCCACCCGCAGGCGGGAGATCCGCAGCGGGTGGTCCGGCAGTCGAGGCCCGAGCCGGTGATCGAACAGGAACCCGGTGCGGTAGCCGAGTTCGGTCAACAACCGCTCGGCCCGCACGTCCCAGTTCCCGTTCGGATACGCGAACGAACGCGGGGCCCGACCGAGCAGCTCGGTCAACCGCTCGTGCGCCTGCACCACTTCGGCCCGCACGTCGGCGTCCGAGCACCGGTCGAGCAGCGGATGGGTGAGCGAGTGGTTCTCCACCCGTACACCGCCCGACTCCAGGGTGCCCAGGTCGGCGCCGGTCAACTGCTCGGTCCGCACCGGCTCCCGCCCCTCGCGCAGCGCCGCGAGCAGACGCAGACGCCGCTCCTGCGGCACCGTCTTCAGGTACGCCACCCACCCGCTCGGCGACCGCTCCGGCTCACCCGCCACCCGCGCCCCGGCGGCGACCAACCGGTCCGCCTCGTGCCACCAGAACGGCGTCCCGGAGTCGATCGCCGAGGCCACCACGTAGGCCACACCCGGGATGCCGCGCTCGCGCAGCAGTGGCAACCCGTGCTCCAGAATGCTGCGTTCACCGTCGTCGAAGGTGAGCAGCACCGCCTTGGCGGGCAGCGCGCGCCGCGTCGCCAGCGCCGTCTCCACCTCGTCCAGGGATACCGGCCGGGCGATCCGGCGCAGCCGGTCCAACTGCCCCGCGAACGTGTCCGGATCCGAGATCCCGTGATACCCGAGCACCGCGAGCCGCAACCGGGCGCGATGCGCGAACCACACCTGCGCCGGGGATCGCCGCAACAACGCGTCGCCCCCGGACCGTACCGAGCCCACCATCGAACCGCCCACCCAAGCCTCCCCAGCCCCGCGGCTCCCGCTGCCGGAACCGTAACAGCGGGGTCGGGTCCCGTCAGCCGGTCGCCGAACGTCCGCCCACGGCCCGTCACCCGACGTCCGCCCACCGGTCACATCGGGGCAAGCCCGCGTACCCCGGATATCGGGGAGCATCACGGACGACTCGTGGACGGATTGCGAAACACCCTTCACGCGTGACCCATCCGGCCTAATCTGGTCGGCGGGTGACTCGTGTCCCGGCCGTGTGGGGGCGGGGGACGCCGGTTGGGCACAAACGTTCCGATGCCGCTCACATCGGGACCGCGAGGTGGGGGCCGGGCGATGGTCAATCGTGCATCGACCCTGCACGCCGAGGAGATCGACACCGATCTGGCGCGTGCGTGGGACGAATTGGTGGCAGGACGGGGGGTCCAGGCAGACGTCTTCGATACGCACGCGTGGATGTCGTCGTGGCTGACGAGTCGACCCGAACGGACCGAACACGTGCGCATACCCGGGGTATTCGCCGCCGGCCGTCCGCTGGCCCTGCTCCCGCTGGAACTCGACGCGAGCGGACGCGCCCACGAACTCGGCCGAGGCCAACGCGAACGCACACGTGTCGTATTGGGCGCCCCCGAGCCGCAGTCCGCCGTCCTGCGCCAACTCGTCGGCGAACTGCGCCGGATCGGCATCCGGGAACTGACGCTGTACCGCATGCCCAGCCGGGACCCGGCCACGCACGCCCTCCTGGCCGCGCTGCGCGAGGCGGGCTACGCGGTGGACGTGCGCGAACGCATGACCGACATGATCGAGGCCACCCCCGACGGCTGGTCCGGCTACCGGGCCCGACACCGCGGCTTCGACAGCGCGATCGCCCAGACCACCCGGCGGGCCGGACAACTGTGGACACTGCGGGTGGCGGCATTCGGCGCGCCGGGCGCCACGCCGCTCGCGGCCGGCCTGGCCGACCACGACGAACTGTTCGACCTGAGCTGGAAGGGCCGACTCGGCGCCTCGCCCGAGCGCCGCCGGTTGCTCACCCGTGCACTCGACGCGCGCGGCATGGCCCGGCTGTACGTGCTCTACGCCGACGACCGCGCCATCGCGTCCTGTCTGGGCGTGCGCATCGGTCCGGTCGTGCAGTGGCACACGATCGCCTACGACCCGGCCGCCGCGATGCTCTCGCCGGGCAACGTGGTGCACTGGCGCGCCCAGGAACTGGCCTTCGCCGAGGGCGGTCTGGCGTTGATCGACCTACTGCCCGGGGCGAGCCCGCTCAAGGACCGGATCAGCACCGAACGGCCCGCGCTGCTCGACGTGTGCGCAGCCCGGGTGCCCCGCCGGGTGTTGCCGCTGCTGCGCGGCGCCCGCGAGATGCAGCGCGCGGTCCCGATCGCCGCCCGGGCCCGGGTCCGCGGCCTGCGCGCGCGGGTGAGCACGGTCGACGCCGGCTCCTCCGGCACCGCGCGCCGACTCGAAGCCAGACCCGCGACCGAGATCCCGACCCGGGCCGGCGTCCGGCTGACCCTGGACCAACCCACACTGCGCCTGTTGGCCGTGGCCTGCGCGCGCAAGGGCCCGCAGGAGATGCGGGCCGACTGGGGGCCGGACGACCGCTGGTACCGGATCGGCACCGGCCCGCTGGCGGTGGCCCGCGTCGACCACCACGAACCCGTACCCACCCTGCGCGAGGTCGTGCGCTACGACCCCACCTACACCCTGGAGGCGATCGCGCTGATGCTGGCCGACCTGCTCGCGTCGCCCGTCCGCTACCTGGACGAGGTGCCCGTGCGCGACCCGCGCCTGCGCTGGCCCCGCGCGTGGAGCCCGCCGACCGCCGAACCCGCCCCGAGCGGAGCCGAATCGGTCGCGCCCGGAGCCGCCGTCGCCGGCACCGGCTCGCGCGGTGTGTTCAGCCGCTCCGAGGGGGCCTGATGCGGGCGCGCCCGATGCACCCGCTGGAGATCGACCCCACCTTCGCCGCGTCCTGGGACCGGCTGGTGGCCGCCCGCGGCGTGCACGCCGACCCGTTCGACACCCACGCGTGGTACGCCTCCACCCTGCACGGCCACCACGATCCGCTCGACGACATCCGTGTGGTGTCCGTGCTCGACGACGCCGACCAGCCGCGCGCACTGCTGCCGCTGGAGCGCATCGGCACCGACCGATGGGGGGTCTTCTCGGCACACCGCAGACCCCGCAGCCACGTGGTCGTGCACCCCGACGAACCGCACGGCGCCGACTCGATCGCAGACGCCCTCGCCCGCGCCGGCATCCGCGAACTGCGCCTGCACCGCATGCCCAGCCGGGACCCGGAGACCCACCGGCTGATCGCCGGACTACGCGCGTGCGGCTACACCGTCGACGCCCGGGAGAAGGCCTGCGACATGCTCGCCGGCGTCGAAGGCGGCTGGGCCGGCCACAAGGCCCGATTCCGCAGCTTCGACCGCTACGCGCACCGCTTCGCCGGTCGGGTGCGCGCGCACTGGGACCTGACCGTCGAGGAGACGGCCGGCGCCGCGACCGGGCGCGACCTGGACGCCGGATTCGCCATCTACACCGACCTGTTCGCCCGCAGCTGGAAGGGCCCGCTGCAACCCGCCGCCGCCGAGGCCCGCCGCGAGCTGATCGCCCGCGCCGCCCGGCACGACTGGGCCCGGCTGTACATCTTGCGCGTGGACGGCGTACCCGCCGCGATGCACCTGTGGTTCCGCCTCGGCGACGTGGCCACCTGGCACTCCACCGCCTACGACGAGCGCTTCGCCGCGCTGGGTATCGGCACCGTCGTGCAATGGGAAGCCCAGGAGCGGGTGTTGACCGAACCCTGGCCCGCCAAAAGCAGCCCGCGCCTGGTCGACCTGATGCCCACCCGAACCCCGCAGAAGTTGCGACTGGCCCCCGAACGCCCCGCCCTGTGGGACATCGAGGCCATCCGCGACCGACGCGTGTTGGCCGCCACCCTGCCCGCCCGCGGCTTCGCCCGAGCCACCCGGATGTCGGTCGAACAACACCTGCGGGTACGCCGCGCCAAGGCCGCCGAACCGGCGCCGACCCCGGTCGCCGAGACGGTGATCGCGCCCGCGATCAACCCGCACGGCGAGCCCGGCCACAAACTCGACCCGGTGCACGAAGCCGGCGTCGAGGACAACCGACCCATCGCGCTGGCCTGCGGCTACCGCGGAACCGACGTGGTCGACGGCGGTCGGGACCGCGGCGAGACGTGGTGGCTGGTCGGCGAGGAGCCGCACACCCTCGTGCACCTGGCCGCGGACCGCACGGTGCGCACGGTCGCCGCACTGGGCACCCGGGACCGACCACGCGCGTGGGAGCCCGGCGAGGCGGTGCGCAGCGTGGCCACCGCCCTGGGTGAAACCCTGCGCCTGTACGTGCTCGACCCCGCCGGCAGCGCCGGCACCCCGCTTCGTCAGGAATCCGAACCGGTCCCGTGGCCCCACGCCCGCACCGCTCCCACCCGGCACACCTCGAAGGGCACCACCCGATGACCGCCATCAGCGGCGACCGCGTGCGCGCCACGCTCAAACGCGGCCTGGCCGCCACCGCCCTCGCCCGCGATCCGGCACCCGGCGCGACCCTGCTCATCTATCATCGCGTCGGGGGCGGCAGCCGTGACGAACTCGACCTGCCCGCCGACGCGTTCCGCGCCCAGCTCGACCTGCTCCCACCCGCGCACGTGGTCTCCCTCGACACCGCGGTGGACCGGCTCGCGGCCGGCGACCCGACGCCCTCGATCGTGCTCACCTTCGACGACGGCTTCGCCGACGTGTACGCCAACGCCTGGCCGGAACTGCGGGCCCGAGCGCTGCCGTTCACCCTCTACCTGGCCACCGGCTGCATCGGCGAACAGATGCGCTGGGAGGGCTCCACCGGCACCAGCGGCGGATCCGCCGCGCTGAGTTGGGACCAGATCGCCGAACTGGCCGAGTCCGGCCTGGCCACGATCGGCAACCACACCCGCAGCCACGCCCGCCCCGAGGCACTCACCGCGGCCGAACTCGACGACGCCTCCGACGACATCGAACGCCGACTCGGGCTGCGCCCGGCCCACTTCGCCTATCCGTGGGGGATCGCCGTCCCGGACATGGAGCACGCCCTGCGCTGCCGGTTCCGCAGCGCCGCCACCGGCGTGCTCGGCCGCAACCTTCCGGGCTGCGACCCGATCCGGCTGCGCCGGGTCCCGGTCCGGCGCACCGACCCGCCCGCGTTCTTCCGCGCCAAGCTCGGCGGCCGACTCGCCCAGGAGCGCGCCTATGCCGCCGTGGTCGGCCTGGGCAAGCGGGCCGGTGCGCATGCGTGAGCCGCGCGGCCCGGGCGGTCGACCCCTGCGGGTCGCCCACCTGACCACCATCGACATGAGCCTGGCCCTGCTCCTGCGCACCGAACTCGAGGAGGACGTCGCGGCGGGCTTCGAGACCTACGGGATCAGTGCCGCCGGCCCCTACGTTCCCGAGATCGAGGCGCTGGGCGTCACGCACGTGCCGCTGAACTCGCTCACCCGCGCCTGGAGTCTGCGCAGCGACGCCGCGGCCGCCGGCGAACTGGTGCGCACGCTGCGCCGATTGCGCCTGGACGTGCTGCACACGCACAACCCCAAGACCGGTGTGCTCGGCCGGATCCTGGGTCGTGCCACCGGTGTCCCGGTCGTGGTCAACACCTGCCACGGCCTGTGGATCCGGCCCGGCGACCCGTGGGCCCGCCGGGCGTTCGTGCTCGGCACCGAGGGCCTGGCGGCCCGCGCCTCGCACGCGGAGCTGTACCAGAACGCCACCGACCACGCGACGCTGCGCCGGGCCGTGCCCGGGTGGCGCTCGCGCGTGGTCGGCAACGGTACCGATCTGACCCGCTTTCGACCAGATCCCGCCGCTCGGGCGAGCGTTCGGCGGGCACTGAACGTGGCCGAAGACGAACTACTCGTGGGCGGAGTCGGGCGGCAGGTCGCGGAAAAGGGCATCCTCGAATACGTGGAGGCAGCCGGACTGCTCGCAGGCAAGGCCCGATTCGTCTGGATCGGACCGGAGGACCCGGACAAGGCCGACGCGGTGTCCCGCGCCGTGCACGGCTCCCGGGTCGAATTCGTCGGTGCGCGCTCCGACATGCCCGCGGTGTACAACGCGCTCGACGTGTTCGTCCTGCCCTCGCACCGCGAGGGCTTCTCACGATCGGCCATGGAAGCCGCGTCCTGCGGGCTGCCCATGGTGCTCAGCGACATCCGCGGCTGTCGGGAGATCGGCACCCACGGTGAACATCTGCTCCTTGCACCGCCCGGCGAGCCCCGGTTGTTGGCCGCCGCGATCGACCGCCTGATCACCGAACCGGACCTGCGCGCCGAACTCGGCGCCGCCGCCCGGCTGCGCGCTCTGGCCGAGTTCGACCAGCGCAGGGTGGCGGGCATCTCGATCGACACCTATCGGGCCGTGGCCGGGCGCCGCGGCCTGGGTTGGACTTGACGCACAACGGGCGACGGCCGGTGAGGGAGACACCGCCGGCGCCCGAAGCTCGCCACACCGAACGCCATACCAGGGGAGGGGCATGGAATGCGACGACTGTTCGACATCACCGTGGCCGTGCTGGCATTGGTTCTGATGGGACCGGTCCTGCTCGCGATTTACGTGATGATCCGCGCGACCATGGGTGGGCCCGTACTGTTCCGCCAGACACGCAGCGGTCTGCGCGGCCGCGACTTCGAGATCCTCAAGTTCCGCACCATGCACGACCCGCGCCATCCGGACGAACCCGATGCCACCAGGATCACCCGGACCGGCCAACTGCTGCGCACCACGAGCCTGGACGAACTGCCGCAACTGATCAATGTGTTGCGCGGCGACATGGGCATCATCGGGCCGCGGCCGACGCTGCCGAGCCAGGTGGTGCACTACACGCAACGCCAGCGGGGCCGGCTCGACGTGCGACCGGGGCTGACCGGTTGGGCCCAGGTCCAGGGGCGTAACGCGCTCAGTTGGCCGGTGCGGATCGAATACGACCTCTGGTACGTGCGCAACCGCAGCGCCCGGGTCGACCTGGTCATCCTGTGGCGCACGATCGGCGTGCTGCTGCGGCCGACCGGGATCACCGCCGCCGGCGGGGTCAATCCGGGCTTCCCGGTGCCGGTCGCCAACCTGCCCCAGGAGGATCCGGGGCGCGGGGCCGCAGCTCGGCCCGGCGCCGTACGGCAGGACCGGGGCGAGACGTTCCCGCTGCCCAGACCCATCGTCTGGTCCGCACCGATCACCCACTCCCCGGTCGACCCGACCCGGATGTTGCCACCGCAGCGGCCGGCGGGTGAATCGTTGGCCGAAGAGGTCTCCTGACGCCGAAGCGTCCGGATGTGCGGATGTCCGTGCCCGATCGTGGGGATCGAGCACGGACATCACGCAGTCAGGGGCCGGGGAGCCCGGTGGGTTCGGGTAGCCCGGGAAGCCCGGCGGGTTCGGTGACCTCGGTGCGTACAGCGGGCCCGGGCGACCCGGTCAGCCCGTGCCTTGCCGCCGTCGCTGAGCGGCCGACCTCGGCGAAGCCGCTCGCGCCGCTGTTCCCGCAGCCGTAGCCGGAGATCCTGGTGAAGGTCGACTCGGGTGCCGACGAACCGGGTCGGCACGGGCGGCGCGACCGGCGGTTTGGGGTGGAGCCGCCGGGTGTGCCGCCGAACTCGCTCGGCGAGGCGATGGTCACTGGGCCAGGCCGGCAGCCGCGAGGGCGGGCATGCCCAGACCCACGGTCCACACCCCGCGGCCGGGTCGGAGCGGCCGCCGGGGAGTACGGACCGAGCGCGCGAAGGCTTCCCCGAAGTCGGGTGCGCGGTTGGCCCGAGGATCAGTGAGCATTGAAGCAGTCGCGCAGCGTATTCGAAGGACCTGAGGCGATATTGCGAAAAAGGCTTTCGAGAATCATCCGACACCGTTTCGGGGGTATGGAAGGACATCCGCGCACCGCGTCGACCGCATGCTCGACCGGCCCGTGTCCACCTGGTGTAAGGGCTGTGACCTGCGCCTACAACGGGATGCCCAGGGCTCGTCCACACCTGCGCGGCAGCGGCCCCCCGGACCGCCCGTCCCGCTTTTCTCATTCTCTGGAAAATCCCGCAACGAACTCGAAACGGGATTCCGGCAATCCTGCACGCGGATCGACAAACCTGCGAATCGACGTGACATTCCCCTTGCCTGGGAAATATGTGCGCCCGTGTTGCGGCGATTCCACAAAATAGACGCGGAGTCGTCCGCGCGACACGGATCTGAGCATCATCTGAGGTTTCGCATGCAGAGACTCGGGTGAATCCGGCATTGCCCCCAAAAGCCCTGAGGTCGCCATGGCGGACAATGCGACACCATGCGCAGGCCGCCCCGCGGTCGACCGGAAACCAACCGGCAGCCGACCCGGGAACCGCTCCGCGGCCGGCCCGGGAACCATGCCGCAACCGACCCGTGAGCCGCTCGGCGGCCGACCCGGAACCATGCCGCAGTCCACCCGGAAGCCCCCGCCCGGCCGACCCGCGACGCCCCCGCCCTAGACGCCCCCGCGCGCCAATCGTGCCCGCAGCGCCGGATCCGGACCGGCCGTCGCCGCCCCCGTCAGCAACCCGACCGCCACCAACACCACCGGAAACTCCGCCACATAGTCGATCGACGCCTGCGCCACGAACGCCGTGAACGTCGCCGACCCGACCACCACCACCGCGACCGGTTGCGGCGAGCGCCACAACCGCACGTACACCCACCCCACCAGCGCCACCAGACACAGGGCGCCGGGCAGCCCCTGCTCGGCGCCCTGCCGCAACCACAACGAGTGCGCCGAGTGCACGTCCGCGTCCGAACTCGCCGTCGGACTGTTCGTCACGAACATCCCCGGGCCCGTCCCGCGCAGCGGATGTCTCTTCGTCAGATGTACGCCGTCGCCCCACAGTTGCACCCGACGCTCGGTCAGACCGGCCTCGGCGGCGCCCTCCAGGCCGCCCGTGCGGGTACCGAGCGCCCCGAGCACCACGGTGCCCAGCCCCACGCCGACCACACACACCGCAGACACCAGCACGACCGTGCCCTTGCGCCGCACCGCCGCCGACGACAACCCGGCCAACAACACCACAAGCGCACCCACCGCCGCCGCCACCGAACGTGTCGCGAACGCAGCGAGTACCAACAACCCTGCCAATAACAGGATTTCACCCCGCCGCCGATCGGACGCGGCGACCAGCGCGGCCAGACACGCGGCCCCCACCGCCTGCGCCACCAACGCGCCGTTCGCATTCCCGTAGTGCAACGGCGGCGCGGTCGCGTCCCCGCTCAACGCACCCGGCCACAACATCAACATCCCCGCCACCGCGCCGGCGACCACCGCCGGCGGCAGTAACGCCGAACGCGCGCCGAGCAATCGCCCCAGCACATACCCACCGACCACGGCCGACAGCGCGAACAAGAACGCCGCCGGCTCACCGGCCCGATTCGCCGCCGCCACCAGTGCCCACATCGCGGTCGTCGCGACCACGCCCGTGCCCAGCAGATCAAGCCGGGACAGATACCGCGCCGAACTCCGGACCCGACGGTCCCCTTCCCGGTCAACACCCACCGCACAACCCGCTTCCGCTCGACGAACCGGACCCACCCGTACCCGCGCCCGCGCGCGTGTGCTCATCCCGGCCGCCCGGCGATGCCAGGATGTCCCCCATGCCGCTCTACATCTGCGGGGCCGGCGGCGTCGGCCGCGAAGCCCTCGACGCCGCGCTCGCCAACACGCTCACCGTCACCGCGTTCCTCGACGACGCCCGCGCCGGCGAAAAAGTGCGCGGCCTGCCGGTGCTGGGCCCGGGCGAAGTCGACTCCGGCGACTACCTGGTCGGCATCGCCGCCCCGGCGGCCCGCGCCCGACTGGCCCTCCTGCTCGACGAACGCGGCCTGCGCGCCGTCACCCTCGTGCACCCGCGCGCGGTGATCTCGCCGGAGACCACGATCGCCGCCGGCTGCCTGATCCAGGCCAACGCGCACGTCTCCAGCAGCGTCACCCTGGGCCCGCACGCGCAGGTCCACTACAACGCCACCATCGGACACGACGCCGTGCTCGACACGCGCAGCACGGTGTACCCGGGCGCGAACATCTCCGGCAACGTGCACCTGTGCGAGGACGTCACCGTCGGCAGCAACGCGGTGGTCCTGCAAGGGTTGACCGTCGGTGCCGGCGCCTTCGTCGGCGCGGGCGCCGTGGTCACCCGGGACGTACCGGCGGGCACCACCGTGGTGGGCTCACCCGCTCGACCGCTGCGCCCGCGCGAGGAGCGGCTCAGCTGAGTCGAGACCGGAACCACGCGACCGTCTGCGCGAGTCCGTCCCGCAACTCGACCGGCTCCGCGGTCGGGAACAGCGCGCGCAGCCGCGACCCGTCGGCCTGCGAATCGCGCACGTCGCCGGGCCGCGGCGGTACGTGTTCGACCTCGACCGACTGCCCGAGCACCTGCGTCAACAAGTCGATCAACGCGTTCAACGAAGTCCGCGAGCCGAACGCCAGGTTGACCGGGATGTCCGAGACCACCCGGCGCAGCACCGCGTCGGTGAGCACCGCGCAGACGCTGCCGATGTTGGTGAAGTCGCGCGTCTGCTCGCCGTCACCCTGCACGGACAGCGGCCGACCGGCCAACGCCGCGTCCACGAACCGCGGGATCACCGCCGCATAGGCGTGATCGGCCGGCTGCCCGGGCCCGAACACGTTGAAGAAGCGGAACGGCAGCACCGGCAGGTCATAGCAGTTGCCGTACGCGAGCAGATACGACTCGGTGGCCAACTTGCTGACCGCGTACGGGCTCAGCGGTGTGGTGCGCATGTCCTCCCGCTTGGGCAACTCGCGATTGGCGCCGTACACCGACGACGAGGACGCGGCCACCACGTGGATGTTCCCGGCCCGTCGCGCCGCCTCCAACACCTCCAGCGTGCCGGTCGCGTTGGCGTGATGGCTGGCCAGCGGCGCCTCCACCGACCGGGGCACCGAGGGCAACGCGGCCAGGTGCACCACCGCCTCCGCGCCCGCGAACGCGTGATCGAGCAACTCCGGCTCCAGGATCGATCCCTGATGGAACGTCACCTTCAGGCCGGCCAAACTTTCGAGCGACCCCGTGGACAGGTCGTCGACCACGTGCACGTCGCGCACGACGTCGTGGTCCTGCAACGCGGCGGCCAGATTCGAGCCGATGAAACCGGCGCCGCCGGTGATCACTACCTTCACAAAGTCCCCCCCGGACCATCGTGCGGAACCATCCCCGCCGGTGCCTGTGATTCGAACTACCCCAAGTCCGACCCGAGGCCGACCCACCCCCGGTTCCCGCACTGTACCCACGGCCCGCTTCACGAGAGGGCAAAACCCGGACAACAGGCCGGAACGTGCGCCACACTTTCCCCTATCTCGGACCCGGGACACCGCCCCGGGAACCGAAGTTGGGGTGGGGGACACTCATGAACATGCCCAGGCCACGGCTGCGCAGAGCAACGATTCCAACGCTGTTCGCGTTGTTGCTCGCGCTCACCGTCGCGGCTCCGAACACACCGAAGGCATCCGCGGGGCCCTGTGACGCACCGGTCACCAACGCGGTCGTCTGCGAGAACAGCAAGACCGGCAACCCGCGGACCGAATGGGACGTCAGCGGCGCCGGCAGCACCTCCATCCAGGGCTTCTCCACCGACATCAGCGTCAATGCCGGTGGCCAGATCAAGTTCCGGATCGACACCACCGCGAGCTCCTACCGCGTCGACATCTACCGGCTCGGTTGGTACAACGGCAGCGGCGCCCGCAAGGTCTACACGATCCCCGCCTCGGCGGTGACCCCACGTGATCAGCCGAACTGCGACACCGACAACCTGGTGACCGGACTGATCGACTGCTCGAACTGGACCGACTCCGTGTCCTGGACCGTACCCGCCGACGCGGCCTCGGGCTACTACATCGCCAAACCCACGCGCACCGACGGCTCTTCGGGCGCGAGCCACATCCCGTTCGTGGTCCGCAA
The DNA here is from genome assembly GCF_044458105.1 of Embleya sp. NPDC050493. Taxonomy (NCBI): domain Bacteria; kingdom Bacillati; phylum Actinomycetota; class Actinomycetes; order Kitasatosporales; family Streptomycetaceae; genus Embleya; species Embleya sp. NPDC050493. The sequence goes on from NZ_JBITHP010000004.1 coordinate 518,781, forward strand.
CGACGCATCGCACTCGGCGCTGCTGATGCAGGCATCCGACACCACCTGGCAGGCGTACAACGCGTACGGCGGCAACGACCTCTACGCCGGCCAACCGGTGGGGCGGGCCTACAAGGTCAGCTACAACCGGCCCTTCACCACGCGCGCCGACAACCCCGCGGACTCGCTGTTCAACGCCGAATTCGCGATGTTGCGCTTCCTGGAACGCAACGGCTACGACGTCACGTACTCGACCGGTGTCGACACCGATCGACGCGGCCAACTGATCAAGAACCACCAGGTGTTCCTGTCGGTGGGCCACGACGAATACTGGTCCGGCGCACAACGGGCCAACGTCGAGGCGGCCCGCGACGCGGGCGTCAACCTCGCCTTCTTCTCCGGCAACGAGGTGTTCTGGAAGACCCGTTGGGAGAACGGCGGGATCAACGGGAACGGCCCCGACCACCGCAACCTGGTGGCGTACAAGGACACCCACGCCAACCAGTCGATCGACCCGCTCGGCCCGTCCGTGTGGACCGGCACCTGGCGCGACCCGCGCTTCTCGCCACCCGGTGACGGCGGCCGGCCGGAGAACAACCTCACCGGCACCATCTTCACCGTCAACTGCTGTACGACCGACATGAACGCCAACGGCGCCGACGGCCGGCTACGGCTGTGGCGGAACACCCGCCTGGCCACCCTCGGTCTCACCGCACAAACGACGCTCGGAAGCGGAACCCTCGGCTACGAATGGGACTCCGACCTGGACAACGGCGCCCGACCCGCAGGCCTGATCCGGCTCTCCACCACGGTCAAGTCCGGCATGTCGGTGCTCCAGGACCAGGGTTCGACCTACGCCGACGGCAGCTCGAAGCACAGCCTGACCCTGTACCGCGCGCCCAGCGGCGCCCTCGTCTTCGGCGCGGGCACCGTGCAGTGGGCGTGGGGCCTGGACGTCTACCGGGTCGGCGCCAACGGCACCGTGGACACCGCGATGCAGCAGGCCACGATCAACCTCTTCGCCGACATGGGCGTGCAGCCCGGCAGCCCGATGGCCGGCATGGTCGCGGCCGTCAAGAGCACCGACACCACGCCGCCCGTCTCGACCATCACCGCGCCCACCAACGGCGGCAGCCTGCCCGCGAACAGCAACGTGACGATCACCGGCACCGCGACCGACACCGGCGGCAAGGTCGGCGGCGTCGAGGTCTCGGTGGACAACGGCGCCACCTGGCACCCCGCCACCACCGGCCGGGAGAGCTGGACCTACGTGTTCACCACCGGCCCGGGCGGCTCGCTCACCCTCAAGACCCGGGCCACCGACGACAGCGCCCGCACCGAAACCCCGTCCGCCGGCGTCACCGTCACCATCGGCGGCCCGCCGCAACCCGTCGTGTGCCCGTGCACGTTGTGGACGCCGACCGACCAACCCTCGTCCGGGCCCGACCCGGACACCGCCGCCACCGAACTCGGCGTCAAGTTCCAGCCCGACCGGGCCGGCTTCATCACCGGAATCCGCTTCTGGAAGGACGCCGCGAACACGGGCACCCACACCGGGACGCTGTGGTCCTCGTCCGGCACCCAACTGGCCACCGCCACGTTCCCCGGCGAAACCGCGTCCGGCTGGCAGCAGGTGAACTTCGGTCAGCCGGTGCCGGTCACCGCCGGAACCACCTACGTAGCGTCCTACCAGGCACCCAACGGCAGATACAGCGCCGACCAGGGCGGCCTGAGCGCCGCGCACATCCGCGGTCCGCTCACCGCGCCGGCGAGCAACACCGCCGGCGGCAACGGGGTGTACCGCTACGGCACCGGGTTCCCGACCTCGACCTGGAACGACGCCAACTTCTGGGTCGATCCGGTGTTCACCACCTCCGACACCACCCCGACCGGCCCCGCACCCGTGGTCACCGTGACCACCCCGGCAAACGGAGCGATCACCGCCCCGGTCGGCGGCAACGTCACCGCGACCTTCGACCTCGCGGTACAGCCCGCGACGATCGTGTGGTCGCTCACCAAGTCGGACAACAGCACCGTCGCCGGCACCGCGAGCTACAACGCCGGGACCAGGACCGCAACCTTCGATCCGACCGCCGACCTGGCCCCGGGCACGTCGTACACGGTCACCCTCGGCGGCGCACAAACCGCCGAGGGCACCCCGATGGTCCCCCGGACCTGGTCCTTCACCACGGCCGGCGGCACGCCACCACCGACCTGCGACCCCTCCTGCACGATCTGGCCCGCCACCGCGACGCCGGCCGTGCTCTCCGACACCGACACCACCGGCATCCAACTCGGCGTCAAATTCAGCAGCACCGTCCCCGGTAAGGTCACCGGACTGCGGTTCTACAAGGGCCCCGGCAACACCGGCACGCACACCGGCACGATCTGGTCCGCCCAGGGCAGCATCCTGACCAGCGCGGTCTTCGGCAGCGAAACCGCCTCGGGCTGGCAACAGGTGAACTTCACCCAGCCGGTCCAGATCGCCGCCAACACCACCTACGTGGCCTCGTACTACGCCCCCCAGGGCCGGTACTCCTCCACGGAGGGCGGCCTGACCGCGGCGGGCGGCACCGGGCCGATCAAGGCAGCCGCGTCCGGAAGCGTCGGCGGCAACGGCGTGTACGTCTACGGGACCGGCTTCCCCACCAGCACCTGGAACGACAGCAACTACTGGGTCGACGTCGTCTTCACCACCAACTAGCCACAGCGGTACCGGGACACCCGACGGACCCGACACCGGGCACCGAAACCGACCGACGCACAGCGGTACCGGATCCCCCGAGCGACCCGGCACCGAGCACCGAACCGGCAGCCGGCGGCATCGATCCGCCGGCGGCCGGCCTCGGGAGGCCGCGGCGACCCGACTTCGGCGCGCCGCGCACCCCTCCCGACCATACGAACCGACCGTCATGCCATTGAGGAGCACCAACTCGATGAAGGCTGCCCGCGCCAGGACCAGATCGGGTCACCGACAACGCAGAGGGACGTGGACGAGCATTGCGTTCGCCGCGATCGGCGCGTTGCTGTTCACCTTGTTCGCACCGATCACCGCGGCCCAGGCCGCGCCATGCAGTCCGTGCTCGCTGTTCGCCGGCGCCGCCCCGACCGGCGCCGTGACCGACACCGACGCGGTGGCCGTCGAGGTGGGGGTGCGCTTCAGGCCCGCCGGCAACGGCACCATCACCCAGATCAAGTTCTGGAAGGACGCCGGCAACACCGGCACCCACACCGGCCGGATCTGGAACACCACGACCGGCACCGCGACCTCGGTGACCTTCATCGACGAGAGCGCGTCCGGCTGGCAGACGGCCAACTTCACGCCCCCGATCCCGGTCGCCGCCGGGTCCACCTACATCGCCTCCTACGTCGCACCGGTCGGCCGCTACACGGTTACCGACAACTTCTTCGCCACCGACCACACCGTCGAACAACTCGTCGCCCCGGCGAGCAACGGCACCCAGGGCAACGGCGTCTACACCTACAACCCCGGCAGCGGCATGCCGACCGACTCCTACCAGGCCGGCAACTACTGGGTGGACGTCTCCTTCGTCCCCGGCGCCGACACCACGCCGCCCACGGTCACCCAGACCACACCGGCCGCGGGCGCCACCGGAGTGGCCACCGCCGCACCGCTGTCCGCGACCTTCAGCGAGCCGGTACAGCCCGCCACCGTGCAGTGGGCGGTGGGCCGAACGGGCGGCCCGGCCGTCACCGGCACCACCACGTACAGCGGCAACACCGCGACCTTCCAGCCCACCACGGCGCTCGCCGTGTCCACCGGCTACACCGTCACGGTCAGCGGCGCCAAGGACGCCGCGGGCAACACCATGGCCGCCAAGTCCTGGTCCTTCACCACCGGCACCGGCAGCAGCCAGTCCGTGGAGACCAGCATCTGGACCGGCCCGGTCAGCCCGAGCACGCCCAACCAGACCGACAACAACAGCGTCGAGGTCGGCGTCAAGTTCCGCACCACCACCGACGGCCAGATCAAATCGATCAGGTTCTGGAAGCTCACCGGCAGCACCGGCCCGTACGCGGTCAGCCTCTGGGACAAGAACACCCAGACCCGCCTGGCCACCGTGCCCAACGTGAACCGGACCGGCAGCGGCTGGCAGACCGTCGACCTGCCCACCCCGATCACCGTGCACGCCGGCGTCACCTACGTCGCGTCCTACTTCGCGCCCAACGGCAACTACCCGGCCAACACCGGCTCGTTCTCCCAGCCCGTCGGCAACTCGATGATCACGGCCCTGGCCGACGGCGTCGACGGCGGCAACGGCGTGTACAAGTACAACGCCGGCAGCGTCTACCCGACGGACAGCTGGAACGGCAGCAACTACTGGGTGGACGTGGTCTTCAGCACCAACGCCGAGGACACCGTCGCCCCCGCGGTCACCGACATGACGCCGACACCGAACGCCAACGGCGTGCTCTCCGGCATCCAGCCCTCGGTGACCTTCAGCGAACCGCTCAAGCCCACCGGCCTGAGCTTCGTGCTCAAGCGCAACGGCACGGTCGTGCCCGCCGAACTCGAACTCGACAACCCGACCACACCGACCCAGCTCACCCTCAAACCGGACGCCGAACTGGCCTACGGCACGCCGTACACACTCACCGTGAGCGGCATCAAGGACCGATCCGACAACGCGATGCCGGACGCCACCTGGAGCTTCACCACCGGCCAGGCCCCACCGACGCCGCCGTGCGACGCGCCCAACACCGGCCCGATCCTGGTGATCAAGGCCGACTCCAACCCGTTCAGCTGCTACTACACCGAGATCCTGCGCAGCGAGGGCCTCAACTCGTTCGCGGTCAAGGACGCAAGCGCGGTCACCGCGACCGTACTGAACGGCTACACCACCGTCGTGCTCGGCGACTTCGCCCCCTCGGCGCAACTGGTCACCGACCTCACCACATGGGTCAACGCGGGCGGCAACCTGATCGCCATGCACCCGCGCGCCGCCCTGGCCGGCCTGCTCGGCCTGGGCACCTCCGGCGGCTTCCAGGCCAACCAGTACATGAAGGTCGACAGCGGCACCGCCGCCGGCGCCGGCATCTACAGCCAACTGAGCATGCAGTACCACGGGCCCGCCGACGTCTGGACGGTCCCCGGCGGCGTCGGCACGGTCCGGGTCGCAGACCTGTACACCCGCACCGGCACCAGCCCGCTGGGCCCGGCCGTGACCACCCGCACCGTGGGCAGCGGCACCGCGTCCGCGTTCACCTACGACCTGGCCCGCTCGATCGTGCAGACCCGCCAGGGCAACCCGGCCCAAGCCGGCGTCGAGAACGACAACTTCTCCGACAGCGGCGGCCCGCTGATGCGCGCCGACGACATGTTCTACCCGGACTGGATCGACCTCAGCCGAGTCCAGGTCCCGCAGGCCGACGAGCAGCAGCGCCTGTTCGCCAACCTGATCGAGCTCGGCAACCGCGCCAAGGCCCCGATCCCGCGGACCTGGTACCTGCCCGGCAACGCCGCCACCACCGCGCCCGACCTGCTCAAGGTCGTGATGGTCTCCACCGGTGACAACCACGGCCAGAACCTCAGCGACATGCAGGGCAGGGTGACCCGCTACAACAACAACAGCTCCGACCCGGCCTGTGCGAGCCCGATCGCCGCGCTGCGCGACGCCGCGGTACGGAACTGGAAGTGCATGCGCGGCACCATCTACGTCTGGGGCCCGGGGCCGCAGGGTACCCAGGCGCCCTCGGTGTCCGACGTCCAGAACTGGACCGCGCAGGGCTTCGAGATCGCCCGCCACGTGGATCAGAACGGCAGCTGTCCGCAACTTCGCGCGGGCGCGTCCCAGACGGACATCAACGCCGGGCTCGGCGCGGTGTACGAGAACAGCCTGGACGACTTCACCCGCTACGCGCCGCTGAAGCCGACCACCAACCGCACGCACTGCCTGACCTGGCCCGACTGGAGCTCGAACGCCGCGATCGCCCGGGCCAAGGGCATCCGGCTCGACACCAACTACTACTACATGCCGGATTACTGGAAGAACACATGGGGCGGGCCGCTGATGAAGGCGAGCCCCGGCTTTTTCACCGGTTCCGGCTTCCCGATGCGATTCACCGACCCCAATGGTCAGATGATCGACATCTACCAGGGCACCACGCAGATCAACGACGAATTCCAGCAGGTCTACCCGGACACGTTCGACCAGCTCGTCAACGGCGCCAACAACGACGGCTTCTACGGCGCATTCGTGATGAACAACCACACGGACTCGGCGAACGCCAACGGCGGAGTGGGCAACGTGGGCCAGCTCGACATCGAGCAGGCACTGATCGCCTCGGCCAAGGCGAAGAACGTCCCGATCGTGTCGGCCAAACAACTGCTGGACTGGACGGACGCCCGAAACGCCTCCACGATCACCGGCCTCAACCGAGTGGGCAACTCGGTCACCTTCACCGTCAACCAGAACGCGGCCGCGACCAACCTGATGACGATGCTGCCCACCACCGGCTCGGGCGGCACCACCCTCACCGCGCTCTCCCGCGGCGGCTCGGCGGTCACGTTCCAGAAGACCACCGTCAAGGGCATCGAGTACGCCGTCTTCGACGGGACCTCGGGCGCATACACCGCGACCTACGCCACTCCGGTGGCGCCGCAGATCGCCCAGGCCAAGGCCGCCCCGGCCGCGGACGGCTCGGGCACGCTGACCTGGACGACCGACGTGCCCTCGACCACCGAGATGCAGCTGGGTACCAAGCCGGACCAGCTGTCGATCACCCAGAAGAGCGTGGAGACCGCGGGCGAGCACAAGGTCGCCCTGGGCGCACTCAAGCCCGACACCACCTACTACTACCGACTCACCTCGGAGAACGCGAAGGGCGAGCGCAGCGTCTGGCCCGCCCCCGATACCAAGCCCGCTGAATTCCGCACCCCCAAGGCCGACCGCAAGGCGCCGGTGATCAGCGACGTCTCGGTCAAGACCTGGCCGGACGGCAGCGCCGACCTGACCTGGAAGACGGACAAGCCCACGACCACGTCGGTGCTTCTGGGCGACACCCCGGCGTCGGTGCGACCGGTGTACGCGGACCGGAAGCAGTCGACCACCGAGCACCACGCCAAGCTCGGCCACCTCGGCTCGGGCAAGACGTACGCATATCGCCTCGCGGGCGTCGACGCGGCCGGGAACGAAGGCACCTGGACGGGCGGCGGCGGAAAGAAGAAGGACACCGCGCGGCTGGTGATGCCCAGACCGGGTGTCGCCGAGACCGGCGCCTTCGATTTCACCAACGGCAGCGTGTCCGGGGGAGCGGTGAGCGGCGATCGGCCGGACGCGCTCACCCTGGACAGGGCCGCGACCGGTACCTATATGTCGAAGCCGTTGGACGCCGGCCGGATGGTGACCTGGCTGGCCGGTGACTGGCAGGCCGAGATCCCCAAGGGCAGCACGCTGCGGGTATCGGTGCGGACCGGCACGACGGCCGTCCCGGACGCGAGCTGGACGCAATGGAAGGACCTGTCCCGACCGGGTGACACGGTTGGCAGCGCGTCGCGATTCCTGCAATACCGGGTGGAGCTCACCGGCGACGGTCGCGCGCTTCCCACCCTCAAGGGAATCGGCTTCACCCACGACGGCACGGTCACCACCACGCCGCCGGTGACCGAGGCGGGACCGAACACGCTGCCCGGCCCGAAACCCGTGACGGGGAAGGGGCGTTGACCCTCGGCTGAGCCCGCGGGGACGGTACGCACGGCCGGGCCCGGAGCGATTTGGCGCTCCGGGCCCGGCCGTGTACTGTTGCGAAGTCCGCCCGGGAGGCGAGCAAATCCATGATCACCGATTAGGCGATCGGGAATGCGCTCCGCTAAAGTCTGCGGGCACCGCCAAATGCCTCGGAGAATGCAAATTCCCGATGCCCGAGGCGGTGGGCCAAGCAGGCCGGAAGGACTGCTAGGCTCGGCGGGCCGGAAGCGGAAGAAACGCAAGTTTCGAAAGCGGAAGGCACGAAGAAACGGACGAAAAGCGGGTCGCAAGATCTGCTAGAGTCCGGGAGGCGGAAAACGCGGAAACGCGGTGGAAGCCGAAAGCGAGGAAAGCGAAGCCGCCGAAACGGTGTGCTAAGCTGGAAACGCGAAAGCGAAACAAAAGAAACACAGCAACACAAGCTCAACAAGCTACACACTGAACGTTAAACGCCCGGAGGGCGCGGTTGATTCCGCACCGAAGGAAGCGTCCGTTCCTTGAGAACTCAACAG
>NZ_JBITHP010000005.1:0-115179 GCF_044458105.1 Embleya sp. NPDC050493
CACGCATCTGCGCCGCGCCCGGTGGAGCGAGAAACAACCGACGGCTCCGCCCCGACGGTTCGCCGATCGAGGCGTATCCCCGGGGACCCGTGGAGGTGGGGGGCGCGCCGGTGGGGGCGCGCCGCACACGTCGTCACCGGCGCCGTGCCCGGCGGCGTTCGGCACGGCGCTAGGGTTCCTTCCATGTTTGCCGTCACCGCCGTGAGCATCGATGCCCAGGACCCGCTGACCGGCCTCCGCCTGGGGGAACGCCCCGAGCCCGGGCACGACGGCGGCCTGCCGCCGGGCTGGACGACCGTGACCGTCAAGGCCGCGTCGCTCAACCACCACGACCTGTGGACCCTCAAGGGCGTGGGCATCACCCAGGAACGCCTGCCGATGATCCTGGGCTGCGATGCGGCCGGGATCGACGAGGACGGCAACGAGGTCGTCGTGCACTCGGTGATCGGCGGCCTCGGCACCGACGAGCCCCGGTCGATCCTGACCGAACGCTACGACGGCACGTTCGCCGAGAAGGTCGCGGTACCGCGCTGGAACCTGCTGCCCAAGCCCGCCGAGCTGTCCTTCGAGCAGGCCTGCTGCCTGCCCACCGCCTGGCTGACCGCGTACCGGATGTTGTTCACCAACTCCGGCGTGCGCCCGGGCGGCACGGTGCTCGTGCAGGGTGCCGGCGGCGGGGTGGCCACCGCGCTGGTGGTGCTCGGCAAGGCGGCCGGATATCGGATGTGGGTGACCAGTCGGGACGAGGCCAAGGGCGCTCGCGCGATCGAACTCGGCGCCGACGCGGTCTTCGCCTCCGGCGCGCGACTGCCCGAGCGGGTGGACGCGGTGATGGAGACCGTCGGCGCCGCGACCTGGTCGCACTCGGTGAAGAGCCTCAAGCCCGGCGGCACCGTGGTGATCTCCGGCGCCACCTCGGGCGACCGTCCCAAGGCTGCCGAACTGACCCGGATCTTCTTCCAGGAACTGCGTGTGGTCGGCTCCACGATGGGCGACAAGGACGAGCTCGCCGGTCTCCTGCGGCTGTGCGCGAACGGCGGGGTGCGGCCGGTGATCGACACCGTGCTGCCGCTGACCGAGGCGCGCGAGGGCTTCCGCCGGTTGGCCGAGGGCGACCTGTTCGGCAAGATCGTTCTCACCGCCTGATCGCCACACGTCGTCGGTCCGGCGTCGCCCGGGTCGTCTCGGAAGGACCGCCGGATGCCGTTGTCCCGTCGCCGCGTACTCGCCCTCGGGGCCGGTACGGGCGTGGTCGTGGCCTCCGCCGGCCTGCTCACCGCGTGCTCCGGCAACGGACTGCGCACCGGCGGCACGCTCGCCGTGGGGCTGCCGCGCCTGCCGGACGTGCTCAACCCCGTGCACTCCACGACCGAGCCGGTGCGGTGGATCGCGGATCCCGTGGTCGAGGCGCTGTACACCTACCGGGACGACACCACGATCGGGCCGGTGCTGGCCGGAGCCGATCCGCAGATCGCGCCGGACGGGCTGAGCTGGACGATCCGGCTGCGCGCGGGGGTGCGCTTCCACGGTGGGGACCCGTTCACCGCGGAGCACGTGGTGGACTGCCTGCGCCGGGTCGGCGATCCGGCGACGGCCGGGGACTGGGCGCCGTGGCTGGCGGGTCGGCTCGGCACGATCGAGGCGCCGGACGCGCAGACGGTACGGATCGGGCTGCCCAGGCCGTTCGGCGCGTTGCGGGCCGTCCTGGCCTGCCTGCCGATCCCGCATCGGGCGACGCTGGGTGATCCGCGGGCCCTGGTCGGCACCGGGCCGTTCCGGCTCGCGAGCGCGGACGGGGGAACGGTCGTGCTGCGGCGCGATCCGGACCATCGGGGCAAGGCCGTGCCGCTGGAGGGCATCGAGTTCCGTGCCGTCGCGGACGGGTCGGCCGAGCTGAAGGCGCACCGGGTGGCGGTGTACCCGCGGCCCACGCCCGACCAGGTGCGCCGGTTGCGCAAGGGCGACGACACGTACGTGCAGACCGCGAGCGGGCCCGCGGACCTGGTGGTGCTGCCGAACCTGCGCCGGCCGCCGTTCGACAACGTCGCGGTGCGGCGGGCGCTGGCGTACGGGATGGACCGGACCCGGGTGTCGCAGGACGTGTACCGGGGCGACGCGGTGATCGGGCAGGGGCCGCTGGGGCCGGGCAACGAGGGGTGGGACCCGGAGTACACCCCGTACGGTCGGGGGGTTTCGCCGACCACGTCCCCCAAGCCGAGCCCGAGTGCGACCGCGGGGCCGACGGTGGAGCCGGAGCGGGTGACCGCGATGTTCGGCGAGGCGCCGGTGCCTGCCGGCGTGCGGTTCACGCTGCTTGCGGTGGTCGGGGACGCCGCGGAAGTGCGGGATGTGGCACGGGTGTTGGCCGAGGGGTGGAATCGGGTCGGGTTCACCGTCACGGTCGAGAACGTGGACCCGGCGACATGGGCGGCGCGGCGCCGGACCGGGGACTTCGACGTGGCGCTCGTCGATCTGCGCGGGTCGGCGTATGCGGTCGGGCGGACCGGGCTCGCGGTGTTGTCTCCGGCGGTGTCGACGAGCGCGGACAACACGGGATACGCGAACCCGGAGCTGGATCGGCTGGTCGAGCAGGTTCGGGGGACGGCGGATACGGCTCGGCGGGCGACGCTCACGCGGGTGGCGGGGGAGATTGTTGCTCGCGATGCGGTGGTGTTGCCGCCGGTGTATCCGAAGTCGGCGGTGGGGCGGAGTGGGCGGGTCGAGTCGGTTTCGACGCGGCGGCTTGGGCTTGGGCGCCTGGGGTTGGCGGAGCTGCACCTTAGGGGTTAGGGGGTTTGGCCTCATGCGCCGGCCGGGCTGCTTGGCCTCAAACGCCGGCCGGGCTGGTTCGCCTCAAGCGCCGGCGGGGCTGATTTGGCCTCAAGCGCCGGCCGGGCTGGTTCGCCTCAAGCGCCGGCGGGGCTGATTTGGCCTCAAGCGCCGGCGGGGCTGAGTGGCCTCAAACGCCGGCCAGGCTGGGTTCGCCTCAAGCGCCGGCGAGGCTACTTGGCCTCAAACGCCGGCCGGGCTACTTCGCCTCAAGCGCCGGCGGGGCTGAGTGGCCTCAAACGCCGGCCGGGCTGGTTCGCCTCAAGCCCCGGCCGGGCTGGTTCGCCTCAAACGCCGGCGGGGCTGCTTGGCCTCAAGCCCCGGCCGGGCTGGGTGGCCTCAAGCGCCGGCCCGGCTGCTTGGCCTCGAGCGCCGGCCGGCCGGGTGGGTTCGGGGGGCGGCCGGCGCTCGGGGTTGGGGGTGGGTCAGGTTGGGGGGTCTTCGGTGAAGACCTCTCGGAGGTCGTTCAGGGCTGTGACGATGATGTGGCGGGCTCGGTCGAATTGGTCGGGGGTGATGCCGGCTCGGCGGGCCAGGGGGGCTACCTCGGTGCGGATCGTGTCGAGGATGGCGTCCAGGTCGAAGGAGTCGCCGGCGTGGCCGGTTCGGTCGGTTTCCTTGGCCCAGGCGTCGGTTGCCCGGTCGCGGGCCGTGGGGGGCTCGGGGTCGGCGCCGCCGAACCGGCGCCGCAGCTCGCGCTCCAGGTCGTGCAGGCCGGGCTTGCCGGCCAGGTCGACCAGGTTGTGCGCCAGGCCCTCGGCGAGGTCGGCCATCTTCTGCGAGAAGATCGGTTCCCAACCCTCGGCCATCGGACGCCGCTTGCCCTCGGCGGGCTCCGTGCGCTCCCCGGTCGAGGCGCGCGGCGCCTTGCGCACCTCGCGGGCGGCACGGCCCAGTTCCTCCCGCAGGTTCTGCGCCGAGCTGCGCACCTCGTCCCGGATCTCCCGGGCCCGCTCGTAGACCGATTCCCGGATCTGCGCCTCCAACTGGGCCAATTCCTCCTGCCGTGCCGCCAGTTCGGCCCGCCCGGCGGCGGTGATCCGGTAGACCTTCCGGCCGCCCTCGACGTCGTGCTCGACCAGACCCTCCTGTTCGAGCTTGGTCAGGCGCGGGTAGACGGTGCCCGCCGAGGGGGCGTACAGGCCCAGGAAGCGGTCCTGGAGCAGCCGGATGACCTCGTAGCCGTGTCGGGGGCTCTCGTCGAGCAGCTTGAGCAGGTACAGCCGCAGGCGGCCGTGACCGAAGACCGGGGTCATGCGATCACCTTTCCCTCCGGGGCGCGACGCAGCAGCGTCACGTCGCCCGCGATCGAGTTGATCCGAAGCCGCCCCGAGCCCTCGCCCAGCTTGCCGCTCACGTGGCTGGTGCCGAATTTGGCGCTCGTGGTCAGCTCGTCGAACACCGAGTCGACCGAGCCGGTGGCGCTGCGCACGTCCACGTGCATGTCGCCCTCGTGCGGCAGCCGTACCGTCAGATCGCCGGACACGGTGCTCAGTTGCACGTGGCTGCGGCCGACCGCGTCCAGGTCCAGGGTCATCGGGCCGGATACCGAGTTGGCCCGGACCCGGCCGCCGGTGCCTTCGATCACGGTGAGCGAGCCGGCCACGGTGACCACGCCGAGGTCGCCGGCCATCGACTCGGCGTCCACCGAGCCGTAGACGGTGTTCGCGTCGACCGTGCCGGTCAGACCGACCAGGGTCACGTCGCCGCCGATGCTGCGCACCGCGGTGTCACCGTGCATGCCGGAGACGGTCGCGTGTGCGGACACCACGACGATCTCCACCGTGCAGTCCCACGGCACGGCCAGCGAGACCTCGGCGTGCCGCCGGCCGAGCGCGCGGCCGTCCGCCATGAAGGTCTTGAAGTCCGCCCGGCGTCGGGCGTTCTGGAACCAGGTCTTCAGGTGCTTGCCGGTCAGGTCCGGATAGGAGACGACCAGTTCGCCGCTCACCTCGTCGTGGGTCACCTGGAGCGGCGGCCCCTCGACGGCGTGCACCTCCAGGCGCGGCGGCCCGTCCGTGCCCACCACGTCGACCAGTCCGCCGATCGTGCGCACGCGGAGCACGCGCACGGAGTCGAGTGTGAGGTCTCGTGGTGCGTCGATCGTCCATTGGGACATGGACCCTCCCCTTCGGGTCGGAGTGTCGAACGCGATATATCGCGAAGCTCTGTCATTCACGATATATCGCGTCTGCCGAACGTCAAGGGAACCATCGGGTCTGGTTTCGACGTTTCTCGAAGCCGAGGGACTTCGCTCATCCGCGCGTCGTGCCCGTGACGCGCGTGCGCGCGAGCGGGCACGCGGGCCGACGGCACCACCACCGGGGGCACCACGCATGCCATTCACGCTCAGCCACATCGTGGCGGTGCTGCCGCTACAGGGCGCCACCCGTACCGGCACCACGGCCGGGGACGGGGCGGGCCGGCACGGCCCGTTGATCGCGTCCGCGCTGGCCTTCGGCGCGATGGCGCCGGACGTGATCCTGTTCGTGCACCTGGACTTCCTGCCGACGCGCGCCGACCGGCAGGCCACCCACGAACTCTGGCCGGGTGTCCTGGGCCTGAACGTCGCGCTCACCGTGCTGCTCGTGCTGGCCTTCCACCTGCTCGCGAGACCGTTGCTCGTGCTGCTCCCGGACCGGATCCGGGGCGCGCTGGAGGAGCCACTGCGACCACGCCTGCCGGGCCGGCTGTACGCGGCCGCGCGGGCCCGCCGGCCGTTCCTGCGGGAGAGCGTCTCGGTCTGCGTCTGGTTCGTGGTCTCGGCCGTCCTGGGCGGCCTCACGCACATCGGCTGGGACGCCTGGACGCACCACGACGACCCGGGCGTCGCCCACGTACTGCCCGAGCTGCGCCGGGAGTTCTTCGGCCTGCGGCCGGGCTATGTGCTGCTCCAACACGTCAGCACCGTGGTCGGGCTGACCGTGGGCGCGGTGTGGACGTGGCGCTGGACGGGCCGGCTGCCGGTGCGGCCGATCACCGGCGTGCGGATGCCCGTCGCGGGGCGCTGGGCGGTACTGGGCGCGCTGGTGCTGGTCGGCGCGCTCGGCGCGGCCCGGGCGCTGCTGCCGTTCCCGGACGGGCGGGTGCCGGCCTTCGAGGTGCTCGGCTTCGACGCGGCGACCGGATTCGGCCGCGGCCTGGCGGTCGGGCTGGTGCTGTACGGCCTCTGCTGGGCCCTGTGGCACACCCGCACACTGCGACGCTCCGGCGACGCCTGAACCGCGCCCGGTCCCGCCGCACGGGCCCGGGGGAGCCGCGCGGGCCGGGGGTCGGCCCGCGCTCGGGATCGGCTATTCGTCGTCCTCGTCGTCGTCCAGCCGGGCGAGCCAGGTCGCGAGCCGTTCGACGGGGGTCTCGAACTCGGGGTTCAGGTCCACGAACGTGCGCAGCTGTTCGGCGAGCCAGGCCAGGGACACCTCCTCCTCGCCGCGTCGCTTCTCCAGCTCCTCGATGCCACGGTCCGTGAAATACATGCTCTCCGACTCCGGTGTGTGTGAGGGTGCACGGCACCCGGGTGCACGCGACTCCGCCCCGGCGCGCATCGTACGCGGGCCGGGGCGGAGTCGGTGGTTCGGCGAAAGCCGTGGATCAGCTCATCGCTTCCTCGACCAGACCCTGCTGCTCGGCCTCGTGCCGCTTGGCCGAACCGACCGCGGGCGACGAGGACGACGGACGGGCGATCCGGCGCGGGGCCGGCAGGCCGTACTCGACCAGGTTGAGCGCGATGAACGGCCACGCGCCCTGGTTGGTCGGCTCCTCCTGGGCCCAGACCAGCTCCAGGTCCTTGCCGTAGCGGTCCAGACCGTACCGCTCCAGCTCGGCCTTGAGCTCGGCCACGGGCAGCGGGTAGAGCCGCTCCACGCGCACCAGGGCGACGTCGTCGCGGCCCGACTTGGCCCGTCCGGCGGCCAGGTCGTAGTGGAACTTGCCGGAGGACATGACCACCCGCTTGACCTTGCTCGGGTCCACCGTGGTGTCCCCGATCACCGGCCGGAACTGCCCGCTGGTGAACTCCTCGATCTTCGACGCGGCGGCCTTCAGGCGCAGCATCGACTTCGGGGTGAACACCACCAGCGGCTTGTGGTGCGGGTTGAGCGCCTGCCAGCGCAACAGGTGGAAGTAGTTGCTGGGCAGGGTCGGCGCGGCCACCGTCATGTTGTTCTGCGCGCACATCTGCAGGTAACGCTCGATGCGTGCGGACGAGTGGTCCGGGCCCTGGCCCTCGTAGCCGTGCGGAAGCAGCAGGACCACACCGGAGTGCTGGTGCCACTTCTGCTCGGCGGAGGAGATGAACTCGTCCATGATCGACTGCGCGCCGTTGGCGAAGTCGCCGAACTGCGCCTCCCACAACACCAGCGACTGCGGCCGGGCCAGCGAGTAGCCGTACTCGAAGCCCATCGCGGCGAACTCGCTGAGCAGCGAGTCGTACACGGTGAACTTGGCCTGGTCGTCGGACAGGTGCGCGAGCGGGGTGTACTCGGCGCCGGACGTGCGGTCCACCAGGACCGAGTGCCGCTGGCCGAAGGTGCCGCGTCGGCTGTCCTGACCGGCGAGCCGCACCGGGCGACCCTCCATCAGGAGCGAGCCGAACGCGAGCGTCTCGCCCATCGCCCAGTCGATCGTGCCGTCCTCGACCATCGCCGCACGGCGCTGCAACTGCGGCTGCAGGCGCGGGTGCACGGCGAAGTCCTCGGGCAGCGAGACCTGCGACTCGACGATCCGCTTGACCGTCTCGTGCGCGATGCCGGTCGGGTCGATCCGCGGGAACGCGACGTCCGCCGCGGGCGCGGCCGGGGTCGCCTGCGGGGCCTGCGGTGCGGTGGCCTGCCGGACCTCGGAGAAGACCTTCTCCAGCTGGTCCTGGTAGTCCTTGAGCGCCTGCTCGGCCTCTTCGACGGTGATGTCGCCACGACCGATCAGGGCCTCGGTGTAGAGCTTGCGCACCGAGCGCTTCTTGTCGATCAGGTCGTACATCAGCGGCTGCGTGAAGGACGGGTTGTCGGCCTCGTTGTGACCCCGGCGCCGGTAGCAGATGAGGTCGATCACCACGTCCTTGTGGAACGTCTGCCGGTATTCGAACGCGAGCTGCGCGATCCGCACGCACTGCTCGGGGTCGTCGCCGTTGACGTGGAAGATCGGCGCCTCGATCATCCGCGCGACGTCGGTCGCGTAGATGGACGAGCGGGACGCGGCCGGGGAGGCGGTGAAGCCCACCTGGTTGTTGATCACCACATGGATCGTGCCGCCGGTGCGGTAGCCGCGCAGCTGCGACATGTTGAGCGTCTCGGCGACCACGCCCTGGCCCGCGAACGCGGCGTCGCCGTGCAGCAGCAGGGGCAGCACCGGGAAGTCGGCGCCCTCCATGTCGATGATGTCCTGCTTGGCGCGCACGACGCCTTCCAGGACCGGGTCGACCGCTTCCAGGTGCGAGGGGTTCGCCACCAGGGAGACCTTGACCTGTGCGCCGTCCTCGGAGGAGAACGTGCCCTCGGCGCCGAGGTGGTACTTCACGTCGCCCGAGCCGTGCATCGACTTGGGGTCGATGTTGCCCTCGAACTCGCGGAAGACCTGCGCGTAGGACTTGCCGACGATGTTGGTCAGCACGTTCAGCCGGCCGCGGTGCGCCATGCCGATCGCGACCTCGTCGAGACCGTCCTCGGCCGCGGCCGAGATGATCGCGTCGAGCAGCGGGATGGTGGTCTCGCCGCCTTCCAGCGAGAAGCGCTTCTGGCCGACGTACTTGGTGGCCAGGAAGGTCTCGAACGCCTCGGCCGCGTTCAGCCGGCGCAGGATGCGCAGCTGGTCCTCGCGGTCCGGCTTGGCGTGCGGCACCTCGACCCGCTCCTGGATCCAGCGGCGCTGGTCCGGGTCCTGGATGTGCATGTACTCGATGCCGACGGTGCGGCAGTAGGTGTCCCGCAGCACGCCGAGCACGTCGCGCAGGGTCATCAGCGCCTGGCCGGCGAAGCCGCCGACGGCGAACTCGCGCTCGAGGTCCCACAGCGTCAGCCCGTGCTCGACCACGTCGAGGTCCGGGTGCCGGCGCTGCTTGTACTCCAGCGGGTCGGTGTCGGCCATCAGGTGACCGCGGACCCGGTAGGAGTGGATGAGCTCCTGCACACGTGCCGTCTTGTTGACGTCGTCCTCGTGTGTCGCGGAGATGTCCTGCACCCAGCGCACGGGCTCGTACGGGATGCGCAGCGAACGGAAGATCTCCTCGAAGAAGCAGTCCTCGCCGAGCAGCAGCTGGTTCATCCGGCGCAGGAACTCGCCCGACTGGGCGCCCTGGATGATGCGGTGGTCGTACGTGCTGGTCAGCGTGAGCGTCTTGCTGACCGCGAGACGGGACAGGGTGTCCGCGGACGCCCCCGCGAACTCCGCCGGGTAGTCCATCGCACCCACGCCGACGATCGTGCCCTGACCGGGCATCAGGCGCGGCACCGAGTGCACGGTGCCGATGCCGCCCGGGTTGGTCAGCGAGATCGTCACTCCGGCGAAGTCGTCCACCGTGAGCTTGTTCGAGCGGGCTCGCCGGACGATGTCCTCGTAGGCCTGCCAGAAGGCGAAGAAGTCCATCTCGTCGGCCTTCTTGATGGCCGCCACCACGAGCTGGCGGTCACCGTTGGCCTTCGTCAGGTCGATCGCGAGGCCGAGGTTGACGTTCGCGGGCTTGACCAGGAACGGCTTGCCCTCGCGCTCCTCGTAGGAGTGGTTCATCGACGGCATCGACTTGGCCGCCTGGACGAGCGCGTAGCCGATGAGGTGGGTGAACGAGACCTTGCCACCGCGAGCGCGCTTGAGGTGGTTGTTGATCACGATCCGGTTGTCGATCAGCAGCTTGGCCGGAACGGCCCGCACGCTGGTCGCGGTGGGAATCGCGAGCGACGAATCCATGTTGATCGCGACACGTGCCGCCGGGCCCTTGAGCTGGACGGCCTCGGGGGATGCGGCGGGCTGCTTCTTCGCGGGCGCGGCGGGTGCCTTGGCGGCGGGTGCCTGTGCGGGCGTCGCAGGTGTGGCGACCTTGGCAGGCGCGGCTTGGGCCGGAGCCGGAGTGTCGGCCGGGAGCGGAGTCGGCGAAGGGGCCGCGTCCTGTACGCCGGTCGTCATTATCGGGTGGCTCGGGGCCGGGGCCGGAGTCGTCGTCCCCACTGCGCTCGACGGCATCGCCGTCGTCACGGGGGGTTGCGCCGGGCTCGGCGCGGGGATGCTTCCAGAGTTGTTCGTGGTACTGCTCACTGGTGTGGGGCCGCTCGGGCTTGCCACGGTGGCTGGACCGGCGGACGTCGACGGCGTCGACGACTCGCTGGGCTTGTAATCGGCGAAGAAGTCCCACCAAGCACGATCCACCGAGTTGGGATCTTGCAAATATTGCTGGTAAATCTCGTCGACGAGCCACTCGTTGGGGCCGAAGCTGGCCATCGGGTTGCTAGGGGACTGTGACGACACGGCGGCAACCGCCCTCTTCCGCTTCCTGGGGTGGTGGACAGCGGGAAACAAGGCTACGCCCTTTGACCAGTGTCGCGCAGGCCCCTCGGCCTCCGCGTCGCGTAGATCACAAACGGTTGACCGTTTAGTCGCGTTTGTTGCTTCCCGCCGTATTGGTGGTCACGGAACGTCATGTCGGGATCGTCCCGTGCAGTAAGTGACCGATCACCCGGTTACGTCGGGTCACCGGGCAGGAGCACTCGGATACGGCACCCATGGCTCGATTCGGCTACGGAAATATCACCCCCATGCAGATCCACGGCCCAGCGGGCGATCGCGAGGCCCAGTCCGGTTCCCCCGTCGGTGGACGAACTTCCGCCGCCACGGGTGAACCGCTCGAAAACCCGACCGCGCTCGCCGTACGGGATCCCGGGCCCTTCGTCCTGGACTTCCAGGCGCAGACTGCCCGGGCCCTCGTCGCGTCGTGCGTGCAGACTCACGGTGCCACCGAAGGGGCTGTGTCGGCAGGCATTGGCCACCAGATTGGTAACAACCTGATGCAGCCGTTCGGGGTCGGCCAGTGCGGTGAGATCGGCCGGCTGCACGTCGACCCGGAACCTGACGTCGCTGCTCAGCGCTCCGTTCTCCGCGGTGAGCGCGGTCAGGAACGGGCGCACCGCGAACTCGCGCGCCTGGAGCGGCACGGCCCCCGAATCCAACCGGGAAAGGTCGAGAAGTTGTGACACGAGTCGACCCAGTCGCGCGGTCTGATTGAGCGCCAGCTCCAGCGTGTCGGGATCGGGTTCCTGCACGCCGTCCACGAGATTCTCGAGCACCGCGTGCAGTGCGGAGATGGGCGTGCGCAGTTCGTGCGAGACGTTGGCGACCAGTTCGCGGCGATGTCGGTCCACCGCCTCCAGGTCGGCGGCCATCCGGTTGAACGCGCCGGCGAGGCGGCCCACCTCGTCGCGCGAGGTGGCGCGTACCCGGCGCGAGTAGTCGCCGCGGGCCATCGCCTGCGCGGCGGCGGTCATTTCGCGCAGCGGCGAGGTCATCCCGTGCGCGAGCACCAGGGTGACCGCCAGGCACGCCAGCGAGGTGAACACGAGCATGTACCGGAACCGGACCTCGGCCCGCAGCCCCAGGATGATCAGCAGCGTCGAGACGAACACGGACGCGATCACGAGCACGCCGAGCTTGGCCTTGATCGAGCGCAGCCGATCGAGCGGCCGCAGGTTGCCGCGGCTCAGCCGCAGGCGCCGCAGCCGCGCGGGGCGGGGGTCGGCGAGGTTCAGGATGGTGCCTCCAACGCGTAGCCCACGCCGTGCACGGTCCGGATCCACTCGGCGCCGAGTTTGCGGCGCAGCGCCTTGACGTGGCTGTCCACGGTACGAGTGCCGGAGGCGTCGACCCAGTCCCACACCTCGGCGAGCAACTGCTCGCGCGAGAGCACGGCGCGCGGGCGGGACGCCAGGCACACCAGCAGGTCGAACTCGGTGGGGGTCAGGTGCACCTCGTCCACCCCGAGCCGGACCCGGCGCTGGGTACGGTCGATCCGCAATCGGCCCAGGTTCAGCGCGGCTTCGGGGGAGACGGCCCGGGCGGCCGCCTCGGCCCGCTCCATCCGGCGCAACAGCACGTGCACCCGGGCGACCAACTCGCGCATCGAGAAGGGCTTGGTCATGTAGTCGTCGGCGCCCACGGCCAGACCGACCAGCAGATCGGTCTCGTCGTCGCGCGCGGTCAGCATGATCACCGGCAGGCCGGGGTGCATCGCCTGAAGCCGCCGGCACACCTCCAGGCCGTCCAGGCCGGGCAGCATCACGTCGAGGACGACCAGGTCGGGCCGGGTGGTCGTGGCCGCGGTCAGCGCCGCGGGGCCGTCGGACGCGATGAGCGCGCCGAAGCCCTCCGCCCGCAGCCGGGCCGCCACCGCGTCGGCGATCATGGGCTCGTCCTCGACCACGAGTACGAGCCGCTTTTCCCCCGTCGGGTCGGTCATACCCGCAGCCTACGTATCGTCGGCGGGCCTTGTGGGGGACTTGCCGAGCTTGCCCGGAGCGCAGGTGGCGGTCGGGGGGTTCGGGGGCGGCCGGGGGCCCGGGGCGAGGTGGCCGGCAGGTTCGGGGGAGGCGGCGGCCACCGGTGTGCGGGGTGGGTGACCACGACGTCCGGGGGAGCGATATGGGACTCGGGTACCCCATGCGAGCCGGCCCCGATTGGTACCTCAGGGGGAGGATCGGTCTAACCTGATCCGTCTACCCTGGCTGAAGCGTTGCCGCCGTACACCGCACTCCGTGATCCGGAATGCGCGATCGGGGAGTGGTCCACGACCCGGGTGGCGACCGATCCGACGGCATCGGTCGACGGTACGACCGATACCGACGGCACGACCGATTCAACCGACAGCATGGGGGCGTGGTGCGGCGCAACGTCACGGAGGGTCCCTCCCACGAGGTCGATCGGCTCGACCAGGCGTCGCCGACCACGCAGGCGGCTTCGGTGACGAAGGCCGGCGAGCCGGCCGGGCGGCCGACGGCCGAGTCGGATCCGGCGGCGGTCAAGGCCCGCCGGATGCGCACCTTCAAGGACGCGGCACGCGAGCTGGTCCTGGTCGCGCTGCTGTTCGGGGTGTACAAGCTCGGGCGTGGTCTGGCCTCGGGCGAGACCTCCACCGCGTTCTCCAACGCCAAGCAACTGCTGACCATGCAGAAGGACCTGCGGCTGCCGGACGAGGCGGCGATCCAGGACTGGTTCATGCAGTCGCACGCGGCCGTGACCTTCTGCAACAAGTACTACGCCTATGTGCACTTCCCGGCCACCGTCGGGTTCCTGCTGTGGTTGTGGATCCGCCATCGCGACCACTACAAGTGGGTCCGCAACATCCTGGCGATGATGACCGGCGCCGCGTTGATCATCCACATCCTGGTTCCGCTGGCACCGCCGCGGAAGATGCCGGGCTTCACCGACACGGGCATGGACGCGGGCGACTCGCCGTACTCCGGTGCGGGCGCCAAGATCGCGAACCAGTTCGCCGCGATGCCGTCGTTGCACGTGGGCTGGGCGGTGGTGGTCGCACTCGGGATCGCCTCGGTGTGGCACGCGGCCGGCACGGGTCGGCGGGTGGCGAGCTGGGCGGTCTGGCTGCATCCGGCGATAACCCTGATGGTGGTCGTGGTGACCGCGAACCACTACTGGATGGACGCCGTGGTGGCGGTGCTGCTGATGATCTTCGCGCTGGCGGTGCTGCCCGGACCCGACCGGAATCTGCAGCGGGGGTTGATCCGGCCGATCCCGGCGCCGCGGATAGCACGCTAGGCGGCTGCCACGAACGGGCGGATGGCCGGGCAGGGTCTGCCGGATCGGGGTCGACGGAGCGAAGTGGCGGCCCGGGTCGATCCGTCCTGTGGTGGGTGATCGAACCTCGGTGTGCGTCCGAACGATCAGGGTCGAATTTCGGGCGCTCCGGCCGGGCATGATGCACGAATGCCCGTCTCCTTCCCCTCCGGGGGCATTCGCGCCAAGACCCCGGCCGGCCGGTGGGTGCTGCTGGCCACCGTGCTCGGCTCCGGTATGGCCATGCTCGACTCGACCGTCGTCAACGTGGCGCTGCCCAGCATCGGGCGCTCCTTCGACACGTCGCTCGCGGCATTGCAGTGGACCGTCAACGCGTACACCCTCACGCTGGCCGGACTGATCCTGCTCGGTGGCGCGCTCGGGGACCGGTACGGGCGGCGCCGGGTGTTCGTGATCGGCGTGGCCTGGTTCGCGGTGGCCTCGCTGCTGTGCGGGATCGCCCCCAACGTGCAGACGCTGATCGCCGCCCGGGCGCTCCAGGGCATCGGCGGCGCGCTGCTCACCCCCGGCTCGCTGGCGATCATCCAGGCCACGTTCCACGCCGACGACCGAGCCCGCGCGGTGGGCACGTGGTCCGGCCTGGGCGGCGTGGCGAGTGCGATCGGCCCGTTCCTGGGCGGCTGGCTCGTGGACGCGGTCAGCTGGCGCTGGGTCTTCCTGATCAACCTGCCGCTCGCGGCGGTGACCATCGTGGTCGCGCTGCGCACCGTTCCGGAGACGTTCGACCCGCAGCCCCGGGGCCGCTTCGACGTGAGCGGCGCGGCGCTGGCCGCGCTGGCGCTCGCGGGCGTGACCTGGGGCCTGGTGGAGGCGCAGACCAGCCCCGTGCCGGCCGTGATCGCGGGCGCGGCCGGGGTGGCGGCGGGCGTGGCGTTCGTATTCGTGGAGAAGCGCTCGCGCGAACCGATGTTGCCGCTGGACATCTTCCGGGTCCGGCTGTTCACCTCGGTCAACATCGTGACGCTGTTCGTCTACGGCGCACTGGGTGCGTTCATGCTGCTGCTGGTGCTCGAACTGCAGACGGTGGCGGGCTACTCGGCGCAGCAGGCCGGCCTGGCACTGCTTCCGATCACCATGGTCATGCTGCTGCTCTCGGCCAGGTCGGGCGACCTGGCCCGGCGGATCGGCCCGCGCCTGCAACTGACCGCGGGCCCCCTGGTGTGCGCGGGCGGGCTGCTGACGCTGCTGGGGATCGGCTCCGACGCCTCCTTTTCCTCCTATGCGACCGACGTGCTGCCCGGTGTACTGATCTTCGGGCTGGGCCTGGCCGTCCTGGTCGCTCCGCTGACGGCGACCGTGCTGGCCTCGGTGGACGTCGGCCGGGCCGGCATCGCCAGCGGCGTGAACAACGCGGCGGCCCGCGCGGCGGGCCTGCTCACCGTCGCCGGACTCCCGGCACTGGTCGGCCTGTCGGGCGACGGCTATCGGGACCCGGGCGTGGTCGACACGGGCTTCGACCGCGCGCTGTGGATCTGCGCGGGGCTGCTGGTCACGGGCTCCGCGGTGGCCTGGTTCAGCATCTCGGCCAAGGCCCTCACACCCGCCGAGACGGGGGTCGAGTGCGCCAAGCCGTGCGTACGGATGGGCTGCGATGTGGCGGGGCCGCCGCTGGATCCGGGGGACCGGGCGGCGGGGATGGGAGCGGGGAGGTAGGGGTGCGGGGACGGGCCGGGGCGGGGTGGCACGTAGCGTGGCTCGGGACGTGGGTCGGTGAGCGAGAGGGCGGCGGGATGGATACCGGGGTCGACGGTCTTGTGGTCGAGGTCGAGGGTGGGGTCGCGACGCTGCGCATCGATCGGCCGCAGGCTCGTGGGGCGCTGACCGCCGCGATGTGGGGGGCCTTGCCGGGGATCCTGGCGGCGCTGGAAGCCGATCGCGCCGTGAGCGTGTTGGTGCTGACCGGTAGTGCCGGCGTGTTCTCGGCGGGCGCGGACATCCGCGAGTTGCGGGGGCACTACGCGACGGCCGAGGCGGCGGACGCCTATCACGCGCTGAACTCGGCCGCGGAGCAGGCGTTGGCGACGTTCGGCAAGCCGACGATCGCGTACGTGCAGGGGCCGTGCGTGGGCGGCGGGTGTCAGCTGGCGGCGGCGTGCGATCTGCGCTTCGCGGACACGACGGCGCGGTTCGGAGTGACGCCGGCCAAGCTCGGGATCGTCTACGACGCGGGATCCACCGCACGGCTGGCCGCGCTGGTGGGTGTGTCGACGGCCAAGTACCTGCTGTTCTCGGCCGAACTGATCGACGCGGCACACGCGTTGCGGGTGGGTCTGGTGGACGACGTGTTCGATCCGACCGAGGCCGACGAGCGGGTCTACGCCTTCGCCGACACGATCGCGTCCCGCTCGCAGTTGACCATCCGGGCCGCGAAGGACCTGCTGATCACGGATCCCTCGATCACCCCCGAACCCGCCCGCCTCGCAACGTGGCGTGCCGAATGGGAGACCGAATCCCGCACCTCGGCCGACGTCCGAGAGGGCCTGGCCGCCTTCACGGAACGCCGCGCCCCCCGCTTCGCTTGGCACCGGTGAGATGTTCGTGGCCGCATGGCCCTGATGGGTTCGGTCGGTTCGGGTTGGCGGCTGCGGTTGCGATGTGGGTGGCTTGGGTTGTGTGCCCACCCGCTCCACCCGTGGCGTTTGGTGCGGAGGTTGGGGTTTCAGGGGCTTCGAGGGGGCCTGGTCGGGCCCGGCGGCCACCGAGGTGGTGAGATCTCGTGATCGACGCGCGGAGAGCGGCGGAGCCGCAAAATTGCCGAGTCGCGAATTGCTCCAAGTCGCCCGAAGGGTTGCGTACTTAGCATGCCGGTGGCTATCCCCACAAGGGAGAACACCGTGTGGTAACCGGTCGGTCACGCGTTTAGCCTGACCGGGTTGCCGAGCGGAACGAGGGGGCGCCCGTTCCATGTCACGCACCACAGCACCGATGTCCACAAGTGCGGCACGGTCGGCCGCAAGTACGGCGGGATCGGCCGGAGCCATCGCGTCATCGGCTCGGTCCGTCGGCGGAGTGGGGGTGCGTCGGCGGGTCAGGGCTCGGCCGCGGTTGCCCTCGTCCACGCCGGGGCGGTTGGTGGCGTTGGCGTTGCTGGTGGTCCTGACCCTGGTTCCCGTGTTCACCCTGTCGGTGTTGATCGCCGACCGGTCCGAGGCGACTGCGGCCGAGTTGAAGGACCGGCGGATCCCGGGTGTGCTCGCGCTCGATCAGGCCGCCGCCGCGTTGACCGAGGCCGATCGGGCGACCGCCACGAGCCTGGTGTCCGGCGCGTTCTCGTTGACCGGACCGGGTCAGGACTATCAGGACGCGGTCAAGCGGGCGAACCAGTTCCTCACCCTGGCCGCCGATCTGCACCGCGGCGACTCCGCCGCCCGGGCCCGGCTCACCGGCGTCAACGCGCTCATGGTCGAGTACACGATCATGGTCGGCCTGGCCCAGACCGGTGGCGACGGTCCGCTGTCCCTGGCCAACGTGTTCTACGCCTCCGATCTGCGGCGCTCGATCGTGACCAACCTGTACGAGCAGCGCCGGGAGGATCTGGCGGACATTCGTGCGGCCCGCTCCACGTGGTGGGTGGGCACGTACGTGGCGGTCCCGTTCGGCGCGACCGCGTTCGTGGCGCTGTTGCTCGTGCTGTTCGCGCACGCCTATCTGCGTCGTCGCTTCCGCCGTCGGACCAGCCCGCCGCTGTTGCTCGCCACCGCCGCGTTGGCCGCGCTGATCGCCTGGACCGTGCTGCACGCGCAGAGCACGCACGACCGGCTGGCCGAGGGCGCCGGGCGGCGGGTCGTCGAGCAGTCCGCGCTGTGGCAGGCCCGGACCGCCGTGCACGAGGTGGTCGGCACCGCGGCCCTGGACATCGCCTCCGGAGGCGTCCGGCGCGCGACCGACGTCAAGGCCGGCCTCACGCTTCGGGATCTGGTCGACCCGCTTCCGTCGGCGGCGGAGATCGACGTCATGCGGGGCGGAGCGGATCCCAGGTTCGGCGGCCTGATCGCCACCGCCCTGGCCGAGGACCGCTCGTGGGCCCTGCGCGAGGCGGGTGCTCGGGCGCTGACCGCGGTGACCGCGCTGCGTACCGCCGCGGAGCGGGTCAGGGCCCAGGCTCCGCCGGGTGGCACCCGGGACGGCGGGCCCGGGACCGAGCTGCTGACCGGTCGGGATTCCGATCGCATGTCCGGCGCGGCCGACGACGCGCAGACGGCGTTGACCGACGCGCTGATCGTGGTTCGCCGGGCGGGCGACGCGGCGCTGGCGGAGGCCGCCGACGACGGCGGGCTCACCCTCGGCGGCCCGGTGACGTGCGTGGCCGTGCTCGTACTGACCCTCGCGGGTCTGCTGATCCGCCGCTTCGAATACGGGAGGCTTCGGTGACCGAATCCGGCAGGCCGACACGGGAGTCCGGGGTGGTCGGGCCCGGCAGGCCGACACGGGAGTCCGCCGCGACCGGGTCCGGCAGGCCGGCGCGCAGGTCACCCCTGACCGGGCGCGGCAGGTTGAGGTCGGTGTTCGGCGCTCTGCTCCTGGTCGGCGCGGGGTGTCTTCCGGTGGCGTGTTCGACCGGTGGGTCGGACCGGGTGGTGGATGTGCTGGGCACCTGGGAGGGCAACGAACAGGAGGTGTTCGAGGACGTGGTGGCGCCGTTCGAGGAGGACACCGGGATCGACGTGCGCTTCAAGGGCACTCGTGATGTCGCGGCGGTGTTGGCCGGTCTGGTGGACGAGGGCGATCCGCCGGAGATCGCGGTACTCAGTTCGCCCGGCGACCTGTTGCACTACGCCAAGACGAACAAGCTCGCGCCGCTGGACGGGCTTCACCCGGGATACGCGCCGGAGTGGTTGGCGCCGGGCCGGGTGAACGGGCGGCAGTTGGCGGTCGTGCTGAAGGCGGCGCTCAAGAGCACCATCTGGTTCAACCCGGCCAAACTTGCCCGGGTAGGCGATCCGAAGCCGACCACGTGGACGCAACTCCAGTCCACCACCGCCAAGTTGCGGGCCGCCGGGATCACCCCGTGGTGCATGGGACTGGCCTCCAGCACCACGTCCGGCTGGCCGGGCACCGACTGGATCGAGGATCTCGTGCTGGCCCGCTCGGGTTCGGACATCTACGACGCCTGGGCGGGTGGCCGACTGTCCTGGCAGTCCAAGGAGATCCGGGCCGCGTGGCAGGCCTGGGGCGAGTTGTCGACCAGCCCGGACACCGTCCCGGGCGGGTCGATCGGCACCCTGCTGACCGGGTTCGACAAGTCGGCCGAGCTGCTGGACCCGCGCGGCGGCTGTGTGTTCGACCACCAGGGCTCGTTCGTGTCCGGCAACTACGCGGACCGAACCCCGCCCGGTACCCGGCGCGACTACGACACGTTCGCCTTCCCCGGTTTCGGCACCCCGTCCCCACGCGAGGTGGCGGGTGACGTCGCGGCGATGTTCCATGCCACCCCGGCCGCCCGGGACCTGCTCGACTACCTGATCAGTACGCAGGCGCAGGAACGGTGGGTCCGGTCGGGCACCGCGCTGTCCCCGGATCGCAACGTGTCGCCGAAGGCCTATCGGGACGAGGTGACCCAGGCCCTGGGCGCCGAGTTGGCCGGTGCGCCCGCGATCCGCTTCGATGCGTCCGACCTGATGCCGACCACGATGCGCAGCGCGTTCCAACGCGCGGTGTCCGCCTACGTGTCCGCCCCCGCGGACCTGGATCGCATCCTGGACGACCTGGATCGGGTACGAGCCATGGCGTACTGATCCGGCCCGGGTCGGGAGCGGGGTCGGCCGCCGGGCGAGCGCATCGGAAGCGGTCGGCAGTCGTGCCGGCGAGGTCGTCGGGCCGATCGATCGAGGGCGGCGGACACACGCCCCGGCGGCCCGGGAAGGGACGACGCGGGCCCGCCCCGGCCGGGCCCGCCTCGTCTCGAAGTGTTCGCCACGCTCCCTGGCGAACACCTGCAATCTTGGCCCCTCAACCGGCTACTCATGCGTATCCGGAGTGAAGTTCTTGAGAATTTTACCTTTCTCCGCACAACCATCGAGGTATTTGCCCCGATATTCGGGGTTCGTTCCAGGCGGAAGCTCACTCCTCCAGCGTGTCCCGGGCAATGTCTGCCAAACCGGATACCAGGGCCACGATCCGTGCTCGACGCGCACCCGACGCATTCGTCCCGCGACGCAGTGCACCCGCACAGACGATCGCCAGCTTGATCACCGCGAACGCTTCCCAGAACGGGATGTGACGGACGCTCAGCTCGGCGGCCCGACCGGCGGCGGGATCGAGGGCCCACCCGGTGGCCGATTCGGCGGTTGCGGCGCGGTATTCGGCGACCAGTTCGGGTGCCGTGGGCAACCCCGGGTTGGCGTCCGGCAGATGCCCGCCCCGCTCGGCGAACAACAACCGGCCCGCCGGTCCCCAGTACGCCAGCAACTGGCCGAGATCCGCCTCCGGCGGCCCGAGCGTGGCCATCTCCCAGTCGAGCACCGCCAGCACCCGGTCGGGACGGGCCCGTTCGTACATCACGTTCGCCAGGTTGTAGTCGCCGTGCACGATCCGCTGCGGTCCCGCCGTCGGCGTCCGGGCGGACAGGGCGGCCAGCACCTCGTCGACCGCGGGCACCGGATCCGCGCCGGACGCCGCCCATTGCCGCCGCCAGCGGCGCAACTGGCGTACCGGGTACGGCTCCGGCCGGGCGTACTCGGCCAGGCCCACCGCGCCCGGGTCCACCGCGTGCAGCACGGCCAGGGTCCGGGCCAGCGCGCGCCCGGCCGCCGCGGCGGTGGACGCGGGCAACTCCCGCACCGCATCGGCCCGGGCGTGCACGACCCCGTCCAGCCGAGCCATCAGATAGAACGGCGTACCGATCACCGCCGGGTCCGAACACAGCGCGACCATCGGTGCGACCGGCACCGCGCTGCCCGCCAACGCGGCCTGGAACCGGTATTCGCGGTCCATGTCGTGCGCGGTGGGCAGCCCGCCGCGCGCCGGTGGCGTGCGCAGCACCAGGTCGGCGCCGCCGCCCCGGACCCGGTACGTGGGATTGGACGATCCGCCCGCCAGCGGCTCGATCCGCGGCTCGGCCCCGGGCGCCAGCACGCCGTGCGCCACCGACCACGCGGTGAATGCGCGCAGTTGCGCCGCGTCCAGGGTTGTCGAGCCGGGTGTCGCCCCGCCCGATGACGTCCGACCCGGCGCCGTCGGCCCCGCCGTCACGGCAGGTCCAGCCAGGTCGCGTAGCGCTGCTCCGCGATCGCGCGCCGGGTCGGGATGTGTTCGCTCGGCCATCCCTCGACCGCGGTGTGGCCGCGCAGCGCGAGCTTGGCGACCTGCGCGACGTGCACCTCGTCCGCTCCGTCGGACAACCGGAAGTTGCGCGCGAGCCGGTACATCTCCTCCAGCGGCAGGTCGGTCGAGTAACCCAGCGCACCGTGCACCTGGATCGCCCGGTCCACCACGTCGTGCAGCACCTGCGCACCCCAGTACTTGACCTCGGAGACCGCCTGCCGGGCCGCCTTGGGGCCCTCGTGGTCCCAGGTCCAGGCGGCCTTGAGGGTCATCAGGCGCAGCGCCTCGATCTCGATCGTGGACTTGGTCACCATCTGCTGGACGAGTTGGTGCTCGGCCAGCAACCGACCGTGCGAGCGCCGGGACAGGGCCCGTTCGCAAAGCATGTCGAAGGCCCGGCGGCACTGGCCGATCCAGCGCATCGTGTGGTGGATCCGGCCGCCGTTGAGCCGCTTCTGGGCGAGCGTGAACGCATCGCCGGGGGCGCCGATCAGGTGCGTCCCCGGCACTCGGCAGCCCTCGAAGCGGATCTCCGCGTGGCCGCCCAGGTTTGCCGTCGCGGCGCCGTCGTAGGGGTGGTGCATGGTGTGCACGTCCCGCACGATCCGCATCCCCGGGGTGTCCCGTTCGACCACGAACATCGAGGCCCGGCGGTGCGGTTCGGCCTCGGGATCGGTGACCGCGAAGACCAGGACGAAGTCCGCCCGACGTGCGTTGGAGGCGAACCACTTGTGCCCGTCGAGCACCCAGTCGTCGCCGTCCCGCACCGCCCGGGTCCGGATGCCGGTGGGGTCGGAGCCGGCCGTATGCGGCTCGGTCAGCGAGAACGAACTGGTCAGCCGGCCCGCCAGGAGCGGCCACAACCAGCGCTCCTTCTGGGCCTCGCTCGCGCCCACCGCGAGCAGTTCGCTGTTGCCCGAGTCCGGCGCCTGGTTGCCGAAGATCGCCGGTGCGGAGGGGGTCCGGCCGAGGATCTCGTGCATCAGGGCCAGTCGTAGTTGGCCGAAACCGCCGCCGCCCAGCGCCGGATCCAGATGCGCGGCCCACAGGCCGCGGTCCTTGACCGCCTGCTTGAGCGGCTCGGTGACGGCCCGCCAGTTGGCCGCGCTCATCCGGGTTCGGACCAGGTCGAGCGGTTCGATCTCGTCGACCACGAGCCGGCGGATCCAGTCGAGTTCGGCCGCGACGTCCGGGTCGGTGCTGAAGTCCCATGCCATGGCCGGACGTTAACCCGGTTAATTAACAAGGTCAATCATCTTCCCGGGCGGACGCACTGCGCGGCCCACCGGGCGACCGGGACCGCCGCCGCGCCGGGCCCACGGAACCCCGAGCCACCGGCCCGCCCCGGGCTGTCGGGCCGACGCGAACAGGACCGACACGAAGGGGCCGATCCGACTCGGGCCGTCCCGAGTCGGCCCGCCCGGCCGTCACTCCGCGTCGAGCGGCCCGCGCAGATCCGCGACCAGGCGCTGCATCCGGTCGGCCAGATCGGTGAGTTCCGCGGCCGTCCAGCCGGCCAACTGCCGGGCCAGCATCGCGTCGTTGGCCGCCACGAACAGCCGGTACGCCTCGCGCCCGTGCTCGGTGGCCTCCAGCAGCGCCACCCGGCCGTCGTCGGGGGCGGTGACCCGGATCGTGTAGCCGCCCTCCTCCAGGATCCGGATCTGCCTACTCAGCGCGGCCGGTTGGATGTCGGCGCGCTCGGCCAACTCGGTCGGTCGGATCGGGCCGAAGTCGATGATGCGATGCAGCACGCCGATCGCGACCAGGCTGAGCGGCACCCCGGAGCGCTCGACGTGCAGGGCGTCCAGCCGGCGACTGCTCATCAGTCTGCGGATCGAGCTGATCGCCTCGTTGATCCTGCGTCGGCTCTCCACGTCGGTCATGGGCGTCAGCGTACGGGGCTGCCTGTCGGGCGACCTCGTCGCCGGCTCACGACGGTTTCGACCCCGGTGCGCACATCGGCCGGCCGGAGGGGCGAGGCGGGCGGAGCCGCCGGGTCGGGGGTGCCGGTGCGCCGGCCACACGTTCGAGCCAATCGGCGCCGTACCCCTGTCCGGACGGCCCTTCGTCCTCAACACTGATCTTCGTGCATGCCGAGGTGGTCGTCGTCGACCCGCGAAACGATTCCGGAGAGCGCGCGTTCGCGCTCACCACGCCCGAGGCCGCCGTGGTGGTGGCCGCCGCGTCGACCGTGCCGGTGGGTGGGTGTGGGCACGGCATGGACTGGTTCCTGCGTCGACTGGGCGTGCACCTGCTGGCCCGGTTGACCGACCGGCCGGACCGGGGGATAGCCGACTGCCTGGCCGACACCATCGCCGAGACCGCCGCGCTGCACGGGGCCCGCTGCGACCTCGCGCACGACGCCACCCCGGCCGCGTCGGTGGTCGCGTGTCGGGTGCTGGTGCACGACCTGCAATACCTGGTGCTGGGCCCCGGGGTGGTGAAACTGCACCATCCCGGGGGCCCGACCAGCCGGATGACCGGCCCGGACGGCCCGCTGGCGGCGGTCCGGGCCCGCCCGAGCATCGCCGCACACGCCACCACCGGCACCGCGCGCCTGCACACCCTCACCGGCGCATCACTGACGGCCGACGCCACCGGCCACCCGGGCGCCCGGATCACCCTGACCTTCCGGCCCGGCCCGCTCCCACCCGCCCCGTCCTCCGGCCGCCGATTCGGCCGCGGCACCCACGAGCCCTGAGGCCGGGGCCGCCCCGAGTGCCTGGGGACCCGGGGCTCCGGGCTCCGGGCCCCGGCCGCCGGAGCGCCGGCACCCCGGGGACCCGGGCCCTCGGGCCCGGCCGCCGGACGGCCCGCGGCCCTGGCACCTCCGACCCACCGCACGGCGACGGCGCATCACCCCGGACCCGCCCGACCAAGGCGGCTAACCCGCCGCAGGCAGCTTGTACTCGTGCGTCGTCGGCACCTCGAAGGCGTCCTTGGCCACCACCAGGTTGCCGGGTGCGGTCTTGCTCGGCTTGAGGATGTACGACTTGTAGGACGCCGGCTTGGTCGGGTCGGAGAAGTCCTGCGGCGCGCCGAGTCCGGTGTCCATCTGCTTCTGCTTCCGGTGCGCGGCGATGATCCCGGCGTGCGACAGGTCCTTGTCGACGCACGCCGCCTTGAGGTCCTCACCGAAGATCTTCATCGAGTTGTATCCGGAGATCACCCCTTGATCGAGCGTCCCATCCGGGTACTTGGCCTTGTAGTCCGCGGCCAGCTTCTTCACCGCCGGCATGTCGGCGCCGATCGCGGGCGCCGCACTGACCACGTACAGGAGTTGTTCCAGCGCACCCGCCGCGGTACTGGCCATCACCTGGGGGTGGAAGCCCGGCGCGCTGGTGAGCACCGGCACCCGAAGGCCCGCCACCGCACCGAAGCCGACCAGGGTCGCGGTCTGGGTCGGCCCGGCGCTGATCAGGATCGCCTTGACGCCGGCACCGCGCATCGCGGCGATCTGCGCGGTCAGATCGGTGTCGGTCGCCTTGATCTTCTGCTCGACGATCTGCACGCCGAGCTTCCCGGCCGCGAACTTCGCACCCGCCAGGGCGTTCTCGCCGTACTCGCCCTCGAAGTAGACGTGTCCGACCTTGTCCCCGGACTTGAGCTGGGCGGCCTGGCCCAGGAAGTCCATCGCGTTGATCATGTCGATGTCGTACGTGGTCCCGACGATCTGGATCTCGCGCCGATTGAGCAGCGTCGCGGCCCACGCCTGCGGGAAGGTCAGGATCTGATCCTGTTTCAGGCTGTCCTGCAACGCGGTGACCACGGCCGAGCCGATCACCTGCGGGAAGCCCGCGACGCCGCCCTTGATCTCGGTGTAGGCGGCCACCGCCTTCTGTACGTCGTAGCCGTGATCGCGCACCGTGATGGCGAGCTTGCGCCCGCAGATTCCGCCCTGCGCGTTGATCTCGTCCACGTACAGCTGCTGTGCGTTGACGATGCTCTTGCCCAGCGGCGCGTACGGACCGGACAGGTCGGTCAGCGCGCCGAGCGTGATGGTGGTGTCGGTGATCCCGGGTCCGGTCTTGACCCCACCGGACTGCTTGTCCTTCTTGTCGTCGTCACCCTTGGTACTGCACGCCGTCGCGGCCAGCACGAGCGCCGCGAGCGCCGCCCCCACACGCACGCCATTCCGGAGCCTCACTGTGTTACCCCTTCGAGCCGGTACGGATGGAGCCCTTGGTACGTCCGAGTCGTTCGGTGCGGCCCCCGGTGGGAGCGCCGCCGGGCCGACCGCGCAGCAGGCCCACCAGCCCGCCGGGCGCGAACAGCAGGACGAGCACGATCGCCGCGCCGTACAGATAGCGCGCCGCCTCGCCGGGTCCCACCCCGGAATCCGGGCTGCCCGGCGCCACCACCAGCGGCAGCGTGTCGGCGTACTTGCTCAGCACCTGCGGCAACATGGTCACGAACACCGCGCCCACCACGGCGCCGGTGACCGAGCCGAGACCGCCGATCACGATCATCGCGAGGTAGTCGATGGACAGCGCGAGCCCGAAGTAGTCCGGCACCACGCGGTTGAAGATCATCGCGATCAGCGCGCCCGCCAGACCCGCGTACATCGACGACACCACGAACGCCGCCGAGCGGTAGCGGGCCACCGGAACTCCCATGACGGAGGCGGCGATCTCGCTGTCGCGCACCGCGCCGAGCGCCCGGCCGGGACGTCCGCGCAGCAGGTTGCGCGCGGTCAGCGCGGCGACCAGGACCAGCACCAGCGCGAAGTACCACAGCCGCTCCAGTTGCCCGAACGGGATGCCGAGCACTTCGAGGCCGTCCGGGTCGCCGTCGGTGAGCGTGAAGCCGCCGAACTCCATCGGGGTGACCGAGCGTCCGTTGAAGCCGCCGGTCACCGACTTCGCGTTCAGCATGACGTGGTGCCCGATGAACACCAGGGCCAGCGTGGCCACGCCGAGGTACATCCCACGCAGCCGGCCGGAGATCGGGCTGAACAGGCCGCCCACGATGCCGGTCAGCAGCACCGCGAGCACCAGCGCGAGCAGCGGCGGCAGGCCCGGCCCGCTCAACTGCTGCACGCCGACCTTGCCGGAGTCGCCCGCGAACCACACGTAGCCGTAGGCGCCGCACGCGAGGAAGAAGGCGTGTCCGAGCGAGAGTTGGCCGGTGGTACCGGACAGCAGGTTCAGCCCGATCGCGCCGATCGCGGCGGCCATCGCGAACAGGCCGGTCTGCAACCAGAACGCGGTCACGTAGAACGGAAGCACCAACAGGACCGACACCACCGCCGTCACCGCCCCGGGCGCGGCCCACCTGCGCAGTCCCGGCAGCGCGGGCGAGGCGTGCCGCGCGGGAGGTGTCGGTGCGGGCCTGGGCACCGTCGAGGACACGCGGTCAGACACGAGCACGCTCCTTCGAGCCGAGCAGGCCGGTCGGCCGCCAGATGAGCACGAGCAACATCACGACGTAGGGGGCGACATCGCCGAGGTTGGCGCCGAGCCAGGTCATGTCGCTCTGGTAGCCCGCCATCAGCGCAGCGGTCAGCCCCACCACGAGGCTGCCGAGCAGCGCGCCGGCCGCCGAGTCCATCCCGCCCAGGATCGCCGCCGGGAACGCGGCGAGCGCGATCTGTCCGGTCGAGCGGTCCAGGCCGGCGGAGGGGAACGCGGCCAGGAACACCGCCGCGACGGCGGCCAGGGCACCCGCGACGCACCACGCGGTGAACTGGATCCGGCCCAGCCGGATGCCCATCAGCGCGGCGGCCTCCCGGTCCTCGGCCGCGGCGCGCATCGACAGGCCCCAGGCGGTGAACCGGAACGCCGCGAAGAACGCGCCGATCAGCAGCACCGCCACCACGATGCACGCGATCCGCGCGTCGGCGATGTGCACACCGCCCCAGTCCCGCACGCCGGCCTTCCACGGATCTCCCAGGCTCAGGACGTCGGACCCGATCCGGCGGGTGAGTTCGGTGGTGAGCAGGATGTCCACGCCGATGGTGAGGATGGTCAGGGTGTGTACCTCGGTGCGCCCGAGGCCGCGGATGAACAACACCTCGACCAGGCCCGCCACGGCGGCCGTCACCAGCACCGCGGCGAGCAGCGCGAGCGCGAAGCCGAGGTCGTCGTGCAGCTTGGCGACGGTGAATCCGCCGAGCAGCAGCAGGGACGCGTGCGCGAAGTTGATCACTCCGGACGCCTTGAAGATGACCACGAAGCCCAGTGCGATCAGGGCGTATACGGATCCGAGGGCAAGGCCGTTGAGGATGATCTCGGCGAGCTTGGTCATGTCGGGACCTCTCGGTCGGTGGCCGCCGGATCGGGCTGGTGGGGGTGGGAGCGGGTGGTGGTGCCGGTCTGGGTGTCGGTGGCGGGCGCTGTGGTCGGGCCGGCCGGGTCGGGCCGGCGGGCGGGGTCGTCCGGGTTCTCGGCGGAGTCCGCGTCCTCGCCGGTCCCCAGGTAGGCCCGGATCACCGCCGGGTCGCGCTGGATGTCGGCCGGCACACCGCTTGCGATCCGGCGGCCGAAGTCCAGCACCGTCACCTCGTCCGCGATCCGCATCACCAGGCCCATGTCGTGCTCGACCAGCACGATCGAGATGCCCAGCGAGTCGCGGATCGAGGCGATCGCATCCGAGGTCTCGGCCCGTTCCTCGGCGTTCATCCCGGCGACCGGCTCGTCGAGCAGCAGCACCTTGGGTTCCATGCACAACGCGCGGGCCATCTCGACCCGTTTGCGCATGCCGTACGGCAACAGCCCGACGGGAGCGTCGAAGACGTCGCCGAGATGCATGAACTCGGCGATCTCCCGGGCTCGTTCGCGATGCCGGCGCTGCTCGCGGACCACCCGGGGCAGGTGCAGCGCGGTGGCCGCGAACCCGGAGGTGGTCAGCACATGCCGACCCAGCAGCAGGTTGTCCGCGACCGTGCCCCGGGTGAGCACGATGTTCTGGAAGGTACGGGCCAGGCCGAGCGCGGCGATGCGATGCGGCGGCAGCCGGGTGAGTTCGTGCTCGCCCAGGTGCACCGTGCCGCGATCGGCCCGGTACACACCGGAAAGTACGTTGAAGCAGGTCGACTTGCCCGCGCCGTTCGGACCGATCACCGCGTGGATCGAGCCCGGAGCGACGGTGAAGCCGACCGCGTCCAGCGCGACCAGGCCGGCGAAGCGCACGGTGACCGCGCGTACGGTCAGTTCGGGTACGTCGAACTCCCGCACCTCGGCGGTCTCGGTCGGGCCGACGGTCATTCCCCCCACCTCCGGAGCGGCTTGCGCGGGGCCGGCGGGGCCGGCGTGCCGGCGGCGTCCGCGCCGGCCGCCTCCTCCTCGCCGAGGTACAACCGGCGTACCTCGTCGGTGCGCGCGAGGTCGGCCGAGGAACCGGCGAGTCGCACCTCGCCGACGTCGAGCACATAGGCCTTGTCGGCGAGGTCGAGCGCGACCGTCACGTTCTGCTCGACGAGCAGCACGGCCACGCCCTGTGCGGCGATCTCCCGGATCACGCCGGCGATCCGGCCCACCATCATCGGCGCCAGGCCCAACGACGGTTCGTCGAGCAGCAGCAGCCGCGGTGCGGCCATCAACGCCCTTCCGATCGCCAGCATTTGCTGTTCGCCGCCGGACAACAGCCCGGCCCGCTGGGTACGCCGTTCGGCCAGGACCGGGAAGAGTTCGAAGACCCGGTCGCGGTTGGCCCGGGCCTTCGCCGTGCCGTCCTTGCCCTGGCGCAGCCCACGCGTACTCAGCGCGCCGGCCTGGAGGTTCTCGTCCACCGAGAGATTGGCGAACACCCGCCGGCCCTCCGGGACCTGGACCACGCCGGCCCGGACGATCAGGGCCGGATCGCGACCCGCGAGTCGGGTGCCGCCGTAGTGGATCGTGCCGGCGGTGACCGCGCCCCGATGCAGGGACAGCGTGCCGGACACGGCCCGGAGCAACGTGCTCTTGCCGGCTCCGTTCGCCCCGAGGACCGCCACCACGCCGTTCGCCGGGACATCGAGCGAAATACCGTGCAGGGCCCGAACCGACCGCCCGTAGACGACTTCGAGCCCCGCCACGAGGAGCGCTCCCGATTCCACCGCACCCCTCCCCGCTGTTGGAGTGACCGCGATCACAGCACGGGGTGCGACCGGAGTCCAGATCCCCGGACCACATCGGGGCATCCGACCAACGCGGTGCGTGAGCCGCTGTGCAGCGGCACAGGAGGGGTCGGTGGGGTTCGGGCGCGAGGCGGGGCGGCGGGTGCGGGCAGCGGGGCGGATCAGGTGCGCAGGCGGTGTGCGTCCAGGGCCAGGGCGAGTTCGACGAGATCGCGGGGCAGGCCGAGTTCGCGGCCGGTCAGTTGTTCCAGGCGGCGCAAGCGGTTGAGCACGGTGTTGCGGTGGCAGAAGAGGCGCCGGCCCGCGCGCACCGCCGAGCCACCGGAGTCGAGCCACGCGCCGAGCGTGCCGAGCAACAGATCGCGGTCCACCGGGTCGAGCGCCAGGATCGGCCCGAGCACGCGCGCCGCGAGATCGTGCGCCAGATCGGGCTGCGAGGCGACCAGCGCGGCGGGCAACCGCTCGTCCAGTCGGGCGCATTCACCGTCGGCGGTACACGTTCGCAAGGCGATCTCGGCGAGCCGCCGAGCCCGGCCGAGTGCGGCGAGCCCGTCGACGATCGCACTGATGCCGGCCCGGGACCCGGCCGCCGGGCCGAACGTTTCGGCAACCTCGTCCAACCCCGCCGTACCGAGCAGTACGACTGCGAACTCCCCCTCCATTCGGGCCCGCCACACCACCCGCACGCCGTCCGGCGCCGCCCGCCTCGGCGCGTCGTGCACCCCTGTGCCGGGCAGCGGATGGCGCAACGCGACCACGGCATACCGGCCCCGCTCGGGCAGGTCGAGCACCGCCGCCGCGGCGGCCAGGTCGGCCGCCGGCGCCCGGCCGTCCAAGAGCGTGTCCAACAGGGCGTGCACCCGTTCGTCATGACGATTCGTCAGCTCCGCCTCGACCCGCCGGTACGCATCGGCGATCGCCGCGGCATGCCCGTCGACGAAGTTCCACACGTCGGTGGCCACGTGCACCAACAGCCGCACCTCGTCCGGCTCCTGCTCCGCGGCGACCTCGACCAGGGTCTGCCACAGGAGCACTCCGCCGAGTCGGTAGGCGTGCAACAGGGCCTCCAGCGGCACGCCTTGCTCGGCCCGCCGCCGGGCCAGCCGACCGGAGGCCCACCGGCTGCCCTCCAGCTCGCGGGGCCACACCGCGAGTGCTCCCACCCCGACGCGCAACGCCTCGTGCGCACTCTGCCAGAGCTCGTCCGGCGGCACGCCGCCGTCCAGATAGGCGGGTTCGAGCGCCTGGAGCTCCGCCACGAGCCGATCCGTCAACTCCGGCAACCGCGCCGGCAACACCCGAGCCGCCCGCCGCAACAACGCGGTGTGAGCCGACCCACCGGACAACTCCGCTTCGACCATCGTTCCCCCACCCCCGCAAGGCCAAGGACGCCGTCCGGGGCAACACTGACAGATCGGGGGCCCGGGTAAACAGGAGATGATCGAGCCGGGGCCCGGATGTGACGTGCGGGCGAGGACGAGCCGAACGAGGTGGGACGCCGGGGCGGCCCGGCCGGGGGCGCCGGCGGGCCGGGCGGGCGTGGTGTCGTCCGGTTTACAGGAAGGTGTCGCGGCCGCCGTTGACGATCAGGGTTTGGCCGGTGATGTAGCGGGAGCCGGCGGTGCACAAAAACGTGGCGGGGGCGCCGATGTCGGTTTCCGGGTCGCCGACTCGGTGCATCGGGACCTTGTCCGCGATCCGGGACTCCATGGTCGGGTCGGCCTCGAAGGCGGCTGCCAACGCGGGGGTGACGGCCAGGGGAGCGAGTCCGTTGACCCGTACCCCGCTCGGGCCCCACTCGCGGGCCAGGGCCTTGACGAAGCCGCGCTGGGCGCCCTTGACGCCCGCGTAGAAGGACAGGTTGGCGCTGCCCCGCATGCCGGCGGGCGAGGTCAGCAGGAGCAACGCTCCCCGGGTCTCGCGCAGGTGCGGGTAGGCCGCGTGGGCCACCGTGAACGAGCCGGTCAGTGAGACGTCCGCGTGTTCGCGCCACAACCGCGGTCCGGCCCGCTCGAAGTCCACCGGTTCGCTGGAGCGGCGCGAGGTCGCGTTGTGCACCACCGCGTCCAGTCGGCCGAACCTGGCCACGGTCGCCTCGATCGCGGCGCGTACCGACTCCGCCGAGGTGACATCGCACTCGGTCGCCCATCCGGCCCCGCCGCGCGCGGTGATCTCCTCGACCACCTCGGCGCCGGCCGCGCGTCGGCGGGCGGTCACCACGACGGTGGAACCGGCCGCCGCCAGAGCCAGGGCGATGCCCCTGCCGAGGCCGGCGGCCGCGCCCGTCACCAGGGCGACATGCGCGGTCGTGGTGTCTTCGGTGCCCGCTGCCGCGTTCTCGGTCATGGCGTCATCAGCGCTCCTCCGTCGACGATCAGGGTGGTC
This sequence comes from Embleya sp. NPDC050493, assembly GCF_044458105.1. NCBI lineage: Bacteria > Bacillati > Actinomycetota > Actinomycetes > Kitasatosporales > Streptomycetaceae > Embleya > Embleya sp. NPDC050493. Next base: position 31,325 of record NZ_JBITHP010000005.1, read on the forward strand.
CCGGTCATTCGGGCCGCCGCCGGCGCGAGCAGCAGCGATATCGCGTCCACCACGTCCGGCACGGTGCCGGCCCCGGGCAGGACCGCCTCGCCGCGGTCCACGTCGGTGCCGCGCAGGTGTTCGGCGCCGTAGGCGAATACGTCCGGGGTGACGATGTTGACGGTGATCCCGTCGGCCGCCCAGCGCCGGGCCGCGGACTTGGCCAGCGCGCGCAGCGTTTCGGCGGCGGTGGCCAGCGGGACCAACTCGGCGGCACCTTCGAGCGCGACGGCGGGCACGACCAGCACGAACCGGCCCCGACGCGGCGCCAGCACCTCGTGGGCGGCCTGAAGCACCGTCAGGCCGTGCCGGATCGGATCCTCGGCGAGCCGCTGCCACTCGGCACCGGTCAGCGTGGCCAGCGGACGCGGCGTGAACGCCTCGGCGGCCACCAGGGTGTACACGAGCACATCCACCGCGTCGTGACCGGCGTCGCGCAGTGTCGTGCCGAGGGCGGTGCGGAAGTCGTCCGGGTCGTCGAGCGGGGCACACAGGGTCACCACACGTGCACCGGCCTGTTCCTCGGCCTCGGCGATGCGGCCGGCGGCCGGGTCGGGGTCGTGCGGATCGCACAGGATCAGTTCGCAACCGTCCCGGACGAGCCGGTGCGCGACGGCCGCGCCGAGGTCGGCCGCACCCACGACGAGGGCAACACGTTTGCTCACGAGACCTCCGAAGGTGGTGATCGACAGCGCGATGGAACCACGGAGCTCGTGAATTGACCATGCGTCATTCCAACCCGCGTGTCGGCCGTTTTCTTTTGCCCGGTGCTGTGTTGTGCTTCCAGGCACACCCGGTGATCAGGCGAGGGAGCGGTCGTGGCGACCTACGTGTACCGATGTGCCGACTGCGGCGACTTCGAGCTGGTCCGCCCGCTCGGCGAGGCCGGCCCGGACGAGCGATGCCCCGGCTGCGCGGCGCCCGGTCGACGGGTGTGGACCGCACCCCGGCTCGGCAACAGCGGCGTCGGCATGCGCACGGCCGCCGCCGAGGAGCGCTCGGCGCACGCGCCGGCCGTGACCTCGGGGCCGCCGCCCCGACCGGGTGTGCGCGGCTCGGGCGACCCCCGACACGCGCGTCTGCCCCGGCCCTGACGCATCGTCAACGGCCGCCCTTCCGCCCAGTCTTCGAGGAGTCACATGCCCGAGGTCGTGTTCGGTGTCGACCAGTCCCGCCCGTTCCGGGAGCAGAAGGCGCTCGGCCACAACCGGTGGCACCCGGACGTACCCCCGGTGACCGTGGTCAAGCCCGGTGCCGAGTTCCGGATCGAGTGCCGCGAGTGGTTCGACGGCACGATCGGCAACAACGACAGCGCCGACGACGTGCGCGACGCGGATCTGACGATGGTGCATCAGCTGAGTGGGCCGATCGGGGTGGAGGGCGCTCGGCCGGGCGACCTGCTGATCGTGGACATCCTCGACGTCGGCGCCTGTCCGCAGGACGACACCTTCCCGGTGACCGGTCCGGTGGCCGGCCAAGGGTGGGGCTACACCGGCCTGTTCGCGAGGGAGAACGGCGGCGGGTTCCTCACCGACCACTTCCCCGGTGCGTACAAGGCGGTGTGGGACTTCCACGGACAGCGGGCCACCTCCCGGCACATTCCCGGGGTCGAGCTGACCGGCATGATCCACCCCGGCCTGATGGGCACCGCCCCGTCCGCGCGGCTGCTCGCCGAGTGGAACGCCCGCGAGGGGGCGCTGCGCGCGACCGACCCGGACCGGGTGCCGCCGCTGGCGCTGCCGCCCGAGCCGATTGCGGCGGTGCTGGGCTCGATGGATGCCGCCCAGGCCGCGGCCGCCGCCCGCGAGGCCGCGCGAACCGCGCCGCCGCGCGAGAACGGCGGCAACCAGGACATCAAGAACCTGACCGCCGGTTCGCGGATCTTCTACCCGGTGTTCGTGGACGGCGCCAAGCTGTCGGTGGGCGACCTGCACTTCTGCCAGGGCGACGGGGAGATCACCTTCTGCGGCGCGATCGAGATGGGCGGGTTCATCGACCTGCGGGTGGACGTGCTCAAGGGCGGGATGCAGACGTACGGCGTCACCACGAACCCGATCTTCATGCCGGGGCGGTCCGCACCGCAGTACTCGGAGTACCTGACCTTCACCGGATTCTCGGTCACCGAGGACGGCGAACAGCGCTACCTGGACTCGACCCTGGCCTATCGGCGGGCATGCCTGAACGCGATCACCTACCTGACCAGGTTCGGCTACACGCCCGAGCAGGCCTACCTGATCCTGGGGGCGGCGCCGATCGAGGGCCGGTTCTCCGGCGTGGTGGACATCCCCAACGCGTGCGCCACGCTGTACGTGCCGACGGAGATCTTCGACTTCGACATCCGCCCGTCGGCCTCGGGACCGGCCTTCGCCGACCGCGGGCAGTGCGCGACGACGAGCGGCTGAGTCGACCGAGAGGTGCACCCGCGAAGTGGGGTGCGTGGGTGCACCTCGGCCGAGTGGTTGTCGGCCTGACCCCGTAGCTTCCCGGTGAGGACGCCACGGAGGGTGCACGAGTGTCGAAGACCGCCATGATCGCGCTGCTGGCCGAAATGAACGATGCCGACGGAGTGATCTTCGCACGGATCCGGAACGAGATGCCGGCGGCCCTGCGCGACACCGAGACCCTGCCCCCTGCCGTGGTGCGCACCGCGCTCCATCTGGACGACGCCGCCGCGCTGTTCGCGATCGCGGGCAACCTGGGCCTGCCGCGCGGTGCGATCGCCGAGCTGTACACCGGGCCCGCACTGCGGATGTTGCGCGCCCTGCGCGCGCTCGGCCCCAAGAACCCTCGCGCGTACACCGAGGCGACGCGTGGCGTCCGGGAGTTGATGGATCGTCACCTCGGCGGCTCGGCCGCGGCCTGGGGCCGACTGCTCGCGTTGTTGCCGACCCACGAGGGGCCGCTGCACGCGGCGATCGAGGCCGCGGGCGCGGGAGACGACCACTCGGGGCCGACCGGCCCCGACGAACTCCTTGCGATACCTGCCGAGTTGCGCACGGAGTTCCGGCAGTTGGCGCTGCTCGCACCGGCGGATTCGATCGCGCGGCTGTTGCCCGCGCTGCGTCCGCACATCGTGCGCGACCTGGTGCGCTTCGGCGTCGAGGTGCCGCCCGCCGTGCTCGCCGACACGATCGCCCGGGCGACGCCCGCGCAGTGCCGCTCGCTGGCTCGGGCCAGGCGGGCGCTGCCCGAGGTGGGCGCCGCGCTGATCGGCCTCGACGACCCCGCCCTGAACGCGCTGGTCTACCTCAATCCGCATACCGGCGAGGCGATTCGGGCCCGCATCATGGCCTCCTCGACGCCGCTGCACCCGACCCTGGTGGAGCGGCTGTGCGACAACTGGTCGATCCCGACCCGGCTGCCCGCGCTGTGGTCCGGCGATCCGCTCCTGGTGCGCGCGGCATTGCTCAAGCGGCGCACGATGTCGATCACGCTCGCCGAGAGCCTGGCGATCTGGCAGGACAGGGGCATCGAGGGACTGCGCCCGCACGCCCGACACCAGGTGGCGATGCCGGCCGGCTCGGAACCTCGGCCGTTCCGGGCCCCGCGCTATCGCCTGCTGTTCATGATCGCCCTGTTGCGTCTGTGCGATCGGGCCGGCCCCCGGGCCGCGCTCGACCTGCTCGACGACGTGCCCGTGGCCGAGTCGGAGGCGCGGCGCTGTCGCGAACTGCTCTCCTCGCCCGCCGGGATTGCTCGACTGCGTGCCGAGATCGACGCCGCCGGCGGCACCCGCCGACTGGTTCGGCGCCTGCGAACCGACCTGCCGCGGTTCGGCTGGCCGATGCTGGAGACCACCTCCGTGGACTGGGCCGAGATCACCCGGGCGCACCGCCGCAAGCGGTTCTCCGACCCGGCGTTGGCGCTGCTGGCCAAGCAGGACGGCTGCCCGGCCGAACTGCGGCGCGAAGCCGGGTGGGTGCCGACCGGCGGGCGTTGGCCCGTGCCGATCGGTTGGAGCGACCCCAGGACGGGCCGCGGACTCGCCGCATCCGAACGCGCGACGGCCGCCGACGTGGCGGCCGGGCGGACGCCGATCGGCGAACTGCTGACCGGCCCGCGTGCGGCCTCGGCCTGCGAACTGCTCGCGCTGCGCGACACGATCGCCCCCGACGGCCGCGCCGCGCACGAACTCAGCGTCCGATTGCGCGAGTTGATCGAACGCCGGGTCACCCCGGCGGACCGGGTGGCGTTCGCCGTGGTCGCGCTGCGCCTGCTCCCCGAGTTCGAGGGCAGCCTGGCCCAACTGGTCGACACCGCGGCTGCCGCCGTGCGCGGCTGACCGACCCCACTTCCCACCGTCGGCCCGAACGGGCCCGACTCCCGAGAGGGCTTCCCGACATGCAGTATCGCTCCGCGTTCGCGCTGCTCGCCGCGCTGGACAACGCCGAGGGCGAGGTGTTCGCCCGGGTGCGCGGCTCGTACGCACCGCACCTGGGCGAGGCACGCGGCCTCCCGGTCGCGCTGATCACCTCGGCGATCCGCTACGGCACCAACGCCGACCTGGTCAAGATCGCGGCACGGACCCGAAACGTCCGGGTGACCACCGAACTCCTCGCCGAGGCCGGACCCGCCGTCGCCGTCCTGCGCTTCCTCCGGCATTGCGGCGCGAGCGACGGCTTCTCCTACCTGCGCCCGATCACCGAGGTGAGCGCGCTGCTGAACGCGCGGCTCGGCGCCGACCCGCGCGCCTGGTCGCGGCTGCTGACGCTGCTGCCCGACCACCAGGGCACCGTGACCGAACTCGTCGAGGCGGCCGCCGCCGGCGAGGGCGGCACCGAGGCGATCCCGACGCCCCCGCGCACGGTGACCACCCAATGGCGGCAACTGCTCCTGCTGGCAAACCCGGAGCACCTGAGCGCCCTCGTCCCGCACCTGCGCCCCCGCACCGTGATCGACCTGGTGCACTTCGGCGCCCGACTGCCCGCGCCGCTCGTCGCCGACGCGGTGCGCCGCGCGACACCGACGCAGCGCCGGGCGCTGGCCGCGGCCGAGCACCTGCGTCCGGAGGGGTACGACGCGCTGATCGACCTGGGCGACTCGGCGCTGAACGCGGTCGTCTACGCCAACCCTCGGGCCGGCGACCGGGAGCGGAACCGGATCATGGCCGCCGCGGGCGAGGTCCCGCTCGACCCGGCCACGATCGAGCGGGTGATCCGCTCGGACAACGCCCGCTACCGGCGCCCCGCCGTGTGGTCCGGCGATCCGGCGCTGGTGCGCGCCGCGCTGCTGCGGGTGCGACACATGAGCGTGAGTGTCGCCGAGTGCGTCGAGACGTGGGAGCACGGCGGCGTCGAGGCGCTGCGCCCGCGGTTCCACAACGCCTACCAACGCAAGCAGTACGAGCCCTTCGTGGTGCCGCTGCATCGGGCGGTCCTGCTCGGCGCGTTGCTCGCCCTGTGGGATCGGCACGGTGTGGCGCAGGCGGAACTCCTGGTCGCCGATCTGCCGCTGCGCGATGCCTCGGCGGCCAAGCTGCGCGCGATGTTCGCGGCCGGCGACGCGGGACACGCGCGGATGCGGGCCGAGTACGAGCGCGAACTCGGCCGGCGGGCACGTCGGTCCGAACACCCCCGCGTGCCGCAGGGCTTCCGCATCGCCGCCCCCTGGGACCCGCGGGCCGGCTGGGACACTCTCGTGGCCGCACACGCGCAGGAGCCGCTGGCCGGGGCGAGCGCACGCTTTTTGACCGCGTTCCCGCAGTGCCCGACCCCGATCGCCGAGGCGGCCGAGGACGGCGAGATGTTGCGCGGGCAGTGGCCCGCGACCGACCGGTGGTATCGAACGTTTCCGCGCGACCCGGTCTACACAAGCGAGGTGCGTCGACTGCGCGCCGAATGGGGGAGGATCCCGGGGCTGGCGGAGAAGATGTTCACCGGCACCACGCCCGCCGGGGAAGCCCTGGAGCTCTACGACCGGATCCAGCGGTACGCGCCCGACCCGCAGTCGGCGGCGGAGCAGCGACTGCGGATGTCCGAGTACATCCGCGAACACCTGGGAGAGGACCTGGAGGCGCGGGTGATCGCCGCCCGGATGGCCCCCTCGTTCGTCGGGACGCTGCCCGAGTTGTTCGTGACCGCGGCCGCCGCGGCCGGCTGAGCGGGCCGGCCCGGAGGATCGCGCGGGGGCGCGTGGCGGCCGGAAAAGCGTTGGTGTGGAGGGCCGATTCGGGGTACCGATGCACACGTGACGGATGAGCGCGTACTGACGTGGCAGGTGACCGAGAGCGGCGGGCAGGAGACCTCGTGGGTCGAGTTGGGGCAGTCGCGGCTCTCCGCGCGTGGCGAGGCCCTGGGCACGACGCCTCGGTCCTATCGACTCACCTACGAGTTGGAGACCGCCCAGGACTACGTGACCACACGGTTGCGCGTGGTCGCGCAGGGTGCGGGCGAGACCAGGCGGCTGGATCTGCGGCGCACCGCCGACGGCTGGACCGTGGACGGTGTGCCGCGGCCGGATCTGGCCGACGCACTCGACTGCGACCTGGGCCTGTGTCCGCTCACCAACACGATGCCGATCCTGCGGCACGGGCTGCACGAGGAGGCCGGCCGGCACCGCTTCCTGATGGCGTTCGTGGCCGTGCCGGAGCTGGTGGTGGAGCCGTCCTGGCAGACGTACACGCACCTGGGGGTGGAGCCCGACGGGGCTCGGGTACGCTACGAATCCGGTGACTTCCGCAGCGATCTGCTCGTGGATCACGAGGGATTGGTGCTGGACTATCCGCAGTTGGCGACCCGGATCTGAGCCGTCCGGCCGACGCTGCCGCCGATCATGGCCGTAACAGTCCTGTTGCTCTTGTCGTCCCGCTGTGAAGGCTTTGGCCGGATTCCATAAAATTCGGTCCCATGAGCTCCTCCTCGGACGCAGCGTCCCCGCTGCCCGCCCGCACTCCAGGTCTGCCCACCCGGGTGCCGCAACCCCGTCAGGGCGGACGGCACCGTCGGCCCGATTCCCATGAACTCCCGGAGGCCGCCAAACCGTTGATTCTTGCCGTGCCCGGTCCCGCGAACGCCGACCTGCTCGCCCTGGTGAGCGAGGTCGCGTTGCTGGCCGGCGCGGATCTGCCCGGCCTGGACATCAGGCCGCTGGTGATGGAGGAGGGCGAGACCGACCTCGCCGCAGTGATGCGCGGCGCGCCGTCGGCGGTCGTCGTCCCGCTTCTGCTCGGTCCCCATGCCGAGTCCGCGGCCCGGATCGAGGCGGTGCTCGCCGGCGCGGAGGGCGAGTTCCTGCGCTGCGGCGTGCTCGGTCCGCACCCGCTGCTCGCCGAGGTGCTGCACGAGCGGCTCTCCGAGGCCGGCCTGGCCCGCGCCGACCGGGCGCGCCTGTTCAGTGTCGCGACCGCCGCCGAGGGGATCGTGCTGGTCACCGACGGTGGCCCGGAGGCCGTCGCCGCGGCCGAGGTGACCGGTGTGCTGCTCGCCGCCCGCCTTGCGCTGCCGGTGATGACCGCCGACCTGGGCGATCCGAAGACGGTGCTCGCCGCGGCCGAGCGGCTGCGCGAGATGGGCGCGGCCTCGATAGCACTCGCCCCGCACGTGCTCGGTCCCGACGTCGAGACCGGCCGGATCGCGGAGGTCGCGGCACAGGCCGGCTGTACGGCGGCCGAGCCGATCGGCGCGCACACCTCGGTGGCGAAGCTGATCCTGCACAAGTATCTGGAGGCGTGCGGCTAGCCGCACACCCCACCGGGGTGCGGTCGACCGCACGGACCCGGCCCGGCGGCGCATGGTTCCCCCCGTGCCATGCGCCGCCGAAACGTGCCCGAGACCGCCCGGACGGGTGAGTCGTGGGCGACCCGTGCGCAGGCCGCGGCCGAGTCGCGAATGAGTCCCCGGATCGGGCGGCGCCGCCTGGCGACGGGTGCCGAGCCGGGCGGATTCGGGATTCCGTGAACCCGGGTGCGCTGGGAGAGTTCCGCCAAACGGCGGCTCTTCGGCTGCGGTGCCGGAGTGGGGGGAACACGGGGCCATGGACACGTCACGCAAGAAATACGGTTTTGCCATCGCGCTGGTGGCGATCGGCCTGCTGGCCGGTCTGATCACCCTGGTCTGGGAGTCGGATCGGAGCCGGGACACCCCGCACAGGGATTCGGCGGCCTCGGTGCCCACCGCATCCGCACCCGCCCCCGCGGCGTCCGGGAACCGGCCGACCACGCTCACCCTGACCACCACGGGGGATGTGCTCGCCTATCCGACGATCATCGCCCAGTCCGAGCGCGACGCGGCCGGCGGCCCGGGTGGCGCGAGCGGCTCCGGCGGTTCGGGAAACGACTTCCACAAGATCTTCGCGGACGTGGTGCCGCTGGTGCAGAAGGCCGATCTGGCGCTGTGCCACATGGAGACGCCGTACGCCCCGCCCGAGGGGCCCTTCACCGGGTACCCGATCTTCGCCGCGCCGCCGCAGATCGCCCGTACGCTCGCGGACACCGGCTACGACGGCTGCTCGACCGCGTCCAACCACACGCTCGACGGCGGCTTCACCGGCCTGCAGCGCACGCTGGACACGCTGGACGCGGCGGGCGTACGGCATGCGGGCAGCGCACGCACCGAGCAGGAGGCGGCGCCGACGATCCTGGACGTCAAGGGCGTCAAGGTCGCGCACCTGTCCTGGACCTACGACACCAACGGCATCCCGCTGCCGGAGGGCAAGCCGTGGTCGGTCAACGTGATCGACAAGGACCGGATGATCGCGCAGGCCCGGGCCGCCCGCGCCGCCGGCGCCGAACTGGTCCTGCTCAGCGTGCACTGGGGCACCGAGTGGCAGCGCGAGCCGGATGCCCAACAGCGGGCACTGGCAAAGGAGTTGACCGCCTCGACGAACAACGGCGTGAAGGACGTCGACCTGATCATCGGTACGCACAACCACGTGCCGCAGGCCTACGAGAAGGTCAACGGCACCTGGGTGATCTACGGCATGGGCGACGAGTTGGCCAACTTCCCGGACAAGCCGCGCGGAAACTACAGCTCCGCCGGGCTGTTCACGTTCTCCCGGGACGCGGCGGGGAAGTGGAGCGTGACCGACGCGCGGTTCCGCCCGCTGTACTCGCACCCGGGCCCGCCGTTTCGGATCCTGGACGTGAACAAGGCGTTGGCCGACCCGACCACCCCCGCCGACACCCGGGCGCTGCTGGAGACCGCGCGCTCGACGGTGGTCGATGCGGTGCTCTCCGAGGGTGCGGCCGGGGCGGGGCTCACCGAGTCGAAGTAGGACGAGTCGCGGAGCCGGGGCGTGGGTGGCGCTCGGGTGCGGGTGCGGGGCGCGTGGGACGGGTGGGGGTCAGGGCATCGGGCGGGCGCCCCGGGCGGTCCCGGCCTCGTGAGGCGTGCTGTGCGGTCCCGGCGCCGGGAGGGTGTCCCGTGCCGTCACGGCGTCGGGAGGGCGTCCCAGAAAGCCAGTTCGTAGCTCTGCATCAGGCGGGCGGCGGTCTTGGCGCCCTCCTGGTCGTCGCCCGCGTCCAACCCGGTCTGCAACAGCGTCAGTGCCGCGTCCTCGAAGCCCGGCGGCAACGACGCGAAGAAGGTGAAGAACGCGACCTGGTCCTCGGTCAACTCGTGGTGGGTACGCAGCGCCCGCGCGAAGCGCTCGCAATACCCGCCCCAGAAGCCGAAGTTGGCCAACAACGCCAGCGAGACCTCGGCGCGCGAGCCGTACAGGGCCAGCCAGGCCAGGTGATGCGGGTAGCCCTGCGCGGCGGCGTTCGGGGCGTAGCCGAGCAGGTCGGCGGCGCTCATCCCGATCGCCTCCGCGTACGGCATCAACAACTGCAACGCCTGGCCCTCACCACTGGCCAGCGCCAGGAACAACTGGGCCGACTCCGGGAATCGGGACGCGAGCAGGGCGAACGAGCGCCGATCGCTCAGGATGATCCGGTATTCCTCCCCGGCGATCCGACGCAGCGCGTCCGGTTCCACCGGGCCGGCCTCGGCACGGTCCACGAACCGGTTCGTCGATCCTGGGGTCAGGTCCTGCACGACCTGGGCGTAGAGCATCCGTGCGTCCATGGTGCCACCGTTCGTTCGACGTGTTGATTGCGCCGGCGGCCGGCCGCGTGTCGTGGCCGGCTCGTCGGACGTCCCGCGCCGCCGTGTCCGGCTTTCGTGCGCGAGTCCTATGTCTCCCCGGGAAGCGGGCGATCCACGCCTGCGGGGGCGGGTCGGATGGGTCGGAGGGGGTGATTGGGGCGGTGGCGGGTGGTCGAGCGCCACGCGCTCGGGTCGCCGGTCGTCGCGCGGCCGGGGGCGGGGTCCCTCGGCGGGATCCGCGAACGCCTGCCGAATCGGAATTCGCCTGATTAAGCTCTGGCGGCACGGGCGACGGAGGAGCGGGAGTGGCCGAGGACGACAGGGCGCTGCCCCAGCAACTTCGGGACGTCCTGCGCAAGTCCGGCCGGCGGCTGGGCTACGACCGGGGCGACGCGCTGTTCATGGAGGGCGACCACCCGCGCCACGTGGTGTTGATCGAGCACGGGCAGGTCAAGATCGAGCGGGCGACCTCGGACGGCTCGGCGGTCACCATCGCGGTTCGGGGACCCGGCGAGTTGGTCGGCGAACTGGCCTGTATCGACGGGCGCGGCCGGTCCGCGACCGTGGTTGCCCTGGGGCCGGTGGTGGCCGTACTGGTCCCGCTGTCCCGCTTTCGCGAGTTGCTCAACACGAACGCGCCGCTGGTGTACGCGGTGCTGATCCGCACGGTGTCGCGGATCCGCGAGTCGGACCGGTGGCGCGTCGAGTACGGCGCACTGGCGACCGGGCGTCGGGTGGCCCGGGCGTTGGCCGATCGCACACTGGGCAGTGCCGAGGGGCCGTACGTGATCCGCACCACGCAGCAGGAACTCGGTGACGCGATCGGCATCTCCCGGGAATCCGTGGTCCGCGCGTTGCGGGTCCTGCACGAGTCGGGGTTGGTGCAGACCCGGCGCGGCAGCATCGTCGTGCCCGATCCGCCGGCTTTGCGGGAATGGGCCGACGGATAACGCGTTGTGTGTCATCTGACGCGTACAACCGGCCGCCGCCGGAGTACTCCTTGAGGGGCGGGGAGCGAGGGCGCGCAAGCGCGCGGTGCGGTAGGGGGATTTCGTGGGAGCCAAGTCGCGATACGTGTCGATCCTGGTGCTCGACGTCGAGCGATTCGGCCGACGTTCGGACGTGACGCAGGAGTGGGTGCGCGGGCGGTTGTACGAACTGCTGCACTCCGCACTCGAATCGGCGGGCATCGCCTGGGACGCGTGTGCGGTCGAGGACCGCGGCGACGGGGCGATCCTGCTGATCCCGGCGAACGTGCCCAAGGAGGACCTGACCGATCTGTTCATCGATCGACTGCACGCCGGACTGCGCAACCACGATCGGCACGCGAGCGACGAGGCACGGATCCGGCTGCGGGTGTCGCTGCACGCGGGCGACGTGGTGCAGGACACCCGGGGCTGGTCGGGCAGTGCGATCAACACCGCGTGTCGGCTGGTCAACGCCGACCCGCTGCGCGACGTGCTGGCGGCGGCCGAGCGCGCGTGTCTCGCGCTGATCGTGTCCCGGTCCTGGCACGAGGCGGTCGTCGCCCCGGAGCGCGGCGGCCTGGAGAGTTCGGCGTACGGGGAGGTGCACGTGCTGGCCAAGGAGGTCGACGAGACCGCATGGGTGTACGTGCCCGGATATCAACGTCCACCCGCCACGGGCACCGACCATGTGGCGACTGCGCCTCGGGTGCGGAAGACGACTGTCCGGCGCGGGGGGCTGGACAGGGGCTTCAGCTTCGACGGTGAGGTTCGCCGGCCTCGGTGACGTGGTGGGTGGGGACGTACTCGGTGCGCCGGGTCGAGGGTGGCCGACCGATGGGGGCGGTCTCGACCGGCGCACGGCGGCCGGCACCGGCGGGCCTGGGAGGGAGAGGTCCGGCGGCGCTCGGCACACCCGCGGACGGGTCGTGCCCCCACGCGCGGGGACACGACCCGTCCGTCGGTCGGTGGGTGGGGCGACGGCGGGTCGATCGGGTGTGCCGACGGGGCGATCGATCAAACGTGCCGTTGCTCAGGAAGCCGGGGGCATCAGCACGGTGTCGACGATGTATACGGTCGCGTTGCTGGTGGATACGTTGCCGCAGACCACCTTCGAGGCGTCGTTGACGGTATACGTCTGCCCCGAGCCCCTGGTCGTGAGCATCTGCTTCTCCAGCGTCTCGAACGAGCCGTTGTCGAGCTTGGCGGGCGCGAGTCGCCGACCCACCACGTGGTAGGTCAGGACCTTGGTCAGCATGGCCTTGTCGGCCAGCAGCTTGTCCAGCGTGTCCTTCGGAATCTTCGCGAACGCGTCGTTGGTCGGCGCGAACACGGTGATGTTCTGCGCGGTGTTGAGCGTGTCCACCAGACCGGCCGCCTGCGCGGCGGTCACCAGCGTGGACAGCGCCGGGTTGTGCGAGGCGGCCGTGGCGACCGGGTCCTGGGCCATGCCGGCGAAGCTGCCCGCGCCGGTGGCGGGCACAGCGGAACACGCGCTGCCGAACGGCGTGGAGGTCGAGCCCGCGGGCGCGGGCCCGGCAGTACCGGCGGCCGAGGAAGGTGCGGCCGCCGGTGCGGCGGTCTCGCTCTTCTTGGCCGAGTCGTCCTTGTCGTCGCTGCCGCACGCGGCAAGCGGGATCGCGAGCGCGGCCACGGTGGCCAGGGTGGCGATGGGGCGGGGGAGCAGGCGAACGGTCTTCACGTGAAGACTTCCTTTCGATGAAAAGGGTTTGGCGGTACGGGAAATCGACGGCCGGATCAGGTGACGGTGACCACCACCGAGTGCCGGCCGGTGGCACCGTCGGGCACCGTGCCGACCCGCTTGTCGGTTTGGACCGCGCCGGTCGCGTCCGTGGCGCGGACCTCGATCCGGTGCGTGCCGGGGGTGGTCGGCGTCCACTCCCACACCCACTGGCGCCAGGTGTCCGTGCTCGGCACGTCGGCCTGTCGGGCCGGTTGCCACGGGCCGCCGTCCACGGCGACCTCGACGCCCGACACGCCCCGGTGCTGGGCCCATGCGATGCCCGCGATCGGCACCGGGGTGCCGATCCGCAGGCGTGCGAACGGCTTGGGCGTGTCGATCCGCGACTGGGTCTTGATCGGCGCCTCCTGCGACCAGGTGCGCTTGACCCAGTAGGCGTCGTAGTCGGCGAACGTGGTCAGTTCGAGGTCCGTGAGCCACTTGCACGCGGACACGTAGCCGTACAGTCCGGGCACCACCATCCGGACCGGATAGCCGTGTTCGAACGGCAACGGTTCGCCGTTCATGCCGATTGCGAGCAGCGCGTCGCGCCCGTCCATGGCGACCTCGACCGGTGTGCCGATGGTCATTCCGTCGGTGGACCGGGAGACGAGCTGGTCGGCGGGCCCACCTTGGGACGGCGGTCGGACGCCCGCTTCGCGCAGCAGGTCGGCCAGGCGTACGCCCAGCCACCGCGCGGTGCCGGTATAGGGGCCGCCGACCTCGTTCGACACGCAGGTCAGGGTGACGTCGCGCTCGATCAGGGGGCGGCGCAGCAGGTCGTCGTAGGAGAACGTCAACGGCGTGCGCACGCCCTCGCCGTGGATGCGCAGCGACCAGTTCTCGACCTTGATGCGTGGCACCACGAGTGCGGTGTCCACCCGGTAGAAGTCGGCGTTGGACGTGGTGAACGAGGACAGCCCGGGCAGGTGCAGGTCGACGCCGGCCGGGAGCGGCGGGGCCGGTTCGGCGGGGGCCGGCAACCTGATCCGGTTGCGGAAGGCGGCGATCGAAGCCCGCTTGCCGTTGCCGACGACGCGACCGGCGGTACCGGTCACGACGGAGCCCACGGCGACCGCGCCCGCGGCGATCAGGAAGGTTCGGCGGTCGAACGCACGATCCTCCGCGCGCATTGCGACCACCGGCCCGGTCAGCCACCACAACACGGCCGCGCCGGTGCCGGCGCCGAGCAGCGACGGCAGGACGTCCGGGAATCCGGCGCCGGCCCGGTGTTGCGCCACGAACGCGCCGAGCAGGCCGAACGCACAAACCCCCGCCGTCGCGGTGCGCCGCAGCCGCAGCGACAACACGCCCAGGCCCAGTGCGATCAGCGTGAGGATCACCAGGATCCCGGCCCGCAGCATCAGCTTGTCGTCGGTGCCGAACTCCCGGACGGCCCAGTCCTTCACCGCCGGGGGAGTGCGGTCGATGACCGCTCCCCCGACAGCGGGAAGGGGACCCGCCTCGGGCCGGACGAACGCCGCGCCGAGTTCGGCGACGGCCAGTGCCGCGCCGGCGGACAGCAGTCCGCTCAGCGCGGCCGATCCGGCCCGGATCCATCGGCGAGTCTCGATTCCTTTCACGTCGGGCCATTCGCAGCCGACGGGGGGTGCGGATTGCTCGTTCACCCGAACGGGTTGTGCGCCGACTCGATTGCCGGTGAAGCGATCGGAACCTGCCCGGTGTGCCCACCAATCCGTTCCGCGCTCGGCGCCGAATATGGGTCGGACGCCTGTGTGGGGCGGTTCGGCCGAACACGAAGACGGACCCGGATTCGCACGAGTCGGTGGTGCGGATGCCCTCGGGCACCCCCCACGGCTGACCTTCGCGGGATCGGGCGGGAGCGGGAGCGGGACATGGACGATCGGTACGGACACGGCCGACGAGGCGGGTACGGGTTCGCGGATGGCCCCGGGCCCGGGGACTGCGGTGTCGGCGGCGGTATCGGTTTCGGTACCGCTTTCGGTATCGGTACCGCTTTCGGGGTCGTGCGTGCTTGCGGGATGCGTGGTGAGCGCAGGTGAGGACCGTCGTGCACATCGCCTCGTCGGATGAGCGCGGGCCGTCCCTGGAGGATCGGCTCGCGAGTGTGGCGATGGGGGACCAGGAGGCGTTCGCGTTCGTCTACGACGCGGTGATCGGCGCGGTGCTCGGCGTCGCACGTCGGGTGGTCCGCGATCCCGCGCAATCCGAGGAGGTGGCGCAGGAGGTGCTGCTCGACGTGTGGCGTACCGCCGCCCGCTTCCGCCCGGACAAGGGCAGCGCGATGGCCTGGATCCTGACCATGGCCCACCGACGCGCGGTCGACCGGGTGCGCTCGGCCCAAGCGGCCACCGACCGCGAACACCGCACCGCCGCACGTGAGCACACGACCGAGTACGACGAGGTGACCGAGGCGGTCGAGTCCCGGCTCGAACGCGAGCAGGTAAGGCGCTGTCTGCGCACCCTGACCGAGTTGCAGCGCCAGTCGGTGACCCTGGCCTACTACCGGGGCTGCACCCACCGTGAGGTGGCCGGCCTCCTGGACGTGCCGTTGGGCACGATCAAGACCCGCCTGCGGGACGGCCTGATCCGCCTGCGCGACTGCCTGGGAGTGGGCACATGACCCTCGCCGACCTGCACACGCTGACGGGGGCGTATTCCGTGCACGCCCTCGACGAGGACGAACAGCGGGAATTCGAGAGCCACTTGGCGGTATGTCCGGCCTGCACGCAGGAGGTCCGGGAGTTCCGCGAAACCGCCGCTCGCTTGGCCTCGTCGGTCGGCGCGACACCGTCGGCGGAACTGCGCCGACGGGTACTCGACGGCATTTCGACGGTGCGACAGCTGCCTCCCGAATTGCCCGCCCCGGAGCCGGTCGTCGGCATCGGGCGGCGCCGGACCCGGCGGGTCACGGTGTTCGTGGCGGCGGCGTGCCTGGCCGTGATCGGCGCGCTCGGCGGAGTCGCGATCGACCAGTACCAGGACGCCCGCAGGGCCGAGCGGGCGGTGGATGCACAGCGCGAGCGCAGCGCCGGGATCGAGGCGGTGATCACCGCGCCGGACGCGGTCCAGGCGTCGGCACCGGTGACCGGGGGCGGAACGGCGAAGGTCATCGTGTCCCGCGCGCTGGACCGGACCGTGCTGCTGACGACCGGTTTGCCGTCGTTGTCGAACGCACGGGTGTACCAGGGCTGGTACGACGACAACGGCCACATGCGTTCGATCGGGGTGATCCGGCCGGGTAAGGCGTTGCTGGCGTCGGCGATCGACCGGGCATCGGGGGTCGGGCTCACGGTGGAGCCGGCGGGTGGCTCCGCACAGCCGACGGGAGATCCGATCGTGTTGCTCGAATTCCCGGCCGGGCGGGCGTGAAGGGTCGGGCAGGCCGGGCGGGCGTGCGGGTCTCGGGATCGGCCGCGCGGGCGTCGAGGGGTGCGCAGCGGAGTCCGGTGGTCACGGCGGGTGCCCGCAGAGGGTGATCGCAACTTGATTTGTGCTCGCGTGTGTTCGAGGATTTCGAGCCATGGGACCTCTCAAGCCGGATATCGCCGAACTGATCTTTGGATTCATCACCTTCCTGGTGGTCTTGGCGGTGTTCGCGAAGGTGTTGTTGCCGCGCATCGCTCGCACGATCGCCGAGCGGCACGACGCGCTCGAAGGCGGTTTCGACCGGGCGACGGACCTCCAGGCGGAGAGTGAAGCGGCGCTGGCCGAGCTGCGGGCGCAGATGAACGAGACGCGCAAGGAAGCCGCGCTGGTTCGGCAGCAGGCGGCCGAGGAGGGGGCCCGGCTGATGGCCGAGGCGCGCGCGGAGGGACAGCGGATCAAGGACGAGCTCGTCACGTCCGGCCACGAGCGGCTGGACACGGACCTCGCCCTGGCGAGCGCGTCGTTGCACGCGGAACTGGGCCTGATCGCGACGGAGCTGGCGGGCAAGGTGCTCGGCGAGCCGGTGGGCCCGCTGGTGGCCGACAGCGATGTGATCGAGCGCTTCCTGGCCGAGTTGGACCAGTTGGACACGGAGCAGGGCGGCGGTTCGGCCGACAAGGGCTGAGCGACGGGCGGCACAGGTGGCCGGGCCCGGGGATCGTCTCCTCGGGGCCGGTCACTTTTGCGTTCGGTGGTCGTGCCGGTTCAGGACCGGGACTGGGATCAGGACCAGCACCAGGACCAGGAGCAGGGCTAGGAGCAGGGCTAGGACCGGGGCCGGGACCTGGGCGGGCCTGTGCCCGCGTCCCGTGCCCCGGCCCGTGCGGCTCGACGGTCAGCCTCGGTAGTCCGGGTCCGGCTCGAACTCCGGGTAGAACTCCGGCTCCGGTTCGAAGTCGGGTTCGTAGTCGTTCTGGTAATCGGGCTGGTAGTCCGGCAGGGGTTCGCGGATGAGTTCGGGCACCGGCTCGCGGATGAGCTCGGCGGCGGGTGCCGAGGTGGGCGGCGCCGGGGTACGGGTCGCTCCGGGCGCCTGCGCGGGCGCGGGCGTGGCGGGGCCGCCGGGCGTCGAGCCGGCCAGCGTGTCGAGGATCGACTGGCCGTACTTGGCCAGCTTGTTCTCGCCGATGCCACTGATCGTGCCGAGTTCGGCCAGGGTGCCGGGCCCGGTGGTGGCGATCTCGCGCAGCGTCGCGTCGTGGAAGATCACGTACGCCGGTACGCCCTGCTCCTTCGCGGTCGCCGCGCGCCACGCGCGCAACGCCTCGAAGATCGGCGCAGCCGCCGCGGGCAGCTCGATCGGCGCGGCCTTGCCCTTGCCGGCCTTGGCGGCCCGGTCGGCCTTGGCCGCGCGCGCCGGACGCTCCGGCTCACGGCGCAGCATCACCTCGCGTCGTCGGCCGAGCACCTCCTCGCTCGCCTCGGTGAGCACGAGCGCGTTGAACGAGGGCTCTACGGCGATCAGCTTCATGGCCAGCAACTGGCGCACCACGCTCATCCATTCGGTCCGCCCCAGCTCGGTGCCGATCCCGAACACGCGGAGCGTGTCGTGGTCGAACTGGATGACCTTGGCCGTCTTGGCGCCCAGCAGGATGTCCACGATCTGGCCCGCGCCGAACTTCTGCCCGCGCCGCTCGTGCTTGAGCCGCCACACGGTCGACAACACCTTTTGGGCGGCGATCGTGCCGTCCCAGGAGGCCGGCGGCGACAGGCACGTGTCGCAGTTGCCGCACGCGGTGCTCTCCTGGCCGAAGTAGGCGAGCAGGCGTACGCGTCGACACTCGACCGTCTCGCACAGGGCCAACATCGCGTCGAGGTGCGTGCCCAGTCGGCGGCGGTGGGCCTGGTCGCCCTCCGAGCCGTCGATCATCTTGCGCTGCTGCACCACGTCCTGGAGCCCGTACGCGAGCCACGCGGTGGACGGCAACCCGTCGCGCCCGGCGCGGCCGGTCTCCTGGTAGTAGCCCTCGACCGACTTGGGCAGGTCCAGATGCGCGACGAAGCGCACGTCGGGCTTGTCGATACCCATCCCGAACGCGATGGTGGCGACCATCACCATGCCGTCCTCGCGCAGGAAGCGGGACTGGTTGGCGGCACGCACGCGCGAGTCCAGGCCCGCGTGGTACGGCAGCGCGTCGATGCCGTTGTCGACCAGGAACGCGGCGGTCTTCTCCACCGAGGCCCGGGACAGGCAGTAGACGATGCCCGCGTCGCCGGCGTGTTCGGCACGGAGCAGGTCGAGCAGCTGCTTCTGCGGCTTGTCCTTGTGCACGATCCGGTACTGGATGTTGGGCCGGTCGAAGCTGGCCACGAAGTGCCGGGCCTGTTGCAGGTTCAGCCGGGAGGCGATCTCGGCGTGGGTGGCCTCGGTCGCGGTCGCGGTGAGCGCGACGCGCGGCACGTCCGGCCAGCGCTCGTGCAACTGGGAGAGGGTGAGGTAGTCGGGCCGGAAGTCGTGACCCCACTGCGCCACGCAGTGTGCCTCGTCGATCGCGAACAGCGAGACGATGCCCCGGTCCAGGAGTCGCAGGGTCGCGTCGACCTTCAGCCGCTCCGGTGCCAGGTAGAGCAGATCCAACTCGCCGGCCAGGAACTCCGACTCGACCATCCGCCGCTCGTCGGGGTTCTGCGTCGAGTTGAGGAACCCGGCGCGCACGCCCAGCGCGGTGAGGGCGTCCACCTGGTCCTGCATGAGCGCGATCAGCGGGGAGATGATCACGCCGACGCCTTTTCGCACCAGCGCGGGGATCTGGTAGCAGAGCGACTTGCCGCCGCCGGTGGGCATCAGGACGAGTGCGTCACCGCCCTCGATCACATGGTCGATGATCTCCTGCTGGCTCCCGCGAAACGAGTCGTAACCGAAGACGCGATGCAGAACCTGCAGCGCTTCGCTGATCTGGGGACCGTCGTCGAGCGCTGTCATCCGAGCAGTCTAAGAGCTGCCGGCGACACCCGAAGCCGGTCTGTGGACAACGCGGAGCGACCGTGCGCGGCACGGTTGTGGACAACCCCGAAGGACCTGGCCATAACGCTGCGCGGCCGGGCGCGGGCGGCTCCCTGTGGGACTCCCGGAAGCCGGCTGGGTGGTGTCTCGGGTGCTTGGCGGTGTGATGGGGGCGGGGCCGGGTGGGGTCGTCGAGGGGGCGGGGGGTCCTGGGTCGGGGGTGGGACACGGAGGGGGCGCGGGGCTGCGTGGGACGGGTGCGGGTGCGGTGCGGTGCGGTGCGGTGGTGCCGCTCGGGGTGGGGTGTGGGCGCGGATTGCTCACGGCGGGGCGTGTGCGCGCCGTGGGATCGCTCGGGACGGGTGTGGGTGCGGATGCGGTGCGGGCCTGGCTCGGGGTGTGGGCGTGGATTGCTCACGGCGGGGCGTGTGCGCGCCGCGGGATCGGTCGGGACGGGTGCGCGTGTGGTGGGGGCCTTGCTCGGTGCGGGGTATGGGTGCGGTGCGGGCCTGCTCGGGTGCGGGCGCGGTGCGGGTTGCCTACGGCTGGGTGCGGCGCGGGACGCCCAGCGGGTTGGCGTCCCGCAGTTCCGCGGGGAGCAGCGCGTCGGGCCAGTCCTGGTACGCGGTCGGCACCAACCAGCGCTCCAGGGCGGTGCCGCCGACCGAGGTGTGGCCCGGGGCGGTGGTGGCGGGCCACGGGCCGCCGTGATGCATCGCCCAGCACACCGCGACGCCGGTGGGCCAGCCGTTGTGGATCAGTCGGCCGACGCGCGGACGCAGGGCGGCGCCGACCCGGGCGGCGAGCGGGTGGTCGGCCTCGACCGTGTGTACCGAGCCGGTGAGGCTGCCCGGGAGCCGGTCGAGTGCGGCGAGCAGGGCGTCCTCGTCGGCGTAGGTGACCACCAGGCCGGCCGGACCGAAGGTCTCCTCGGTCAGCTCGGCCGCGTGCGCGACGAATTCGGCGAGATCGACATGCCACACCACCGGTGCCACCGACCAGGCCCCCTCGGCGGCGGTGCCCCGGGCGAGCTCGCGTCCCGCGTGCGCCGACGTGCCGTCCTCGTACGCGTCCCGGATGCGTTCGGACAACATCGGGCCGCCGGTCGCGGTGCGGGCGTGCGTGGCAATGGCGTCCAGGAGTTCGGTGGCCTCCGGTACGAACAGCAGCCCCGGGTTGGTACAGAACTGGCCGGTGCCGAGGGTGAGTGAGCCGAGGTAGCCGGCGGCCAGTTCCTCGGCGCGTTCGGCCGCCGCGCCGGGCAGTACCACGACCGGGTTGACGCTGCCCAGTTCGCCGAAGAACGGGATCGGGTCGGGGCGGCCGGCAGCGAGGTCGAACAGGGCCCGCCCGCCCGCGAGCGAGCCGGTGAAGCCGACGGCGGCGATCCCGGGGTGGGTGACCAGCGGGCCGCCCGCGGCGCGGCCGACGACCAGGCCGAGCAGGTCCTCGGACACGCCGGCGGCGGTCAACGCGGTACGCACCACCCGGGTCACCGCGAGCGACGTTGCCGGATGCGCCTCGTGGGCCTTGACCACGACCGGACACCCGGCCGCCCACGCGGAGGCGGTGTCGCCGCCGGCGACGGAGAAGGCGAACGGGAAGTTGCTCGCGGCGAACACCGCGACCACACCGATCGGGTGCAACATCCGCCGCACATCGGGCCGGCCGAGCGCCGGATCGGCCGGGCTGAGCACCGCGCCCACGTGTGCGCCGTCCCGGAGCAGGCCGGCGAACATCCGCAGTTGGCCGGACGTACGGGCGACCTCGCCGGTGAGCCGCACCTCGCCCAGCGCGGTCTCCGCGTCCGCGACGGCGACCAACTCGGCACGCGCGGCGTCGAGCGCATCGGCGACGGCCTCCAGCACCTCGGCCCGCTCGGGACCGGAACGCCCGGCCCACCCCGGCGCGGCGGCCCGGGCGGCGGCGACGACGCGATCGACATCGGCCTCGGTGCTGCCGGCCACGGGATCACCGACCGGCGCTCCGGTGCGGGGGCTGCGCCCCTGTACGGCGGCCGGTGGTACTGCGGGCGACTGTTCGACGGCCGGCTGCACGACGATCGGCTCGGCGGTGGGAGTCGGGGTCGACTCGGTCACGGCGATTCCTCCGGGTCGGACGAACGATGCCTGAGGGGTGGTCAGGCGCGGTGGGGCGAGGTCGATGATCCGGAACCATCGAATCATGATCCGGTGGGTGGTTCGACAGCCGTCGAGTCGAAAGCCTCGCGGGTACCGTGCGGAACGGACCGAACCGGCTGAACGGATCGAACCGGCCGAACGGATCGAACCGGCCGAACGGACCGAGCCGACTGCATGGGTCGAACCAGCTGAACGGACCGAGCCGACGGAACGGGTCGAACAGGCCGAACGCGCCGAGGAGATGAGGAGGCATGTCGGCACTACCCGCCTGGATGTATCCGCCGAACGGCACCCGTTGGACCGCCGACGACATGGACAGGTTGCCGCCGGAGGCGCCGCGTCATGTGGAACTCATCGACGGGGCCCTGATCTTCAGTACGGGGCCGCAACGGATCTTCCATTCCCGGGTCAAGCGCAACCTGACATCGGTACCGGCCGCGCAGACACCGGTCGACATCGGCGTCGACGAGGAGATGGCCGTCCGCCTCGACGACCTCACGCGACCCGAACCCGACGTCGTTGCCTATTCGGACACGAGCGACTTCAGCCGGACCTGGTTCGACGCGTCCGAGGTGCGCCCGGCCGTCGAGGTCGTCTCGGTGGGGTCCGAGTGACGCGATGGCAAGCGCAAGCCCGCCCGTTATGCCTAGGCGGGGATCCCGCACTTCTGGCGGATCGAGGAGGAGGCGAAACTGCCGGTCGTGTACGTCTTCGAACTCGAACCCCCCACCGGCAGCCATGTCCCGACGGGGATCCATCGGATCCGGTTGCAGGTTGTGGTGCCCTTCCCGATCGACATCGATCTCGCGGCTCTGATGGGGTGAGTCGGGCCGCCCCCGGTCGGTGTTGCTCCGCCGGACGTGTTGCTCCGCCGGTCGGTGTTGCTCCGCGTGGTCCCGGGGCGTCGGGTCGAGTCAGCCGTTTCGGCGTGAGGTGCCTCGGATCTCCAGGTGGGTCGGTACGAGGCGGCCGGTGGGTGTGGGGTCGCCGGATTCCAGTGCTTTGAGCAGCAACTCGACTCCCACGGAGGCGATTTCGGTCGGGTTCAGGCTCAGGGTGGTGATCGGCGGGTCGGTCTGGGCAGCGGTCGGGTCGTCGCTGACGCACACGATCAACAGGTCCTCCGGGACGCTCAGGCCGTGGGCACGAACGGTATCCAGGATCAGCGGCGGGCTCACCTCGGTGAGCACGAAGAGCGCGTCCGGGCGATCGGGTCGCGCCAGCATGTGATCGACCACGGCGCGGGTGACCTGGTTGCCGGGACGTGCGGTCAGTTCCACGAGGGGAGCGAATCCCCGTTCCAGACACCATGCGTGATACGTCGTCAGGGCTTCCTCGTAGAACAGCGAGGTGGAGTGCGCGGCCACCAGGCCGATCCGCCGTGCGCCGCCCGCGGCCAGATGATCGAGCGCGCCGCGCACGGCGGCCACGTGGTCGATGTCCACCCAGTGCGCACCGGTCATGCCCTCCAGCCGCCGGTCGGAGACGACCGGGATGCGGGCCGCCAGGAAGTCCTCGACCAACGGGTCGTCCGCGAGCGGGTCGGCCACCACGGCGGCGTCCAGCGGCAGGTCCGCCCACTCGTCCCTGGCCGAGTGGGTGGGCAGCAGGACCAGCGCGTATCCGTGGGCGAGCGCGGCCTGCGCGGTGGCGCTGGTGAGCTGGGCGAAATAGGGCGATTCCATGTACGACCACGGCGTGTCCACGTACTCGCGTACCGCGTAGCCGATCAGCCGGGCGTGCCCCGCCCGCAGCAGTCGCGCGGTCGCGTTGGGCCGGTAGCCGAGTCGGCGCGCGGTCTCCTGCGCGTGCAGCCGGACCGCGTCGGACAGCCGGCCGGTGCCGTTCAGGGCGGCCGAGACGGTGGTCTTGGACAGCCCCGCCTCGCGCGCCACGTCGACGAGTCGGACCCGGGGCACGGAGGCGGGACGCCGGCCCCCGTCGCGAGGTGAGGTGGTCATGTCACCACATGCTGCCGGCTGCCGAGTTGCCAGTCACGCGCGGTCCATGGAGCGGTGACCTTCGGAAAACCGTTCCCGCATGTGCTTGTGCGGGAACGTTCCCGCGTCGATACTCCACACAGCTTCGGCGGCGGGCGGGGAGCCCGGGCATCTCGGTGCCCCCGTTACCTCCGCGTCGGCTTCCGCGGGCTTCCGCGGGCGTTTCGCGGGCGCTCGCGGGCGGCCTCGGGCGGCCTCGGGCGTGCCTTGCTCCTTGGGTGTTCTTGGGCGTCCTTGGGCTTCCTTCGGGTGCCTTGGGTTTCCTTCGGGTGCCTTCGGCGCCGGTCGTCCGCTTCCCGTTCGCAGCCCCATCCGCCGCCTTCGCCCGTTGCTTCCCTTCCCGTCGTCTGCGCAAGGAGTCTCATGTCCACCCCTGCCGATGTCGTTTTCCGAGGTGGGCCGGTCCACACGATCGACGCCGCTCGTCGCCGGGCCACGGCGGTTGCCGTGCGGGACGGGCGGATCGTGGTCGTCGGGCACGACCCGGACGTACGCGACCTGATCGGCCCGCGTACCGAGGTGATCGACCTGGCCGGACGGGCATTGGTGCCCGGCTTCCAGGACTCGCACGTCCATCCCGCCCTGGCGGGGATGACGCTGATCCGCTGCGACCTCTCCGAAGCGCGGGACGCCGAGGCGACGTTCGCGCTGATCCGCACGTACGCGGCCGACCGGTCCGAAGAGGCGTGGATCAGCGGCGGCGGCTGGAGCATGGAGGCGTTCGCGGGTGGTACGCCGAGCCGGCACCAACTCGACGCGATCGTGCCGGACCGCCCGGCGTTCCTGATCAACGCGGACGGCCACGGCGCGTGGGTCAACACGCGCGCCCTCGAACTCGCCGGCGTCACCCGGGACACCCCGGACCCGGCCGACGGGCGGATCGAGCGCGAGGCCGACGGTACCCCGCAGGGCACCCTGCACGAGGGCGCGACCGCCCTGGTCGGCGACCTCGTACCGGGCCTGGACGCGGCGGACGCCCTGCGTGCGCTGCTCGCGGGCCAGGCGCGCATGCACTCGGTCGGTGTGACGTCCTGGCAGGACGCGATGGTCGGCTCGGCCCACCCGGGGCTGGACCCGCTGGAGTCCTACCTCACGGCGGCCCGTTCGGGGCAGCTCACCGCCCGGGTCGTCGGCGCGCTGTGGTGGGAACGCGACCACGGCGCCGAGCAGTTGGAACGACTGCTCGACCTGCGGGCGTCCTCGTCGGTCGGGCGCTTCGCGGCGACCAGCGTGAAGATCATGCAGGACGGCGTCGCGGAGAACTTCACCGCCGCCCTGAACGAGCCCTACTTCGACGGTTGCGGCTGCCACACCGGCAACAGCGGCCTGAGCTTCGTCGACCCGATCGCGCTGCGCGAGCACGTCACGCTGCTGGACGCGCACGGCTTCCAGGTACACGTGCACGCGGTCGGCGACCGGGCCGCCCGCGAGGCGCTGAACGGCTTCGCCCAGGCACTCGCGACCAACGGCCACGGCGACCACCGGCACCACATCGCGCATCTCCAGGTGATCCACCCCGACGACGTACCGCGCTTCGCCGCGCTGGGCGTGACCGCCAACCTGCAACCCCTGTGGGCCGCCCACGAGGCCCAGATGGACGAACTCACCATCCCGTTCCTGGGCGACGAACGCGCCGCGTGGCAATACCCGTTCGGCGACCTGCTCCGCTCCGGCGCCACGCTGGCGGCGGGCAGCGACTGGCCGGTGAGCGCACCGGACCCGATGTGGGGCATCCACACGGCGGTCAACCGCGTACTGCCGTCCTTCGCGGACCCGTCCGACACCGTCTTCCTCCCCGAACAGCGCATCGACCTCACCGCGGCCCTGGCCGCCTACACGGTGGGCACGGCGTACGTGAACCACCGCGACCACGACACGGGCACCATCGAGCCCGGCAAGCTCGCCGACGTGGTGGTCCTCGACCGCGACCCGTACGCGGGCCCGGCGACGGAGATCGGCGAGACGGGAGTGCTCGCGACGTACGTGGAGGGCACGGCCGTGTACGCGGCCCAGGGGCTGTGAGGGCTGGTGGGTGGGTGCGGGGCGGTCCGGGTGCGCACGGCGGAGCTGTGAGGGCTGCGGGTAGGCGCGGCGGCGGTCGGGTGCGCGGCGCGGTGTGAGGCTGCCTGCCGGGATGGGTGCGGCCGGCCGGTTATGCGGCGCGGGGTGTTGAGGCCCGGGGGTGGGTGGGGCTGGGCCTGTACGCGGGGCGGGGTGTGTCGAGGCCCGGCGTAGCTGGGGCCGGCCGGGTACGCGCCGCAGGGCCTGTGAGCCCGCCGGGCAGGTGCGGTTGGCTCGGCCGGTCCGTCCGGTCCGGCGGGCTCTTCGAAGCGTGGGGTGGGCATCGTCCGCGGAGGAGGGGATGCCCACCCCACAGCCATGAAGGCATGATCCTTGTGGAGACAATCCACGTGGAGATAATCTGCGCGGGGCGAAACTTGGCCAGGTCTCTCGGGCCTCTCGTCGCCACGCCCGTCGTCCCTGCCTCTTCTCCACCTCCCCCGCACGTCGAAGGCGGCGCCCGCCATGCCTCTGAGCCCCGAAGACAGCCCCGGCTTCCTGCTCTGGCACACCACCCTGCGCTGGCAACGTGTCATGGCCGCGACGCTGACCCCCCTCGACCTGACCCACCCTCAATTCGTACTCCTGGCGAGCCTGCACTGGCTCGACACCCAGGGTGCCCACCCCAACCAACTCGCCCTGGCCACGCACGCCGGCATGGACGTCAAAACCGTCAGCCAAGTCCTGCGCCGCCTCGAAGCCAAGGGCTACCTGACCCGAGAGACCGACCCGACCGACACCAGGGCCAAGCTCCTTCGCATCACCGAACCCGGCACCACACTCGCCAGGCGAGCCATGCACGACGTCGAGGCGGCCGACGCAACCTTCTTCGCCGAAGTCCCGGAATACGCAGGCCTCCTGACCTCCCTTCGCCACCTCTCCGGCACTCCCGAGAAGTAACAAGTAGGGGAACGGCGTTTCCGCCCTCCGGACGTGCGGCCCGAGAACATACGGTTCGATGGAAGCCATGCCAGTACGCCCACCTTTCACCGAACAGGACCTCCTCGACGCCGCCGGAAACAAGTCGTACGGCCGGGGTGAGGGTTATCTCGACGCGGTCGCGAACCTCACCGAGGAGGAGCCGGGCTACGTCACCGCCGTCGTATACGGAAACGACACCTACGCGGTGGTCCTCGAATACGGAGCGGACGGCCTCACCGGCGACTGCGACTGCCCGTACGGCGAGCAGGGCTACTTCTGCAAGCACTGTGTCGCCGTTGGCCTCGCCTTCCTGCGCTCCGCCACGGCCCGCCCGGTCGAGGCAGCCGAAACCGCCGCGTTCGACCTCCGCGCCTACCTGGCCTCGCTCGATCCCCACGAACTCGTCGACCTCCTCGACGAGGCGGCCCGCAGCGACCCCGACCTGCGCCGACGGCTCACCCTGCGCGCGGCCCGCACCGACTGCGGCGCCGGCCCGGACATCACGTCGATCCGCGAGCACCTGGGCCGCGCGCTCCGCACCTACGGCTACCTGGACCGGCGCGGCGCCCACGCCTACGCCGAGGCGGTCGCCGACGTTTCCGAGACCCTGCGAGAGCTGCACGAGGGCGGCCATCACACAGCCGTCATGGATCTCTCCGGCCGCGCCCTGGCCCTGATCGGCTCAGCGCTCGGCGAGATCGACGACTCCGACGGCGGCATCACCGACGAAGGCGAAGTCCTGGTGGAACTGCACGCCGAAGCGTGCGCCGCCGCCCCGCCCGACCCGGCCGAACTCGCCGACTGGCTCCTTGCCTTCCAACTCGCGAACCACGATTGGCCGGAGCTGGCGCTCCGGGACTACACAGAGCCGCTCGGAGAAACCGGGATCACGCACTACGCCGCCCGACTGCGCGCCGTACAAGAAGACCGCGCCGGCCGCGACGACCACCGGTGGTTGATCCAGCACCTCCGTGAGGACCTCGCCAAAGTACGAGAAGACACGGACGCGCAGGTTGAGGCCCTCGCGGACAACCTCACCCACGGCTACGCCTACCTCCGCATCGCCGAGGTCCTCACCGCCGCCGACCGCAAGGACGAAGCCCTCTCCTGGGCCGAACGCGGCTTCGCCGAATACCCGAACGAATCCAGACTCGCCGACCACCTGACGCAGCGCTACAGCGCCGCAGGCCGGCATGCGGACACCCTGAAGATCCGCTGGGAGCAATTCCGCCACCAGCCGAGCGTCGCGCTCCACAACCAAGTCCTCGAAGCCGCCCGGGCGATCGGCGAACTCGACCACTACCGCGCGGAGACCCTGCGACTACTGCGCGAGGCAGCCGGCGAAACGCCCACCGGCACTTGGGCGGCCCGAGTCCTGATCGACGTCCTGCTCGCCGAGGAGCACTTCGACCAGGCATGGAAGGCAGCCGAAACCCTCGGCGCCAACCGCGACCAATGGCTGCGCCTCGCCGAAGTCTGCCAAACCACCCGCCCCGCCGAGGCCCTGGCCATCTACGTCCGAGAAGCCGCAGCCCTCATCAAAACCATGGGCAACGACGCCTATGCCCGCGCCGCCGACCTCCTGGCCCGCGCCCGAGAAATGTCCCGAGCCACCGGCCACGAGCCCGAGTGGCAGGAGCACTTCACCAAACTCCGCACCGAACACCATCGCAAACGAAACCTGACCACCCAACTCACCCGCCGGGGCCTCATATGAAGCCGCCGCTCGACCGAGTGGTTGATCGGATGTCGGAGGATCCGCGCCGTGGAGATCCGGGCACAGGATGGGCGCGGACAGCGCAACACAGCGAAAAGCGCCCGGCCCCAGTAGGACTGAGAGCGGACGCTTCGTCATCGCGTTCCTGCTGGTCAGGTCACACTTGCACACCCTGACCTCTGTGTGCCCCTGGCAGGATTCGAACCTGCGCACACGGCTCCGGAGGCGCCTGGAGACTATGGCATTTACGCAGGTCAGGGGTATGTCGGGTGTTGTGTTGGTGTGGCCACGCCACCAATACGCCGCAGGCTCGACCTTCTTGCCACACGAGTGATGGTTGGGGGTGGTTCCCTCCTCGGCCGGGTGTGCTTGCACGAGCCGGGGCGCTCGGTGGGTGGGGCGGTCGGGGTGTGGCCGCCCCACCCACCGAGGGGTCTGGTACGCCTCTGGCACCCGGCCGAGGAGGGAACCACCCCCAACCCCAAGGAACCACCCATGCACCGCAGCCGACCGTCAGGCCCACCCCTCCGAAGGCCCGGGGCGGGGTCCGGAGCCTTGCCCCGGCTGTACGAGTACATGACCGGCTGTCGCTCGCCCTGAAGCCGACGAGCAGCATGGAGGCGGAGGTGGCTCGGCGAGCGGGCAACAGCGTGGAAGTCCTGCTCAGCCGGTACGCGAAGTGCATCGATGGCCGGGACGAGCTGAACAACCGCAAAATCGAGGCGATGTTGCGCGACGACGCCTGAGCGACGGAGCATGAGTGGACCCCGGGTCTCCCGGGGTCCTTCGTCGTTTTGGGGTTGACCTGCGGCGATGCTTCAAGATCCCCGCCGCGTATACGCCGCAGCACCTGTCACAGGGCTGCATATCGCGACTCACGGTCGCACATGGTCTAGACCCTACAAACAGCGATGGCCCCTGGTGAGGGGCCATATCTGCTGGTCAAACGGTGTGCCCCTGGCAGGATTCGAACCTGCGCACACGGCTCCGGAGGCCGTTGCTCTATCCCCTGAGCTACAGGGGCTCGGGTGACGTGAACATTACCAGCTCTGGGGAGTGGGTTGCGAAGGGGTTGGTGGTTGGGGTGGGGGGAGGTGGGGGTGAGATGTGCGGATCGGGCCCGCGGGTGGGTGTGGGGGGCCTAACCTCACTGGCGTGGGCGGGATTGGTGGTGAGGCGGCGCGGGTGCTTGTCGTGGATGACGACGAGGTGATTCGGCAGCTGATCGCGGTCAATCTGCGGCTGGAGGGGTTCGTGGTGAGTACCGCGTGTGATGGTGAGGAGTGTTTGCGGCTCGTGCACGAGGTGCGGCCGGATCTGGTCACGTTGGATGTGGTGATGCCGCATTTGGATGGGATCGGGACCGCGGCGCGGTTGCGGGCGGATCCGCGGACCAGTGGGTTGAAGATATTGATGATCAGTGCCTGTGCGCAGGATGAGGATTTTTCTCGGGCGCGGGCGGTCGGGGTGGATGGGTATCTGACCAAGCCGTTTCATCCCGAGCAGCTCATTCGGCTTGTGCGGGCGTTGTCGCCGGGGCCGTTGCCGGCCGATCCCCTGGCGGATCTCTCGACCGATCCCGCGCCGGACGCCTAGGTCGAGCCCGCGGCCGTTCCCGCGGGGGATGCCTCGGCCGGTCCCTCGGCCGACCCCGCGGCGATTTCTTGACCGACCTCGCAGCGCACCCCGTGGCCGCGCACTCGGCTGACCCCCTGGCGGACTTGCGGCCGACCTCGCGCCGGACCCCGCCGACTCCGGGTCCACGCCGGCGGCCACCTCGCGCCGCAGCCCCGGTCCACCCCGCGCTCGCGCTCGGCAACCTTGCGCCCGGCCACCTCGCGCCCGCTCACCCGGCCGACCCCGCGCCCTCGGCCGAGCTCCTGCCGGACTCCCGGCCGTCCCCGTGCCCGCGGCCACCTCGCCGGCCCCGCCCGACCCTGCACCCGCCTCCTCAGCCGATCCCGCGCCGGACCCCAGGCCGTCTCGTACCGGCCCCCGGCCATCCCGCCCCGGCCCCCGGCCACCCCGCCCCGGCCCCCCGGCCCACCCCACCCGGCCCCCGCCCCCGCCCGACCCCGCCCGACCCGCCCCCACGACTCCCCCCGCTTCCTCCCCGGAGTGTCACTCGAATGACCGACCCCGCCCGCCGGGCGGGTTGGTCGGCGGGTCGCCTACGCTTGTCCCCGTGACCCCCGCAGAGCTTTCGCAGTCAGTGTTGTCCGCGGTTCGTGCCGCCGTCGAGGCGGGCGAGCTCGCCGTTGCCGTGCCCGAGAGCACGACGGTGGAGCGACCCAAGAACCGCGAGCACGGGGACTACGCGACGAACATCGCGTTGCAGCTCGCGAAGCCGGCCAAGCGACCGCCGCGGGAGATCGCCGAGTTGCTGGCCGCGCGGATCGCGCAGGCGCCCGGCGTGGCCAAGGTCGACATCGCCGGTCCGGGCTTCCTGAACATCACCTTCGACACGGCCACCCAGGGCGAGTTGGCCCGCACCATCGTCGAGGCCGGCGCCGAGTACGGCAGCAACAACGCGTTCGACGGGCTGAAGATCAACCTGGAGTTCGTCTCGGCGAACCCGACCGGGCCGATCCACATCGGCGGCGTGCGGTGGGCCGCCGTCGGTGACTCGCTCGGGCGGATCCTGCGTGCGTCCGGTGCGGATGTGACCACCGAGTACTACATCAACGACGCCGGCGTGCAGATCGACAAGTTCGGCAAGTCGCTGATGGCGGCGGCCAACGGTCGGCCCGTCCCCGAGGACGGCTACGTCGGCGCGTACATCAACGACATCGCCGCCGACATCGTCGCCGAGCACCCCGACGTGTCCGGCCTGGCCGAGGCCGAGCAGGAGAAGGTCTTCCGGGCCACCGGGCTCAAGCTGATGGTCGCCGAGATCCAGCGCTCGATGGAGAACTTCGGCGCGCACTTCGACGTGTGGTTCTCCGAGACCACGCTGCACGAGTCCGGCGCGGTGGAGAAGGCGATCGAGCGGCTGCGCGAGCAGGGCCACGTCTACGACGACAACGGCGCGATCTGGCTGCGCACCACGGACTACGGGGACGACAAGGACCGGGTCCTGGTCAAGTCCGACGGCGAGAAGACCTATTTCGCCTCCGACGCCGCGTACTACCTGAACAAGCGCGACCGCGGCAACGAGGTCGCCGTCTACATGCTCGGCGCCGACCACCACGGCTACGTCGGGCGGCTCAAGGCGATCGCGGCGTGTGCGGGCGACGACCCCGAGCGCAACATCGAGATCATCGTCGGCCAGTTCGTGAAGATGATGCGCGCCGGCGAAGAGGTCCGGATGTCCAAGCGCGCGGGCAACATCATCACCATCGACGACGTCGTCGAGTGGATCGGCGTCGACGCCGCGCGGTACTCGCTGGCGCGCTCGTCCACCGACTCCACCATCACGCTGGACATCGACATCCTCACGTCGCACAAGAACGAGAACCCCGTGTTCTACGTTCAGTACGCGCATGCGCGGATGTCCGCCGTCGAGCGCAAGGCGGCCGAACGCGGCATCGTCAAGGGCGAGTTCAAGCCCGAGCTGCTGTCCACCGAGTGGGAGTCCGACCTGCTCGGCATGCTCGGCGAGTTCCCGCGCGTGGTGGCCAAGGCCGGCGAGATGCGCGAGCCGCACCACGTCGCGCGTTACCTGGAGCAGCTGGCCGGCACGTACCACCGCTTCTACGACCACTGTCAGATCCTGCCCAAGGGCGAGGAAGAGGTCACCGACCTGACGCACGCCCGAATGTGGTTGGCCGAAGCCACGAAAACCGTGGTGGCCAACGGCCTCGCCCTGCTCGGGGTGTCCGCCCCCGAGCGCATGTGACGGATCGTCACAACGCAGGCGACAGGCCGAAGGCCGGGCACATGCCCGGCCTTCGGCCGTTCCGGGCCACCGGGCCACAGGCCACAGGACGCCGGCCGACAACCCCCGGCCGACAACCCCCGGCCACCGACCACCCACCGGGCGCCACCCCGCCGGCGCCCACCCCCGCGAGCGGTCCA
Organism: Embleya sp. NPDC050493; assembly: GCF_044458105.1. NCBI lineage: Bacteria > Bacillati > Actinomycetota > Actinomycetes > Kitasatosporales > Streptomycetaceae > Embleya > Embleya sp. NPDC050493. The sequence continues at coordinate 63,307 of NZ_JBITHP010000005.1, forward strand.
CCACCCCGCACGCGACCCACCCCACACCGACGCCCTCACCCCACGGGGAGCACCACGACATGAGCCGCTCCGCCCACCCCGCCGGTCCCCGCCACGCGGACGTCCTGCCCGACGGCGCGCCGCCGATCGCGCCCGAGGACCTGACCCTGCTCGACCCGAAGATCTGGCCCGCGGGCGCCGAGCGCGGCGCCGACGGTGTGGTCACCATCGCCGGCCTGGACGTACGCGAACTCGCCCGCGAGTTCGGCACGCCCGCCTACATCCTCGACGAGGCGGACTTCCGGGCCCGCTGCCGTGCCTGGCGCGAGGCGTTCGAGGGCGCCGACGTGTTCTACGCGGGCAAGGCCTTCCTGTGCCGCGCGCTGGTGCGCTGGATCGCCGAGGAGGGGCTGAACCTGGACGTGTGTACGGCCGGCGAGCTTGCGGTCGCGCTGTCCGCGGGCATGGACCCGGCCCGGATCGCCTTCCACGGCAACAACAAGTCCGCCGCCGAACTGGAGCGCGCGCTGGAGGTCGGCGTCGGCCGGATCGTGGTCGACTCGTTCGAGGAGATCAGCCGGCTCGCCTTCCTGGCCGACCGGCGCGGCGTCACCCAGAAGGTACTGGTCCGGATCACCGTCGGGGTCGAAGCGCACACCCACGAGTTCATCGCCACCGCGCACGAGGACCAGAAGTTCGGCTTCTCGCTGGCCGACGGCCAGGCGGCCGAGGCGGTCCGTCGGATCCGCAAGCTCGAATCGCTCGAACTGATCGGTCTGCACTCGCACATCGGCTCGCAGATCTTCGACACGGCGGGCTTCGAGGTGGCCGCACGCCGGGTGGTCGGCCTGCTGGTCGCGGTCCGCGACGAGCACGGCGTCGAACTGCCCGAGATCGACCTCGGCGGCGGTCTGGGCATCGCCTACACCTCCGCCGACGACCCGCAGTCGCCCGCGGTGATCGCCGCCTCGCTGCTGGACATCGTGCGCCGCGAATGCGCCGCCGCCGGCCTGGCCGCACCCCGCCTGTCGGTCGAACCCGGCCGCGCGATCGCCGGGCCGGGCACCTTCACGCTGTACGAGGTGGGCACGATCAAGCCGCTGGAGGGCCTGCGCACCTACGTCAGCGTCGACGGCGGGATGTCGGACAACATCCGCACCTCGCTCTACGACGCCGAGTACAGCGTGACGCTCGTCTCACGTGCGAGCGACGCGGCGCCGATGCTCTCCCGGGTGGTGGGCCGGCACTGCGAGTCCGGCGACATCATCGTCAAGGACGCCTACCTGCCCGCCGACCTGGCTCCCGGCGACCTGCTCGCGGTGCCCGCCACCGGCGCCTACTGCCGCTCGATGGCGAGCAACTACAACCACGTGACCCGCCCGCCGGTGATCGCGGTCCACGACGGCACCGCACGCGTCATCGTGCGGCGCGAAACCGAAGAGGACCTGCTCCGCCTCGACATCGGCTGAGCAAAACCTGATCGGCCGAGCAAGATCGGGCCGGCCGGGCAAGACCAGGCCGGCCGAGCAAGACCCGATCGGCCGGGCAAAACCCGACCGGCTGGGCAAACCCCGCGGCAGCGGATCGCCGACAGCGGCAGGATGCAATGCGCGGGCCCCGGCCGGGCACCACCCGGCACCCGCCGGGGGCACCACCCGGCACCCGCCGGACACCCGGCCCCGGTCGGACACAGCCGGCACGGTCCGGACGACCGCAGGAAAACGAGAACAACGAAACAAGAACAATGGAACGATCGGGGGTCGCCGCGTGGCGGCCCCCGGGCTCGGGAGAAAATCCCGTTGCCCGCATGTGAGGCCGCAAGAATTGTCGTCTCGGATCCTGGACCGGCCCCGGTTCGGCCAATGATCCGAGCGACACTTGTCGGCACTGCCTGTCTCCGGAAATCCCCCGGACGGCAGACTCGGACAACCTTTGTCTTCGAGAAGTGAGGTCGGATGATGCGTACGCAGCCGCTGAAGGTGGCGCTGCTCGGTTGTGGTGTGGTCGGCTCCGAAGTGGCCCGCATCATGACGACGCACGCGACCGACCTCGCCGCCCGAATCGGGGCCCCGATCGAGCTCGCCGGAGTGGCCGTACGCCGCGCCGGGCGCGAGCGCGCGGGCATCGACCCCGCGCTGATCACCACCGACGCGGTGGAACTGGTCAAACGCGACGACATCGACGTGGTGATCGAGGTGATCGGCGGCATCGAGCCCGCCCGCGGCCTGATGTTGTCCGCGATGGAGCACGGCGCCTCGGTGGTCTCCGCCAACAAGGCGCTGCTGGCCGAGGACGGCTCCACGCTGCATGCCGCCGCCGCGAAACACGGCGTGGACCTCTACTACGAGGCCGCCGTCGCCGGCGCGATCCCGCTGCTGCGTCCGCTGCGCGAGTCGCTCGCCGGGGACAAGGTGGAGCGGGTCCTGGGCATCGTCAACGGCACCACCAACTTCATCCTGGACCGGATGGACTCGACCGGTGCCGGCTTTGCCGAGGCGCTCGACGAGGCGACCGCGCTGGGCTATGCCGAGGCCGACCCCACCGCCGACATCGAGGGCTTCGACGCCGCCGCCAAGGCCGCGATCCTGGCCGGTCTGGCGTTCCACACCCGGGTGACCGCCGCCGACGTGTACCGCGAGGGCATCACCGAGGTCAGCGCCGCCGACGTGGCCAGTGCCAAGGCGATGGACTGCGTGGTCAAGCTGCTGGCGATCTGCGAGCGCGGCGCCGACGGGCAGAGCGTCAGTGCCCGCGTGCACCCGGCGATGATCCCGCGTACGCACCCGCTGGCGTCGGTACGCGAGGCGTACAACGCGGTCTTCGTCGAGTCCGAGGCGGCCGGGCAGCTGATGTTCTACGGCCCCGGAGCGGGTGGCGCGCCGACCGCGAGCGCGGTGCTCGGCGACCTGGTCGCGGTCTGCCGCAACAAGCTCTCCGGCGCCACCGGGCCCGGTGAATCGGCCTACGCCCAGCTGACCCCGCAGCCGGTGGGCATCGCCCGCACCCGCTACCACCTCAGCCTGGACGTGGCCGACCGGGCCGGCGTGCTGTCCCAGGTGGCCGCGGTGTTCGCCCAGCACGACGTGTCCATCGACACGGTCCGTCAGCAGGGCCGGGACGGGGATGCCACACTCGTGATCGTCACCCATACCGCCACCGACGCCGCCCTCGCGGCGACCGTCGCCGATCTGCGCGGTATGGACATCGTCCGTGACATCGCCGGCATCATGCGGGTCGAAGGGGAGTAGAGGGACCGTGAGCGCGCTCAAGGAAGGCGTCCGCACCACTCAGTGGCGCGGGGTCATCGAGGAATACCGCGACCGTCTGCCGGTCTCGGCGAACACACCCGTGGTCACCCTGCGTGAGGGTGGTACGCCGCTGGTCCCCGCCCAGGTGCTCTCCGAGCGCACGGGATGTGAGGTTCACCTCAAGGTCGAGGGCGCCAATCCGACCGGGTCCTTCAAGGACCGCGGCATGACGATGGCGATCTCCAAGGCCAAGGAGGAGGGCGCGCAGGCGGTCATCTGCGCATCCACCGGCAACACCTCGGCCTCCGCCGCCGCATATGCGGTGCGCGCCGGGATGGTCTGCGCCGTACTGGTCCCGCAGGGCAAGATCGCGCTGGGCAAGATGGGCCAGGCGCTCGTGCACGGCGCGCGCATCCTCCAGGTCGACGGCAACTTCGACGACTGCCTCACGCTCGCCCGCGATCTGGCCGAAAAGTATCCGGTCGCGCTGGTGAACTCGGTCAACCCGGTCCGCATCGAGGGCCAGAAGACCGCCGCCTTCGAGATCGTCGACATGCTCGGCGACGCGCCCGACATCCACGTGCTTCCGGTGGGCAACGCGGGCAACATCACCGCGTACTGGAAGGGCTACAACGAGTACGCCGCCGATGGCCTGGCCGGCCGCAGGCCGCGCATGTGGGGCTATCAGGCGGCCGGTTCGGCGCCGCTGGTCAACGGCGCGCCGGTGCTCTCGCCGCAGACGATCGCCACCGCGATCCGGATCGGCAACCCCGCCTCGTGGGACTTCGCGATCGCCGCACGGGACGAATCGGGGGGTCACATCGAATCGGTGACCGACCGTCAGATCCTCTCGGCGTATCGTCTGCTGGCCGCGCAGGAGGGCGTCTTCGTGGAGCCGGCGTCCGCCGCGAGTGTGGCCGGATTGCTCCAGGCGGCCGAACAGGGTCGCGTCGATCCCGGCCAGCGGATCGTCTGCACGGTCACCGGAAACGGCCTCAAGGACCCCGACTGGGCGGTGGCCGGCGCGCCCAAGCCGGTCGTCGTCCCGATCGACGCGTCCGCCGCCGCCGCCCAGCTGGGCCTCGGCTGACCCGCGGCACACCACCCGCAACACGCGTCGGCGGCTCGGACCACCGCTCCCGGCACCCGCCGAGGGCGACCCGCGCCGCCGACCCGCGCCGCGACCCGGAAAAACGCCGCGTCGCGGCACCGGGGGCGCAAGCCGGCCGGCCCCGCCGGGAAAAGCCCACTCCGGCCGGGAAAACCGAGCCCGCTCCGGAATGTCGGCCACCATCGGGGGAAAGCTTCCTATGCCGGGGAAAGCCGTCCCGACCAGGGAAAGTCGCCCCCAGGGGAGCCGTCCCGCCCCGGAAAGCCACATCCCGCCGGGGAAGGGAATGTGACCCCGCCCGGGCAAAGCAGACCCGACCCGGGAAAGCAGACCCCGCAACCGGGGTGGAAAGCGCCCGGAACCGACCGGGGCGGCCGACGATCCCCGTCGACAACGGCTTCCGCCCCCTTTCGATCCCATTTCCGGTACCAATCCCACGACGCGGTGGTTACGGTGTCCCGCGAGGGAACGCACCTTCGGTAGGCTGATCACCGGACGCGACCTTGCACTCGTTCCGCGGCACATGCCGCCCGAGTCTCGCGTCTGTTCCTGCCGTTCCGCAGCACCCGCGATTTCCCGAACGCGCCACCGGTTCGGACCGTCCCGTGAAGGTGCCCGGAACTCCACGAGGAGGAGTGTCCACGCGTATGGCCGGCCCCGCATTCCGTGCCGCCCCCGTCCGGGTTCGCATCCCGGCCACGAGCGCCAACCTGGGTCCCGGGTTCGACGCGTTCGGACTCGCGCTCGGACTGTACGACGACGTCGCCGTCCGGGTCGCGGACGAGGGCTTGTCGATCGACATCGCAGGTGAGGGCGCCGACGACCTGTCCCGGGACGAGAACCACCTGGTCGTGCGCGCGGCCTACGCCGCGTTCGAGGCGATGGGCGGCCGACCGCCCGGCCTGGACGTCGTGTGCGCCAATCGCATCCCGCACGGGCGCGGACTGGGCTCGTCCGCCGCGGCCATCTGTGCCGGCGTGATCGCGGCCCGGGCGCTGACGATAGGCGGCGCGGACCGTCTCGACGACGACGCCACCCTGGCCCTGGCGACCGAGCTCGAAGGCCACCCGGACAACGTCGCCGCGTGTCTGCTCGGCGGCTTCACGATCGCCTGGACCGACGAGGACGGCCCTCGGGCGGTGCGATCGACCCCCGACCGGGGTATATCTCCCGTCGTGTTCGTACCCTCCGTTCCGCTGTCCACCGAGGTCGCCCGCGGCCTGCTGCCGGCCAAGGTGACGCACCGCGACGCCTCGGCGAACGCGGGGCGCGCCGGCCTGCTGGTCACCGCGCTGACCTCGCGTCCGGACCTGCTGTTCGCCGCGACCGAGGACCGGCTGCACCAGACCTACCGTGCGCCCGCGATGCCCGCGAGCGCCGAATTGATCGACAAGCTGCGCGCACAGGGGATGGCCGCGGTCGTCTCCGGCGCGGGGCCGACCGTGCTCGCCCTGGTCACGCACGACCGCGTGGACGAGGCGATCGGCAGCGCCGGGCCCGATTGGGTGGTTCGGCAATTGCACGTGGACGGGGCCGGAGCAAGCGTCATGCCACTGGCGTGACCTGCGTACTCGCCGTTCGTTGGCAGTACGCCCGGTAGGCGGGAGCCGGCCCGACCGTGGACCCGGTGCGGCCGGGCGAGTGGTCGGCGACGGTGGTGGATCCGTTCACTCCACTGCACTACCGCAGGAAAAAAAGGGCTGCGCCGGGGGAGCGATGGGGTGGGGGAATGTCTCTTGGGTCCGGTAGTGTTAGCGTCATCACCGCACCAGATCCCCCGCCCGCATAGGGTTGGGCGCGTTCGGTGCTCTGTGGCCACGATCCTTTGGGAGTCTCCCCTCCTGCCTGTCCTTCGTGACGAACGTGGCTCCCCGATACAGACCGGCGGAACCACCGCGCCGCGTCGAGCTCATCCCGGGGACCCGAGGGCTGTTCCTTCACAGGAAATCGAGCCCCTACAGGAATACGAGCCCCCACAGGCATACATGAGCCCGATCCTCGCAGTACTGGGCACATTTTCGACGATTCCCGCCATCCGGCGGACCACCGCACCGGACCGCACTGGAAGCGGGACGGACAGCACAACCGGTCGCCGAGCCCCCTCAAGGCCGACGCCCGCTCCAGGGAAGGACCCTTCGTGAGCGACACCACCGAACTCATGGACGCAACGCCGCAGGCCGCGTCCGCCTCGGGTGACGCGGTTGCCACCGCGGACGCCCCCGCTCCCGCCACGCGGCGCCGCCGCTCGACGGGCACCGGCCTCAACGGCATGGTGCTGGCGGAGCTGCAGCAGGTCGCCACCGGGCTGGGCATCAGCGGCACCGGCCGTATGCGCAAGAGCCAGCTGATCGAGGCCATCCAGGCAAAGCAGGGTGGATCGGACGCCGCTCCCGCTGCCGCCGCCGCCACGAAGCCGGCCCGGGCGACCAGGGCCAAGGCCGCCGCTGCCGCCGCGGACAACGGCGCGGCGCCCGCCGAGGTCGCCGCGGAGGCGCCCGCCGAGGCGCCGGTCGCGGAGGCGCCCACCCGGGCCCGCCGGGCCGCCCGGACGCGGGTCGCGGTCGAGGCACAGCAGATCGAGATTCCGGAGCAGGCGGCTGCCGAGGCACCCACCAACGGCCGCACCCGGCGTGAGCAGGGCGAGCCCGCGGCCGAGGCCGTCGAGGCCCCGACGCGCCGTCGTGGCGAGCGCGCCGAGCGCGCCGAGCGCACCGGCGACGACCAGGGCGAGCAGCGCGAAGGCGGCGAGCGGGAAGGCCGTCGCGAGCGTCGCGAGCGCGGCCAGAACCGGCGCGACCGCGGCGAGCGCAACAACGAGCGCGGCGGCGAGCGCGCCGAGCGCCCGGAGCGCGGCGAGCGGGCCGAGCGCGGCGACCGCAACAACAACGAGCGCGGCGACCGCGGCGAGCGCGGCAACGACCGCGCCGAGCGGGCCGACCGCGGCGGTGAGCGCGGCAAGCAGCAGCAACAACAGCAGCAGGACAACGACCCGATGGGTCCGGACGACGACTTCGAGGGTGGCGGCCGTCGGCGCCGTGGCCGTTACCGCGACCGCAACCGTCGCCGCGGTGGCCGCGAGGGCTTCGAGACCAACGAGCCCGTGCTGGCCGACGACGACGTCCTGGTCCCCGTCGCGGGCATCCTGGACATCCTCGACAACTACGCCTTCGTGCGGACCTCGGGCTACCTGCCCGGCTCCAACGACGTGTACGTCTCGCTCGCCCAGGTCCGCAAGAACGGCCTGCGCAAGGGCGACGCCATCGTCGGCGCGGTGCGTCAGCCGCGCGACGGCGAGCGGCGGGAGAAGTTCAACGCGCTCGTGCGCCTGGACACGGTCAACGGCATGGAGCCGGAACAGGCGCGGCAGCGCTCCGACTTCAACAAGCTGACTCCGCTGTACCCGCAGGACCGGCTCCGCCTGGAGACCGACTCCAGCGCGCTGACCACGCGGATCATCGACCTCGTGTCGCCGATCGGCAAGGGCCAGCGTGGCCTGATCGTCGCGCCGCCCAAGGCGGGCAAGACGATGGTGCTCCAGGCGATCGCCAACGCGATCACCGTGAACAACCCCGAGTGCCACCTGATGGTCGTGCTCGTGGACGAGCGCCCCGAAGAGGTCACCGACATGCAGCGCTCGGTCAAGGGCGAGGTCATCTCCTCGACCTTCGACCGGCCCGCCGAGGACCACACGATCGTCGCCGAGCTGGCCATCGAGCGCGCCAAGCGCCTGGTCGAGCTGGGCCACGACGTGGTCGTGCTGCTCGACTCGATCACCCGCCTGGGCCGCGCGTACAACCTCGCGGCGCCCGCCTCCGGCCGCATCCTGTCCGGTGGTGTCGACTCGACCGCGCTGTACCCGCCGAAGAAGTTCTTCGGCGCGGCGCGCAACATCGAGAACGGCGGCTCGCTGACCATCCTCGCCACCGCGCTCGTCGAGACCGGCTCGCGGATGGACGAGGTGATCTTCGAGGAGTTCAAGGGCACCGGCAACATGGAGCTCAAGCTCGACCGCAAGCTCGCCGACAAGCGGATCTTCCCGGCGGTGGACGTGGACGCGTCCAGCACCCGCAAGGAAGAGATCCTGATGGCCTCGGACGAACTCGCGGTCGTCTGGAAGCTGCGGCGGGTGCTGCACGCACTCGACCAGCAGCAGGCCATCGAGCTGCTTCTGGACAAGATGAAGAAGACCAAGAGCAACGGCGAGTTCCTGATGCAGATCCAGAAGACGACGCCGATGCCGAACGACTAGTCGGGGTCGGGCGTGGGGTCCGGGGGTCGCCCCCGGACCGGCACGGCCGGAAGACGACGCCGATGCCGAACGACTGGTCGGGGTCGGACGTGGGGTCCGGGGGTCGCCCCCGGACCGGCACGGCCGGAAGACGACGCCGATGCCGAGGAGCGGATCCTCGGGTCGGTCGTGAACACGACGCAACACGCAACGACAAGGCACGGCGTCGGCCGGGAGGGAATGTCACGACCTCGGTCGTGGTTGGGCGGTACAGACCCTGATTTGGGTCCGGTCGCCCCCTCCTGGCAGACTGCTCTGTCGGCCCCGGTTCACGTGACGCCCACTCGGGCGTACGACCCGGTGCCCTCCCGAACCCAAGGAGACTCCTGTGAAGCCCGACATCCACCCCGAGTACGTGGAGACCACCGTCACTTGTGGCTGTGGCTCGACGTTCACCACGCACAGCACCGCGACCAGCGGCCAGATCCGCGTCGAGGTCTGTTCGCAGTGTCACCCGTTCTACACGGGCAAGCAGAAGATCCTCGACACGGGTGGCCGTGTGGCGCGCTTCGAGAAGCGCTTCGGCAAGCAGCCGGTGGCCGGCAACAAGTAGCGACCCTGCGGCGCCGGAGGAGCGGTGGGCCTTGTCCAAGGTCCGTCCCGCCCCTCCGGCGCCGTTCGTTTGTCCTCCCGTCCGGCGTCCCACCGATCCCGCCACCGCGTTACCGATCCCGCCGAGTTCGCGGCCATACCCCAGAGGAGCCCCCCAGTGTTCGAGGCGATGGACGACCTGCTCGCCGAGCACGCCGACCTGGAGCGGCAGCTCGCCGATCCGGCCGTGCACACGGACCAGACGCGCGCGCGCAATCTCGGGCGGCGCTACGCCGAACTGGGGCCGATCGTGGACGCCTACCGGCAGTGGTCCAGTGCCGCCGACGACGTCGAGGCCGCACACGAACTGGTCGCCGAGGACCCGGACTTCGCCGCCGAGGCGGCGGAGGCCGAGCAGCGCCGCGAGGAGTGCGCGGAGAAGCTGCGCCGGTTGCTCGTGCCGCGCGACCCGGCCGACGACAAGGACGTGATCCTGGAGGTCAAGGCGGGCGAGGGCGGCGAGGAATCGGCCCTGTTCGCCGGCGACCTGCTGCGGATGTACCTGCGCTATGCCGAGCGGGCCGGCTGGAAGACCGAGATCCTCGAATCCAACGAGTCCGATCTCGGCGGCTACAAGGACGTCCAGGTCGCGGTCAAGACCAAGGGCAACCCCGCGCCCGGCGAGGGCGTCTACGCCCGGCTGAAGTTCGAGGGCGGCGTGCACCGTGTGCAGCGGGTGCCCGCCACCGAGTCGCAGGGCCGCATCCACACCTCCGCGGCCGGCGTCCTGGTGCTGCCCGAGGCCGAGGACGTCGAGGTCGAGATCAACGCCAACGACCTGCGCATCGACGTGTACCGCTCGTCCGGCCCCGGCGGCCAGTCGGTCAACACCACCGACTCCGCGGTGCGCATCACGCACCTGCCGACCGGAATCGTGGTCTCCTGCCAGAACGAGAAGAGCCAGCTCCAGAACAAGGAGTCGGCGATGCGCATCCTGCGCGCCAGGATGCTCGCCGCGGCCCAGGAGGAGGCCGACAAGGAGGCCTCCGACGTGCGTCGCAGCCAGGTCCGCACGGTGGACCGCTCCGAGCGCATCCGGACGTACAACTTCGCGGAAAACCGGATTTCCGACCACCGCGTGGGCTACAAGGCGTACAACCTGGACCAGGTGCTCGACGGCGATCTCGATCCGGTCATCCAGGCGTGTGTGGACGCCGACATGGCCGCCCGGCTCGCCCACCAATAACGGAGACGAGATGAATCTGCTGCTCGCCGAGGTGGCCCAGGCCACCCTGCGACTGGCCGACGCGGGCGTTCCCTCTCCGCGCTTCGATGCCGAGGAACTCGCGGCGTTCGTGCACGGCGTCAAGCGTGGCGCCCTGCACACCGTCGCCGACGGCGACTTCGACGCGCGGTTCTGGGAGGCCATCGCGCGCCGGGAGGCCCGTGAGCCGTTGCAGCACATCACCGGGCGCGCGTTCTTCCGATACCTCGAACTCCAGGTGGGCCCGGGGGTGTTCGTGCCTCGCCCGGAGACCGAGGTGGTGGTCGGCTGGGCGATAGACGCGCTGCGCGCGATGGACGTGGCCGAACCGCTCGTGGTCGACCTGTGCACCGGCTCCGGCGCGATCGCGCTCGCCGTGGCCCAGGAGGTGCCGCGCTCGGTCGTGCACGCGGTCGAGCTGGACCCGGACGCGTACCGCTACGCCGCGCGCAACGCGAGCGGCTCGCGGGTGGTCCTGCACCGGGGCGACGCGCTCGCCGCGTTGCCGGAGCTGGACGGCACGGTCGACCTGGTGATCAGCAATCCGCCCTACGTCCCGCTGGACGAGCGGGACGAGATGGCGCCCGAGGCCCGCGACCACGACCCCGAACTGGCGCTGTTCTCCGGGCCGGACGGGCTCGACTTCATCCGGATCCTGTCCAAGACCGCCTACCGACTGCTGCGCCCCGGTGGTCTGGTGGTGGTCGAGCACGCCGACACCCAGGGCGGCGCGGTGCCGTGGATCTTCAACGAGGAAGCCGGTTGGGTGGACGCGGCCGATCACCGCGACCTGACCAATCGCCCGCGCTTCACCACCGCACGCAAGGAAGGCGCGTGAACCGCGCGCCCCGCACACTCGCAGCACCCGCATCACCGGCACCGCCCGCACCATCCGCACCGCCTGTGTCGCCCGCACCGCCCGTACCGCCCGCAGTGCCTGTATCGCCCGTACCGCCCGTACCGCTTCAGGAGGTAAGTGCCCGATGAGCCGACGCTACGACTGCTCCGACGCGATGGACCGTGGGCTCGGGCTGCGTGAGGCGACCGGGGCGATCAAGCGCGGCGACCTGGTCGTGCTGCCGACGGACACCCTGTACGGCATCGGCGCGGACGCGTTCACCCCGCATGCGGTGCACGCGTTGTTGGACGCCAAGGGCCGCGGCCGCAACATGCCCTCGCCCGTGCTCGTCGGCTCGCCGAACACGCTGCACGGGCTGGTCACCGGCTTTCCCGAGGTGGGCTGGGAATTGGTCGACGCGTTCTGGCCGGGTGCGCTCACCATCGTCGCGTTCCACCAGCCGTCGCTGATGTGGGACCTGGGCGATACGCGCGGCACGGTCGCGGTGCGCATGCCGCTGCATCCCGTCGCGATCGAGTTGCTCATCGAGACCGGACCGATGGCGGTCAGCAGCGCGAACCGGTCCGGCAATCCGGCGGCGACCACGGTCGACGAGGCCGAGGCCCAGCTCGGCGACTCGGTGTCGGTGTACCTGGACGGCGGCACGTGCCCCTCGACCGCGCCGTCCTCGATCGTCGATCTGACCGCCGGCCGCCCCCGGTTGCTGCGTGAGGGTGCCCTGTCGCTGGACACGTTGCGCGAGGTCGTTCCCGACCTGGAGGGCGTGAATTGACCCCGCCACCACCCGTGGGGCACTCCTACGGGCCGTACGGGTCCGCGGCCGACTCGTTTCGGATCCTGTTCGTGTGCACGGGGAGCATCTGCCGCTCGCCGATCGCCGAGCGGCTCGCCCGACTCGGCCTGGAGCGCCGGCTGGCCGCCGACGACGCGGTCCGGCTCAGCGTGCAGAGCGCCGGGACGTGGGGGCACGAGGGTGCGCCGATGGAGCCGCACGCGGCCGAGGTGCTGCTCGAATACGGCGCCGATCCGGGCGACTTCCACGGCCGCGAGCTGCTCGACGAGCACGTCGCCGAGGCGGACCTGGTGCTCACCGCGACGCTGGACCACCGCGCGCACGTGGTGTCCATGGGGCATGCCTCGGGGCTGCGTACGTTCACGCTCAAGGAGTTCACCCGGCTGGTCGCGGTGCTGGAGCGGGCGCCCTACCCCGAACGCGATCTGGTCCAGCGCGGCCGCTCGCTGGTGCGCGCCGCCGCGGCGCTGCGCGGCCGGTTGGCCGCGCCCGATCCGGAGTGGGACGAGGTGGCCGACCCGTACGGCGCGCCGCTGAGCGTCTTCCGGGCCTGTGCCTCCGACATCGGCTCGGCCCTGGATCCGGTGCTCACCGCCCTCACCGGACACCCCGCGCACAGCCTCTGACCGACGGGTCGGCGCGCGGGTCGCGAGCAGGTGCGCCGCGCGGTCGGCAACGGGCCGGAATCGACCCGGGAAGAGCCTGTCCGTGTCCGGACCCCCGGCATATGGTGGAGGCGTTCCTGCGGCCCGGTGCCACGCCCGGCGACGTTCACCCCGCCACGGCGCCCGGCAGGCACCTCGCCGCCCCGCCGAAACATCCGAGTACGTCAGGTACGCGAACGTGCCGGCGGCACGCCGATGCACCGCACCGAACACCGCGACGGGGCAAACGTTGCCGAGCGCGGCACTGGAGGCGCAGTCCCATGGGCACTCCCGACTCCACGTCGACTCCCTTCTGGGGACCGGACTTCGGCGCCCTCCACGAGGCGGATCCGGAGATCGCCGAGGTGCTCCTGGGCGAGTTGGCCCGGCAGCGCGGCGGCCTGCAACTGATCGCCGGCGAGAACTTCACCTCCCCGGCGGTGCTGGCCGCGCTCGGCAGCACGCTCGCCAACAAGTACGCCGAGGGCTACCCCGGGCGGCGCTACTACGGCGGTTGCGCCGAGGTGGACCGTGCCGAGGAACTGGCCGTACACCGGGCCCGCGCCCTGTTCGGCGCCGGGCATGCCAACGTGCAGCCGCATTCGGGTACCGCCGCGAACCTGGCGGCGTACGCGGCGGTGCTGGCACCGGGCGACACGATCCTGGCCATGTCGCTGCCGCACGGCGGGCACCTCACCCACGGTTCCCGGGTGAACTTCTCCGGCCGCTGGTTCCACGCGGTCGCCTACGGGGTCCGGGAGAGCGACGAACGCATCGACTACGACCAGGTCCGGGACCTGGCCCTGGCGCACCGGCCGCGATTGATCGTGTGCGGCGCCACCGCTTATCCCCGACTTGTCGATTTCGCGGCATTTCGACAGATCGCCGACGAGGTGGGTGCCTATGTGATGGTGGACGCGGCCCACTTCATCGGCCTGGTCGCGGGCGACGCGGTGCCCTCGCCGATCCCGTTCGCGGACATCGTCACGTGCACCACGCACAAGGTGCTGCGCGGTCCGCGCGGCGGGTTGATCCTGTGCCGGGAGGAATTCGCCGACCGGATCGACCGGGCGGTGTTCCCGTTCAGTCAGGGCGGCCCGCACATGCACGCGGTGGCCGCCAAGGCGGTCGCGCTCGGTGAGGCGGCGACCCCCGCGTACCGGGTGTACGCACGTCGTGTGGTGGCCAACGCGCAGGCCCTGACGCAGGGCCTGCAGGCCGAGGGTCTGCGGGCGGTCTCCGGGGGTACCGACACCCATCTCGCGCTGTTGGATCTGCGGCCGATCGGGGTCAGCGGCAGTGACGCGGAACGCCGCTGCGAGCGGGCGGGCATCACGCTGAACAAGAACGCCGTCCCGTTCGATCCGGCCAAGCCGATGATCGCGTCCGGGATCCGGGTCGGCACGGCCGCGGTGACCACGCAGGGCATGACCGAGACGGACATGAAGGAGATCGCCCTGCTGATCGGCCGGGCGGTGCGCGAGGACGACGAGGGCGTGCTGCGCGAGGTGCGGGTGGCGGTGGCCGAACTCGTCGCGACCCGCCCGGCGTACCCGCGCCGGTGAGGGACGGATTTCGGCGGACCCGGTTCCGACAAACCCGCCCCGGGGTGGCTGGGACCGGGGGGACTGTGGTTACGTGTGGGGCGACGGGCCGGTGGCGGCGCCACCGAGCATTGTGCGATCGTCCCTCGCCGGTGAAGATTGTCGATTCTCCCGGGGAGCGGCGGCACCTCTAGTCTGATGCCCGTGCTGCCGCTGGGATGTGCCGAAGCCGGGGACGGTTGAGTCTTGCGCGAATACCTGCTCACGCTGTTCGTCGCCGCCGCGGTGACCTACCTGCTGACGGGCGCGGTCCGCCGGTTCGCCATCGCCGCGGGTGCGATGCCCGAGATCCGCGCGCGCGACGTGCACAAGGAGCCGACCCCGCGGCTCGGCGGGTTGGCGATGTTCGGCGGCCTGTGTGCGGGTCTGTTGTTCGCGCGGCATCTGCCGGTGCTCCAGGACGTGTTCACCTCCTCGACCGACGTACAGGCGCTGCTGTCCGGCTGCACGTTGATCTCGGTGCTCGGGGTGATCGACGACAAGTGGGGCGTCGACGCGATCATCAAGCTGCTCGGTCAGGCGCTCGCCGCGGGCGTGATGGTCTGGCAGGGCATCGTGATCCTGTGGCTGCCCATCCCCGGTTACGGCACGGTCGGGTTGACGCCGACCCAGGGCACGCTGCTGACCATCGGGATAGTGGTCATCACGATCAACGCGGTGAACTTCGTGGACGGTCTGGACGGCCTCGCGGCCGGCATGGTGTGCATCGCCGCGCTCGCCTTCTTCGGCTACTCCTACCGGCTCTGGTTCGGTTACGGCGTCTCCGGCGCCGCCGCGCCGACGCTGTTCACCGCGTTGCTGATCGGAATGTGCCTGGGCTTCCTGCCGCACAACCTGCACCCCGCGCGGATCTTCATGGGCGACTCCGGCTCGATGCTGATCGGCCTGATGCTGGCCGCCGCGGCGGTCACCGTCACCGGTCGGATCGACCCGGGCGCGATCATGGCGCAGAACGACGGCTCGCTGACCTTCACCACGCACAAGCTGGTGCCGGTCTACATCCCCTTGGTGCTGCCCTTCGCGGTGCTGGTGGTGCCGCTGATGGACCTGGTGATGGCGGTCGGCCGGCGCGGTTGGGCGGGTCGCTCGCCGTTCGCCGCGGACAAGGGCCACCTGCACCACCGGCTCCTGGAGATCGGCCACTCGCACAGCCGTGCGGTGCTGATCATGTACTTCTGGTCCGGCCTGATCGCGTCGTTCACCGTGCTCATCTCGGTCCGCCCGGAACGGCGTCCGATCGTCTACGTGGGCCTGGGTCTGATCGCCCTGGGACTGGTGATCCTGATGTTGCCGCGGTTCAAGCCGCACGTGCCCACCGAGCTGCACAACGTGGTTCCGCCGCGCTATCGCCGGCTCCGTCGGCGCGGGCGCGGCGCGAACGTTCCGGTCGACCGGATGGTTCCCGGCGAATCAGACGGCGTACGGCCGAACGGAGCATCCGCCACACCCGCCACAGGCTCCACAGGAAATCCCGAAGATCCCTCCCGACCTGCGGATTTGCCGGTGGGTAGAGGGTCGCGAAAGGGTGGTGGAAGGCTGTGAGCTTGTACACACGAACGGGTAAAGCTCTGCTCAAATAGTTTGTGATATCGTTCACGAACCAGGATCAACGGCCGATGAACCCCCAGCAACGAGGGTTCTGACCCCCCACGGCCATTCCCGAGCGTTGCGTCGTCCCGAGCGCGTGCTCGGGCGGCTGATCCACCCCTTGCCCCCCACTGATGCCGGAGTCACCGACATGCAGGCCAATGACGTCCGCCTTCTCCGTGGTTCGGTCGTGTGCACGACCGCAGCCGGAGTAATCGCGGCCATCGCGGCCTTCTTCGCGGCCGGTGGCAAAGGACTTCTCGGCGCGGTGTTCGCCACCGTCGTCGTCCTGGCCTTCTTCGCGATCGGCCAGTTGGCGATCGGGCGTATCTCGCGCAACAACCCCCTCATGATGATGAACATGGCGCTCTTCACGTACATCGTGCAGATCCTGCTGTTGGGGTTGGTTTTGTTCCTGTTCAAGGACACCGAGGCGTTCGACACGAAGGTGTTCGGACTCACGATTCTCGGGGCCACGCTCGTCTGGGTCGCCTCGCAGGTCTGGGTCTTCACCCGGCTGAAGATCGCCTATGTCGAACCGGACGGAGAGCGATGACATACGAACGTCGTCGGTCGAGAGCGGCACGGGGTTCGCGGACCGGGTATGTAGACGCGACGCAGGTACTGCTAATGTCCGGGGCGTCATGAGCGAGAGAGGCCCCCGTCCACCGGACCGAGAGAATCGGGCGATGGACGGTGCCGCATGGTCGAGTGTCGGTTACCTGCTGAGCGGCATGCTGTTCTACGGCGGCATCGGCTGGCTGATCGACCGGTGGACGGGCCACTCCGCCCTGTTCCTGCCGATCGGCCTGGTCGTCGGAATCGCTCTGTCCCTGGTTCTTGTCTTTGTCCGCCACGGCAGGTCCTCCTGACCGGGCCCTGTTGCGTGCCGCTCCGTGGCCCTCGCCACGCCGACACATCGAGGTAGCCGAAATCATGCTTCACGACGAAGGAGTCGGTGGTGACTGCTGACGTCCAGACGCTCGCCAGCGAGAGCGGATGTCACCTGTTCTCCGGGTGCGGCTTCCCCTCGCCCGGGCTGAACGTCTTCGAGTTCAAGCCGATCTTCTCCATCGGGGCCTTCGACTTCACGAAGCCGATGTTGCTCGCGCTCATCTCGATGCTGCTGGTGATCGGCTTCTTCTGGAGCGCGTTCGCCAAGCCCAAGATGGTGCCGCGCGGCGCGCAGAACGTCGGCGAGTTGGGCTACCTGTTCGTTCGCGACAACATCTCGCGGGAGACGATGGGCAAGAAGGGCGACCCCTACGTCCCCTTCCTGTTCTCGATCTTCTTCTTCGTGTGGATCATGAACGTGATGGCGATCATCCCGTTCGCCCAGTTCCCCGCGACTTCGCGGATCGCCTTCCCGGCATCGATCGTCGGCATCGTGTACGTGACCTACCTGGTCCTGGGCATCAAGAACCAGGGCTTCGTCGGTTACTTCAAGAACATGATGTTCCCGCCCGGTCTGCCGAAGGCGATCTACTTCCTCCTCGCGCCGATCGAGCTGCTGCAGGGTCTGATCACCCGGCCGTTCACCATGGCGGTCCGACTGTTCGCGAACATGTTCGCCGGACACATGCTGATCGTCACCTTCAGCGTCGGTGCCTGGTACCTGCTCGGCTTCCACGTCGGGGCGCTCTTCTCGGCGACCTCGTTCCTCGTGGTCGTCATCCTGACCGCCTTCGAGCTGATGATCCAGGCGCTGCAGGCGTACATCATCACGCTGCTCGCGGCCTCCTACATCTCCAGCTCGCTCGAAGCCGAGCACTGAGAGACCCGCAGACCCCCTTCCCTCCTCGACCGTCGTCCGGTGGATCGTCCATCGGCCTCGAAAAAAGGATCAGTTCCCATGATGAACCTCGCCGCCGAAGGCGTTTCGGGCAGCCTCGGTTCCATCGGTTACGGCCTCGCCGCCATCGGCCCCGGTATCGGTATCGGCATCATCTTCGGTAACGGTGTCCAGGCCATGGCCCGTCAGCCCGAAGCTGCCGGTCTGGTCCGCCAGAACATGCTGCTGGGCTTCGCCCTCGCCGAGGCGCTCGCCCTCATCGGCGTTGTCATGCCGTTCGTCTACGGCACCTGATTCATCCGCTACGGACGGAAGGTCCTCACACCGTGATTTTCCTCGCCAACAGCGAAGAGAAGATGAACCCTCTTCTCCCGCCGCTCGACGAGATCATCATCGGTGGCGTGGCGTTCCTCATCGTCTTCGGCTTCCTGTGGAAGATGCTCCTTCCCAAGATCGCCAAGACGCTGGCGGACCGTACGGACGCCATCGAGGGCGGTCTCAAGCGTGCCGAAGAGGCGCAGGCCGAGGCCCAGGCCGAGCTGGAGCGTTACCGCGACCAGCTCGCCGAAGCCCGTCGTGAGGCCGGCCGCCTCACGGAGGACGCCCGCGAACAGGGTGCCGTCGCCATCGCCGAGATGCGCGCCGAGGGTCTGCGGATCAAGGACGAGATCGTCACCGCCGGCCACACCCAGATCGAGGCCGACCGCAACCAGGCCCAGAACGCGCTGCGTCAGGACGTCGGCAAGCTGGCCGTCGACCTCGCGTCGCGCATCGTCGGGGAGTCGCTCGAGGACGAGGCGCGTCAGCGTCGGGTCGTCGACCGCTTCCTCGAGGAGCTGGAGGCCAAGGCTTCCGCAACGGCGACCTCGGAGAAGGTGCGCTGATGCAGGGCGCCAGCAGGGAATCCCTCGCCGCGGCTCGTGAGCGCCTCGATGCGCTCGCGACCGCGACCGGTACCGACATGGTCCAGTTGGCCCAGGAGCTCGACTCCGTGGTCATCCTGCTCGACCAGACGGTGTCGCTGCGTCGAGTCCTCACCGACTCGACGCGCTCCGGGGAGGCCCGCGCGGCCTTCCTGGCGCAGCTCCTCTCCGGTCAGATCTCCGGTACCACGGCGGACCTGCTCGGCGGACTCGTCCGCACGCGTTGGTCGAGCCCGCGCGACCTGGTCGACGCGATCGACGAACTCTCGGTGTCCGCCGAGCTGATCGCCGCCGAGCGCGACGGGAAGCTCGACGACCTGGAGGACGAGCTGTTCCGTTTCGGTCGGATCGTGATCGGCGAGCGCGAACTGCGCTCGGCGCTGAGCGACCCGAGCGTGGCGAACGCGCGCAAGGCGGAACTGGTTTCCGGACTGCTGGACGGCCGGGCCCAGCCCGTCACCCGGCGGCTGATCACCAGGCTTGTCGCACACCCGCGCAGCCGTAACCTTGAACACGGGCTGGAGTCGTACGCGCGCCTCGCCGCCGATCGTCGGCGTCGCATGGTCGCGTTGGTCACGGTCGCACTGCCCCTCACCGAGGAGCAGCGCACTCGCTTGGCCGCGGCGCTGGGCCGGATGTACGGCCGCGAGGTCCACCTGAACGTGGAAATCGATGCCGACGTCATCGGCGGGGTCCGCGTGGAGATCGGTGACGACGTCATCGACGGCACCGTGACCACACGTCTCGAAGAAGCGGGCCGACGGCTCGCCGGCTGAGACACCGGACGACAGGGGCGTCGTCGTCCGCCCGGGGAAAACCCCCGAGCGGCACAGCGGCCCCCACAGCAGCACCGCGGTTCCGTACGACAAGCGACGGACAGCGGACCGTTAACCCCACCACCTAGGAGAGCAGGGACACCAGATGGCGGAGCTCACGATCCGGCCGGAGGAGATCCGGGACGCGCTGGAGCGCTTCGTCGCCTCGTACGAGCCGGAGACGGCCGCGCGCGAAGAGGTCGGTACCGTCACCGAGGCGTACGACGGTATCGCCAAGGTCGAGGGCCTGCCCTCGGTCATGACGAACGAGCTGCTCAAGTTCGAGGACGGCACCCTCGGTCTGGCGCAGAACCTCGACGTCCGCGAGATCGGTGTCGTCATCCTCGGTGACTTCAGCGGCATCGAAGAGGGCCAGAAGGTCCGTCGTACGGGCGAGGTTTTGTCGGTTCCGATCGGTGACGGCTACCTGGGTCGCGTCGTCGACCCGCTGGGCCAGCCGATCGACGGCCGGGGCGAGATCGCGTCCGAGGGCCGTCGCGCCCTCGAACTGCAGGCCCCCGGCGTGATGATGCGCAAGTCGGTGCACGAGCCGATGCAGACCGGCATCAAGGCGATCGACGCGATGACCCCGATCGGCCGCGGCCAGCGTCAGCTGATCATCGGCGACCGGCAGACCGGCAAGACCGCGGTCTGCCTGGACACGATCATCAACCAGCGCGACAACTGGCGCTCGGGCGACCCGAAGAAGCAGGTTCGCTGCATCTACGTCGCGATCGGCCAGAAGGGCACGACCATCGCGTCCGTGCGCCGCTCGCTCGAAGAGGCCGGCGCGCTGGAGTACACGACGATCGTCGCCGCCCCGGCGTCCGACCCGGCCGGCTTCAAGTACCTGGCCCCGTACACCGGTTCGGCCATCGGCCAGCACTGGATGTACCAGGGCAAGCACGTCCTCATCGTGTTCGACGACCTGTCGAAGCAGGCCGAGGCGTACCGCGCCGTGTCCCTGCTGCTGCGTCGTCCGCCGGGGCGCGAGGCGTACCCCGGTGACGTCTTCTACCTGCACTCGCGTCTGCTCGAGCGTTGCGCGAAGTTGTCGGACGACCTCGGCGGCGGTTCGATGACGGGTCTCCCGATCATCGAGACCAAGGCGAACGACGTGTCGGCGTACATTCCGACCAACGTCATCTCGATCACCGACGGCCAGTGCTTCCTGGAGTCCGACCTGTTCCTGCAGGGCGTGCGCCCCGCGGTCAACGTCGGTATCTCGGTCTCGCGAGTCGGTGGCTCCGCGCAGATCAAGGCGATGAAGAGTGTCGCGGGTCGACTTCGCGTCGACCTGGCCCAGTACCGCGAGCTGGAGGCGTTCGCGTCCTTCGGTTCCGACCTGGACGCCACCTCCAAGGCCTCGCTCCAGCGTGGTGCGCGCATGGTCGAGCTGCTCAAGCAGGGGCAGTTCGAGCCGTTCGCGATCGAGCTCCAGGTCGTCTCGATCTGGGCCGGCACCACCGGCAAGCTGGACGACGTGCCGGTGCAGGACATCCGCCGCTTCGAGAAGGAGCTGCACGAGTACGTGCAGCACAAGCACGCGGCCCTGCTGACCGGGATCGTCGAGACCGGCAAGCTGGAAGACGACACCGTGATGGCGCTCACCGACGCGGTGGATGCCTTCAAGCAGACGTTCACCAAGTTCGACGGCGAGCCGTTGATCCAGGACGTGACGCCTGCCGGGCTGACGAAGGAAGACGTCGGCCAGGAGAAGATCACCCGTCACGTGGCCAAGTCCGAGTAAAGAACGGAGAACCCTGACCAATGGGAGCCCAACTTCGGGTCTACCGGCGTCGGATCCGTTCCGTGTCGGCGACCAAGAAGATCACGCGCGCCCAGGAGCTCATCGCGGCGTCGCGGATCGTGAAGGCGCAGCAGCGCGTCGCGGCCTCCAAGCCGTACGCCGACGAGCTGACGCGCGCCGTTTCCGCGGTCGCCACCTTCTCCAGCACGCAGCACCCGTTGACCACCTCGGTGGAGCGGCCCACTCGGGCCGCGGTGCTGTTGGTAACCAGTGACCGCGGTTTCGCGGGCGGCTACAACTCGAATGCCATCAAGGCCGCCGAGCAGCTCACCAAGCTGCTCGAGGACGAGGGCAAGACGGTCAGCCGCTACGTGATCGGGTCCAAGGGCATCGGGTTTTTCCAGTTCCGCGACGTGGACCTGGCCGGGCAGTGGAAGGGATTCTCCGACCGCCCCGAGTACTCCGACGCCAAGAAGGTGGCAGGTGAGCTGATCGACGCGTTCGTGACGCCCACCGACGAGGGCGGTGTGGACGAGATTCACCTCGTCAGCACCGAGTTCGTCTCCATGCTCACGCAGAGCCCGGTCGCGGTGCGGGTGCTCCCGTTGGCGGTCGAGGAGACGGACGAGCCGCCGGCCGGCGGCCCCTTCCCGCTCTACGACTTCGAGCCCTCGGCCGAGGGTGTTCTCGACGCACTGCTGCCGCGGTACGTCGAAAGCCGCATCTTCAACGCCCTGCTGCAGTCCGCCGCTTCCGAGCACGCGGCCCGCCGACGGGCGATGAAGTCGGCGACCGAGAACGCCGAAGACCTCATCCGGACCCTCTCTCGCCTGGCGAACAATGCTCGCCAGTCCGAGATCACCCAGGAAATCAGCGAGATCGTCGGTGGCGCCAACGCCTTGGCCGACGCGACCGCGGGGAGTGATTAGACATCATGACTGCCACTGTTGAGACGGCCGCTGCCACGGGCCGCGTCGCCCGCGTCATCGGCCCGGTCGTCGACGTGGAGTTCCCCGTCGACGCGATGCCGGAGATGTACAACGCGCTGCACGTCGACCTGGACCTCTCGGGCCAGGGCGAGGGGGAGGGCAAGACCACGCTCACCCTCGAGGTCGAGCAGCACCTTGCCGACGGCATCGTGCGTGCGATCTCGATGCAGCCCACCGACGGCCTCGTTCGCGGCGCCGTCGTCACGAACACCGGCTCGCAGATCTCCGTGCCCGTGGGCGACGTCACCAAGGGCCACGTGTTCAACGCCCTCGGCGAGGTCCTCGACACGGACGCGGCGACCTTCGAGGTCACCGAGCGCTGGCCGATCCACCGGCAGGCGCCGGCCTTCGACCAGCTCGACTCGAAGACCGAGATGTTCGAGACCGGCATCAAGGTCATCGACCTGCTCACCCCGTACGTCAAGGGTGGCAAGATCGGTCTGTTCGGTGGTGCGGGCGTCGGCAAGACGGTGCTCATCCAGGAGATGATCGTCCGTGTCGCCCGTCTGCACGAGGGTGTGTCGGTGTTCGCCGGCGTCGGCGAGCGCACTCGTGAGGGCAACGACCTGATCGAGGAAATGAAGGAAGCGGGCGTCTTCGAGCAGACGGCGCTCGTCTTCGGGCAGATGGACGAGCCCCCGGGCACCCGTCTGCGCGTGGCTCTGTCCGGCCTGACCATGGCGGAGTACTTCCGCGATGTGCAGAAGCAGGACGTGCTGCTCTTCATCGACAACATCTTCCGGTTCACCCAGGCCGGTTCCGAGGTGTCGACGCTGCTCGGCCGGATGCCCTCCGCGGTGGGTTACCAGCCGACGCTCGCCGACGAGATGGGCACCCTCCAGGAGCGCATCACCTCGACCCGCGGTCACTCGATCACCTCGATGCAGGCGATCTACGTCCCCGCGGACGACCTGACCGACCCGGCCCCGGCCACGACGTTCGCGCACCTCGATGCCACGACGGTGCTCTCGCGTCCGATCTCCGAGCTGGGCATCTACCCGGCCGTGGACCCGCTGGACTCGACGTCCCGGATCCTGGACCCGCGCTACGTCGCGCAGGACCACTACGACTGCGCGATGCGGGTCAAGAGCATCCTGCAGAAGTACAAGGACCTCCAGGACATCATCGCGATTCTGGGTATGGACGAGCTGTCCGAAGAGGACAAGCTCACCGTGCACCGCGCGCGTCGCATCCAGCGGTTCCTGTCGCAGAACACCCACGTGGCGAAGCAGTTCACGGGGCTCGACGGCTCGGACGTTCCGCTGTCCGAGACCATCGAGGCGTTCAACGCGATCGCCGACGGCAAGTACGACCACGCTCCCGAGCAGGCATTCTTCATGCTCGGTGGGCTGGACGACCTCGAGAAGAAGATCGCCGAGCTCAACAAGGGCTGACGATCGCCTGATCGACGAGGGGCGGTCCCGAACGGGTCCGCCCCTCGTGTCGGTTCCCGGCAGGGCCCTGCGGCCCTTCCGGAAACCCGCCGGCGTTTGAGTCGGTTGGAGCCAGGCCCGTCCGGGCCACTATCCTTGAACACCACCCGTCCCGTGAGGGCGGAGGCGAAGACCAGCGTGTCTTCGACCCGACATGAGGAGCCACGTTGGCTGAGCTGCACGTCGAGCTGGTCGCGGCCGACCGCAAGGTGTGGTCCGGCGAGGCCACCATCGTCATCGCACGCACCGCGGACGGCGACATCGGCATCCAGGCCGGTCACCAGCCGGTTCTCGGAGTGCTCGAATCCGGCCCGGTGACGATCCGTCAGGCCGACGGTTCGGTCGTCATCGCGGCGGTCCACGGCGGGTTCATCTCGTTCGCGGACAACAACCTCTCGCTGCTTGCCGAGATCACCGAGCTGGCCGACGAGATCGATGTCGCCCGCGCGGAGCGGGCGCTCGAGCGCGCCGGCGCGGCGAAGGACTCCAGCGCCGAGCGGCGCGCGGAGACGCGGCTGCTCGCCGCCCAGCGGCGGGACTAGCCAGAAGACAGTCGCAGCACCAGAGCCCGGACCGACACACGGCCGGGACCACTGCTCAACGCGCGAACGAGGAGGTCGATCCGGATGGTCCTCGTCGTGCTGAGCGTGATTCTGGCCGTTGTCGTCGTATTGGTGGTCGGCGTCGCGGCATTCGCGCTGCGTCGCCGGCTGATCCAGCGACCCGGGGGCACCTTCGACTGTTCGCTTCGCATGCGGCCACCGGTATCCCAGGCCGGCGAAGCCGGATCGAACACCGCGGCGTCACCCGGGCAACAGGCCCCGGGGGGCGCCGCGTCGTCGTCCCCGGAGGCGGCCGAGCACGGTTCCGCGGCGGATCCGGCCGCGCCGTCGACCGATCCCGACCACGGCAAGGGCTGGGTCTTCGGGATCGCCCGATACAGCGGCGACCGGATCGAATGGTTCCGCGTGTTCAGTTACGCGCCGCGCCCGCGCCGGGTATTGCAGCGCGGCGGGATCCACGTGATCGGTCGCCGGGAACCGGCCGGCCAGGAGGAATTGGCGCTGCTTGCGGGCGCGGTCATCCTGGTCTGCGAACACGACGGCGCGCGCATCGAACTCGCCCTCAGCGACGACGCGTTGACCGGCTTCCTGGCCTGGCTGGAAGCGGCGCCGCCGGGGCAACGGGTCAACGTCGCATAGGGCCCGTCCCCTCTCGCGCCGCGGAGCCGACGCGAGATCGAGGACAGGCCCTGGCGGCGCCTCTTCGACGGTGCGCGGGCTCAGCGGTTGGCGCCCGGCACCCACAACACGTCGCCGACTTCGCGGTTCGCGTGCCTGGCCAGGATGAACAACAGGTCGGACAGGCGGTTGAGGTACTTCACCGTCAGCGGGTTCATCGAGTCGCCGTGCACCTCCAGGGCGCCCCACGTGGTGCGCTCGGCGCGACGGGCGACGGTCCGGGCCTGGTGCAGCAGCGCGGCGCCGGGAGTGCCGCCGTTGAGGATGAAGCTGCGCAGCTTCTCCAGGTTCTCGTTGTATTCGTCGCAGGCCGCCTCCAGGGCGTCGATGTAGCTCTGCTCCACCCGCAGCGGCGGGTACTTCGGGTCCTCGACCACCGGGGTGGACAGGTCGGCGCCCAGGTCGAACAGGTCGTTCTGGATGCGGGTCAGCAGCTTGACCACATCCTCGTCCAGGTTGCCGAGCGAGAGCGCGACGCCGATCACCGCGTTGGTCTCGTCCACGTCGGCGTATGCCGCGAGTCGAGGATCGGTCTTGGCGGTGCGCGACATGTCCCCGAGTGCGGTGGTGCCGTCGTCGCCGGTGCGGGTGTAGATCCGGGTGAGGTTGACCATGACGGCAAGATTAGGGCGTGTGGCCTGCGGATCGTCCGGAACAGGCCCTGGGCGCGCGCTTTGTCCGTGCTTGGCGTGGTCCGTGGCCGGGTCCGGGAATCAGTACGATTCTCCGATGGACAGGTTCCGGGTGACAGGTGGTCAGCGACTCGTCGGCGAGGTGCGGATCACGGGCGCGAAGAACAGCGCGCTCAAATTGATGGCTGCCGCACTGCTCGCGGAGGGCACCACGGTGCTCGAGGAAGCACCCCGGATCCTCGACGTGGAGATCATGAGCGAGCTGCTGCGGCGGCTCGGTTGTGAGGTCGAGGGGGAGACCACCGGGACGGTGCGGATCGGGGTGCCGGCGGCGCCGCGCTTCGAGGCGGACTACGACCTGGTGCGCAGCATGCGGGCGTCGATCTGTGTGCTGGGCCCGCTGCTCGCGCGCTGCGGCGAGGTGCACGTCGCGTACCCGGGTGGGGACGCGATCGGTTCGCGCGGTCTCGACATGCACATCGAGGGCCTGGTCAAGCTCGGCGCGACCGTGGAGAACTCGCACGGGGTGCTGATCGCCAAGGCGCCGAACGGCCTGAAGGGCACCACCGTCTGGCTGGACTTCCCGAGCGTGGGCGCGACCGAGAACATCCTGATGGCTGCGGTGCTCGCCGAGGGCCACACGGTGATCGACAACGCGGCCCGCGAGCCGGAGATCGTGGACATCTGCTCGATGCTCACCGAGATGGGCGCGCGGATCGAGGGCGCGGGCTCGTCCACGATCGAGATCGAGGGCGTCGAGGGGCTCAAGCCGGTGCGCCACCGCACGGTGCCGGACCGGATCGTGGCCTGCACGTTCGCGGTCGCGGCCGCGATGACGCTCGGCGACGTGACGGTACGCAACGCGCACCCCGAGCATCTGGAGATCGCGCTCGACAAGCTGACGCTGGCCGGCGCCGAGGTGTCGCACGTGCGGGACGGCTTCCGCGTGGTGATGGACCGACGGCCCAGGGCCGTGGACGTGGTCACCCTGCCGTATCCCGGGTTCGCCACCGACATGCAGCCGTTCTTCGCCGCGATGAACTCGATCGCCGAGGGCTCCGCGATGATCACCGAGAACCTCTTCGAGGCGCGGTTCGTGTTCCTTCAGGAACTGCTCCGGCTGGGTGCCTCGATTCGCACCGACGGACACCACGCGATCGTGCGCGGGGTCGAACAGCTCTCCGGCGCCCCGGTGTTGACCGCGGACATCCGGGCCGGGGCGGGACTGGTGCTGGCCGGCCTGGTG
The DNA here is from genome assembly GCF_044458105.1 of Embleya sp. NPDC050493. Lineage (NCBI taxonomy): Bacteria > Bacillati > Actinomycetota > Actinomycetes > Kitasatosporales > Streptomycetaceae > Embleya > Embleya sp. NPDC050493. The sequence goes on from NZ_JBITHP010000005.1 coordinate 90,036, forward strand.
GCCGACGGGGACACCACGGTCAGCGGGGTGCACCACATCGACCGCGGCTACACCGGCCTGGAGGTGCAGCTCCAGTCGCTCGGCGCGAAGATCGTCCGGGAGCCGGAACCGGAGAGTACCTCGCGTTTCTGACGGATCGTCAGGTAGGGGTGCGTCGGTGCCGTCGAGGGCCCGGCTACGCTCCCGAGAGCACCGGCGTCCGCGGGACGTCGGTTCGGGATCGTGTACTGGAGAGGTAGCGCAGTGACCAACAAGATCGCCGTCATCGGGGCCGGGCTCATGGGGTCGGGCATCGCCCAGGTCGCCGCGCAGGCCGGCTACGACGTCGTCCTGCGCGATGTCACCGACGCCGCCCTGGAGCGCGGGCTGAGCGGGATCGCGGCCTCGTACGACAAGTTCGTCGCCAAGGGCAGGCTGACCGCCGAGGACGCCTCGGCGGCACTGGCCCGGATCACCACCACCACCGACCTGGAAGACGTCGCGGACGCGGACGTCGTGGTCGAGGCGGTGTTCGAGAAGGTCGAGGTCAAGCAGGCGGTCTTCGGCGAGCTGGACCGGATCTGCAAGCCCGGCGCGGTACTTGCCAGCAACACCTCGGCGATCCCGATCACCGAGATCGCCGCCGTCACCGATCGGCCCGAGTCGGTCGTGGGCATGCACTTCTTCTCGCCGGTGCCGCTGATGAGCCTGTGCGAGCTGGTTCGCGGCTTCAAGACCTCGGACGCCACGCTGGCCGCCGCGCGCGAACTGGCCGAGGCGATGGGCAAGACGTGCATCGTGGTCAACCGGGACGTGGCCGGCTTCGTGACCACTCGGCTGATCACCGCGCTCACGGTCGAGGCGGTGAAGCTGTACGAGGCGGGTGTGGCCACCGCCGAGGACATCGACATCGCCTGCAAGCTGGGCTTCGGGCACGCGATGGGCCCGCTGGCCACCGCCGACCTGACCGGCGTGGACATCATGCGCAACGCGACGAACAACATCTACACCGAGAGCAAGGACGAGAAGTTCGCCCCGCCGGAGCTGCTCAACCGCATGGTCGCGGCGGGGGACCTGGGTCGCAAGACCGGCAAGGGCTTCTACGACTACTGAGTCGTCGATCGAGTCGTGCACGACGGCCGCTCCGCGACCGGGCTTCCAGGGGCTCCGGAGGCACGGGGCGGCCGTCGGTCCGATGGGCCGGGGGCAATCGGCGCATCATCTGATGATTCGTCACCTGTACGAGTGAAGTCCGATGTGATGAGTGAGGATTATCGGGTTTTGGGTGTTCTTCTGGGAAGCCGAACCGTCATCGAACGGACGGATTCCCCAGGAGGAGACGATGCGCGTTTGGGGCGACCCGCGCGAAATGCACTTGGACGGTGTGCTCGACGTACGGGCCACCGCCGACGTCCGACTGGCGCTGCACGATGCGCTGGACCACGGAGACGGCGACCTGATTCTCGACCTCACCCGGGTGCCCGCCCTGGACACCACCGGCCTGGGCCTGATCGTCGGCGCACATCGGCGTGCGGGTCGGCGCGAGCGTCGCCTCGTGCTGACCGGGGTCGGTCCGGACGTGTACCGGGTGCTCGTGCTGACTCGATTGCACCGCATCCTCACGCTCCGCCAGCTCGCCGCGGTCTGATCCGGCCGATCGGGCCGACCCGGGCGACACAGTGTCAGGCCGACCGGGCAACGACTTGCGTGCTGTGGCCGAGCACACCCTGTCCGGAGCGGTTACCCGTCAGTACACTCCGTGGTAAGCAGGGCCGCACCAGGCGCGGTGACAGCGGACCAGCGGGACAGCCCAGGCCGGTAGTCGCCGAGCATCGGTCGGTCCGGAACCCTCCGGAGGTATTCCGTGGCGAGCCAGACGCCCTCAGCTCAGCCCTCGCAGCCGGCCACGCCGTCCCCGGCCGGTCGGCCGACCACTTCTCCGATCGAGCAGGCCCCGAACGAGCAGGCCTCGCCGACCGGGCGGGCTTCGGCCAAGCGTGATCGTCCCTGGGTCATGCGCACCTACGCCGGTCACTCCTCGGCCACCGCCTCCAACGCGCTCTACCGGCGCAACCTCGCCAAGGGCCAGACCGGTCTGTCGGTGGCCTTCGACCTGCCGACCCAGACCGGCTACGACCCCGACCACGTGCTCTCGCGCGGCGAGGTCGGCAAGGTCGGCGTGCCGATCTCGCACATCGGCGACATGCGGCAGCTTCTCGACGGCATCCCCGTCGAGGAGATGAACACCTCGATGACGATCAACGCGACCGCGCTGTGGATGCTCGCGCTCTACCAGGTCGTCGCCGAGGAGCAGGGCGCGGACATCGCCAAGCTCACCGGCACCACGCAGAACGACATCATCAAGGAATACCTGTCGCGCGGGACCTACGTCTTCCCGCCCGGGCCCTCGCTCAAGTTGATCACCGACACCGTCGCGTACACGGTCTCGCACATCCCCAAGTGGAACCCGACCAACATCTGCAGCTACCACCTCCAGGAGGCGGGCGCGACGCCGGTGCAGGAGATCGCGTACGCGATGTGCACCGCGATCGCCGTGCTGGATGCGGTCCGCGACTCGGGGCAGGTGCCGGCGGACCGGATGGGCGAGGTGGTCCAGCGGATCTCCTTCTTCGTCAACGCCGGGGTGCGGTTCGTCGAAGAGATGTGCAAGATGCGGGCGTTCGTGCAGCTGTGGGACGAACTGACGCTGGAGCGCTACGGCGTACAGGACGCCAAGCAGCGCCGGTTCCGCTACGGCGTGCAGGTCAACTCGCTCGGCCTGACCGAGGCGCAGCCGGAGAACAACGTCCAGCGCATCGTGCTGGAGATGCTGGCCGTGACGCTGTCCAAGGACGCCCGGGCGCGGGCGGTGCAGCTGCCCGCCTGGAACGAGGCGCTGGGCCTGCCTCGGCCGTGGGACCAGCAGTGGTCGTTGCGGATCCAGCAGGTCCTGGCCTACGAGTCGGACCTGCTCGAATACGGCGACATCTTCAACGGTTCACACGTGATCGAGGCCAAGGTCGCCGATCTGGTGGCGGGCGCGCGCGAGGAGATCGACCGGGTTCAGGCGATGGGCGGCGCGGTTTCGGCGATCGAGTCGGGCTACATGAAGTCGCAGCTGGTCGGCTCGCACGCGGCCCGGCGGGCCCGGATCGAGGCGGGCGAGGAGGTGGTGGTCGGGGTGAACCGGTTCGAGACCACCGAGGAGAACCCGCTCACCGCCGACCTGGACGCGGCGATCATGAGCGCCGACCCGGACGCCGAGCGCTCGGCGATCGAGAAGATCAAGGCTTGGCGCACCGGCCGCGACCCGGAGGCGGTGGACGCGGCGATGGCCCGGCTGCGCGACGACGCACGATCGTGGAAGGCGGCCTCGGCGGTCAACCTGATGCCGGCCACGCTGGCGTGCGTGCGGGCCGGGGTGACCACGGGGGAGTGGTCGCAGGCGCTGCGCGAGGAGTTCGGCGAGTACCGGGCGCCGACCGGGGTGTCCGGGGTGGTCGGTGTGCAGGATGGCGCGGGGCTCACCGAGGTGCGCGGGGCCGTGCGGCGGACCGGTGAGGAACTGGGCGGCCGGTTGCGGCTGCTGGTCGGCAAGCCGGGGCTGGACGGGCACTCGAACGGGGCCGAGCAGATCGCGGTGCGGGCGCGCGATGTCGGCTTCGAGGTGGTCTACCAGGGGATTCGGCTCACTCCGGAGCAGATCGTTGCGGCGGCGGTCGAGGAGGATGTGCACTGCGTGGGGCTGTCCATCCTGTCCGGGTCGCACCTGGAGCTGATCCCGGACGTGCTCTCGCGCATGCGCGAAGCGGGGATCGGGGATGTGCCGGTGATCGTCGGCGGGATCATTCCGTCCGCTGACGCGGTGGTGTTGCGGTCGCAGGGGGTCGCTGCCGTCTTCACGCCGAAGGACTTCGGGATCACGGACATCATGGGGCGGATCGTGGAGGTCATTCGCGAGGCGAACGGCCTGGCGACCGAGGCCGCGGTGTCGGTGGGCTGAGCGCTCGCGCGCCTGGGCTGCGGCCGTTGCTGGTCCTCAAACGCCGGACGGGCCGGCTTTGCTGTGGCCGAGCTGGAGCGATGTGGCTCGGGATTGCGGGTTGCGTGGCTTTACGGGTGTCCTCAAACGCCGGACGGGCTGGAATTGGCGTGGACGGGCTGGGTTGGCCCGTCCGGCGGTTGAGGGATGTGGCTCGGGTTTGCGGGTTGCGTGGCTTTACGGGTGTCCTCAAACGCCGGACGGGCTGGAATTGCATCGGGCCGGGTTGGTGTGGACGGGCTGGTTCGGCCCGTCCGGCGGTCGAGGTGGGCTTGGTTTACGGGACCGGGTGGCCCATGTCGGTGGTGATTTCGGTGGGGGTCAGGGGGCGGTTGTAGATGCGGACGTCGTCGATCAGGCCGGCGAAGTATTCGCCCCAGACGCTGTTGCCGCCGATCCGGAGTGCGCCGCCCGCGTCCACGATCGGGCCGGTGTGTGCGGTGGCTCCGACCTGGACGCCGTTGACGTACAGGCGCAGCGTGGTGCCGTCGTAGGTGGCCGCGATGTGCGCCCACGCGCCGGTGGGCAGCGATGCGGTGCCGTCGGCGTAGGTGTCGTTGTTGGTGCCGGTCGTGTTGATGGACGTGTTGGGCGCGGCGGTGCCGTTCGCGTACAGCGCGTAGGACAGGCCGCCGCCGCGTTCCTTGAGCAGGACGGTGCGCCAGTTCGTGATCGCCGTGGGTTTGACCCATGCCTCCAGGGTCATTCCGCCGGTGAGCGTGAGGCGGGCGCTGTGCGGCACCGTCACCATCGATGAAGTGCCGTTGAAGGAAAGCGCGTTGCCGGAATGGCCGGTGACCCAGGTGCCGCCGGCGACGGTGCCGTTGTTGCCCTGGCCGGCGTCGTCCGTGACGAGCGTGCCGCTGGTGGCGTTGAAACCGTAAGCGGCCATCAGACCGGCCGGCGGTCCGTCGACCTCGCGATAGGTGGCGGTCAACGTGATCGGCGTCGCGGGTGCGGTGATGTTGTGCGCGGCGGTGCCACCGTCCGACCAGGAGACGAATTCGTAGTTCTTGCCGTTCAGGGTCTGTGTCGTCGGCGCGGCGATCGAGGATGTGCCGCCCACGATCACCGTGCTGGTGAACGGCGCCGGGCGCTGCGAGGAGAACAGGCCCAGGGTCAGGCCCGGCGGGTCGGAGGCGAGCGTGATGTCCACGGTCTTCGGGTTCAGGCGCACGCTGGTGGTGCCGGTCAGGCCGCCGGAATCGGTGGCGGTCAGCCGCAGTTCGAGCCACGACGGATACTCGTGGTCGACCGCCGTGAAGGTGCCCGAGGTGCCGCCCTGGCCGGTGATCTGGTGTTCGTGGCAGTTGGTGGGCGTGGTGCAGTGATGCATGATGATCTGCCAGTTCAGCCCGGTGCCCGGGATGGTGCCGTCCTGCGGGTCGCTCGCGTGTCCGCTGAAGGCGATCGGGTCGCCCACCTTCCAGGTCAGCGTCGCGGTCGGGGTGTCGATCACCGGCGTAGGTGGTGCGTTGCCCGCCGAGATGGTGATCGGCGCGGAAACCCCGGTCAGGCCCACCGGATCGGTGACCCGCAGTCTGACGGTGTAGCTGCCGGGCGTGGTGTACGTGTACGACGGGTTCGCCGCGGTCGAGTCGTCGAACGCGCCGTCGCCGTCCAGGTCCCAGGCGTGGGTGAGGGTCTCGCCCGGGTCCGGATCGGTCGAGGCCGAGCCGGTGAACGCCACGGTCAGCGGCGTCGTACCGGTGGTGGGGGTGGCCGAGGCGACCGCGTTGGGCGCGCTGCCGGTGTAGCGGATCCGGTGGATCGCGCCGTCCTCGAAGCCGATGTAGTACACGTCGCCGTCAGGGCCGGTGGTCAGCTGGACCGGGTTCGCGTTGCTCACGAACACCTGGCGCGTGGACGGGTCGGGGAGTCCGTCGGGACCGGCCAGCATGCTCCACACGCAGCGCCGACTGTGGTCGGCGAAGAACATCGCGTTGCGGTAGGCCGCCGGGTAGCGCTGTCCCGAGTAGAAGGTCACCCCGGAGATCGCCGAGCCGTTGCCGGTCGGGCAGCCCTCGCCCGGGACCACCACGGCGCCGTGCCGGTAGGCGTAGTAGGGCGTCTTCACCGCGCCCGGACCTTCGGCGTACAGGTTGTTGCACAGGTTCAGGCCGATCGACTCGTAGCCGCCCTGGCGGGCCGAGCCCTCGTAGCAGGGCCAGCCGAAGTTGGCCACGGCGCTGCCGGAGGGCGTGAGCCGGTCGATCTCCTCCCAGCTGCCCCAGCCGACGTCGCCCACCCACAGCTCGTTCGTGCCGGGCCGGAAGCCGAATCGGAACGGATTGCGCAGGCCGGCCGCCACCAGGCGGCGGGCGTTGGCGTCGGCGTTGCCCGCGAGCGGGTTGCCGGGCGCGCCGGCACCGGTGTTCGGGTCGATCCGGATGATGCTGCCGTTGAGCGCGAACGGGTCACCCGAGGTGCGGAAGTCCTGTGCGCGCAGCGCGCCGCCCTCGGCGGTCGGCGCGGTCAGTACGGTGCCGACCGCACTGGTGCCGTCGGCACACGGGTTCGCCGGAATCGGTTCCTTGCCCGGGATCGGGCCGCTCGCGGTGCTCTGGCCGTAGTCCGCCCAGTCGAAGCTGGCGCCGTCCCCGGCGGATGCGTAGAGGTAGCCGTCCGGGCCGAAGGCGAGGCTGCCGGTGGCGTGCGACGGGAACTGCTGGCACCAGCCCTCGACCAACACCTGCTCGGGGCCCGCGGTGTCGCCGGTCGCGGTCAGTTTGGCGATCCGACCGGTGATCAGACAGCCCTTGGCCTGTGCGCCGGGCGGGTCCGGGCAACCGTCGTCCAGACCGGTGGCGGTGCCCCAGTAGGGGGCCGAGCCGCCGGGGCGCGCGTCGTGCGCGTACATCACGTAGACCGACGGATCCGTCGGGAAGTTCGGGGCCAGGGCCAGGCCGAGCAGGCCGCGGTCCCAGAAGTTGTGCACCTTCGCCCGCAGGTCGGTGAACACCGTGGGCGTGGGGTCGGTGAGCGAGTCGAACACCTTGACGACGCCGGATTTCTCGGCGACGAAGACCCGTCCGTCCCCGGCGAAGGCCACGTCGACCGGCTGGGTCAGGCCGGTGATCACCGAATCGTCGGAGAACTTCGGCGGCACCGTGCCGGCCTGCGCGGAGGCGGCACGCGCGGTCGGTGTCGAGCCGAACAGTTCCGGACCGGGTGGGCGGGACGATGTGTCGGAGACGACTGCGGACGAGGCCGGCGACGCGCCGGCCGAGGGTATCGACAGTGCCAGTGAGGCGAGCAGCGCGGCGGCGCAGGCGAACCGGGTCCGGTGCCGGTTCACCCGCCGTCCCGTGCGTCGCAATCCTATGGAGCCGGACGTGCTGGAACCGGACATGCATGTCCCCCTGTTCCCCCTGGACGCCCGACTGTTGTGGCGCCCCTTGTGCACCATAGGGCGACTCGGCGGGCATGCACCGACTTTTCGGTAAGCCCACGACGCCCCCGGGACCGGCTCGGCAGGATCGTCCCGTGACCACTCGAAGGCGCGCGCGTTGTTGTGAAGAGGGAGCGAAGGTCGGCCCGGACCCGGTCCGCTCGACGGCAGGAGGTGGCAAGGTGGGACGCGGTACGGCGAAGGCATGCGCGGCCCATGGTCGGCCGCCCCGCCGTTCGACGCGTCGGTGCTCAACGATCTTGTCACGAACCCGGCGCCGGGTATCGGTGTGCCGGCCGCGCCCGGCACACTGATCACCGGTTTCCGCCCCCGAGTGCCCGGGCTTCGTCCCCGGCCGCACCGGTGCGTCGAGGAACCACGACGGGGAGCACAGGGAGTGGCATGAACGGCGGCGGCAGGCAACGGCCGGAAGACGACGGCGAAAAGCGCGTCGAGGACGACCCGCTCGCGCCCCCGGCCGGTGCGCCGACGGATGCCGTCGGCGACTCGATGGACGCCTACGGCGATTCGATGGACTCCGTCGGTGGTTCGTGGGGTGACGACGCCTATTTGGACGAGCTGTTCGGGCCGCGTCCGGGCGCGGGTGCGCAGGGTGCGCAGGGTGCGCAGGGCGCGCAGGGCGGGTCGCAGGGGAGCGGGTCGGGTGGGGCCGGGTTCGAGCCGTCGGCGGCGGAGGCGGCGGAGTCGGCCGAGTCGGCGGCCGAGTTCGGGGCCGGGGGTGCGGCCGATCCGCCCGCGTCGGGGGCCGCGGACGGGTTTCCGCCTTCGTTCGGGGAGTTCCCCGCAGCCTCGTTCGGATCCACCTCCGGGCCCTTCTCCGCACACGCTTCCGCGCCTTCCTCCGCATCGTCCTCCGCACCGCGGATCGGTCGGGGCGAGCCGATTCGGATCGACGACTGGTCGGACCCGGCCTCCGAGGCCGATCGGGGCGGGGCCGGGGAGTCCGCGCCGGGGGTGCTCCAGCTGATCGCGGGCGACCTGCTGCTCACCTTCGGCGGGGTGGACGGCACCGACGTCGGGCCGATGCCCGCCGGCGCCCGGTCGCCGCGCCCGTCCAGGCTGCCCGGTTCGGTGCCCTCGAGCGATCCGCCGCCGCTGGGACGCGGCGTCGAGATCGCCGAGCTGACCGGTCTGTTGCAGCGCGGCACGTCGGTCCGGATCGGCGGACCGTCGTCGAGCGGGCGCAGCACGCTGCTGCGCCACCTCGCCGCGCTCGATCCCGCGGGTGCACCGGACGGGGTGATCCTGCTCGACGGCCGGCGCCGCGGCCTGGACGACCTGTTGCAGCAGCTGCACGACGCGTGCTTCGCCGGGCCGGCGTACCGACCCACCCGCGAGCAACTGGTCGGGATCCTGGCCGGCGTGGCCGCGCTCGTGGTCGTCGACGACCTGGAGCTGGGCCAGGAGGACGTGGTCGAACTCCTGCGGATGGCACCCGAATGCGCGTTTCTGGTGGCCGGTCCGGAGGTGGTCGATCCGATCGTGCGCCGGGATTCGCCGCTGCACGAGATCACCCTGGGCGGGCTCCCGCAGGAGGCGTCCTTCGACCTGCTGCGGCGTACCGCCGGGCGCGAACTCGACGACGAGGAACTCGCCTGGGCCTCCGCGCTGTGGTTCCAGGTCGGCGGCCATCCGGGGCGGTTCGTCCAGGCCGGAGCGTTGCTCGGCCGGCGTGAGCGCGGGCGGGCCGGCTACGGGCTGCTCGACGACGGCGCGGCGGACAGCTCGGGCGAGTTGCCCTCGCCCGGCGAGCCGCGGCAGTTCGTACCGCGCCTGGTCCCGCTGGTGTCCGCGTCGGCACAGCAGGTGCTGCGGCTGGCCTCGGCCCTGGAGGGCGAACTGCCGGACCCGGTACACCTGCCCGCCCTGACCGGCGCGGTGGACGCGGTGGGGGCCGCCGACGAGCTGGTCGAAGCCGGGCTGGCGGCACACGAGTTCGGCCGGTATCGGCTCACCGGGGGCACCGCCGAGGCGGTCGCCGCGATCGTGCGCGGGCCGTCCTCGTGGGCGGTCGCGGCGATACAGCACTTCACCTGGTGGGTCTCGCACCCGTCGGTCACCCCCGCCGAGATCGCCCGTGAGGCGGACACGATCCTGGCCTGCCTGCGCGAGTCCGAGCGGCTGGGCAAGGCCGGTTCGGCGCGCGCGCTGGCGCGGGCCTCGGCGCCCGCGTTCGGCGCCTCGGCCCGCTGGGACGCGTGGGGCGAGGTGCTCGATCTGGGGCTGTCCTCGGCACGTGACGCGGGGGCCTCGGCGGCGTCCGATCACGCCTGGTTCCGGCACGAGTTGGCCATCCTGGCGCTGTGCACGGGCGATCCGCAGGGCGCGCGCGAGGAGGCCGCCGCCGCGACCCGGATGCGTGACGTCGGCTCGGACAAGCGCGGACTCGCGGCGGACCGCCGGGTGTTGGCCCTGGCCGGCGGCGACCGGACGGTGGTCGCGGCGAGCACGGAGGGCGGAGCCGGCGCGTCGCGCGGCGGGATAGGCCGACGCGGCGTGCTGATGACGGCGGGTGCGGCGGTGGTGCTGGTGGTCACCCTGGCCGCGGTGGTCGCGATGGGCTCGGACTCGCCGGACAAGGGCGACCACCGCAGGCCGGTGGGCTCCACCGGCTCGGCGGCCTTCGACCCGAACACGCCCAACCGAGGCGCCGAGGTCGACCCCAAGGCCGACCGGGACAAGCCGGCTCCGCCGACCGGCAGCCACAAACCGGGCTCGACCGGGACGACGGCCACGACCACCACGACGGCACGGGAGACGACCACGGCCACGACCTCGGCGCCGGCGAACCCGCCGCGATCGTCGAGCCCGGCCAACTCCACGTCTCAGGGCAGCACTTCGGCCCCGGCAACGTCGACGTCGGCACCACCGCCGACGGCGACCACGCCCCCGCCCACCTCGTCCGCCCCGGCCCTGCCACCGGCAGGCGTCGATCCGTTGTGACCCGGGCCGCCGATCGTCGTCGGATCCCCGTTGCGGGATCCGACGACGATCGGATCAGAACAGCTTGAGCTTGTCGTCCTCGGTGCCGCGCAGCGCGTTGTAGTCCAGCGTCACGCACGCGATGCCCCGGTCCACCGCGAGCACGCGGGCCTGGGGCTTGATCTCCTGCGCGGCGAAGACGCCCTTGACCGGGGCGATCAGGGTGTCCCGGTTGAGCAGCTCCAGATAGCGGGTGAGCTGCTCGACGCCGTCGATCTCGCCGCGGCGCTTGATCTCGACCGCGACGGTGGTGCCGTCGGCGTCCCGGCACAGGATGTCCACCGGGCCGATCGGCGTCGGGTATTCGCGCCGGATCAGCGTCCAGCCGGCGCCGAGTGCGTCGAGGCGGTCGGCCAGCAGTTCCTGGAGATGCGCCTCCACGCCGTCCTTGACCAGGCCGGGGTCGACGCCCAGTTCGTGCGAGGTGTCGTGCAGGACTTCCTCGATCGTGATGATCAGCTTCTCGCCGGCCTTGTTGATCACCGTCCACACACCGTCCCCCTCCTTGAGGGAGCACGGCGGACTCATCCAGTTCAGCGGCTTGTACGCGCGGTCGTCGGCGTGCACGGACACGCTTCCGTCCCGCTTGACGAGGATGAGCCTGGGGGCGGACGGCAGGTGGGCGGTGAGTCGCCCGACGTAGTCCACGGAGCAACGGGCGATGACGAGACGCATACCCCCGACGCTACCGCCTCCGAAGCCCCTCCCCCCGCCACCCCCGCACCCCGGGCCCGACTCGTGTGACGCACCTCATCGCCCATCCTCCGGTCGACTCGAAACCAACGCATGGTTTAGCGTCGCGAACGCAGCGCGACGATGAATGGGGGCGGCGGCGGCATGAAGGACGACATACTGCGCGTGTTGGATCCGGGACGGGATTCGCAGACAGCCGGGGATCCGGTGTCGCCGCCCGCCCGCGCGACCGGGACGAGCATTACGGCGGGCAAGCCACTTCGGGTCACGCCCGAACTGGTGCAGGCCGCGGCCACCGCGCTGGAGGGGCTGCGCGGCGAGTTCTCCACGGTCGCGACGCAGCCCGGCGAATCGGCCGAGAGCGCCGCGAGCGGCCTGCCGGGCTGGGAGACCGCGGCCGCCCTGCTGTACGTCGCGCAACGCTGGCGCAGCCAGTCGGGCGACCTGGGCGCCATGTTGTCCGCCGGAGCGGCGAAGCTCGCCGAGGGCGCGCGTACGTACAAGGACGTCGACGAGCGGTCGGCCGACGAGTTCGCGGGTTGGTGGTGACCGGCATGCCGACGATCGCCCAAGTGCTGGACGCCAGGTTGGCCGGTCTGGAGCAGGCCGCGCTGACCTGGGAACGGGTGGGCCGAGTGGTGAGCGACCTGGGCGAGCGCTTGGCCGGCGACGTCACCCGCCAGGTCTCGGGCGCGTGGCGCGGCGGCATCGCCGCACCCTTGGCCCAGCGCGAGATCGGCCGCTCCGGCGAGCAGTTCGACGCCGCCGGTGCGGAGATCCACGCCGTGGCCCGGACCATGAGCACGGCGGCCGACCGGCTCCGCGACCTGCAGCGCAGACTCGACGGCGTGCTTCAGGAAGCCGCCGCCCGGAAGTTGGCAGTCTCGCGGGAGACCGGCGCGGTGACCTGGGGACCGTTGGAGTCCGCAGGCGGCGAACCGACCACCCCCGAAGCGGTCGTCGCCTACCAGGCGGAGCGGGCTCGGGCCGCCGCCGACCTCACCGCCGACATCACTCGGATCCTCCAGGAAGCGGCTCGAATAGACACCGAGACCGCCGCCGCGCTGCGGATGAACGTCGGAGGCGACCCGAAGGACTTCAACGCGACGCCCGACCGGAGCATCGCGCCGGACATCGCGCAGGCCACGACGCTCCTGCGCAAGCCCGACCTGGATGCCGCCGAATTGGAGCAACTCACCACGCTCTTGGCCACATACGACGGCGACGAGGTGTTCGCCGAGGCGCTCGTGCGCGAACTGGGTCCCGAGCGGCTGCTCGGCGCGCAGACGACTCTGGCCTCCTGGCCCACCGGTGAGAGCTCCAGCATGGCCCAGAGTCTGCTCGGCAGCACACTCGCCACCGCGAGTCCGGCGCTGGCCAAGGACCCGGACTGGATGCGCAGGCTGCTCGCTGCTGGTCGTGGCACGATCTCCGGGCCCACCGCCGGGCCGTTCGGGCGGTCCGGCGGTCCGATTTTCGGCTACCAGAGTCTGGGGGTGCTGCTGCGGAGCGGTGTGTACGACCGGTCCTTTTTGGAACAGGTCGGCACGGACATGCTCCGGATGGACAAGGACGGCGACCGAGGCAAGATCTGGATGCGCGTCCTCGCCCCGCCTGGTGTAACCCCCTTCGCGGGGGCGTGGGCCGCGGACGGCACGATCAAGCTGCAAGGACTGGGCAACGAGGACCTCGGGTACGACCCGATCACCGGCCTGATGAAGGCCTTGGCCGACAACCCGGACGCTGCGTCCTCGTTCTTCGCCACGGGTGGCGACGAGCGCATGCGGTATCTCCTCACCGAACGCGACCCCGCGGCCGACTCGATCGCCCGCGACGAATCCGGCAAGCCGTGGCGGTCCTCGGTCACGGCCACCGGCGACGCGCTCGTCGCGGCGACCGGCGGCAGGCCGGTGACGGAGGAGATGGCCAAGGTGTTCGCAAGTTCGGTGCACGTGCTCGGTGAGCACGTACCGCCGAAGAGCCTGGCACCGGAACTCGAAGCCGGCGTCGTCGAGATGGTGGGCAACAACATCCAGTCGGTGCACGCGACGATGAGCAATCCGACGGACAGGCGACAGCCGATGCACGACCCGCTGTTCCCCGGCGCCCCTGACTATCTCGCTCCCGTGGACCGAAGCGATTTGGCCCGCGTCATCTCGGAGATCGCAAAGAACCCGGGCAGCATGGCGGAACTGGTCGAGAAGGAAAGCGCGTTCACCGGGCTCGGCCTGCGGGCGATCGCGGAGCAGCATCCACCCGGTGTCACCGCGGAGGGCTTCCTCGGCGACTCCGCCAAGGTTTTCGGACTCTTCGACGCGGCGACGGCGCACAACATCAGCATCGATCAGATCACCGGCGACAAGGCTGCCAACGACAAGTTCGCGCTCTACACCAAGACGGCCGGTTCCATCTTCGGTGGTGTGGTTTCGCTCGTCGGCGACAACGCCGGTGACGTCATCGAACGCGGCGTCAATATCGGAGTCGAGTGGCTCGTGGCCAAGCATCAAACCGACACCTCGGAACAGGCTCGACGGCAGATCGCCCAGGTCTTCGGCAACGGACGCGAGTATGTGTTCGGTTTGTCGGACCAGTGGCTCGACGCGACCGGCACGAGGATCCCGGTATATCAGGTGGATTCTTCCTATTCGTCGGGTGGCGAGATCCTGCGCGGTGCCCTCGGATTGGAGCCCTGATGCCATCGATCGGTCGCGGTGTCCTTGCAGTGGTGGGGGTGATCGTCCTGAGCGGGTGTTCCTCGGGCGGCACATCATCCTTCGTGGAGACCCGGAGTTGTAAGGGACTCGTCGACACCAAGGTCGTCCGGGACCTGCTGGGATCCGGCGAGATACAGCGCGAGGGAGGGGGAAAGCTGCTGTTTCCTCAATTCGGCGACCAGTGCAGCGTGCGCATGAAGGACGGCGATCGGGAGAAGGCCTTCAGCTTCACCTTCGGTCCCGGGACGATTCGATCGGAGCCGACGGGGGAGGAAATCGAGGCTGAGCATGCCGACCCGCTCGGACGCGGATTGGTGGGATTCGCCGGCGACCGCTGGGCATGGGTGCAGATGCCGCCCTGTCTCGAGGGCGGCCCGACGACCCAGGGTGCCCTGACCGCCTCACTGATCCCGCGAGCCGACGAACCGGTGGCACCCGCCAGGCCCGGAAACCGTGCTCTCCTCGTCGACACCCTCGTCCGGATCGCCAACGCGGCCTTGGACAAGGCCGGTTGTACCGCCGGACGGCTGCCCGGGGCGTAGGTGGGTTCGTCGACGGTTCGCTATGGAGCAATGTGTGTCGGATGTCCTACGGTGAGTCGGGAGACGGTGCGGGCCGAGCGGATGGGCGTTCGGGCGTGTCGTGATCGCTGCATGGGCGCCATCTGCCACGTACGAGACACGACCCGAACCGCCGGGCGGACTTGCGTACGCCCCGGCCGGAAGGAGCACCGATGTCGCTCGATGTGCCTGCGAAGCTGTTGGAACAGGCCGAACGCGGTGACGTGGACGAGGCCGAGTTCGTCGACTGTGTGCGCACCTCGCTGCCGTACGCCTGGAATCTCGTCTCCTCGCTGGTGACGCGACTCCAGGTGGATGGCGGCCCGTTCGCGGACAATCAAGTGCCGCCCAGCACCGAGACCGAGCGCGGGCAACTGCTGCGCGCGTTGGCCTCGGATGCCATTCGCGGCTCGATGGAACGGCATTTCGGCGTCAGGCTGGCGTTCCAGAACTGCCACCGCGTGGCGGTCTTCCCGGTCGAGGGTCTGGACGCGGACCGGTACGCCAAGTTCACCTCCATCCGGGGGCAACTGCTCAACCAGTCACCGACGTTGCGCGACTGCTGAGACCTCGGCGAAACCCTTCGGCGGCGCGGGCGGGCCTGGACGGCGTGCCCGCGCCTCCGCATACCCGCTCCCCTCCCGCGCCCGCCGGCGCCCCGGCCGGCCGCCGCCCGGTCGTCCTCCCGCCTCGACCGTCCCGCACGGCCGCACCCCTCCCCTCCCACGCGAGGAGCAGTCCATGGGCATCACCCAGCCAGTGCACCGATGGGCCCAACAGACGCCGGAGCGCACGGCCGTGATCGACGGCGCCGCGGGCACCACGTTTCGCGAACTGCGGGAGCGGGTGGCCGGGTTCGCCGGTGCGTTGCGCGGGCTGGGGGTCGGTCCGGACGACCGGGTCGCGATCCTGGCCCTGAACTCGTCCCGCTACCTGGAGTGTCTGAGCGCGATCCCGTGGGCCGGTGGCGTGCTGAACCCGGTGAACATCCGCTGGAGCGCGGCCGAGGTCGCCTTCTCGCTGGACGACTCGCAGACCTCGGTACTGATCGTCGACGATACGTTCGCCGGTCTGGTACCCGCGCTGCGGGCCGCCTCGTCGAGCGTGCGCGAGGTCGTGCACATGGGCAACGCGCCGACCGGGCCCGGGATGCACGACTACGAGGCGCTGCTCGCCGCGGCCGAGCCGATCCCGGACGCGAACCGCGGCGGTGACGACCTCGCCGGGATCTTCTACACCGGCGGCACCACCGGATTCCCCAAGGGCGTGATGCTCTCGCACGACAACGTGCTCGCCTCCGCGATGGGCGGACTGATCGTCACCGCGGCCTACCGGCTCACCCCGGACGCCCGCGTCCTGCACGCGGCCCCGCTGTTCCACATCGCCGGGTTCGGCGTCTCGCTGATGACCTCGATCGTCGGCATACCGCAGGTGGTGCTGCCCTTCTTCGACCCCGAACAGGTCGCCGCGACCATCGAGCGCGAACGCATCACCGAGGTCTTCCTGGCCCCGACGATGTTGCAAATGATGCTGGAGCACCCGAAGTTCGCCGACCACGACCTGTCCTCACTGCGACTGCTCACCTACGGTGCGTCCCCGATCACCGCCGCGCTGCTCGACCGGGTGCTCGCGGCACTGCCCGGCACCGCCCTGATCCAGGCCTACGGACAGACCGAACTCTCGCCGCTGGCAACGCTGTTGTCGCCACGGGACCATCTGGACGCCGATCCGGCGAAGCTGCGCTCGGCGGGCCGCCCGTGTTTCCACGCGGAGGTGCGGATCGTCGGCCCGGACGAGCGGGAACTCGCCCGCGGCGAGATCGGCGAGATCGTCTCGCGCGGGGACCACGTGATGCAGGGGTACTGGAACCGGCCGGAGGAGACCGGACAGGCGCTGCGCGGCGGCTGGATGCACACCGGCGATCTGGGCTTCATGGACGCCGAGGGCTACGTCACGGTGGTCGACCGGCTCAAGGACATGATCGTCACCGGCGCGGAGAACGTGTACAGCGCCGAGGTCGAGAACGCGGTCGACGCGCACCCGGACGTCGCGGGCTGCGCCGTGATCGGCCTGCCCGACCCCGAGTGGGGCGAGCGGGTGCACGCCGTCGTGGTCCTGTACCCGGGCCGCGAGCTCACGGCCGAGCTGCTGCGGGCCCACGTGAAGACGTTGATCGCCGGCTACAAGGCGCCCAGGAGCGTCGAGTTCGTCGACGCGCTGCCGCTGACGGCGGCCGGCAAGGTGCGGAAGTCCGTGTTGCGCGAAAGAACGAACCAGCCGTGATCACGACCCTGGAGGGAGACCTCCGCGTCGTTGGATCCGGTCACCGGCAAGGAGCCGGCGACCGGATCACCGGCAAGGAGCCGGCCCGCCACCCGATCCACGACACCGAGCACGTGCGCGCGGCGGTGGACCGGGCCGGCGCGCCGGACGGACCCGACCCGATACCTCCGGGCCCGTCCGTCCGCCCGCCGCGCCCGACCGGCGTCACTCGCGCCCGACTCGAACGAACTCTCGACAAACCCGCGCCCAGCGGGCACGATCGCGGCTTATGACGTTGACCCGGGGCATCGTGACGTACGCGGCCATCGTGACCTTGTGCGCCGAGGCGGTGGCGGCGGTCGCCTGTTGCGGCGTGGTCGCGCCGATGTTGGTCCTGCGTGTCACCCGGGACCGGGAAGTGGACAGCCGCCCCCTGGTGAGCGGCCTCGGCATCGCCTTCTTCGCCCTGCTGGGCCTGGTGATCGTGATCTGGTCGGTGTGGGCGGTGAAGAATCTGCGGGAACGGCGGCACACCGGCTCGTCCTCCCGGGTCGGCCTGATCGGCGCGGCCGGCCTGCACGTGGCGGGCTCGGCGGTCGCGCTGCTCGTCCCGCTCGTGCTCGCGGTGACCCTGCCGGCCCTGGCGTTGCTGCTCGCGGCGACCTTCGTGACCCGCTCCCGGCGCCCGATCGGTCGGCGGATGGCCACGGGTCGGGACGCGGCCGCCGAGTGCGGCTCTACCGTCGCCGGGTGATTCGCCGTTGCCCGCGGCTGTTCCAGCACGGGCGATGCCAGTGCCGACGCTCCTCGACCCGCCCGTCCGCGGACCACGCGACCACGTGCGGGACGCCCGGCGGGATCTCGTGGTCGCATCCGGGACATCGATAGGTCTTGGTCGCCGCCTGACCGCTGATCGGACGCACCAGCCATTCCCCATCGGCCCCCGACTCGCGCTCCTCGAAGCCGAGGCTGGGGTCGCGGGGCTCGTCCCGGTCTACGGTCCGGGAGCGGCTGGTGGGCTTGTTACGACGCGGCACACAAAAAGGGTACGGGTGCACGCGGTGCGTACGCCCGTACCCCTCTCGTACTACTTACGTCCCGACGTCCCGACGTCCCAGCCTCCCGGCCTCCCGACGCCCGCGCCGGTCCGCCCCGCCCTACCGCTTCGCGTAGTCCCGGAAGCCGCGACCGGTCTTGCGGCCGAGATAGCCCGCCGTCACCAGGTGCTCCAGCAGCGGCACCGGCGACCAGCCCGGCTCGCGGAACTCGGCGAACAGCACCTTCTGAATGGCCAGCGAGACGTCCAGCCCGACCACATCGAGCAGTTCGAACGGACCCATCGGGT
Organism: Embleya sp. NPDC050493; assembly: GCF_044458105.1. Lineage (NCBI taxonomy): Bacteria > Bacillati > Actinomycetota > Actinomycetes > Kitasatosporales > Streptomycetaceae > Embleya > Embleya sp. NPDC050493. The sequence goes on from NZ_JBITHP010000005.1 coordinate 108,025, forward strand.
AACCGGCGCCCAGCTTGATCGCGGTGTCGATGTCCTCGGCCGTCGCGTAGTTGGCCTGGAGCATGCGCACCGCGTCGTTCAGGTACGGGAACAACAACGCGTTGACGATGAAGCCCGCGCGGTCCCCGCAGTCCACCGCGTGCTTCCTGGTCCGGCGACAGACCTCGTGGATGGTGGCCACCACGTCGTCCGTGGTGGCGACCGTACGCACCACCTCGACCAGCTTCATCACCGGCGCCGGGTTGAAGAAGTGCATGCCGACCACGTCGCCGGGCCGCGAGGTGGCCACCGCGCAGTCGATCACCGGCAGCGAGGAGGTGGTGGTGGCCAGGATCGCGCCGGGCTTGCAGATCTCGTCGAAGTTCTCGAACAGGGCCTGCTTGACCGACAGTTCCTCGACCACGGCCTCCACGACCAGGTCCGCGAAGGCGAGGTCGTCGAGCCGGGTCGAGCCGATCACCCGGGCCAGCGCCTCGGCCTTGGCCTCCTCGGTCAGCCGGCCGCGCTGGATCTGCTTGTCCAGCGAGCGGACCAGCGCCGTACGCACCCGCTCGACCTTCTCCTGGCTGCGCGCGACGTAGACCACGTCGTAGCCGGACTTGGCGAACACCTCGACGATGCCCGTGGCCATCGTCCCGGTGCCCACCACGCCCACCGCGCGCACGTCGCGCGGAGTACCGGCGACCGCCGCGGACTCGCCGGCCTCGGCGACCACGACCGGCGAGCCGGCCTGCTCGTAGGTGTAGAAGCCGCGACCGCTCTTGCGCCCGAGCAGGCCCGCGGTACGCATCTGCTTGAGGATCGGCGCGGGCGCGTGCAGGCGATCGCGCGACTGGCGATACATCTGCTCCAGGATCTCGTACGCGGTGTCGATCCCGACCAGGTCGAGCACCGCGAGCGGGCCCATCGGCAGACCGCAGCCGAAGCGCATCGCCGCGTCGATGTCCTCGCGCGTGGCGTACTTCTGCTCGTACATCGACGCCGCGTGGTTGAGGTACGCGAACAGCAGCCCGTTGGCGATGAACCCGGCCCGGTCGCCGGCCACCACCGGCGACTTGCCCAGCCGCTCGGCGAGCGCGACGACGTCGGCGAGCACCTCGGGCTCGGTGACCACCGTGCGCACCACCTCGACCAGCTTCATCACCGGCGCGGGGTTGAAGAAGTGCAGTCCCACGACGCGCGAGGAACGCGCGGTGGACACCGAGAGCTCGGTGACCGACAGCGAGGAGGTGTTGGTGGCCAGGATGGTCTCCGGCCCACAGATCTTGTCGAGCCGGGCGAAGAGCTCCTGCTTCTGCTCCAGCTGCTCGGGTATCGCCTCCAGGACCAGGTCCGCCGCGGCGACCGCGTTCAGGTCGGTGCCGAGGGTGATGCGGTCGAAGATGTCTCGCTGCTGGTCCTCGGTCAGCTTCCCGCGCGCCGTGGCGCGGGAGGTCGACTCGGCGATCCGGGCCCGGCCGCGCGCGACGGCCTCGTCCGAGACGTCCACTCCCACGACGGTGATTCCCGCCCGGGCCAGAACCTCGACGATGCCGGCGCCCATGGTGCCCAGGCCGACCACGCCGACCGTGCTGATGTCACGGGTCATCTGCTGTGCTCCTCGCTGCTGAAATGGCGTCTCCCGAGCGGGAGTACGCCTTGGTTACTGCGAAGTAGTACCGCGGGGTTCCAGGAGTATGGCAGCCCCTGTCGGACAGGCACAGGCCGGTGGGATGTGCCGTTCGCCTCGGTCCGTCCCGAATGGGTGTTCGGGTGCGCACTCGGGCATTCCGGTCGACGGTCGTCGGTCGGCGGTGGGTGTGATCGTCGGCCCTCGGTCGTCGATCGGTTCGCGGTGGCCGCCCGTCGGTGGTCGTCGGTCGGCTGCCGGTGTGCCCTGCCGATAGCCGCCCGGTCGGGCGGAAAACCATCAGCGGTGAAGGATTACCTCCGAGGTCCTTCGAGCGTTGTGTTGTCGTGGGCGCCCCGCCCCACGCCCCGTTCCGCCGCCGTCGGCCTCGGCCGGCCGCTGGGCCGACGGGGACACGACGAGGAGGACGCGATGAAGTTGGGCATCTTCCTGCTGGCGGCACAGTTCGACGCGGGCGATCACGGTGAGGTGCTCACCGCTGCCATGGACGCGGGAATCGCCGCGGAGGAGGCCGGGTTCGACGAGGCGTGGATCGCCGAACACCATTTCGTGCCGTATGGGTTGTGCCCGTCGGCGGTCACCTTCGCCTCCATGCTACTGGGGCGTACGCACCGAATCGGGGTGGGGACGGCCATCAGCGTGCTGTCCAACCAGCATCCGGTCGCTCTCGGTGAGCAGGCCGCCCTGCTGGACCAACTGTCCGGAGGCCGATTCACCCTGGGCGTCGGGCGCGGCGGGCCGTGGGTGGACCTGGAGGTCTTCGGCACCGGTCTGCGCCGGTACGAGGATGCCTTCCCCGAATCGCTGGACCTGCTGATGCGCTGGCTCACCCACCAGCGGGTGGGCGCGGAGGGCGAGCACTTCGCGTTCCGCAAGGTGCCGGTGGTGCCGCGTCCGCACACCTACCCGCACCCGCCGGTGATCGTCGCGTGCACCTCGAGGGAGAGCGCCTCGCTGGCCGCCCGACACGGCCTGCCGATGCTCCTGGGCATGCACGCCGACGACGCGGAGAAGGCCGCGATGGTCCGCACCTACGAATGCGCCGCATCCGCGTGCGGCCGGGACCCCAAGGCGGTCGAGCACGCCGCCGCGAGCGTCGCCTTTGTCGCGGACACCCACCGCGAGGCCGCCGACACCCTGCGCCGCGCGATGCCCCGGTGGTTGCGCCGGGGCCTGTCCGCGCACGTGACCGTGGACGACCGCCAGCGCCACATGCGCGACCCCGCCGAGTACACCGACTTCCTGTGCCGCATCCACCCGGTCGGCTCCCCGACCGACTGCGTCCGACGCCTCTCCCGCACCGCCGAACGCACGGGCATCACCCGCTTCCTGCTGTTCACCGAGGGCGCGGGCGTGCCGTCGACGACGTTGGAGAACGTGAACCGCTTGGGGAAGGAGGTACTGCCGGAACTGGCGCGCTGAGCACGCGGCTCCGTGGTGAGTGTCCGGCTCCGCGGTGAGTACTTCGGCTTCGACGGGAGCGGGGACGACAGTGCCCTGGCCTGCATGGCGCGGCTTCGCTCGCCTTGAGTTCAGGGAGTATCGCTACCGGGCACCGCCGAGACGCCACTCTGCCCTTCGGGCAGCCGCTCCAGACAGGGGCTGGAAACCATGATCATGATTTCCTCCGGTGGGGAAGTGGTCTGGAGAGTGATCCTGAAGCCGTCCGCGGATTTCATCGCCATCATTTTACCGGCCTCCGCACCCGCAACCGAATGCGTCTCGAATTCGCTGGTTTTGAAACCCATTCCCTCAATGATGTCGCGGGCCTTCTGGAAAGCTGCAATCTGCGCTTGCGGGGACACCACGACGTTCTCTACGTGGAGTGCCCAGAAGTTCTTCTTCGTGGAATTATCGTCTCCACACGGACTCGTACCGCTGTCCGGTCGACTCTTGGCTTTGGGGGCTCCAAGACTCTCGACGAACTGCCTGGCGTACTCCTCGGTAATGGTTTTGGCTTGTTCTTCAGACATTTTCGGTACCTTGGTTCCCGGTTTGTTCACCGAACCTCCACATGCCGACGTCAAGCTCAACAGAATCACCACCGGTAGGATGACGAACCGACCGGACGGGCGGCGGAAAATCACGAGGTGCACCCTTACTTACTTGAGTTGCGGGTGTTGGAGCGGATTCGGGTCGTTGTACATCCCCATGACGACGCTTGCCTGATTGGACAGGCTTCGGCTCCCCGGATCCCAGTACTCGTCATGTGCATGGGCATCCCCACTCATGACGTCGGGGTCAGCTTTCCGGCCACGAATTGCATGGCGTCGATCCGCTTGATTCCGCCTTCCAGGCCGTCGGTGACGGTCGCGCCGGTCCCGGGTACCGAAACAGAGACATGCTTGGCTTTGTCGGGGTCGCCGATGGACATGACCACCTGGCCGTCAAGGAACTTGTCGCCATCAACTCCTTGCCGGGCGGTCGGGCATACCCGGCAACCAAGGCCTTGTTGATAGCCGTGAGATTGTCCCATCGCGTTTGTCGTGACCGGGAGATTTGCCGCCGGCCAGTGCAGGTGAAAACTCGGTCAAGCGTTGATCCAGCGCCGTGCGATTTGCCTTGTCGCGGACGGCCGCCGGCAGGCCGTCCATGCTTCCCAGCTGTTCTGGATATGCGGCCAAGTATAGGGCTCGCTGCTTTCCGGACAGCCCTCGCCACCAGCCCGCCGTCTGGGTGCATGCGAAGGTTCGGCCGGCGGAATTATGTTGCTTCCGGGAGGGCCGCTCGTCGGGTCGATGCGGAAGTATTCGGGCGACATGATTCGATTTATGGGAGTGTCTTCCATCTGCTGTTCAGGCATTTCCGGTACTCTCCTGCGAACCCTTGCATAATTGTGGGTGAATCCGACAATTTATAAGGAAGGTGCTCCGAGTGCGTCGGTTGGATCGGCGCGAAACACGCTATGGATTGGTTGGTGGGCGGCACACGCCGATCCGGAGTGACGGCAGGATTTCGATGGCGGTCCGGAATCATGGGTTCCGATAGGTGCCCGGCGATAAGCTGACAAAGTGTGCGGAATTTGGGATTCCGCACGGCTCATTGCCCGGAAAGCCAGGGCTCGGCGGCGTTGTTGCGTGATCTTCCGCGATCGGCCGGCGGTGGAGATTCCGGGAGGATCCGGGCCTGGCCCTGACCTGCGCGGGTGAACTCCGGTGGGTCCGAATCGGGTGTATGCCGATTTCGGTTGGCGGCCCACCTTGCGATGGGGTTCTGCGTTGGGTGGGCTGGTCGTGGCGGGTGGTCAGACTTCGGTGGGCTCCTTGGTGGGTGCGGTGTCTCGGTTCGGGAGTTATCCGCCGGGGCGGCCCGGGAGGAGGAGGCAGAGGGGGATGGCGGCGGCGGTGAAGGCGGTGGCCCACCAGAAGGCGTTGCCGAATCCCGAGGCCAGGGCGGCGGGGGTGCGGGCGCCGGTGGAGGTGCGCTGCAGGATCACGGCGAGCAGGGCGGTGCCCGCCGAGCCGCCGATCTGCTGGGCGACGCGGCTGATGCCGGAGCCCTGGGGGATCTCCTCGGGCTTCAGGCCGACGAAGGCGGCGCCCATGATCGTGATCATGGCGGCGCCCAGTCCGATGCCGCGCACGAACAGCACGGCCATCAGTGCGGTGTTGTCGGTGGAGGCGGTGACGAAGCCGAACGGCACGGTGGCCACGCAGGTGAGGGCGAAGGCAGCGATGGCGACCGGGCGCGGTCCGAAGCGGTCCATGTACCGGCCGGCGAGCGAGCGGGAGAGGAGCGTGCCCACGCCCTGTGGGATGAGGAGCAGTGCGGCGCCGAGGGCGTCCTCGCCGCGTACCTGCTGCCAGTACAGCGGCAGCAGCATCATGGTGCCGTACAGGGCCGCGCCGGACAGGAAGACCAACACCGACGAGGAGGCGAGGGCGCGGTGGCGGAACAGCCTCACGTCGATCAGGGCGTGCGGTCCGCGCCGCAGCGCCCAGCCGAGGTAGCCGAGCAGGAGGGCGAGCCCGGCGACGAGGGGCAGCCCCACGGTGAGGCCGGCCGGCCCCTCGGAGCCGCCGATCCGGGTCAGGGCGTAGATGACGGCCGCGATGCCGGGTGAGAGCAGCAGCATGCCGACGACGTCGAGGCGAGGGCGGGGACCGGGCCGGTCCCGGGGCAGGTTGCGGGCGGCGAGGTAGGCGCCGACGACGCAGAAGGGCACGTTGAACAGGAAGATCCAGCGCCAGTCGCCCAGGTGCAGGATGGCGCCGCCGATCACCGGGCCGAGGACCGGGCCGAGGGCGGTGGGCACGGTGATCAAGGACATGATCCTGCCGATGTTGCGGCCCTTGGCCGCCTGCATGATCAGCGTGGTCATCAGCACCATCATGATGCCGCCGCCGAAGCCCTGGACCACCCGGAAGACGATCAGGCTCGGGGCGTTCCAGGCCGTGGCGCACAGCAGCGACCCGACGAGGAACAGGCCGAGCGCCGCGATCCACAGGCGTTTGCCGCCCAGGGCCGCCTGTAGCCAACCGACCGCGGGCATCACGGTGGCCAGGGCCAGCAGGTAGGCGGTGCTCACCCACTGGGCGGTGGCCAGGGAGGCGTGCATCCGTCCGGCGAGGTCGTCGATGGCGACGCTCATGATCGTGGTGTCGAAGATGACCGCGAGCGCGCCGATGATCAGGGTGAAGGTCATGCGGCGCAGGGCCGGGTCGATGCGGTCGGGGTCTGCGGCAACGGAAGGCAACCGAGTGTTGTCGGCCTTCATGAGTGCTCCTTAAGATAACATGTCTATCTTATGGAGGTCAGAGTAGGGCGCTAGAATAAGATAGGCAAATCTATCCAAGGGAAGGTTGCGGATGACGGAGCGGCGCCGCGGGGCGGCATTGGAGAAGGCTCTCCTCGATGCGGCCTGGGAAGAGCTGACCATCCACGGCTACGCCAAGTTCACGATGGACGCCGTCGTCAAGCGCGCGGGTACCAGCCCGCCCGTCCTGTACCGCCGCTGGTCCGATCGCGACGAACTCGTCCGGGCGGCCATCGCGCACACCCTGAAGGAGTCCCGCCTGGAGATTCCCGACACGGGAAGTCTGCGTGGGGACGTCCTCACCCTCATGCGGGCGATCAACGCCACCCGCGTCCAGCTCGCGACCGTCATGATCGCGCACCTGGCCGCCTACTACCAGGCGACCGGGACTCGCCCCAGCGACCTGACCGATCCGCTCACGACCGGGCGCAAGGAAGCTGTGGACACGCTCTTCGACCGAGCCGTCGAGCGCGGTGAGGTCGACCCGGAGCGTCTCACCGAGCGCATCAAGTCCCTTCCCTTCGACCTGTTGCGGCACGAATTTTTGACGACCTTCGCCCCTGCGCACGATCGTGACCTCGAGGAGATCGTGGACGGGATCTTCCTGCCTTTGGTGCGGTGATGTGTTCGGGTGGGGCGGGCTGGGTTGGCCTCAAGCGCCGGCCGGGCTGGGTGGCCGCAGGCGCCGGCCCGGCTGCTTGGCCTCGACACGCTCAACCGCCGGGAGAGCCTCGAGAAGAAGTAGGGCGCAGGGGGAATCGCAGAGAGT
>NZ_JBITHP010000005.1:115189-181185 GCF_044458105.1 Embleya sp. NPDC050493
CCAGGGGGACCCTCGGGGTTTGGGGGGCGGGTTTGTCCGGGTTTTGGGGGGGGTTTTGTGTGGGGGGGGGGGGGGGGGGGTTCGCCTCAAGCGCCGGCGGGGCTGGGTGGCCTCATGCGCCGGCCGGGCTACTTGGCCTCAAACGCCGGCCGGGCTGGGTTCGCCTCAAGCGCCGGCGAGGCTGAGTGACCTCATGCGCCGGCCGGGCTACTTGGCCTCAAACGCCGGCCGGGCTGGGTTCGCCTCAAGCGCCGGCGAGGCTGGGTGGCCTCATGCGCCGGCCGGGCTGCTTGGCCTCATGCGCCGGCCGGGCTGGTTCGCCTCAAGCGCCGGCGGGGCTGGGTGGCCTCAAGCGCCGGCCGGGCTACTTGGCCTCATGCGCCGGCCCGGCTGAGTGGCCTCAAGCGCCCGCCCCGTTGGGGGTTGTGTTTTGGCTTGTGGGTGGGTCGGGGTGGTCAGGGTGTGTAGTAGTTGGTCATCAAGGCCGTTGACCAGGGGGGCTGGTGGAGTTTGCCTCGGGGGGCGAATTCGGTGAGGTAGGGCTTGAGGTCGAGGACGGGGGTGTTGTCGATGGCGTCCAGGCCGCGGACGTGGATGGTGAGGTTGTCGACCTGTTCGATGGAGCATCTCGATACCGCCAGGCGGTTGGGGCGGTTCTTGCCGCGTTGGGCGAAGATGCCGACCCGTGGCCAGTCCGGGTTGCCGCGGGGGTGGCGGGCGCCGGTTTCGATGGCCTCGTCCGGTACCCGGTGGAAGTGGTAGACCACCTCCAGGTGGGAGAAGTCGGACAGGCCGGCCAGTGCCTCCGGGCCGAAGCGGTCGGCGTCCAGGTGGATCACCGAGGGCGCGTCTCCCCAGTGGTCGTCGAGGAGTTCCACGCGCGGGCAGGACACCCACCCGATCGGGCGCAGGGTGATCTCCGCCGCCGGCCACGTCGGCTCCGGCTGCTCCATCGGTGCCATCCTCCGTCCTACGGCGTGAGCTCCAGTGCGTGCACGACCAGTTCGGCCAGTGCGCCGACCGCGCTTTCCCGGACGCGGGCGTCGCATTCGGTCATCGGGGTGCGCGGGCTGATCGACAGGGCGTCGCGCAGATCCTCCTCGGGATAGCGCGGTGCGTCGTCGAAGAGGTTGACCGCGACCACGAACGGGATGCCGGAGCGCTCGAAGTAGTCCACCGCCGGGAAGCTGTCCTCCAGCCGCCGGGTGTCCACCAGGACGATCGCGCCCACCGCACCGCGCACCAGGTCGTCCCACATGAACCAGAACCGGTTCTGCCCCGGGGTGCCGAACAGGTACAGGACCAGGTCGGATTCCAGGGTGATCCGGCCGAAGTCCATCGCGACCGTCGTGGTGCGCTTCTCCGGCAGGCCGGACAGGTCGTCGACGTCCTCGCTCAGCACCGTCATGACCGATTCGGTGGTCAGCGGCGGGATTTCCGAGACGGCCGCCACCAGCGTGGTCTTGCCGACCCCGAAGCCGCCCGCGACGACGATCTTCGTCGAGGTGATCGGCGGCCCCTCGCCGATCCGCCGACCGCCGGCACCCGCGGCGGGCAGCGGGATGGCCGGGACCTCGTCGCCGAGTCCGGCGAGTCCGCCGAGATCAAATCTTGCGTAGTCCACCGAGCACCCTCTCCAGCAGCGCGCGATCGGGTCGGCCGGCCTCGTGCTCGGCCTGGTACACGCTGATTCGGCCCTGCGAGGCCAGGTCGCTGATCAGTACCCGCACCACGCCGAGTGGCATGTGCAGGATCGCGGCCACCTCGGCCACCGACCGAACCCCTCGGCACAGGTGCACGATCCGGGCGACCTCCGGCATGTCGCCGGTCTCGTCCTGGGGGCAGTCCAGCGTGGTGACCAGCGTCTCCACGAGCAACACGTGGCCGTACCGGGTGCGGCCCCGGGTCAGCGTGTAGGGGCGCACGCGCGAGGTACGGCCGCCCGTGTCGGGTCGGGACGCGTACCCCCGCTCTGCGTCGTAGTCGGAATAACCGCCGTCAGGAGCCAACGCGACCACCTCCACGGTCCTGGTGCATCTGTGCGCGCAGGGCCGGCGTCAGGACGTGGCCGGCGCGCCGTACGAACGAGGTCATCTGGTACGCGATCACGCCCAAGTCGGCGGATCCGCCCGCGTGTACGCCCAAGCAGGAGCCGTCGCTGATGGACATCGCCACGACGTAGCCCTCGGCCATCGTGACGATCTCCTGGCGGACCGCGCCCATGTCGAGCACGCGCGAGGTGCCCTCGGCCAGGGCGACCAGGCCGCTGACGATCGCGCCGAGTTGCTCCTCCGCGTCCGCCGCGGCGGCGGTCGCGTCCGGGCCGCGCGCGCTGGCCAGCATCAAGCCGTCGGAGGAGACCAGGACGACCTCGCGGACCCCCGGGACATCCCCGGCCAGGCCGGCCACCAGCCAGTCGACGTCGCGTGCCGTGGTGCCATTCGACCCGGTCACCGGTCTCCACCTCCTGTCTCCTCCCGCGCGGGCGGCGGGAAGGTGGGTTCTTCGTCGGACGGGGCGACCGGGTCGGTTGCCTCGCCCTCCCGGCGGGCCGCCTCCAGACCTTCCTGGAAGCCGGTCAGCCGCTTGCGCAGTTCGGCGGCGGAGAGCGCGCCGGTGTCCCGGGACGTGTCCGCGGCGGGTACCACGCGCACCGCCCCGCTGTTGTCGCCCACCACGAGGCGTTTGGGCAGCCCGCGCCGGGTGCGGCCGACCGCGGAGACGGCGGGCCCCGTGCCGTCCCCGCCGGCGGCCGTGTGCGGCTTCGCGGGAGCGGCCGGTTGCGGCTTCGGCGCCGCGGTACGCCGGGCCGGCGGGGGGACCGTGGCGGTCGGCGCGGCGGTCGGCGGTGTACCGGCCCGGGGCGCGTCGGCGGCCTCCGCCACCGCGGCCTCGCCCGCTTCGGCGTCCGCGAACAGTGCGCCCGGGGCGAGCAGCTTCGCCGCCGCCTCCTCCGGCGCCGGCGCGGGGTTGGCGGCCGGCGTGCGCTTGGGCAGCCCCTTCGGCGTCCGGGTGGGCGGCGCGGCATCCTCGCGCGGCACCACCGGACCGCGCGATGCGGCGGGCGTGGTCCGAGGGGGCGCGGCGGCCTCGACCCCGGCTGCCTCGACCGCGACGGCGGGCGTCGGAGCGGTCTCGGCCGGCCGTGCCGGCAGCGCCAGGCGGGCGGCGCCGGGCGGGATGGCCCGTGCGCCGGGGGCGACGCCCGGGATGGCCATCCGGTCCCGCTCGCGCTCCTGCTCCCGGTCCCGCTCGGCGGAGAAGTCGGCGGGTGAGGGGCCCTGGCCGTTGAACGCCGTCGCCGGGATCACCACGACCGCACTCAGGCCGCCCTGCGGGCGCGGGCGCAGCTGCACCCTGATGCCGTGCCGGCGCGCCAGCCGGCCGACCACGAACACGCCCAGGCCGCCCGCGCCGCCGGCGGCCTCCTCCTCGGTGCTGTCGCGTTCGATCTGCGAGTTCAACTCGGTGAGCCGGTCCGCCGGTACGCCGATCCCGTTGTCGTCCACCGACAACACGACCTCGCCGTTCTCCAGCGTCCAGCCACCGATCTCCACCCGGGACTCGGGCGCCGAGTAGGCCGCGGCGTTCTCCAGGAGTTCGGCGAGCAGGTGGCCGACGTCGTCGGCGGCGCGGCCGAGTACCTCGGCGCGCGGAACGTGGCCGACGTCGATCCGCTCGTAGCGCTCGATCTCGGAGACACCGGCGCGGACCACGTCCAGCAGCGGGATCGGTGGGCGTCGGCCGCGTCGCTCGTCCGCGTCCGCGAGCACGAGCAGGTTCTCGCTGTTGCGGCGCATCCGGGTGGCGAGGTGGTCGAGCCGGAACAGGTCCTGGAGCCGCTGGGGTTCGTCCTCGCCGTGTTCGAGCTTCTCGATCAGGTCCAGTTGCCGCTCGACCAGGGTCAGTGTGCGCATCGACAGGTTCACGAACACGTCGTGGACCCGGCCGCGCATCAGGGTCTCCTCGTCGGCGAGTGCGGCGCGTCCGCGCAACAGCTCGTCGTGTTCCGCCTCCAGGCGGGCGCGTTCGGCCTCCAGTCGGGCGCCCTCCGCGGCCTGACGCACGGTCAGCTCACGCAGTCGGGCGATGCGCCGCTCGGAGACCCGGTGCCGCAACCACGCGGCGATCGAGGACAGCGCGACGGCGGTGGTGAGCAGCGTGCCGGCGAGTACCGACTGCCACACGGTGTCCGAATCGCCCAGCAGGACGACGGCGGTCGCGATCCCCGCCAATGCGAAGACGGCCGCCGCGGAACCGAGCCCCGCAGCCACTCCGCCCCCCGAGCGCCGGCTCTGGTGAACGGGAGCGGGAACGCGCACAGGTGCCGCGTCCGCTGCGTTGGGTGTTCCTGGATCCCCCTGCCCATACATGAGACGTGAGCATATCGTCGGACCATCTTTCGATGTGCCCTCAGTGGCTGTGCGAGTCGCCCCGAAAACGGCCGAAAGGTCCCGCCCGACGACTGTCGAGCGAGACCTTTTCGGTATACGGACCAACATTTTCGACGAACTGTCAGCCGATCGCCGCGACAGGCGGTCGGCCGATCGCCTCGCCGAGCGGCCGGGCGAACCGCCGGACCGGGCCGGTCACACGTCGCGCGAACGCAGCCGGATCCCGCCCGCGATCAGTGCGATCGACGCGTACGCCGCGATCAGCAGCAACGAGGGCCACGGGCCCGGGCCGCCGTCGTCGCCACCGCCACCGATCAGCTTTCCGAGCGCGAACATCGGCGAGTACTCCATGACCTTCTCGCCGACCGAGTGCGGCAGGAACGGGCCGATGATCATGGGCAGCAGGATCACGCCCATCAGCGCGGTGATCGCACCCGCCGAATGCCGCAACAACACGCCCAGGCCGAGGCCGAACAGACCGATCACGGCCAGGTAGAGCGAGCCGCCGACGATGCTGCGGAGCAGGTCGACGTCGGCGCTGGACTCGCCGATCCGCGAGGTCAGCATCGACTTGCCGATCACGGCGGTCAGGCCCATCGTGACCACACCGACCCCGAACATCAGGCCCGCGAAGACCACGCCCTTGGCGATCAACACCTGGAGCCGGCGCGGGTACGCGGTCAGCGTGGTGCGGATCATGCCCGTCGTGTACTCGGCGGAGATGGTCAGCACGCCCAGCGTCGCGGCGGCGAGCTGGGCGATGATCACGCCGATCAGCGCGATGCTCACGTAGTCGTCGTCGGTGTCCGGATTGACCGTGCCGGCCAGCAGCACACCCAGACCCAGGATCAGCAGCACCATCACGGCCAGCGTCCACATGGTCGAGCGGACCGTGCGGATCTTGGTCCACTCGGACAGCAGCACCCGACCGAAGCCCGCGTTGCCGCCGCCGACCTGGCCGCCGAGCTGCACCTGCTGCACCGGCGGGTACGGCGCCTGCTGCGCGGGCGACGCGAACTGCCCGCCCGGCTGCTGGAATGCCTGCTGCGGAGGGGCCATGTGCGCGGGCGCCATCACGTGCGGCTGCTGCGGCACGTGCGGTTGGTTCTGCGGCATGGGGGGCGGAGTGTTCTGTGCCATCGCTCAGCCCTCGCTTCCGTTGGACTGCGGCTTGGACAGGTTCGGGGCGCCGGCACCCGGGGCCCCGACGGGGGCTCCCCACGGCGCACCGGGCGCACCCTGCTGCGGGTATCCCGGCGGCGGACCGGCGAACTGCGGACCGCCCTGCTGCGGATAGCCGGGCGGCGGTGCCATCCCGGGTGCACCCCATCCGGGCGGCGGGCCGCCCGGCAGCCCGGCGCGGTACTCCACGCTGTGCTGGGTCATCCGCATGTAGACCTCTTCGAGCGAGTCGAAGCGCGGCGAGAGCTCGTGCAGCGCGATGCCGTGCTCGGCGGCGAGGTCGCCGATCGTCGCCGGCGGCAACTCGTGCACGCGAAAGGCGCCGGGCACCGTCTGGTCCGGGGTGACCGTCGCGCCCTTGCCCTGGAGCAGCGTGTTGAGCTTCTCCGCCTGCGGCGAGCGCACCACCGTGAACGACTGCGAGTTCGTCTCGATGAAGTCGCGCATCGAGGTGTCGGCGATCATCCGCCCCTGCCCGATCACGATCAGGTGGTCGGCGGTCACCTCCATCTCGCTCATCAGGTGGCTGGAGACGAAGACGGTGCGACCCTCGGAAGCGAGCTGCTTCATCAGGTTGCGGATCCACAGGATGCCCTCGGGGTCGAGCCCGTTGACCGGCTCGTCGAACATCAGGATGCCGGGGTCGCCCAGCAGCGCGGACGCGATGCCCAGCCGCTGGCCCATGCCGAGCGAGAAGCCTCCCGCGCGCTTCTTGGCGACCTGGGTCAGGCCGACCATCCCGAGCACCTCGTCCACCCGGCGGTTGGGGATGCCGTTGCTCTGCGCGAGGCACAGCAGATGGTTGTACGCGGTCCGGCCGCCGTGCATCGCCTTGGCGTCCAGCAGCGCGCCCATCTCCCGCAGCGGGGCCTGGACATGGTCGTACGGGCGGCCGTTGACCGTGACATTGCCGCCGGTCGGTGCGTCCAACCCGAGGATCATCCGCATGGTGGTCGATTTACCGGCGCCGTTGGGGCCGAGGAAGCCGGTCACCGAGCCCGGACGCACCTGGAAGGAAAGCTGATCCACCGCCAGCTTGTTTCCGTAGCGTTTGGTGAGCCCTCTCGCTTCGATCATCTGTTGCCGCACTCCCAGGATGGTTTCGGTGCATGAGCTGGTTGAGATGTTGAGGTTCGAGCTTAGGGCCGAACGGCCGCTGCCGACGGCAGCCGCACGGCGGGCCCTGTTCCGGTCACAGGTTCGAGGGAAGTCCCGCGAATCATCCCACGGGACGATTGACAAGCTCAGGCTTGATCCTGGCGAGGTGTGACCACTTCGCGGAGTATGAGCAATACAGCGGCTGCGATGGGAATTGCGAGCAATGCCCCCGTCACGCCGAGCAGCGCGCCACCGACCAGCGCCGCGATCACCGTGATCGCGGGCGGCACGTTCACCGCGCGGTTCATCACCCGCGGATAGATCAGGTAGTTCTCGAACTGCTGGTAGGCCAGGAAGAAGATCACGCACGTGAGCGCCTTGCCGGGGGAGTCGAAGAAGACCACGACCGACACCACCGCGGCGCCGATGGTGGCGCCGATCATCGGGATCAGGTCGGTGAACGCGATCACCAGCGCCAGCGGCAGTGCGTAGTCGTTGCCCAGGACCATCAGGAAGATGAACGAGGACAGGCCCGCGCAGGTGGCCACGATCAGCGCGCCGTTCACGTAGCCGCCGATCCCGGACAGGATCTCGTCGCCGAGCAGCCGCACCCGGGCCCGGCGCGACTTCGGGAACAGGTTGTACAGGTGGTTCTTGATGCTGGGCAGCGCGCCCAGGAAGTAGAGCGTCAGCACGATCACGGTGAGCGTGTCGAACACCGAGGTCAGCACCATCTTGCCGAAGCCCCACAGGCCGCCCGCCACGTTCTGCGCGGTATTGGCGTCCGCGGCCCAGTCCTTGGCCCGGGTGACGAGGTCGTACTTCTCGTCGAGCTTGCGGAACCTCTCGTTGTTGCGCAGTTCCGTGAGGCTGTCGGGGATGGAGTTGATCAGGCTCGACGTCTGTTCGACCAGCGGTTGTGCGATCGCGGTGGCGAAGCCGGCGGTCACCACTATGAAGCCCAGGGCGACCGTGCACACCGCCCAGCGCCGGGCCATGCCCCGACGCTCCAGCCGCTCCACGAACGGGTTCAGACCCGCGGCCAGGAAGAACGAGATCAGGATGACGATCAGGACGTGCTGGATGCCCAGCACGGCCTGGGCCAGGAACCACGCGGTGATCAGCCCGAGGCCGCCGATGAAGCCGATGTAGAACGGCGACGAACGCCGTAGCGGTTGACCGGGGTCGCCGAACCGCGAGCCGACGCCGGTCCACGGCCGGACCGAGGCCTGGGTCGAGGCCGGGTCCTCGCCGTCGGCCTGCGCCGGGAGGACCGTGCCCGCGTCGACGCGCGCGCCGGCGGCGGGGTCGTCCGCGGCACCGGCCGGGTCCGGTCGCGGCGCCGGATCGGCCGCGCCCGCCGGATCGGGATCGGGATCGGCCGAGCCGACCCGGGCCTGCACGGGCACCGGTACCGGCACCGGATCGGCCGAAGTCCCCGGCGCGGCCGCCGGTTTGCCCGGCGGTGTCCGGTCGCCTGCGGCCGGGTCCGCGGGCTGCGCGGGTGCGCCGGCCCCGTCCGCCGCCGTGCCCGCGCCCGCATCCGGGGCGCTGCCGTTGCCGGTGGGCGCCCCCGATCTGCGGCGCGGCCAGATGTTGCCGAGTCGACCCATGCCCCGTTGCTCCTCGTTCACCCTGCTCGGATCCGACGATTCGACACGAATCGCATCCCGCCGACGGGCCCCGAGACTGCGTCATGAAAATGCGGCCGGGCGGCGGGCGGGTCCTCGTGGAACCCGTCCGCCGCCCGGCCGCGGAAGTCGGCCGCTACGGCCCGTGCGGAAACTCCCCGCGGGAGCGTCAGCGGCTCTGCTGCGCCGGCACACCCGGCATCTTGTCGTCGTCGTCATCGATGCTCACACCCGCGGCGGCGACGGCCGCGCCGGTGAGGGTGGCCAACATCTCGCGCACGTTGGTCAGCTGCGCGTTGATGCTGTCCCGACGGTGGGTCAGCGCGGCCAGCTCGCGCTCGGACTCCGAGCGGATCCGGTCGGCCTTGGCCCGCGCGTCGGCGACGATGTCGTCGGCCTGGCGCTGCGCGGTCTCGATCGTCTGACGCGAGCGACGCTCGGCGTCGGTACGCAGCTTCTCGGCTTCCAGGCGCAGTTGCTCGGCCCGGTGCTCGACCTCGGACAGGCGCTTTTCGGCCTTGGCCTGACGAGCCGCCAGGTCGCGCTCGGACTGCTCGCGGCGCTTGGCCAGGTTGGTCTCGAAGTCGGCGGCGGCCTGGGCGGCCTTGGCCCGGGTCTCCTCGAAGAGGGCCTCGGCCTCCTCACGCTTGGCCGACGCGTCCTTGGCCGCCTCGCCGCGCAGCTGGGCCGCGTCGCTCTTGGCCTTGTCGAGGATCCGCGAACCCTCGTCCTCGGCCTTGGCCTTGCGCTCCTTGCCGTACTGCTCGGCATCGGAACGGACCTGCTGCGCGGCGGCCTCGGCCAACTCGCGGTGCTGATCGGCGGCGCGGCGGGCCTCCTCGCGCAGGTCCTTGGCCTCTTCCTCGGCAAGGCGGAGGATCTTCTCCACCCGGGCGCCGAGACCCGCGTAGGACGGTTCGGCGTCGGCGAGTTGGGCCTGCGCGTTCTGGCTTTCGAGGTGCAGTTCCTCGATCCGCTTCTCCAGCGCCGAGATCCTCGCGAGCGCGCTGTCACGGTCCGACACGAGCTTCGTGATGCGGTCGTCGACCTGCGAACGCTCGTACCCACGGCGGACGATGTCGAAGCCGTGCGGAGAGTTAGTGTCGCTCATGGGGTTCCTGTCGTATGACGGGTGCGGTGAATGAGGTGACGGGTGGAATCCTGGCACGAATCGGGCGGAGCATCGACCTGACCGGGGGATAAGAACCGGCCGGCATCGCTCAATCGGATGACGACGAACCGGCACCCTTCGCCGCGGGGCCCTTGCCCGACGAGGAGTTGCCCTTGCCGGAGGACAGACCCGCGGGAGCGGCGAGCGCGTCCAACACGCCCTGCACGCGCGACATCTCCGCGGTGATGTCCTTGCGTCTGCGGTTCAACTCGTCGAGTTTGCGCTGTCCGTCGGCACGATGACGGTCCGCGTCCTTGCGCGCCTCGGTGCGCAGTCGCTCCGCCTCCTTCCGCGCCTCGTCGAGAACCTTCTCGGCGTCCGCGGCGGTCTTGCGACGGACCGCCTGCGCCTCCCGCTGGGCGGCGGCCACCTGTTCGGCCACCTTCGCCCGCAGGTCGTCCGCGCCCTTCTGGGCGTCGGCCAGGCGCTGTTCCGCTTCCGAGAGCAACGCCTCGGCCTTCTTCACCGCGGCAATCCGTACCCTATCCGCCTCGGAACCGGCCTTGTCACGAATTCGCTCGGCTTCCTCCGCCGCGGCCACCTTCATCTTCTCGGCGTCCACGCGGGCCTCGCTCACCTGTTCCTCCGCGGCGGCGACCAGGTCGTCGACCCGCTTCCCGGCCTGCTTCAGGCCCTCCGCGGCCTGCCGGCGGGCGCGTTCGACGGCCTGTTCGGCCTCCTTGTCCGAGCGCTCGCGGGTGGCGGTGGTGTCCCGGCGCGTCTCGCTGATCATCGCGTCCGAGTCCTTGCGCGCCTTCTCTATCACCGCCGTCGCCTCGGCGCGCAGCCGCTCGTCCTCCGCCTCGGCCTCGGCGATCAGCCGGTTCGCCGCGTCGTTGGCCTCGTTGAGGCGCTGTTCGGCCTTGTGCTCGGCCGTGCCGACGATCTCGGTGGCCCGACCCTTCGCCCGAATCAGCAGATCCTCGGCCTCATTGGCGGCCCGCTCCAGCTCCGCGCGGGCCTGGTCGCGCAGTTCGGTCGCGGCCTCCTCGGCCTCGCGCAGCTCCTTGTTCGCCGCTTCCCGTCCGGCCGTTCGGGTCTTCTCGGCCTCCCGGTCGGAATCGGACTTCATCCGCTCGGCGTGCTTGCGCGCCGCGGTGACCGTGGCGTCCGCCTCCGCGCGGGCCCGGACCAGCGTGGTCTCGGCGTCGTCGCGGGCTTTGGCCAGGTCGCGTTCGGCGAGCGCGGTGAGCCGGTCCGACTCCTCGCGGGCGGCGTCCTCGATGCCCACCACCGCGGCCCGTACGGCCTCCGCCTCGGCCTGCGCCTCGGCGACCGCGCGAGCCGCGTCCTCCTTGGCCAACCGGGCCTGGGTGGTCGCACTCTCCAGCAGATCGGTGCCCCGCGCCTCGGCCTTCTCCAACAGTTCGCGGGCCCGCGCCTTGGTGCGGTCGCGCAACTCGGCCGCCTCGTCGCGGGCTTCCTCCAGCGCCTGGGCGCCCTGGGTGCGCAGCCGGGTCGCCTCGGCCTCGGCCTCCTCGCGCATCCGGGCGGCGTCGGTGTCCGCCTGTTCGAGCTGGGTCAGCGCGGCCGTCTCGGCCTCGCTGCGCAGCCGCTCGGACTCCGCCGTCGCCTCCGCCAGCGCCGTGGCGGCCTCCTCGCGCAGCGTGCTCGCGTCGTGGTCGGCCGCGGCCAGCGCCGCGGTCGCCTCGGCGTGCAGCCGCTCGGCCTCGGCGCGCGCGGCCTCCAGTGCGGTGGCGGCCTCCTGCCGCAGCGTGCGGGCGGCGGTGTCGGCCTCGGTGCGCACCTGCTCCGCGTCGCGCTCGGCCCGCTCCAGAAGCGCCCGGGCGGCGGTCTGCGCCTCGGACCTGGCCCGGTCCGCGTCGGTCTCGCCCTGCGCTCGCGCCGCATCCGCGTCGGCGTTGGCCGCGGCCAGCGCCGCGGTCGCCTCCTGGCGCAGGGTGCGGGCCTCGCCGTCGGCCTGTTCGAGGATGCCGAGCGCGGTCTCCTCGCCCTCCGCGCGCATCCGTGCGGCGTCCTTCTCCGCCTTGTCCAACGCGGCTTGCACGGTCGCCGCCGTCTCGGTGCGCAGCGTGCGGGCGGCCTCCTCCGCCTCGGTACGCATGCGCTCCGCCTCGGCGTGCGCCTGCTCCAGCACCGAACGTGCGGTCTCGGTGGTCTCCTCGCGCAGCGTGCGGGCGGCCGTCTCGGCCTCCGTGCGCATGCGCTCGGCCTCCGCGTCGGCCTGTTCCAGCACCGAACGTGCGGTATCGGTGGTCTTCTCGCGCAGCGCCTGCGCGGCGGCCTCGGCCTCGGTCCGCATCCGGGTCGCGTCCGCCTCCGCGCCGGCCAGCAGCGTGCGGGCCGTCTCGGTGCTCTCCTCGCGCAGCGTCAGCGCCGCGCTCTCGGCGGCCTCGCGCACCGAACGTGCGGTGCTCTCGGTCTCCTCGCGCAGCGTGCGCGCCTCGGTCTCCGCCTCCTCGCGCATCGAGGCGGCGTCCCGGCGGGCGGCCGAGCGCATCCCGTCCGCCTCCTCACGGGAGTCGGTGAGGACCTTCTCGGCCTCCTCGCGGGCCTTGCCGATCAGCTCGTCCGCCTTGACCGCGGCCGACTGGGTGCGCGCGCCGGCCTCGGCCCGGGCCTGCTCCATGGTGGCCTGGGCGTCCGCCCGGGCCCGGTCCAGCGCGGCCTCGGCCTCGCCGGCGGACTGCTCGGCGCGGGCGCGCAGTTCCTCGGTACGGGTACGCAGCTCGGCCGCCTGCCGCTCGGCCTCCGCGCGGACCGCCTCGGCCTGCGCCATCGCCTGCTCGCGCAGCTCGACGGCGGCCTGCTCGGCGGAACGCATCATTTCCTCGGCCGCGCGGGACGCGTCGGTCGTGGCCTTGTGCGCCTCGGTCCGGGCCTTGGCCACCAGTTCCTCGGCCTCGGCGTGCGAACGACCGGCGTTCTCGGCGGCCTCGGTGCGCACCCGCTCCGCCTCGGCCCGGGCCGCCTCGATCCGCTCCGCGGCCTGCGCGGCCGATTCCTCGCGCAGTTGCTCGGCGGCCCTCGCGGCCTCCTCGCGCAGGCTCTGCGCCTCGTCCTGGGCGCGCTGCAACTCCTCGACGGCTTCCGCCTGTTGGCGCTGCGTGAGCTCGCGCAGGCGGTGCGTGTCGGCAACCGCCTTCTCGCGCAGCTTGCCGGTCTCGGCGCGGGCCGTCTCCAGCAGTTCCTCGGCGCTCTGCGCGGCCTTGGCGCGCACCTGGTCCGCGTACTCGCGGGCCTCGTTGGCCAGTCGATCGCTCGACTCGCGGGTGCGTACCTCGACCGCCTCGGCGTCGGCCTGTGCGCGGGCCCGCAACTCGTCCGCCTCGGTGCGGGCTTCGCTCTGCAGCCGCTCCGCCTCGGACCGGGACTTGGCCATCAGGTCGTCTGCGGCCCGCGCGGCGGTCTCCAGGCGCTCGGCGGCGCCGGCCTCGGCGTTGGTGAGCAACTGCTGTGCCTCGGCCCGCAGTCGGTCCACCTCCTGCCGGCGACGCTCGATCTCCGCGCGCGCCCCGGCCTCCAACTCGTCGACCCGGGCCAGGGTTTCCTCGCGGGCGGTGTCCAACTCGGTGCGGGTGTCGGTACGCAGCGACTCGACTTCGGTGCGGGCCTCGTCGCGCAGCCGGTCCGCCTCGGCGAGTGCCTCGGCGCGCAGCCGCTCGGCCGCGGCGCGGGCCTCGGCGGTGACCTTGTCCGCCTCCGCGCGGGCCTTGGCCAGGTACGCCTCGGCGTCGCCGGCGGCCTTGCCGAGCTTCTCGCTCGCCTCGACCTCGGCGTCCTGGAGCAGGCGCTGGGCCTCGGCCTGGCGGCGGTCCGCCTCGCCGGCCGCCTCGGCGCGCAGCCGCTCGATCTCCAACTGGGCGGATTCGAGCAGCTTCGCGGTGTTCTCGGAGGCGCCCTGTGCGCGGGCACCGGCCTCGCCGGTGACCCGCTCGGCCTCGGATCGTGCCTCGCCGATGATCCGGGCGGCCTCGACCCGGGCGTCGCCCACCAGGCTCTCCGCACGGGTGCGGGTCTCGGTGCGCAGTTGTTCGGACTGGTCCACGGCCGCGCTCGCTCGGGCCTTGGCCTCGGCGATCACCCGGTCCGCGTCGCTCTGCGCCCGGGAGAGCAGCGATTCGACCTCGGCGCGGGTGCTCTCGCTGGTACCGACGGCCTGTTCGCGCGCGGCGGCGGCGATCCGTTCGGCCTCGGCGCGGGCGTTGTCCAGGAGTTGGCGCGAACGCTCCTCGGCCTGGGCACGCAACTGCTCGGCCCACGCGACGTTCTCGTTGACCCGGGCCTCGGTGGCCTGGCGTGCCTGGGCCAGTTCCTCGTCCAGGCGCCGGCGGCGCTCCATCACCTCGGCCTGCCAGTCGGCCTCCAGCCGGGCGGAGCGCGCGGCGGCCTCCTGGAGCAGGCGCTGCGTGGTCGCGCGCGACTCCTGGAGTTCGCGCTCGGCGTCCGCGCGGACCTGATCGGCCTGCAACTGGGCATTGCGCAGCATCTGCTCGGCCTGGCCGCCGATGCTGTCGAATCGGGGCGTGGCGAGCTGGCGGCGAAGGTCATGCAGCTTCGCGCGGAGAACCTCGACCTGATAGCCGAGGTCCTCCGCGTGTGCGACGGTGTCGTCGCGCTCCTTCTTCAGCCGCTTGATCTCGTCGTCGAGCAGTTCGAGGTGCTCGTCAACTTGGTAGCGGTCGTAGCCCCGCACTGTGGGGTCCCACTCCATCCCCTGGCCGCGTACGTTTCAGTACTGCAAATCGGCCGTTTCCGACCGGTTGGTGACGACGCGACCCCGTATGTACATCCGGAACCGCCCGTACCGCATTGACTACCAGGGAGAATGGTCTCAGATCCAGGGACCGCCGTCAGACGTTACGAAAGCGGTTGATGGCGTCGATATGCCG
This sequence comes from Embleya sp. NPDC050493, assembly GCF_044458105.1. Taxonomy (NCBI): domain Bacteria; kingdom Bacillati; phylum Actinomycetota; class Actinomycetes; order Kitasatosporales; family Streptomycetaceae; genus Embleya; species Embleya sp. NPDC050493. The sequence goes on from NZ_JBITHP010000005.1 coordinate 129,519, forward strand.
CGCTCGCATCTCGGCGTCCCGAACCCCCAGGCCCTCCTCCGGTGCAAGACACAGTACGCCCACCTTGCCCTGGTGCAGGTTCCGGTGGACGTCCCGGGCCGCCTGGGCGGTGTCTTCCAGAGCGTAGGTGCGCGACAACGTCGGGTGAATCTTACCCTTCGCCACCAGACGGTTCGCCTCCCACGCCTCCCGGTAGTTGGCGAAGTGCGAGCCGACGATGCGCTTCAGGCTCATCCACAGATAACGGTTGTCGTACTCGTGCATGTAACCCGACGTCGATGCGCAGGTCACGATGGTGCCGCCCTTGCGGGTGACGTACACGGAGGCGCCGAACGTCTCGCGACCCGGGTGCTCGAAGACGATGTCCACGTCCTCGCCGCCGGTGAGTTCGCGGATGCGCTTGCCGAACCGGTTCCATTCGCGCGGGTCCTGGGTGCGCTCGTCCTTCCAGAAGCGGAAGTCCTCGGCCCGGCGGTCGATCACCAGCTCGGCGCCCATGTCCCGACACAGTTGCGCCTTGTCCTCGGAGGACACCACGCAGATCGGCGTCGCGCCGCCGGCGAGGGCGAACTGGGTCGCGTACGAGCCCAGGCCGCCGGAGGCGCCCCAGATCAGCACGTTGTCGCCCTGCTTCATGCCGGCGCCGTTGCGCGAGACGAGCTGGCGGTACGCCGTCGAGTTGACCAGGCCCGGCGAGGCGGCCTCTTCCCACGACAGGTGTGCCGGCTTGGGCATCAGCTGGTTGCTCTTGACCAGGGCGATGTGCGCGAGGCCGCCGAAGTTGGTCTCGAAGCCCCAGATGCGCTGCTCGGGGTCGAGCATCGTGTCCGCGTGCCCGTCCGCGCTCTCCAGCTCGACCGACAGGCAGTGCGCGACCACCTCGTCGCCGGGCTTCCAGGCGTTGACCCCCGCGCCGGTGCGCAGGACGACACCCGCGAGGTCGGAGCCGACCACGTGGTAGGGCAGGTCGTGCCGCTTGGTCAGCTCCGAGTTGCGGCCGTACTTCTCCAGGAAGCGGAAGGTGGAGACCGGCTCGAAGAGCGAGGTCCACACGGTGTTGTAGTTGATTGCACTGGCCATCACGGCGACGAGGGCTTCGCCGGGGCCGAGTTCGGGCAGCGGCACGTCTTCGACGTGCAGCGACTGACGCGGATCCTTGTCCCGCGATTCCATGCCCTCGAACATCGTCTCCTCGTCCTTGTGGACGGTGACGGCGCGGTACGAGTCGGGAAGCGGGAGCGCTGCGTACGCCTCCTTGGGGGTGTCCCCCGCGAGGATGGCGTCGAGGATCTCCTTCATCGTCGGCCTCCATGGGTCGGCGTGTGAAGCATGGGACAACATGAGGGTTTGTTGAACTTTGCTGAACTTACCCGCCGGTAACGCTAGGCGGTCCGCACAAACCCGACAAGAGGCGGAGTCGCAGGAACTGCGCCGCTCGCTTGACGGGTTGTCGGGCGGGGCGAGGCATGGTCGGGGCCGGCGCCGCGTGCGGGATGTCGCGGGCGGTCGCCGGAATGCCGCGCGCCGGCGCGGGTGGAGCGCTCGGCTCAGTGCTCCGCGTCGGGCTTCGCGGCCGAGGTCACCAGCTCGGTGAGCACACCGTGACAGTCCTTGGGGTGCAGGAAAGTGATGCGCGAGCCCATGGAACCACGACGCGGCTCGTCGTACAGCACCCGCACGCCCTTGTCCTTGATCGCGGCCGAGTCCGCATCGACGTCGGCGGTGCCGAAGGCGATGTGGTGCACGCCCTCGCCGTTCTTGGCGAGCCACTTGGCGACGGTGGAGTCGTCCCGGATGGGCTCCAGCAACTGGAGGTAGGAGGCGCCGCCGTCCGAGGTCTCGTTGATCTTGAGCATCGCCTCGCGGACGCCCTGCTCCTCGTTGATCTCGGTGTGGAACACCTCGAAACCGTAGGTCGTTGTGTAGAACGCCACCGTCGCGTCGAGGTCGTGGCAGGCGATGCCGATGTGGTCGATACGCGTGAGCACCATGGCCTCCAAAGGCCTCTGGGAAATACCCGGGTTACCTGCGAGTAGATACCCGGTCCGTCCAAACGAGACTATGGGTGAGAGCCCACTCGGTTTGGGCGGCCCGACATGGTGGGTTCCGTCACATCGGAGCCCCCTGCCACGGTCGCGGCCCTTCCGGGTAGGTTCCGGAACAACTTCACGTCCGTCGCGGGGATGCCGCACGTCGTCCGGACCGCCTGGCGATGGCACCCCGACCATAAAGTTGTGGAGGCCACCCTCATGGCCGGTTCTGTCATCGTCGCCGGGGCCCGCACGCCCATGGGTCGTCTGCTCGGATCCCTCAAGGGCTTCTCCGGCACCGACCTCGGCGCCATCGCGATCAAGTCCGCGCTGGAGCGCGCGGGCATCACCGGAGACCAGGTCCAGTACGTGATCATGGGCCAGGTGCTCCAGGCGGGTGCCGGGCAGATGCCCGCCCGCCAGGCGTCGGTCAAGGCCGGCATCCCGATGAACGTGCCCTCCCTCACCGTCAACAAGGTCTGTCTCTCCGGCCTGGACGCGATCGCGCTGGCCGACCAGCTGATCCGCGCGGGCGAGTTCGACATCGTGGTCGCGGGCGGCATGGAGTCCATGACCAACGCCCCGCACCTGCTGCCGAAATCCCGGGAGGGCTTCAAGTACGGCGCGGTCGAGATGCTCGACGCGATGGCCTACGACGGGCTGACCGACGCGTTCGACAACATCCCGATGGGCGAGTCGACCGAGCACCACAACGGCAAGCTGAACATCTCGCGCGCGGAGCAGGACGAGGTGGCGGCGCTGTCGCACCAGCGGGCCGCCGCCGCCGCGAAGAACGGCGTCTTCGACGCCGAGATCGTGCCGGTGCAGATCCCGCAGCGGCGCGGCGAGCCGATCGCGTTCGCCACCGACGAGGGTGTGCGTCCGGACACCACCGCGGAGTCCCTGGGCAAGCTGCGCCCGGCGTTCACCAAGGACGGCACGATCACCGCGGGTTCGGCCTCGCAGATCTCCGACGGCGCCGCCGCCGTCGTGGTGATGAGCAAGGCCAAGGCCGAGGAGCTGGGCCTGGAGTGGCTGGCCGAGATCGGCGCGCACGGCAACGTCGCGGGCCCGGACAACTCGCTCCAGTCGCAGCCCTCGAACGCGATCAAGCACGCGCTGGGCAAGCAGGGCCTGAGCGTCGAGGACCTGGACCTGATCGAGATCAACGAGGCGTTCGCGGCGGTGGCCGTGCAGTCGATGCGCGACCTCGGGGTCGGCACCGACAAGGTCAACGTCAACGGCGGGGCGATCGCCCTGGGTCACCCGATCGGGATGTCCGGCGCCCGAGTGGTGCTGCACCTGGCACTCGAACTCAAGCGACGCGGCGGCGGCACCGGCGCGGCGGCGCTGTGCGGCGGCGGTGGCCAGGGCGACGCGCTGATCATCACGGTCCCGGGCAACTGAGCCGATCCGGTCGCCGCGCACCCGGGCCCGCGCCCGGACCCGGCGGGTGGTGCCGACCGGGCGGTTCCCGGTGATACACCCACCTGAAACGATCTCGGAGTCGCGTGGCGCACACCTGGGTGTGCGTCGCGCCGACTGCGGGGTCGTTTCGGCATATCCGAGCAGGGAAGCGGTGGCGCATGAGGTCGGGGATGGATGTCGCGACGTTGGTGGCCCAGGCCCGGGAGGGCAGGCCGAGGGCGGTCGCCCGGTTGATCTCGCTGGTCGAGGACGCGTCGCCGAAACTGCGCGAGGTGATGGCCGCGCTCGCGCCGTTGGCCGGCAACGCGTACGTGGTCGGGCTGACCGGATCACCCGGTGTGGGCAAGTCGACCTCCACCACCGCGCTGGTGAGCGCCTACCGCAGGCTGGGCCGGCGGGTGGGCGTGCTCGCGGTGGACCCGTCCTCGCCGTTCTCCGGCGGTGCGCTGCTCGGCGACCGGGTGCGGATGCAGGACCACGCGACCGACCCCGGGGTGTACATCCGCTCGATGGCCTCGCGCGGCCATCTGGGCGGCCTGTCCTGGTCCACCCCGCAGGCCCTGCGGGTGCTGGATGCGGCGGGCTGTGACGTGGTGATCGTGGAGACCGTCGGGGTGGGCCAGTCCGAGGTGGAGATCGCCTCGATGGCGGACAGCACGGTGGTGCTGCTCGCGCCCGGGATGGGGGACGGGATCCAGGCGGCCAAGGCCGGGATCCTGGAGATCGGCGATCTGTACGTGGTCAACAAGGCGGACCGGGACGGCGCGGCGACCACCGCGCGCGAACTCGGCCACATGCTCTCGCTGGGCGAGGCGCGCGGACCGGGGGACTGGCGTCCGCCGATCGTCAAGACGGTGGCCTCGCGCGGCGAGGGGGTCGACGAGGTGGTCGAGGCGCTGGAGAAGCACCGGGCCTGGATGGAGGCCGGCGGCGAGCTCACCCGGCGGCGCCGGCGCCGGGTGGCCGACGAGGTCGAGGCGATCGCGGTCACCGCGTTGCGGGCGCGGATCGGCGACCTGCGGGGTGGCCTGCGGCTCGATGCGCTTGCTGCGCGGGTGCTTTCGGGGGATTTGGATCCGTATGCGGCTGCGGACGAGTTGATCGCGGGGCTGGGGGGCTAGGCGGTCGCTGCCGCCGCCTCCGGCCCGGCCCGGTCGCGGGGCCGACGTCGGTCCGTCTTGTCGTCCTCAAGCGCCGGACGGGCTGACGGCTCGGCCCCGGTCGTTTGGCCGGCCGGGCTCGGCTTGGCGTCCTCAAACGCCGGACGGGCTGGTTTGGTGCCGGTCAGGTGAGGGTGCGGCGCCGGCGGGCCGGGCTGGGCTTGGCGTGGTCAAGCGGCGGGTTGGTTTGGTGCCGTTCGGGGTGAGGCTGCGGGCCGGCCGGCCGGGCTCGGCTTGGCGTCCTCAGACGCCGGACGAGCTGGTTTGGTGCCGGTCAGGTGAGGGTGCGGCGCCGGGGGCCGGGCTGGGCTTGGGGCAGGACGTGGGGCGGGTGGGTGGGCGGAGGTTTTCGGCCACTGCGCCGAAGGCTTCGCCGACGACCTGCTTCTGGGCGGGTGTCATCACGTCCATCAGGTGCTCGCGGACGCCCTCCACGTGTGTGGGCGCCGCGGCCTCGAGCACTCGCCAACCCTCCTCGGTGAGCACCGCGAAGGCGCCGCGCCGGTCGGTGGGACAGTTGCGGCGCGCCACCAGGCCGGCGTTCTCCATCCGGGTCATCTGATGCGAGAGTCGGCTCTTGGACTGCTGGGTCGCCTCGGCGAGATCGCTCAGCCGTACCTCCCGATCCGGGTGCTCGGAGAGCCGGACCAGGATCTGGTAGTCGTGCAGGGACAACCCGTGCGCGCGCTGGAGTTCACGCTCCAACCGCGGCGGCAGCATGTTGATCACGGCGATGATCTGGCGCCAGACCCACTGGTCTTCATCGCTCAGCCACCTGGGCTCGGCTTCGGTCATGTACAGAGAATACCGAAAATAGTTGAAGCTTGAATGATTTGGGTCGAGGCAGGCCACCGGCGCGTCGCGGCACGGCGACGGCGGCCGACCGGGCGCCATGCGCGCGGGGTACGCGCGCGGGGGCATGCGCGAGACGTGAGACAGCCACGTGACCGATCGGTAACCTCCACTACGCTCGGCCCGTGCCGAAGCCACTGAATCTCCCCTTCGATCCGATCACGCGTGCCGACGAGCACTGGCGAGAGCACTGGGGGGAGTGCCCGCCGATGGTCGCCATCACCTCGATCATGCGCGCCCAGCAGATCCTGCTCGCGGGCGCCGACGCGGTGCTCAAGCCGTACGGGCTGACCTTCGCCCGCTACGAGGCACTGGTGCTGCTCACCTTCAGCCGGACCGGATCGTTGCCGCTGTCCCGGATCGGCGAGCGGTTGATGGTCCACCCGACGAGTGTGACCAACACGATCGACCGCCTGGAGCAGGCCGAACTGGTCGCCCGCCGGCCGAACCCGCGGGACGGGCGGGGCGTGCTCGCGGTGATCACCGACAAGGGGCGCGACGTCACCGAGCGGGCCACCCGCGACCTGACCGCGCGCGAGTTCGGACTCGGCGCGTACACCCCGGAGCAGTGCGCCCAGTTGTTCGACCTGCTGCGGGTGTTGCGGGTGGACGCGGGCGACTTCCGGATCGAGGAGCCCGCGGCGGAGAACGCCTCGGCGCACACGCCGATCGTTGCGGAGCGTGACTCGGCCGACGCGTAGGCGGAGGGCGCCCCGACCGACGTGCGGTCCGAAGTACGGCCGACGCGACGCCCGGCATGTCCCGGCCGACACATAACGGTGGGAGGGGGCGGATTCGGGGACCCCGGTGGCGGCGACGTAAGCTGCATGCGCCATTGTGAAAAGCGGTCGACGAGGTCGTCGAAGCCGCCGTTACCGAAGGTGCTGCCGTGAAGCCTGTCGTATTGACCCGCTACCGGGTGATGGCCTGGATCACCGGGTGCATGCTCCTGGTCCTGTGCCTGTGCATGGTCCTCAAGTACGGGTTCGACACGGGCGAGAAGGCGACGCTCTACGTCAGCCAGGCACACGGTCTGCTCTTCATGATCTACCTGGTCGTCACCTTCGATCTCAGCAGCAAGATGAAGTGGAAGTTCGAGCGCATGCTGCTGATGATGGTCGCCGGCACGATCCCGCTCGCGTCGTTCTTCGCCGAGCGCAAGGCCGTCGAGGCGGTCCGGGAGCGCGGGCTGGAAACCGCCGGCGCCACCGCCTGAGGCGTCCACCCCCGCCGTACCGTCCGACCGACCCGTGGCCGCTCGGCCCGCTCGGCACACGTCATCGGCTCGCAGTCAGCCCGTTCCGCATCCGCTTCCCCCGAGGATCCCCATGCTTTCCACCGCTGTCGGCCGCTTCAAGGTGATCTCGATCGCCGAGGGCACGTCGTTCCTGCTCCTGCTCGTCTTCGGCTCGCTGCTGAGCCGGATCTCGGACATCAACCTGGTCATGCCGCTGGGCCTGCTGCACGCGGTCATGTTCATCCTGTACCTGCTGGCCATGATGGACGTGCGCACCAAGCTGTCCTGGGACAACAAGACCACGCTGCTGGCCTTCATCGCGGCGATCCCGCCGTTCGGCCCGTTCGTCTTCGACTACAAGATGAAGCACAAGCTGGTCGAGCCGACCGCCGCGCCGGCTGCCGCCTGAGCGGTCGCCGGTCGGGGCCGTGCCCCGGCTCCCGGTGTTTTCGAAGCCTCCGACGTTCCGTCGGGGGCTTCGGTGTTTTCGGGGCCGTTCGCGGAGTCGGTTCCGGGTCGTGGACATTTACTAGGACGTCCTAGTAATTTTCTCGTGCCGCGCGGGAATGGGTCCTACGACGACGGCAGCGGACAGGAGCCACGTGAACACCGAGGACATCGAAGAGGGTCGGCGGCGCTGGCAGGACCGGTACGACAAGGTCCGCAACGACGGCATGCGCCGCACCACGCTCTCCGAACTTGAGGTCGAACCGGTCTACGGGCCGCCCGCCGACCAGCCCTACGAGGGCTTCGAACGGATCGGCTGGCCGGGCGAATTTCCCTACACCCGCGGTCTGTACGCGACCGGCTATCGCGGCCGGGCGTGGACCATCCGGCAGTTCGCCGGATTCGGCAACGCCGAACAGACCAACGAGCGCTACCGGATGATCCTGGCGAACGGCGGCGGCGGCCTCTCGGTCGCGTTCGACATGCCCACGCTGATGGGCCGTGACAGCGACGACGAGCGCTCGCTCGGCGAGGTCGGGCACTGCGGGGTCGCGGTGGACTCGGCGGCCGACATGGACGTGCTCTTCCGCGACATCCCGCTCGGCGACGTGACCACGTCGATGACCATCTCGGGGCCGGCCGTGCCGGCGTTCTGCATGTACCTGGTGGCGGCCGAACGACAGGGCGTGGACATCGGCACGCTCAACGGCACGCTGCAGACCGACATCTTCAAGGAGTACATCGCGCAGAAGGAGTGGCTGTTCGCTCCCGAGCCGCATCTGCGCCTGATCGGCGACCTGATGGAGTACTGCGCGGCCGAGATCCCGGCGTACAAGCCGCTCTCGGTGTCGGGCTACCACATCCGCGAGGCCGGGGCGACGGCCGCGCAGGAACTCGCGTACACGCTGGCCAACGGCTTCGGCTATGTCGAGCTGGGGCTGTCGCGCGGGATGGACGTCGACGTCTTCGCGCCCGGGTTGTCGTTCTTCTTCGACGCGCACGTGGACTTCTTCGAGGAGATCGCCAAGTTCCGCGCGGCGCGTCGGATCTGGGCGCGGTGGATGCGCGACGTGTACGGCGCCAAGACCGCGAAGGCGCAGTGGTTGCGCTTCCACACCCAGACGGCCGGTGTCTCGCTGACCGCGCAGCAGCCGTACAACAACGTGGTGCGCACCGCGGTCGAGGCGCTCGCGGCGGTGCTCGGCGGCACCAACTCGCTGCACACGAACGCGCTGGACGAGACGTTGGCGCTGCCGAGTGAGCAGGCCGCGGAGATCGCGCTGCGCACCCAGCAGGTGCTGATGGAGGAGACCGGGGTCGCGGCGGTGGCCGACCCGCTGGGCGGGTCCTGGTACGTCGAGGCGCTGACGGACCGGCTGGAGGCCGAGGCGGAGGCGACGTTCGCGCGGATCCGTGAACTGGGCGAGACGTCGCCGCACCCGATCGGGCCGATGACGTCCGGCATCCTGCGCGGCATCGAGGACGGGTGGTTCACCGGGGAGATCGCCGAGTCGGCGTTCCGGTACCAGCGGGCCGTGGAGAAGGGCGACAAGCGGGTGGTGGGGGTCAACTGCCACGAGGGCTCGGTGACCGGTGACCTGGAGATCATGCGGGTCAGCCACGAGGTCGAGCGGGACCAGGTGTCGGCGCTTGCGGTGCGGCGGGGCGCGCGGGACGAGGCGGCGGTGACTGCGGCGTTGTCCGCGATGCGGGGCGTTGCACGCGGCTCGGGGAATTTGGTGCCGCCGATGTTGGCGGCGGCTCGGGTGGAGGCGACGGTCGGGGAGATCTGCGATGTCCTTCGGGAGGAGTGGGGCACATATACGGAGCCGGCTCGGTTCTGACGGGGTCGGGCGTGGCCTCGCGTGCGGCATCGGTGGCCTCATGCGCACGTTGGGCGGGGCTGCTTGGCCTCATGCGCCGGCCGGGCTGATTTGGCCTCAAACGCCGGCCTGGCTGGTTCGCCTCATGCGCCGGCGGGGCTGAGTGGCCTCAAGCGCCGGCCGGGCTGCTTCGCCTCAAGCGCCGGCGGGGCTGAGTGGCCTCAAGCGCCGGCCGGGCTGCTTCGCCTCAAGCGCCGGCGGGGCTGGGTGGCCTCAAGCGCCGGCCGGGCTGCTTCGCCTCAAGCGCCGGCGGGGCTGAGTGGCCTCATGCGCCGGCCGGGCTGCTTCGCCTCAAGCGCCGGCGGGGCTGAGTGGCCTCAAGCGCCGGCCGGGCTGCTTGGTCTCGTGACCGGCTGGGGGTCTTATGTGGCGGCTCGGGTGGGTGGGGTGGGTTGGGGGAGCATGCCGGTTACTACGAAAGTGGTGAAGCGTTGGACCCAGGCGTCGGAGGCGGGTTCGGCGCTTACCAGGATGTGTTGGACCACCGTGCCGGCGATGATGTCGAAGACCAGGTCGACGTCTATGTCACCCGGGGCGGTGATTTCGCCTCGGGTCTCGGCGCGGGCGCGGCCCTCCAGGACGAGGCGTTTTTGTGGGTCGACGACCTCTTCGCGGATGCGTCGGCGCAGGGCCGGGTCGCTGGTGGAGTCGGCGACCAGGCCCATCAGGGCCGTGCGCATGTCCGGGCGGCCCAGGAGTGCGGCGAAGCGGCGGACCACGTCCTCGACGTCCGCGCGTAGATCCGGACCCTGATCCGGCAGTTCGAGGGTGCCGAGCATTTCCGCGACCGCGGCGATGGCCAGGTCGTGCTTGGAGTGCCAGCGGCGGTACAGCGTGGTCTTGGCCACGCCCGCTCGTGCGGCGACGTCCCCCATGGTCAGCCCGGCCCATCCGCCGTCGGCCAGCAACGAGCGCGCCGCGTCCAGGATCGCGTCGTCCGCGGTGGTGCTGCGCGGGCGTCCCTTGCGCTGCATGGGCGGGTCGTGCGGGTGGTCTCCGGCCGATTCGTCGTACACGGTCGGTCATGTTACCGATTGGTAAGGTGCGCGGCGGTGGTGCAACTCACATCCGTCATTGCGGATCGTACGGTCGCATTCTCCCCGGCGCGCCCCTTACGCTACGAGCCGTAGCAAATCGCGGTGCCTGGATGGGGATTCGAGCACACGATCGCGACTGACGACCCGTCAAGGGTCGTCGTCCGTCCCGGGGCCCGCATCCTGCGGGGACCGGGACGCGACGAGGCTTCGGCATGCGCCGGTGGGTCGCCCCGTGCATCGTTCGACTCGCTCTCGGGGGAAGATGTCTACATGCAGCCACGGAACATGTCCATGCGCGGAGTAGTCGACCTCGGTGCGGTCAAGGCCGCCGCCGACAACGCCGCCAAGCGTGCGGCCGCGCCGGCCGGGAAGCCCGCCGCCGCGTCCGGTGCCCAACGGGTCGTCATCGACGTCACCGAGGCCACCTTCGAGACCGATGTGCTCGCGCTCTCCCAACAGGCCCCCGTCGTGATCGACTTCTGGGCCGAGTGGTGCCAGCCGTGCAAACAGCTGAGCCCGCTGCTGGAGCGTCTGGCCGAGGAATACGCCGGCCGCTTCGTGCTCGCCAAGATCGACGTCGACGCCAACCCGCGTCTCGCCCAGGAGTTCGGCATCCAGGGCATCCCCGCCGTGATGGCGGTCCTGGGTGGTCAACTCGCTCCGCTGTTCCAGGGTGTGGTGCCCGAGCAGCAGGCCCGGCAGGTGCTGGACCAGCTCGTCCAGCTCGGTGAGGAGCGCTTCGGCCTGACCGGCGTCGTGGTCGACGGCGAGCCCGCCGACGCGCCCGCCGAGGCCGAGGAGGAGCCCGCCGGCGACCCGCTGCTGGCAGCCGCCGACGAGGCGCTGGAGGCCGGCGATCTGGACGGCGCGGCCCAGGCGTTCCGCAACGTGCTCTCCGACCACCCGGCGCACGCCGAGGCCAAGCTCGGCCTGATCAACACCGAACTCCTGCTGCGCACCCAGGGCGTGGACGCGGACAAGGCCCGCGTGGACGCCGCCGAGCGCCCGGACGACGTCGCGGCGCAGACGCTCGCGGCCGACCTGGACGTCCTGGACGGTCGCGCGGACGAGGCGTTCGCCCGGCTGGTGGAGACCGTGCGGCGAACGGCGGGCGACGACCGGAACAAGGCGCGCCTGCACCTGCTCGACCTGTTCGAGATCGTCGGTGCGGACGACCCGAGGGTGCCCAAGGCGCGCATGGCGCTGGCCGGCGTGCTCTTCTGATCCTGCACCTTCGATCCTGCGATCCTTGGCTTCGGCACCTCCGGTCCTGCGCCTCCCGATCCTGCGCAGGCACTCGGTTCGTCGATGAGGCCCCGGCCGTTCTCGTGCTCGAGAGCGGTCGGGGCTTTGGTCTTTACCCATCTTTGACTATGGGTCATTTCCCTTGCCCTGCGTGGCATTTGGTGACTTACGGGTGACCCTGTAGCGGACTTATCCGGCCAAATCGCACCACCCGATGCCGGTGTCGATGCCGCGCTGTGACCCGGCCGTGAGTGCCGTCCCGGAGTCGGCGTTACTCGCCGGTAACGAACCTCTTGTGTGCCGGCCCGGTCGTGAAAGATGATCGGGCCGCTCGATCCGTGTCCCATTCGCCCCGGCAGCCGGTCGGTGGCTCGGGCGCGGACCTCCCCATCCAGGCCGTGCCGGTCCGTCCCAGGACAGGCAGGCCCTCCCTCCATGCCCCGCCACGTGCGGCCCTGGTCCGCACGAGGAGGGGATTCTGTCCCGAGGAGGACCATGGACAAGAAGGTTCAGGCGGGTAGCGGCAAGACTCGCTGGAAGCGGTTCGGCATCACCCTCATACCGGTCGCGGCCATGACCGTCGGTGTGTTCGCGGGGGTCGCCAACGGTGTCGTGCCGGTCAACATCACGGTGTCCGGTGGCAACTTCAAGGTGCACGCGGACGAGATGGACGCCACCGACTTCTCGCAGTACGGCGAGGCGCTCAAGCGCAAGAACGGCGCCGACGTGCCGGTGGCCACGGCGGCACTCGGCACCGCGCAGATCACCAACATGTGTCAGTCGGTGCGCGTGCCCGGCACTCCGCTCGTCATGCAGATCAAGGCGGGCGGGAACGGTCGGCCCGCGAAGGCCGAGAACATGACGCTCTCGATGGATTCGCTCGACGGCGACGCCTACTTCGAGAACATCGACATCGGCGTGGACGCGTCGACCATGGGCAAGGACAACGGCGTTCCGTGGGCCAAGGGTCCCAAGGACATCGGCAACGGTGCCCCGAACATGTTCGGCCAACAGGCCACCAAGGCGAAGTTCACCAACGTGAACCAGTCCGCGTGGATGGTCCAGGCAGGCAAGTTCTGGCTCAACGACCTGCACCTGAAGGTCGGCGGCCCGAGCCTGGAGTGCTTCTGACGCATCGTCGGCTGCGGGGGGCAGGTCCGCCCGCAGCCGGTCCGCGATACCGCAGCAACACTCCAGGGAGTCGAGAGTGACCGCAGAACAGCGGCAACCCAGCGCGCTGGGACGTGGATGGCAGGCGTTTCGCAGTTGGCGCAAGGAACGGCCCTTCTGGGCCGGGCTCTTCACGATCCTGGGTTCCGGCCCGATCCTGTGGGCGCCCTACGCGACACTCAGCGCCGGTGACATCACCTTCAAGATCACCCAGATGGGCGGCGTCTCGGCGATCTTCATCGGCGCGATCCTGATCCTGTCCGGGATTGCGATCTGGCTGAACCCCAAGGCCAGGGTGTACATCGGGATCTTCGTGATCCTCGTGTCGCTGGTGTCGTTCGTCGTCGCCACCTTCGGTGGGTTCTTCGTCGGGATGTTGTGCGGCCTGATCGGCGGCACGCTCGCGATCTCGTGGGTGTACCTGCCGGCGGGCGAGGAAACCGGCGAGGACCGCCCGGATGACGACGACGGCGGCAGCGGGGACGAACGAGTTCCCGACGAAACGTTGGTCGAGGACGGCTTCCTCGCGCAGGCTCTGAACGGAAAGGCCCCTGATGCCCCGGGGGAAGCATCGACCGGGTCGGAGACCGACCGGCCCGGTGACGGTTCCCGAGGGGCGGCCTCGCCGCGGGTGGCGCTGGCGACGATCGCGACGGCCATGATCGGCGTCGTGGGTGTCGTCGGCATCGCCCAGGCCTCGCCCAGCGATGAACTGCCGAGCAACCCGTACGCGGACGGTCCGTGCGTTTCGGCGAGTCCCACGACTTCGTCGAGCACGTCGGCGCCGCCGAGCACGGCGAGCACGGCGCCGAGCACGGCCCCCGCCAAGTCGGTAGCCTCCACGCCGGCCGGCAAGGCGGGGCAACCCGCCGCGGCGACGTCCCTCCCGGCGGCCGAAACCAGGGCGTCGGAGTCGAAGTCGCCGCAAGGGGGGACGCCGGCACCGAAGTTGCCCGAACTCAAGCTGCCCGAGCTGAAATTGCCCGAGTTGACCCTGCCCGGTCTCCCGGGGCTCGGGTTGCCCGGGATCAAGCTTCCGTCCAAGGCATCGACCGCACCGACGGTGCCCGTCGCGCCGGTCGCTCCGGTGGAGGCTGCGCCGTCGGCACTCGCGACGACCACGCCGCCCGCGACGGTGGCGGCCACGCCCTCCGGCAAGGCCGCGACGCGGTCCGCCACGACATCGGCGAAACCGTCCGCCACGTCGTCCCCGACCAAGCCGACGAACGGTAAGACGCCGTTTCCGTGCCCGATCGAGGGCCCGGTCGAGGCCAAGGCCGGATCCGGCGAACCGCCGGTCGCGGTCGACCCGTTCGTGCTCAGATCCAACCTGCTGGCGATGGCGGGTCTGAACTACGAAGGCGTGGTGAAGGTGAAGACCCTCCAAGGGACCGAGGAACCGGCACTGAAGTTCACCGTCTCGAAGGGGATCGACATCTGGAACCTTTCGATGACGGTGAAGGAAGCGTCGGGCAAGGACGTCGCCATCACGGCCCGAGAGGGCAGCAAGTCCTGGATGGAAGCGGATACGAAGACGACGATGTACGTCAAGTACCTCAAGGGCAACATCTTCGGAGTCGTTCCGATCACCTTCACCCCGGACAGTCCGCCCCCGATCAACGTTCCCGTCGTGTTCTTCACCAACGTGGAGTCCGCGATGTACACACAGTTGGGTGGTCGGATGCACATACCCGGGTACGGGATCAACAAGGATCACATTCGACAGTGACTCGGCTCCGCCGATCGCCGTCATGCGATGCGCCCCGGACCTCACCGGTTCCGGGGCGCATCGGCGTTCGTGGCCGGTGTGTTCGCGGCCGGCGGCTGCGGGCTACGCGTCCACGTAGCGTTCGCGGAACATGGCCAGGACGTTCGCGGACGGCAGGCTCGGCCACAGCGTCACGCGGCCGTTGCGGCGGTCCACGATCCACTGGCCGGCGCCGACGTTGGCCATCGGGTCGGGGTTCGCGTAGATCGCCTGGACCAGCCAGCCGTACTCGAACTCGGTCATCACGAAGTCGGTCGGCGCGTTCGGACCGCCGCCGACCACGTGCCGGCGGGCCTTGTCCCGGGCCTCGCGCTCGTCGATCGGCCGCGGCGGCAGCGGCGCGTCGGCCGGTGCCAGGTCCAGGCGGGTCGGCCGGCGGCCCTCGATCAGCGCGATCAGCGCGTCGTCGAAGGTGTCGGCCACGTGCCACAGATCGCCCCACCACAGGTACACCGCGCCGCGCGGATCCATCGCCAACCGGCCCCGGCCCAGGTCGTATTCGCCGACCGGGGTGAGCGGTCGACCCAGCGCCGCGCCATATGCGGCGAGCACGTCGCCCGCGTACAGCCCGACCATCGGGTCGATCCGGAACGGCATCCGGGACATGTCCACGCCGGGACCGTACTGATGCACCGTCATCCCGCCGAACTCCCACAGCGCCTTGATCGCGCTCGGCGGGACGTCGATCCCGGCCGTGCCCAACGCCCGGTACCAGCGCAGGAGTTCCTCTTCCGGGATGTGGATGCCGGGCTGCCAGCCGGTGGCCGTGAGGGCCTGGGCCACGGCCTCGGGGAAGCGGTCGCTCATGACGCGGGCACCTCCAGGATCGTGACCCCCAGGGCCGCCAGCGCGGGTGCGCAGGACGAGCAGGGCGGAATCGGCCGTTCGTGCGCGGGGTCGTTCGGCTCGCGCAGCAGGATCGCGGCGATCGCCGCGCCGCGCAGCAGGTCTCGCATCCGGTCGAGCACGACCTCGTGATCGGGGTCGTGCGTGCCCTCGGCGGCCAACGAGGCCTCCGCCTCGACCGCGACCTCGGACAACAACAGGGCGTCGGGGCACCGCCCGTGGAACACCGAACGCATCGCGGGCTCGGTGCGGTCCAGCAGCGCGGTCACGGCCGGGTGCAGGTCCACGCTCGTGGTGTGTGCGCCGACCGCCGTCATCGGCTCCATGCCGGGGCGTTGCAGCGCCGCACCGACGCCGGGCGGCAGCAGATTGTCGAACATCAGTCCTCGTCCGTTCCCTTCGTGATGCCGCGTCAGGGACGCAGGTCGGCGGGCAGGCCCGCACCCGCGTGCTCGGCGACGACCGGTCGGTAGTGCCCGCCGGCGACCGCGGTGCGGGCGATCTCGTCGAGTTCGCTCGGTACTTGGATCAGCTCGTCGGCCAGCAGCGTCGTCACGTCGTCGGCGAGCCGGGACAGCAGGGCGACCGTCGCCTCGGGGGAGTCGCCCCGGCGGGCGTACCGGTCGTCGTTGTCCCAGTACCAGACCGAACCCGCGTCCGCCCCCTGCGTCTTGAGCACCAGGGCACCACCCTGGACCCACGCGACGGCCAGGAAATCGGCAGTCAGCCGATCGGTGAGGCGCGCCGCGACGTCGAGCAGATCGTAGGGGTCGTACTCGCCGTAGAGGTTGAAGAACTGCTGGTCCAGCACGAACCCGTGGCGCATGTGCACGGCGGGCCGGGCCGGCGGACCGCCGCCGTTGTCGATCAGCAACGCGCGATACGCCTGCGGGAGTCGGTACTTGAGGTACTTGTTCTCCAGGTGGGTCAGGTCGACGTCGGTGAGCGGTCGGCCCACGTGCAGACCGGCCGGCACCCGGGCCTGTTCGGCCGGGCTCCACAGGCCGGTGCGCTCCCGGTCGACCGTCATCGTGGCCACGCCGCCGTGATGCCGGAGCGCGTTCTTGACGTCGACCGGGACCAGGTAGAGCCGGCGTACGTGCGGAGCGTGGTGCCAGGTCCACCCGCGCGGGGTCGCGGTCTCGACCGTGTCGGCATACAGCGGGTCGCCGGTGCCGGCCGCCGCGAGGTTGGCGGCGAGCACGTCGGTGACCCGCGCCTCGTCGATACCCAGGCCCGGCGGTACCGGGCCGGTCTCGATCACCACCCGCGCGTACGGCAGGAAGTCCGGGAATCCGTACAGGTCGACGAAGATACCGTCCGGGTATACCCGGCTGCGCGACGTGCGGCCGAAATCGACGATCGAACCCGCGAATTCAGCGGCCGGAGAGTCGCCGTGCTCGGTGCCGGTGTCGGTCATGCTGCGGTCCTCTCCTTCATGTCCGGTATTTCGTCGGGGCGGGGCGGTGTGTCATTGCTCCCACCTCAGGACTCGGAATCCAGGAACGGGGAGGTCGGATCGATCTCCCACAACTCCAGGAATTGGGCGAACGTATCGGCCACCTTGCGCAGGTTGTTGGCCGAGATGTATTCCGGGGTGTATTCCTCGTCGGTGTCGAGCGTCGATTCGCTCCAATACCAGAGCGACCCGGATTCCGGTTCGGTGACCTTGATCGCCACGATCCCCGTGGTGAGTCGGGTGACCGGCAGATAATCCAGGGTGAGTACGTCCCGGCAATAGCCGTGGGCGTAGAGCAACTCGGTGTGCGGATCGCCGCCCGTGCGGTAGCCGTAGAGGTCGTCCTCGGGATCCAGGCCACGTGGCATGAGCTGGGCCGCGACCGGGAAATCGGCGCCGTTGGTCGCGGCCAGCCAGGCTCGATACTCGGCCGGCAGGGTGAACCCGAGTTTCCCTTCGAGTTCGCGCAGGGCTTCTTCCGAGAGTGTCCCTCGCGGCGTCAATTCGACGGTCACTGCTGAGCTCCTGGGTTGCCGTTCGAGGTGCCGGTCGAGCCATTGGCCGAGGGATCGGGGGCCATGGCACTGGCGATCCCGCCGTGATGTTTCACCGCGTAGTGTACTGCGAACGGTATGAGCATCATGGTTCGTGTGCCCTCGACGTGATGCCAGACGTAACCCGGTGCGGTACGACCCGGTCGGACGCCCGCCCACATCGGATCGTTCCGGAATTCCGCATTGCCCTGGCGGATATCCAGCTTGCGCTGGTCGTCGTTCGCTTCCGCGCGGGCTTCCTTGAATTTCTTGGTGCCGTCCGGCCCCGGCGGGAAGTCGCTGCGTTCGGGCGGGACGATGACGGTATGCGGAAGATTGATCGTGCGGACCGCGTAGACCGTGAAGTCAGGGTATCCCTGGAGATTGATGTAGACGCCATCGGGGAAATGGTTGTCCAGCGTCGGGCCGGCGAAGTGCACTATCCGGCCCGCGTACCCGGAGTTGATCGGGTAGCGCCGGCCGCCGGTCATGTCCCGGCCGCGCGCAGCCAACTCGGTGCGGCGCGCGTCCAGATCGGGGCCGGTCAGCAGTTCGCCGTTGTCCCCGCGCAACAGCCGGTCGAACTCGTCCCGGGCCTGCCGCTCGGCGCTGGTGAGGTCCTCGGGGTTCGGATGGTTGACCAGCGCGTCGATGCCGTCGGCATCGAACATGCGCATGAGCTTCGCCCGGTTGAGGTTGGTGCGTGGCGGTGCGCCGGTGTCCGGGTGCGGGTTGTCGGAGCGTGCGCTCTGCGGCATCTCGAACTCGGCGTCGCCGCGGTGGGTGTCCCACGTCAGGTTCGAGCGGTCCGCCATGAACGACGGATCGCGGGTGACGTGCAGGTCGTACGGGGACTGACCGCCGCGGACGTCGTCCGGCTTCGGCGGGTTCGGATTGCTCGGGGTGGTGCCGTTGGCGTTCGGCGCGGGGGTGGGGTTCGTCGCGGCGTTGGGGTCGAAGTTCTCCGCCGCCGGACGGGTCGCCATGAACGCCTCGACCTCGCGCTCGATGTCGTCGCGCCGACCGTCGTGCGTGGTCGGCCGACCGCCGGTGGGGCTCGCCGTGGTCGCGGGCTCGCCCAGCGGCCTCGGGTTGGGCCGCATCGGCGACGCCAGCGGCGGCGTCGTGTCGATCGGAGCGGGCGGATTGCTCTGGGCGTGCCTCGGCGTCGGCGGGGTGGGCGGCGTCGGGTTCGGGCTGCTGCCGGGCGTGATGCCCCCGCTCGGATCCGGCGCCGAGCCGGGCATCGGACCCGTGACGTTGTCCGGCAGATCGCCGGGCGCCGGGTTGTGCGGCGCGGGGTGGACCGGGCCGGTCTGGAAGGGCTGTTGCTGGTGCGGGGCGGGCTGGACCGGCGGCGGGTTGTGCGGCGTGGGCTGGACCGGCTGCTGGTTGTACGGATTGTTGTGTACCGGCTGCTGGTGGTGCGGGGCGGGCTGGTTGTAGGGCCCGGGATCCTGCAGCGGCTGGTGATACGGGCCCGGCTGTTGCTGCTGGTTGTACGGGCCGGGCTGCACCGGGGCCTGGTGGTGGGGAGCAGGCTGCGCGTACGGCGGTTGCTGCTGTTGTTGCTGCGTGTACGGATTCGGCTGCACCGGCGGCGGGTTGTGCGGCGCGGGCTGCACCGGCTGCTGGTGGTGGTGCGGAGCCGGCTGCACCGGCGGCGGTTGTGGCTGCTGGTGGTGCGGCTGCGCGTACGGCGGTTGCTGCTGGTTGTACGGGCCGGGTTGCACCGGTTGCTGGTTGTACGGGTTGATCGGCGGCTGCTGCTGGTTGTGCGGCAGCGGCGGCGGAGGCGGTGGTGTTGCGACGGGCTGGGTGACCGGCGGGGGCGACATGGATACCGGTTGGGCGTCCGGGCCCAGCGTGATGGCGTAGACGCTTGTCGCGTTCGGCTGCGGAGAGGTCGCGATCTGGTTCGTCTGCGGGTCGACGTAGAGGATGTCGCCGCCCACGTTGACCGCGGCCCAGGCGTGCGAGCTGTGCACGACCTTGACCGAGCCGTCCGGCTGCACCACGTTCCGCGGCGGCCACTCGGTGACGATGTAGGAGATCGAGCCGGGCCCCGAGGCCCGCAGCGCCGCTTCCAACCGAGCGAAGCCGGAACCCGGGTTGTTGCTGCCGTCCGGCTCGACATCGAGTCGGCTCCACGGCGCGTTCGCCTCCTGCGCCGCGCGGGCCATGCCGTTGGTTTCACCGGTGTTCTCGCCCGGCATGCGGGCGGCGGACACCTCCGGACGGCCGAACCAGGTGCGGCCGAAGGCCAGTACGCCGTCCAGGCAGTTGATGTTTCGGCCGGGGACCTGGAGGCCGCCGTCGTTTTGCAGCCGGAACCATCGGCCCAGTCGGGGGTCCGGATGCACCACGGGAGTGCCGTCGGGATTGCGCGGAACCGCGTTGTTCAGCGCCGCCGCGTCGCTCCAGTTGGGCGGGAGCAGTCCGCCGGGCTGGTTGAACGGACGCGATGCGGACAGCGGTGGGCGGTTCGCGATCGGGCTGCCGGGCGCGGGCGGCGGGGCGTGGTGCGGCAGGGGTTGCGCGTACGGGTTGTTCGCGACCGGGCCGTTGCCGTACGGCGTCCCGTTGTAGGGGGAAGGCGCGTTGTTGTTCTGCTGGTACGGGCCGGGCTGATGCGGCGGGGGAGCCGCCGGGGTGGTGTGGTTCGGGGCGGTCGCGACGCTCGGGCCCCGGCCGAAGAGACCGCGCGTGCGGTCGCCGAGGCGTTGGATCGTGTCGTGGAACGGGCCCGCCTGATTCGGCCGCACCGGTGCGCCGGGCGGCGTCGTGATCGGCGGTCCGTCCGGCTGCGGAGTCGCGTCGACGGTGGTGTCGCCGTTGCCGTCCCGGGCCGGGGTGGGCGTCGGGTCCGGCCGACCGGCGGGATCGTCGGAGGTCGGATCCGTGTCCCGGTCCGGGTCGGGGTCGGTGTGCCCATCGGGCGTCGGGTCGGCGGACGGGTCGGGCGTGCCGGTGTGTTGCTCGGGCGCCGTCGGCGTCGAATCGGGGCTCTGCTGCGGCGGGTTCGACTGCGGAGCGGATTCCGGAGTCGGGTCCGCCGGCTGCGAGGTCGGCGGCAGGGACATGTCGATCGGCCGCGCGTTCGCGTCCACGGCGATCGCCCAGACACGGTTCTGGTCCGGATACGGTTCGGGCATGACCCGGCCCGACTGCGGGTCGACCCACAGGACTTCGCCGTCCACGTTGATCGCGGCCCACGCGTGCGAGACCTGGCCGGTCTCGATGGTGCCGTCCGGATTCACCCGCGGCTCGGTCGGTCTGGAGGTGACGATGTATGTCATCGCGCCCGGCCCCGCGTCGCGCAGCCGTGCCTCGATGTCGCCGTACGCGCCTGCGGTGTCGGTGCTGCCGTCGGGACGCCGGGCGAGCGGCGTCCAGTTCGTACCGAGCTCCTGCCGAGCGCGCTCCGGCGCCCGCACTTCGCCGCCGTTCTCACCGGGGATGCGCGCCGCGGCCACCTCCGGACGGCCGAACCAGGTGTTGCCGAAGGCCAGCACGCTGTCCATGCAGTTGGTGTCGCGGCCGGGTACCTGGGTGCCGCCGTCGTTCTGCAGCGCGAACCAGTGGCCGGTGCGCGGGTCGGGGTGCACCTGCGGCATGCCGTCGGCGTCGCGGGGCACGGCGACGTTCAGTACGGACTGGTCGCGCACGCTCGGCGGCATCAGGCCGCCGGGCTCGTTCAGCGGACGGCCGTCGTTCAGCGGCGGACGATCGGCGATCGGCCCGTCCGGATTCTGCGGTGAATCGGGCCGGTCGGGGCGGGGGTTCGGGTCGGTCGTGGCCGGCGAGTTCGCGTACGGAGTCGAGTCGTAGGTGGGGTTCGGCTCGGGGTGTGTGCCCGGAGGGGGGTTCGGCGAGGCGTTCGGGCCTCGGCTGAAGAGGTTGCGGATCCGGTCGCGCAGCCCGCCCACCGCGTTGTCGATCCGACCGTTCGGATCCGCGTTGATCGGCGTGCCGTGCCGCGAACCCGTCGGGTTGCCGGCCGGGGTCAGGTGCAGGATGCCGACACCGCCGTCCCGGGACGGCGTGGTGTCCTGGTCCGTACGCGACGCGGTGTCGGTGGTGGGGCCGGCGACCGTCGACTCGGTGTCGAGGCTGGTGTCCCGGTTCGGATCCCGGCTCGGGACCTGATTCGGATCCCGGTTCGTATCCCGGTTCGGGTCCCGGCCGGGGTCCTGGCTCGGGTCGTGATTCGGATCCTGATGGGTGTCCCGAGTCGGGTCCTGTCGTGCATCCGGGGTCGAAGTCGGGTCCGTCGTCGGGTCCGGCCGGTGTCCGGTGTCCGGCGCCATGTCGGGCGTGACGTCCGGATTCGCGTCCGTCGTCGGCCCCGGCGTCGGGTCGGGACCGCTCTCCCTCCCCGTCGGGTCGGTCGCGGGGTCGGGGGTGTTGCCTGCCGGGCTCTCCTGTCGCTGACCCGGAATGTGGTTCGCGTCGGGGGAAGTGCCGTTCGGCGTACCGGTGGTCGGCGAAGTGCCGTTTGAAGTGGTCGAGTTCAGGTTGATCGAGTTCGGGTTGGACGAGTTCGACGTGGTCGAACTCGGGGTCGCGCCGTTCGGGTTGCCGGAGGTCGGGGCACCCGTGGTCGGGCTCCCGGTCGTCGGCGTCGCGCCACCCGCGGGGCGGGTCGCGGTCGGTGTGCCGGCGGAGTTGGACGCGCCCGAAGTGCCGTTGTTGGCACTGGAGTTGTGCGTCCCACCGGTACTCGTACCCGAGCCCGTACCCGTACTCGCACCGGTACTCGCACCCGTGCTCGCGGCCGCGGTCGTCGCAGCGGTCGCGCTCGTCGGCGACACGTTGGTGGTCGTGCTCGGACCGGACGTCGACGGTGTCGTGGACGACGTCGAGCCGATCGAGGGCGAACCGCTCGTGGTGGGCGCGGTGCTCGCGGAGGCGCTCGTGGTCTGCACGCCGCCGCCGGCGTGGCCGGTGCTCGCCGGGCCGCCCACGGACGGCGAACCGCCGCTCGGACCGGAGGAGCCGGTCACGGACGGCGAGCCGCCCATCGCAGGGGAATTGCCGGCGCCCGGCGTACCGCCGGTGCCGGGTATGCCACCCGGCTGCTGACCACCGCTCGGCGGCGCCTGCACGAACGTGTTGTTCTGCGCCGAGCCGCCGTCGTGGCTCGGCACACCGCGTGGCACGTCGTTGCCGTGGCCGCTCACCCCGCCCGGTGCATCCGTCGCGGGCGGCGCCGCGGCCGAGGCGCTCTGGGTCGCGACCGGAGTGTGTGCGGGCCTGTGGTCCCCGCCCGGGCCACCGCCGGAATTCCCGCCCGAGTTGCCACCGGAACTGCCACCCGGGTTCCCGGAATTGCCGCCGGAATTACCGGAGTTGCCGCCCGAATTCCCGCTGTGCCCGCCCGGGTTTCCCGCGTTCCCGCCGGAGTTCCCCTCGTTTCCGCCCGAATGCCACCCGGAATTACCCGAGTTCCCGCCCGAGTTGCCCGAGTTCCCGGACGCGTTGTGCGACGAGCCGCCGTGCTGGTTCCCGTTCCCGTTTCCGTTCCCGTTTCCGTTCGACCCGCCGTTCCCGGAACCGTTCCCGTTCGACCCGCCCGAGCCGTTCGACCCTCCGCCGCTGCCGGAGTTCCCGCCGTTCGGGTTGAGTGTCGAATCGATTCTGTTGCCGCCGTTCACCGGCCTGTTGTCGCCGCCCGGGTTCGGCCCGCCCAGGTTCGGCGGGTCGATGCCGGGGGTGTTGAACGCGTTGCTCACCCGGTCGCCGAGCTTGGACGCGCCGTGGTCGGTCGCGCCGCCCAGGCCACCACTGGCGAAGGTCTCCCAGTTCACCGGACCGCCGGTGGCCACCGTGCCGGCGACCTCGGCGCTCACGTTGGAGGCCAGCGAGGTGGTGACGCCCTTGACGCCCAGTTCGGCGCCCTCGCCGAAGACCTTCTTGCCGAGGCCGTTCACGCCGATCGCGGCCAGGCCACCGGCCGCGCCGCCGCCCGCGGCCAGCGCGGTCTGCTTGATCGAGTAGCCGTCCTGCGAGCCCCAGGTCATGTGGATGAACTGGGAGATGATGTCGTCGCGCACCTCGGAGAGTGCTTCGAGGGCGACGTTCTTGAGCAGTCGGCGCACCATCGACGCCTCGATCCGCCCCAGCATCCGGCGCAGCACCTGCATGAAGGAGAAGCGCAGCGCGGCGGTCGAGGCCGCGGCGGTTCCGGCGGTGATGCCCAGGGTGATCGGAGCCGCGGCGATCTGGGCCAGGATGGCCGCGCCCTGGATGGTCGCCATCGTGACGAACTCGATCTTGGTGGCGTAGATCGTGTCACTCGTGTCGTCCGCCGCGCCGCCGAGCGCCTTGGAGGCGGCTTCCAGGGCCGGGAAGAACGCCTTGTCGCCCTTGCTCAGCTTGTCCCACATCCGAAGGAAGGCTTCCATGCCCTTGCCCTCGTTGGCGGCGTTGAGCTTGTTGACGGCCGCGGCAAGATCCCCCGCGACCTTGGCGAGTTCACCGCCGGCGTGCTCCCAAGCCTTGCCCAGTGCCTCGCACTTGTCCTCGTCGCCTTCCGGCCAGTCGACACCGACCAGGAGTTCGAGGACCTTCTCGACGATCTCCCCCGCTTCGACCGCCATCAGGCCTTGCCGCCGAAGGTCTCGCGGTTGTGGTCCTCGGTCTTCTGGTAATTGGCGGCGGACGTGTCCAGGCCCTTGCCGATCTCGCCGAGACCCTTGGCGAGCGCTTCGAGCGCGTCGAGCACCTTGTCCCGGGCGGGCTTGTATTCCTTCGCGAACCCGTTGCCGAGATCGTCGTCGCCCCAGCACTCGCCGAGGCCCTCGATGGACGTCTTGAGCGTCGCCCGAATCTCACCGACGCGCCTTCCCGCGTCGGTGAAGGCCTTGCCCGCCGTCTTGAAGTCCGAGGGGAGGGCCTTGTATCCCGTACCCGCGTCCGCCGTCATGTGAGAACACCCCCGTGTTCCGTGTCTCTCTGGCTGTCGCACGGTCCCCGGCAGTTTCCGGACAGGACCTCTCCCGGGGACATGAAGGCAAGACACTAATTCACGATTCGCCGGAGTGTCACGTTTCCGGGGGCCGACGTTCCGGGTCGAACGTCGGCCCCCGGAGGGGGTATCGCCTGCTATTCGGGGACAAACCAGACGGTGGCCAGCGGGGGCAGCGTCATCAGCGCGGAGGCGGGTCGACCCTGCCATTCCACGTCCTCGGCCAGGATTCCGCCCCGGTTGACCACGTCGGCGCCGCCGTACTCGCCGGCGTCGGTGTTGAGCACCTCACGCCAGCGGCCCGTGTGCGGCAGGCCGACCCGGAAGTCCTCGCGAACCACCGGTGCGAAGTTGCACACGCTGACCAGTTGTTCGCCGGCCGCGCCGTGTCGGATGAAGGACAGGACGTTGGACGCCGCGTCGCCGCCGTCGATCCAGGAGAAGCCCTCGGGGCGGGTGTCCTGCGTCCACAGCGCGGGCTTGGCGCGGTAGGTCGCGTTGAGGTTGCGGACCAGACGCTGGATGCCCCGGTGCTCCTCGTGGTCCAGCAACCACCAGTCCAGGCCGCGTGCCTCCGACCACTCGGCGCCGTGGCCGAACTCGGAGCCCATGAACAACAACTGCTTGCCCGGATGGGCCCACATGAAGGCGAGGTAGGCGCGCACGTTCGCCATCTGCTGCCAGCGGTCGCCCGGCATCTTGTCCACCAGCGAGCGTTTGCCGTGCACCACCTCGTCGTGGCTGATCGGCAGGATGTAGTTCTCGCTCCAGGCGTACATCAGCGAGAAGGTCATCTCGTTGTGGTGGTACTGCCGGTGGATCGGCTCCTTCTGGATGTACTCCAGCGAGTCGTGCATCCAGCCCATGTTCCACTTGAAGCCGAAGCCGAGACCGCCGCTCTCGGTGGTACGGGTCACCCCGTCCCACGCGGTGGACTCCTCGGCGATGGTCAGCACACCGGGCACCCGCCGGTACAGCGTCGCGTTCATCTCCTGGAGGAACGCCACCGCGTCCAGGTTCTCCCGGCCGCCGTGCTGGTTCGGTGCCCACTGGCCGTGTTCGCGCGAGTAGTCCAGGTAGAGCATCGAGGCGACCGCGTCCACCCGGAGCCCGTCGATGTGGAACTCCTCGCACCAGTAGACCGCGTTGGCTACCAGGAAGTTGCGCACCTCGTTGCGGCCGTAGTCGAAGACCAGCGTGCCCCAGTCGGGATGTTCGCCCCGGCGCGGATCCGGGTGCTCGTACAGCGGCGTCCCGTCGAACCGGGCCAGCGCCCAGGCATCCTTGGGGAAGTGCGCCGGCACCCAGTCGACCAGGACGCCGATGCCCGCGCGGTGCAGCGCGTCGACGAGACGGCGGAAGTCGTCGGGATTGCCGAACCGCGACGTGGGCGCGTAGTACGAGGACACCTGGTAGCCCCAGGACGGGCCGTACGGGTGTTCGGCCACCGGCAGCAGCTCCACGTGGGTGAAGCCCATCTCGGTGACGTAGGCGGGCAGTTGCTCGGCGAGTTCGAGGTAGCTCAGGCCCGGTCGCCACGAGCCGAGATGGATCTCGTACACGCTCATCGCCGAGGTGTGGTGGGTGGTCTCGGCGCGCTTTTCCAGCCACTCCTTGTCCGACCACGAGTGGGTCGAGGTGTGTACGACCGACGCGGTGGAGGGCGGCTGCTCGGTCGCGAAGGCCAGCGGGTCGGCCTTTTGCCGGGACACCCCGTCCCGGCCGAGGATCTCGTACTTGTACTTGGTGCCGTCGCCGACGTCGGGGACGAACAGCTCCCACACCCCGGACGAGCCGAGCGAGCGCATCGGGTGTCCGATGCCGTCCCAGTAGTTGAAGTCGCCGACCACCCGCACGCCCTGCGCGTTCGGCGCCCAGACCGCGAACGAGGTTCCGGTGACCGGCCCGTTCGGGGTCTCGTACGAGCGCACGTGCGCGCCGAGCACCTCCCACAGCCGCTCGTGCCGGCCCTCGGAGATCAGGTGTATGTCGAGCTCGCCCAGGGTGGGCAGGAACCGGTAGGGGTCGTCCGTGTGCAGTTCGCTGCCCTCGTAGCGGACCTCCAGCCGATAGTCGGGCACCTCCGTGCCCGGCAGTACGCCGGTGAACAGGCCCTCCGCCTCGTGGGTCAGCTCGACCCGGCGCTCGCCGGTGACCACGATCACCTCGCGGGCCCACGGCCGCAACACCCGCACCACAACGCCGTCGACGCCGGGCACGTTCGGGTGCGGGCCGAGCAGTGCGTGCGGATCGTGATGACCGCCGTCCACCAGGCGGCGCACCTCGTCGGCGGCCAACGGCGGCACGAGCGGGGTGTCGGTCGGGCGGGATCGGGGGCGCCTGTCCCGACGCGGGGTGGGGCGGCCGGTGACTCCGCCGCCCTCGGGTGACGCGCTGGTGTCCTGACGGGCCGTCACGGATGGACCTCCTGGGACGTTGGTGCTGAACGGGAATCGGCGGATCGTCAGTGCGGCTGCGGCGCACGCTCGGCCAGGCGCCGGATCGCCGACATCGGAACCGGCAGCCACGAGGGTCGGTTGCCCGACTCGTACATGACCTCGTACACGGCCTTGTCGGTCTCGAAGGCCCGCAGCAGCACGGGCTCGGAATGGGGGTCGAACGAGCCCGCCTCGGCGTACCCCGCACAGAAGGCTTCCCGGTTGCGGGTCGCCCATTCCTCCGCACGGCGTACCAGGTGTGGCGCAGGCGCCCCGCGACCCCAGAACCCGCCGCCCCCGGCCAGCAGATGCCGGGCCGCGTAATCGAACGAGCGCAACATCGCCGCGATGTCGCGCAGCGGCGAGTGCAGCGAGCGTCGTTCGCTCAGCGGCCGGGCGGGTTCGCCCTCGAAGTCGAGCAGCACCCACCGGGTGGCGGTGCGCATCACCTGGCCGAGGTGGAAGTCGCCGTGGATGCGCTGCAACGGGACCGGATGCCCGTCCCGGCCCAGCGTCTCGAGGTCCTGGTACGCCTCGCGCAACCGGTCGGTGAACGGCGCCAGATCCGGCACCGCCTCGGCCGCCGCGTGCAACCGGCGCTCCATGTCCCGGGCGATCGCGGCCAGCTCCGTGCGGCCCGCCACCGCGGTGGGCAGCGAACGGGCCAGGTCGGCGTGCACCTCGGCGGTGGCGGCGCCGAGCCGGAAGGACTCGCCGGCGAAGTCGCCACCGGTCTCGTGCGCGTGCGGACCGGCGCCGCGCACCTCCTGGCCGGCGTACAGGTCGCGGACCGAGGTCTTGGCGAGTTCCCAGCCGTCGGTGCCGGTGCGCAGGTATTCCTGGAGCATGCCGAGCGTGGTCGGCTCCTCGGCGGCGTCCGGGAACGGCATGTCGAACCACGCGATCGGCGCGGGGATCCGCCGCGAGCCCGCCCCCGCCAGCGCGAGCGAGACCTCCAGGTCGGGATTGACCCCGGGCACCACGCGCCGGAACAGCTTGAGGATCACGTCGTCGCCGAAGATGATCGACGTGTTCGACTGCTCGGCGCCGATCACCAGGCCGACGTGCTCGGGGTCGGGGGCCTGTGCGCCGGGGCGGTGGAAGGCCAGCGGGCCCACGGTGTCCGCCGCGACGAACCGTTCCGGCAACCACCGGGTCAGTTCGGCGTCGTGCACCGCGTCGTAGAGGCTGTGGCCGTTGGGCAGCCGGCCGATCAGCGCGTGGGCGAGCCGGGGCGGCAGGGTCTCGCGGACCCCCAGCAGGAGTTGATAGTGCTCGGGTGTGCCGCCGTGCTCGACCCGCAGCAACATGTGGTGCAGCGCGGGATCGCCGGAGACCACTTCGAGACTGTGGACCACGCCGGCCCCACGAAGAGGCCGGCCCTTGCCGGCGAACCATCTCTGCTGCGGCAGCCAGTCGCGCAGCAGAGCGATCACCGCGGAGGCAGTCGGATCGTGGGGTCGGGTGGAATCCGTCACAGCGTCATTTCTCCACGGGTGAGGCGGAACCAATAGAAACCGTGCCCCGCGAGGGTGAGCAGATACGGCAGCTCACCGATCGCCGGGAACGTCACCCCCCCGAGCAGCTCGACCGGTTCATACGTCTCGAACTGCCGCAGATCCAGCTCGGTGGGCTGGGCGAAGCGCGAGAAGTTGTGAACACACAGCACGATGTCGTCCTCGTATTCGCGAAGGAACGCCAGCACGCTGGGATTGGACGAGGTCAGCTCGTTGTACACCCCGAGCCCGAAGGCCGGGTTCTGCTTGCGGACCTCGATCATCCGGCGGGTCCAGTGCAGCAGCGAGGAGGCGTTGGACATCTGCGCCTCGACGTTGGTGACCTGGTAGCCGTAGACCGGGTCCATGATGTTCGGCAGGTACAGCCGACCCGGGTCGCACGTGGAGAAGCCCGCGTTGCGATCCGGGGTCCACTGCATCGGCGTGCGCACACCGTCGCGGTCGCCGAGCCAGATGTTGTCCCCCATGCCGATCTCGTCGCCGTAGTACAGGACGGGCGAGCCCGGCAGTGACAGCAGCAGCGCCGTGAACAGCTCGATCTGGTTGCGGTCGTTGTCCAGCAACGGCGCGAGCCGACGGCGGATGCCCACGTTGGCCCGCATCCGCGGGTCCTTCGCGTACTCCTTGTACATGTAGTCGCGTTCTTCGTCCGTGACCATTTCGAGGGTGAGCTCGTCGTGGTTGCGGAGGAAGATGCCCCACTGGCAGTTGTCCGGGATGGACGGCGTGCCGGCCAGGATCTCCGAGACCGGGTAGCGCGACTCGCGGCGCACCGCCATGAAGATGCGCGGCATCACCGGGAAGTGGAACGCCATGTGGCATTCGTCCCCGTCGCCGAAGTAGTCCACCACGTCCTCGGGCCACTGGTTGGCCTCGGCCAGGAGCACGGTGTCCGGGTACTTGTCGTCGATCTCCTTGCGCACCCGCTTGAGAAATTCGTGGGTCGCGGGCAGGTTCTCGCAGTTGGTGCCCTCCTGAGCGAACAGGTACGGCACCGCGTCCAGCCGGAATCCGTCGATGCCCAGGTCCAGCCAGAAGCGCAGCCCGGCGAGCATCTCCTCCTGCACACGCGGGTTCTCGTAGTTGAGATCCGGCTGGTGGCTGAAGAAACGGTGGAAGAAGTACTGCTTGCGCACCGGGTCGTAGGTCCAGTTGGAGGACTCCGTGTCGACGAAGATGATCCGGGCGTCGCCGTACGCCTTGTCGTCGTCGGCCCACATGTAGTAGTCGCCGTAGGGTCCGTCCGGGTTGTTCCGCGACTCCTGGAACCACATGTGTTGATCGCTCGTATGGTTCATCACGAAGTCGATCACCACCCGCATGCCGCGTTTGTGCGCCGAGTCGACGAACTCGACGAAGTCGGCGAGGTCGCCGAACTCGGGCAGCACGGCGGTGTAGTCCGCCACGTCGTAGCCGCCGTCGCGCAGCGGCGAGGCGAAGAACGGCGGCAACCACAGGCAGTCGACGCCGAGCCACTGGAGATAGTCCAGCTTCTGGGTCAGGCCCTTCAGGTCGCCCACCCCGTCCCCGTTGCTGTCCTGGAAGGACCGCACGAGGACTTCGTAGAAGACGGCTCGCTTGAACCACAGGGGATCGCGATCCCGCGACGGGGTGTCGTCGAAGGTGTCGCGGACGGGTTCGTTGACGATCACGGGCTGTTCCTCCGGACCGAGAAGAGATGCGCGGGCTCGTGCGCGGGATCCAGCCGCACGTAGTTGTGCCGACCCCAGCGGTAACCGGCTCCGGTGAACTCGTCCTGCACCGCGAAGGTGTCCTGCCAGTCCGCCCCGAGGGCGGGCAGGTCCAGGGCGACGGTCGCCTCGTGCGTGTTGTGCGGATCCAGGTTCACCACGACCAGGACCAGGTCGTCTACGTCACCCACACGGGTGCGCTTGGAGAAGGCCATGACCGCATCGTCGTCCACGTGATGGAAGGTCAGGTTTCGTAGACGTTGCAGGCTCGGGTGGCGTCGGCGCATCCGATTCAACGTGGTGATGTACGGCGCCAGCGAGCGTCCCTCGCGTTCGGCACCGGCCCAGTCGCGCGGCCGCAGCTGGTACTTCTCCGAGTCGTGGTACTCCTCGCTCCCCGCCTTGACGGCCCGGTGCTCGTACAGCTCGTAGCCCGAGTAGACGCCCCACGACGGGGACAGCGTGGCGGCGAGCAGGGCCCGGATCTTGAACGCGGCCGGCCCGCCGTACTGCAGATAGGCGTGCAGGATGTCGGGCGTGTTCACGAAGAAGTTCGGCCGCATGTAGGAGGACGCCTCGCCGGTGGTCAACTCGGTGAGATATTCCTGAAGTTCGTGCTTGCCGTTGCGCCAGGTGAAGTACGTGTAGGACTGCTGGAAGCCGACCTTGGCCAGCGTGCGCATCATCGCCGGTCGGGTGAACGCCTCGGCCAGGAAGATCACGTCCGGGTCGGTCGCGTTGATCGTGGCGATCACCTGCTCCCAGAACATCACCGGCTTGGTGTGCGGGTTGTCCACCCGGAAGATCCGCACCCCGTGCGCCATCCAGTGCCGCAGCACCCGCAGCGTCTCGGCGACCAGGCCCTCGAAGTCGGCATCGAAGTCGATCGGATAGATGTCCTGGTACTTCTTCGGCGGATTCTCCGCGAAGGCGATGGTGCCGTCGGCGCGGTGGCGGAACCACTCCGGGTGCTTGTCGACCCACGGGTGGTCGGGGGAGACCTGGAGCGCGAAGTCCAGCGCCACCTCCATCCGCAGTTCGCGGGCCCGGGCCACGAACGCGTCGAAGTCCTCGATCGTGCCCAGGTCGGGGTGGATCGCGTCGTGCCCGCCCTCGGGCGAGCCGATCGCCCACGGCGAGCCGGGATCGTGCTCGCCCGCTTCGAGGGTGTTGTTGGGCCCCTTGCGGAACGCTCGGCCGATCGGGTGAATCGGCGGCAGGTAGACCACGTCGAAGCCCATCGCGGCGATCTGCGGCAGGCGTTCCATCGCGGTACGGAAGGTGCCGCTGCGCGGCGGGCGGTTGCCGGTGGGGTCCACGACCGCGCCCTCGGAGCGCGGGAAGAACTCGTACCAGGACCCGTACAGCGCCCGCTCCCGCTCGACCCGCAGCGGGTAGCGAGCCGACGTGGTGAGCAATTCGCGCAGCGGATGCTCGGCCAGCACCTCGTCCAGTGCGGCCGAGTTCGCCGCCGCCAGCCGCTCGGCGGGGCTGCGCGTCTCGTCCCGGACCGCGTCCACCGCGGCCAGTACGACCGCCCGCAGGCCGTCCTTCTTGGGCACGCCGGCGGCGGCCCGCTCCAGCAACTGCGCGCCCTCCTCCAGCACCAGGTCGACCTCCAGGCCGGCCGGGACCTTGATGCCGGCGGCATGCCGCCACGTGGCGATCGGGTCGCCCCACGCCTCGATCGCGTAGGACCACAGGCCCTCGGTGGTCGGCGTGATGCTCGCGTGCACCCGGT
Source organism: Embleya sp. NPDC050493 (assembly GCF_044458105.1). NCBI lineage: Bacteria > Bacillati > Actinomycetota > Actinomycetes > Kitasatosporales > Streptomycetaceae > Embleya > Embleya sp. NPDC050493. Next base: position 160,971 of record NZ_JBITHP010000005.1, read on the forward strand.
CGGTCCCGGGCGCGCCCGGGAGCATCGGGGTGAACGCGCCCGCCCGGCCGCGCGGATCGCGCAACACGACGTTGGCCGACACCGCGTCGTGGCCCTCGCGAAAGACCGTGGCGGCCACGTGGAACGTCTCGCCCGGGACGGCCCGGGCCGGCCGGATGCCGCCGTCGACGGCCGGTTCGACGTCGAGGATCGGGATGCGCCCGATGCGTGGTGTCACCGGTTTGGCCGATTTCCCGGCGCGCACCGGCGACTTGGCGGTAGCGGTGGTCGGCGCGGCGGCGCGGTTCGCCGCCTCCGGCAACACCGCGTCCGCCCCGGTCGTGGCCGGGCCGGCCGCCGGTGGTCCGGCCGACGCGGGCGCGGGCTCGGCGGCTCGCGTCCTCTTGGCGGTCGTCTTCCGTGCCGCGGCCTTGCCGGCCGCGACCTGCCCCGCCCGGGGTGCGCGAGCGCCCCCGGGGTCCTTCCCAGCCGAACTGCTCATGCCGAACTCCTGTACCCACGGACGGGCATCTCGTGCGCCTCGCGCGCGATGCACCCGTACGGAAACCCACTCGATACCCCGATTGCCGGACCCGGGAGTGGCGGAAAACCGACCCGGCGGCGACCGGTGGGATCGCTCGGGTCCACCTCTCACCGCTGCGCGGCGGCCATTGCTCGTGACGCGACCACCAGGCGGGGACCGGGTGGGGACCGGCCCGCGACCGTGGACGGTGGATGTCTGGTGTGTCCGCGGTACGACGGGACGGAAGGACCCGGCTGTTCAACGATCATGGGGTCGCTCGGGGCACGGTCCATATGGTGTAAAAACGCCCCCAGACCCATCCGCAAGATCTTGCCGGCTTTGCAAGCGCACTGCATCCACTGTCGCAAGTTCTGCCGCCTTCCGGCTAGGGTCGCAGCGTGAGAGCAATCCGCAGATTCACCGTGCGTACGGTTCTGCCCGCTCCGCTGGAGCCACTGGGTGAACTGGCGATGAACCTCCGCTGGTCCTGGCACGCGGAGACCCGCGACCTGTTCGAGTCGATCGATCCGGACACCTGGGCCTCGGTCGGCCGGGACCCCGTCCGCCTGCTCGGCACCGTGCCGAACGACAAACTCGGCGCCCTTGCCGACGACCGCCGCTTCCTCGCCCGATTGCGGGTGGCGGCCGAAGACCTGCACGAATACCTGACCGGACCTCGTTGGTACCAAACCCTGTCGGAGCCGGGCACAAGTCCGGATTCGCCGCCGGCGGCGATCGCGTACTTCTCGCCGGAGTACGGCATCACCGCGGCACTTCCGCAATACAGCGGCGGTTTGGGCATCCTCGCGGGCGACCACCTCAAGGCCGCCAGCGACCTGGGTGTGCCGATCGTCGGAGTCGGCCTGATGTACCGCCACGGGTACTTCCGGCAGTCGTTGTCCCGAGACGGCTGGCAGCAGGAGCGCTACCCGCTGCTGGACCCCAACGAGTTGCCACTGACCCTCCTTCGAGGTGCCGACGGTGCACCCGCACGGGTGGTCATCGGACTCCCGACGGGTGAGTTGCACGCGCGGATCTGGAAGGCCCAGGTCGGCCGGGTGCCACTGCTGCTGTTGGACTCGGACATCGAGGAGAACGAGCCCGCCGAACGCGAGGTGACCGACCGGTTGTACGGCGGCACGAGCGAACACCGCTTGCATCAGGAGATGCTCCTGGGCATCGGCGGGGTGCGGGCTTTGCGGGCTTTTTGCGAGATCACCGGTCATCCGGCGCCCGAGGTGTTCCACACCAACGAGGGCCACGCCGGGTTCCTGGGCATCGAGCGCATCCGCGAGTTCACCCAGAGCGAGGGGCTGGACTTCGACGCGGCCCTGGAAGCCGCCCGGGCGGGCACGGTGTTCACCACGCACACGCCCGTCCCGGCCGGCATCGACCGGTTCGGGCGCGACCAGATCCAGCGGCATTTCGGCGGCGACCTCGCTTGTCCGGGAGTTCCGGTGGACCGGGTCCTCGCGCTGGGTGCGGAGACCTACCCGGACGGCGATCCGGGCGTGTTCAACATGGCCGTGATGGGCCTGCGGCTCGCCCAACGGGCCAATGGCGTGAGCAAGTTGCACGGACGGGTCAGCCGGGGCATGTTCGACGGCCTGTGGCCGGGCTTCGACACCACCGAGGTACCGATTACCTCGATCACGAACGGCGTACACGCGCCCACGTGGGTGGATGCCGACGTGCTCGACCTGGCCGACCGCGAAGCGGGTGTCGAACTCGCCGAGGATCCCTCGGCCTGGGCGGCGATCGACCGGCTGTCGGCGGGCTCGGTGTGGGAGCTGCGCCGGGCGCTGCGCGCGAAGCTGGTCACCGAGGCCCGACTGCGGCTGCGCGCGTCCTGGAAGCAACGTGGTGCGGGCGACGCGGAATTGGGCTGGATCGAGAACGTGCTCGATCCGGACGTGCTGACCATCGGGTTCGCTCGACGGGTGCCGTCCTACAAGCGGCTCACCCTGATGCTGCGGGATCCGGCCAGGCTGCGCGGGATGTTGCTGCACCCGGAACGGCCGGTGCAGATCGTGATCGCGGGCAAGGCGCACCCGGCCGACGAGGGCGGCAAGCGGCTGATCCAGGAGTTGGTGCGGTTCGCCGACCGCGAGGACGTACGACACCGGATCGTGTTCCTGCCGGACTACGACATCGCGATGGCCCAGCACCTGTACCCCGGGTGCGACGTGTGGCTGAACAACCCGCTGCGTCCGCTGGAGGCGTGCGGTACCTCCGGGATGAAGGCCGCGCTGAACGGCTGCCTGAACCTGTCCATCCTGGACGGGTGGTGGGACGAGTGGTACGACGGTTCGAACGGGTGGGCGATTCCGACCGCCGACGGGATCACCGACGTCGACCGCCGGGACGACCTGGAGGCGGCGGCGCTGTACGACCTGATCGAGAACTCGGTCGCGGCCCGGTTCTACGACCGGGGGCCCGAGGGCCTGCCGACCCGATGGCTGGAAATGGTCCGGCACACGCTGGCCACGCTCGGTCCGAAGGTGCTCGCGGATCGCATGGTCAAGGACTACGTCGACGTGCTGTACGCACCGGCGGCGCTGTCCGGCCGGGCGATCACCGGGTCGGCCGCGCGGGAGCTGGCCGAGTGGAAGGCGCACGTGCGGCGGTCCTGGGCCGGCGTGCGGGTCGATCACGTGGAGTCGGGCGGGATAGGGGACGCGCCCGAGGTCGGCAACACGCTGAACCTGCGGGTCTTCGTCTCGCTGGGCGAACTCGCGCCCGCCGACGTCGAGGTCCAGGTCGTGCACGGCCGGGTCGACGACGCGGACCGGATCATCGAGGGCACGGTGGCCCCGCTCAAGGCGGGCCACCGGGACGAGCACGGTCGCCGGTTCTACGAGGGCACCCTCGCCCTGGACCGGACCGGCCCGTTCGGCTACACCGTCCGGGTGATGCCGACCCACCCGCTGCTCGCGAGTCCGGCCGAACTGGGCCTGATCGCGGTGCCTCCGGAGAGCGAGGGCTTCGCGGAGGGCATGCCGCTGCGCTGACGTGGTGACCGGATCGCCTGCGGGCCCCACCGTCCTTCGAGGCGGTGGGGCCCGAGGCGTCTCACCGGCGTGCCGGCCGAACGAGTCGCCGCCGCGCGTGGGTCGGGCCCTGGTGATCCGCCTCGCGGACGGCCGACCCCCGGGTACGGTTCCGCGCCGGGGCGGGTGATCCACCTCATACCGCCGGGTCGTAACGGCGAGGGTGGGAAATGTCGTCATCTCCTCTGGTAGCGCAGCGACTTAGGGAGATCCATGCCGACGACGGCAGCAGGGGCGACATCCGGTCCGGATGCACGGAGACCTCGCTCGCGACGACGGATACGCAGGGCCCTGCCGGCGCTCGCCGTGTGTGTCGCGCTCCTGGGTGCGGGAGCGTGCAGCGGGGGTGACGAGAAGAAGACCGGGAAGGACGACAAGGTCGAGCCGATCGCCGGGACCAAGGCACCCGGCGGCGACGGTGCGCCCAAGACCTCCCGGGCGGTGGTCACCATCGCCCCCGAGGACGGCGCGACCGGGGTGGCCACCGACGGCGCGTTGAAGGTGAGCGCCAGCGCCGGGAAGCTGACCCGGGTCACCGTGACCGGCTCCGAGGGCGGCAAGCCGGTCGAGGGCACGATCGCGCCGGACGGGGCCAGTTGGGTGCCTTCGTCGGCGTTGCAGACCGGCACCAAGTACGCGGTGTCCGCGACCGCGACCGATGCCGCCGGGCTGGTCTCGGCGCTGCAGTCCTCGTTCACCACGCTGACCCCGGCGAACACCAACTACGGCGTGTTCAACATCGACGCGAACGAAACGTACGGCGTCGGCATGATCGTGTCGCTGGAGTTCACCAAGCCGGTCAGGGACAAGGCGGTGGTGAACCGGGCGGTCACCGTCACCTCGGAGCCCGCGGTCGACGTCAAGGGTCACTGGTTCGGCAACCAGCGGCTGGACTTCCGCCCGGAGAAGTACTGGACGCCCGGCACCAAGGTGACCCTGCACCTGGACCTGGACGGCAAGCAGACCTCCCCGGGCGTCTACGGCAAGCAGAAGAAGGACGTCACCTTCACCGTCGGCCGCGCGCAGACCAGCGTCGCCGACAACACCGCGCACACGCTGACCGTCACCCGCGACGGCGCGGTGCTCAAGAAGCTGCCGGCCAGCCTGGGCGACCCGGAGAACACCACGTACAACGGCAAGATGACGATCATGTCCAAAGAGCCCACGGTGCACATGAACTCCCAGTCGGTGGGCCTGGCCAAGGGCGTGTACGACATTCCGGACGTTCCGCACGGCATGCGGCTCAGCGTCACCGGCACCTACGTGCACGGCAACTACTGGCGCGACCCGCCGCCGTTCGGCAAGGAGAACACCAGCCACGGCTGCGTCAGCCTGCAGGACGTCAAGGGCGGCGGCGACCCGAACACGGCCGCCGCGTGGTTCTACAAGGAGTCGCTGATCGGCGACGTGGTCGAGGTGATCCACTCGCCCGACAAGGTGATCGCCCCGGACAACGGCTGGAGCGGCTGGTCGATGGACTGGGCCGGCTGGACGGCGGCGAGCTGATCGATCCGACCGTTCGACCGCGCCGAATCCGCGTGGCGCGTACGCCCGAAGGGGGCGGTGCCGGGTCACCGGCTCCGCCCCCTTCGGGGTGTTCGTAGGGTTTTTGCCCCGGTCAGCCGTGCGGCTGGTCCGGGCCGTACTGCTGCCGGTACGGCTGCCCCGGGTAGGGCTGCTGCCCGGGGTAGGGCTGCTGAGCCTGGTACGGCTGCTGAGCCTGGTAGGGCTGCTGTCCCTGGTACGGCGCGGGCCCGTAGCCGCCGACCATCTGCGGCTCGGTCACGAGCGTGCGGTCCGCGTCCCGGTGGTCGTACGCCTCGGGCGTGCCCGCCCCGCCGTGCCCTTTGGCCTTGCCCCGGCGCGGCCACCACAGGCCCCGGCCCAGGATCGCGGCGATCGCGGGCACCAGCACGATGGAGAGCAGCATCGAGGAGAGCAGGATGCCGACGGCGGTGGCGAAGCCGATCTCGGCGGTGGCGGGGCTGGCCGCCAGGCTGGCGAAGGAGCCGGCCAGGACGAGACCGGCCGTGGCGATCGCGGGTGCGGTGTGCTCGACCGCCTTGGCCACGGCCTTGCGGGCCGGGATGGGCTTGTCCATCTCCTCCCGGAGCCGGTCGCTCATCAGGATGTTGTAGTCGGTGCCCAGCGCGACCACGAACAGGAACAGCACCAGCGGCAGGGTGAAGGAGACACCGGGTCGGTCGAGCATGTGCTGGAAGACCAGCGTGCCGGCGCCGAGGGTGGCCACGAAGCCCAGGCCGACCGCGAGCATCAGCACGAGCGGCGCCAGCAGCGAGCGCAGCAGCAGGAACAGGATCAACGCGATCAGGATCGCGGCGACCGGGAAGACCAGCTTGAGGTCCTTGTTCACCGCGGTCGACACGTCGGCGAAGATGGCCGCCGTTCCGGTGATGTGCGCCTCGGCGCCGTTCGGGGTGTTCTTCGCGATGGTGCCCCGGACCGGGCCGGTGATCAGGTCACGCGCCTTCTGGGTGTCGGCCTTCGCGGCCAGGAACACATCGATCCGAGCGGCCGAACCGTCCGGGTTGAGGACCGGAGCGGCAACCTGACCGACGCCCTCGACCTTGCCCAGTGCGCCGGTCAGCCCGGTGAGCGAGCGCTGGTCGAGCTTGCCGCCCGCCTTGGTCTGCACGTACACGGTGTGCGGGTCCGACACGCCCGCCGGCAGCGAGCGGGAGATCTCCTCGGCGGTCCGGGTCGCGTTGGTGGTGGGCTGACCATGCTGGTCGTAGCTCATCTTGACGCCGACCGCACCGGCGCCGAGCGCGCCCAGCAGGACCAGGCTGCCGACCAGGTAGCGCACCGGACGGGCGCTGACCTTCTCGCCCAGACGGGCGGCGAAGCCCGCCGGACGCTCCTTCTTCCACGCACGGGCCGGCCAGAACATCCCGCGACCGGTGACCGCGAGCAGTGCGGGCATCAGGGTCAGGCTGCCGAGCAGCGCCACCAGCACCGAGACGGCGATGGCCGGGCCGAGCACCTTGAACTGACCGAAGCTGGCGATGCCGAGCGTGGCGAACGCCGCCACGATGGTCAGGGCCGCGCAGGTGATCGCGTTGCCCACCCGACCCGCGGTGATCGCGGCGGCCTCGCGCTTGTCCATGTCCGGGTTGGCGCGCAACTCCTCACGGAAGCGGAACATCAGGAACAGGAAGTAGTCGATGCCGATGCCGAGCAGGACCACGGTGATCAGCGACGGCACGGACGGGTCGAGCTTGATGTCCAGGAGCTTCGCGCTGCCCGCCACCGCCCCGACGGCCACACCGCCGATGAGCGTCACCGCGAGCAGCGGCAGCAGGGCGGCCAGGACGCTGCGGAAGACCAACACGTTCAGCAGGACGATGAGACCCATCGTCAACATGCCGACGAGAGCCTCGGTGTCCTTCTCCTCGTCCAGGTTGTCGACCGTGTTCGCGATACCACCGGTGAATCCGACCCGGAATCCGGCGGCCTCGTAATCGGTCTTCGCCAGATCACGGGCATCCCGATAGACGTCCTGGAGACCGACGTCGTTCATATTGCCGCTCAGCGACAGCGAGACCAGTTGGAACGTCCCGTCCGGCGCGACCAACCCGACGGTGTAGCGCGGCGTCTGCGAGAAGTCCTTCGCGAACTGCTCCGGCTCCGCCTTGATCGGCTTCTTGGCCAGGGCGGCCGAGGTGTCGGCGATCTTCCGCTGGTCCGCCTGCCCGATCTTGGCGCCGTCCGCGCGGGCCACCAGCACGGTCACCAGGTTCGGGTCGGGCTTTTCGTCGAACTTCTTCTCGGCGATCTGCAGAGCCGCCGCCGAGTCGTATTTCTTCGGCAGGAAGTCGCCCGTCGAAGAATCGGTGACGCTGTTCATCAACGGTTGCCCGACGGCGGTCAGGGCGAGACCGAAAACCGCCCAGACGATGATGGTCATCCATCGATGACGAGTGGCGAACGCGGTTGTTCTACGGATCATTTTCCTTCTCCGCCGTCGGGTCGAAACGCGGGAGCTCGATACGGGAACTCCGGACTGACTCAAGGTCATCACGCGCGCCCCCCTGCGGACATCGACCGGGGGAACGGCTGCGGACCGGGACCTCGGTCCGGGAGTACCGCGCAACCAGGACTCCGGTCCGGGGCCGGGGATCGTCGCTGATGGGGTTCAGGAACAGGGGCGGAGAGGATGGAATGGGTCGAACAGCCGCGTGTCGCCGCGGGCCGCGTCCGCGACCGGGACGACGGTCGGTGTGCGCCGGCGCCGGGTGCCCGGGGGAGGCATCGGGCGGGCGGCGGGCAAACGAAGCGGGCCGGCCGCGGCCGAACGAACCGCACGACATCATGAAGGAGGCCTGCGGATGGGTGCCGACCATCGCTCGGCGGCCGGGGGCGGCGCGCCGGCCGTCATCGAGCCGGGCGCCGCGGCGCCGTCGGCCGTCGCCGGACGCCCGCCGGCCGCCCCGGGGCCGCCGGCCGACCTCCTGGGGATGGCCGAACGCCGGGTCCGGGCCTTCCCGTGGCGCCGCAGCGACCCGCTGATCGCGCTCGGCTGCGCCGCGGCCGACCTCGCCTCGTTCGCGTTGTCCGAACACGGCGGCGGGCCGCACCGATACGTGGTCGGCCTGCTGCTGCTCCTGGCGGGCGCCGCGTCGACGGCGGTACGCCGCCGGTATCCGGTGCACGTGCTCGGCGTGGTGGCCGCGCTCAGCCTGGTGGCGATCCTGATCGCCGCGCCGAGCGAGTACAACTTCGGCGTGTCACTCACCGTCGGGCTGTACTCGGTGGCCCGCTACCGCTCCCGGCGCGTGGTCGCCCTTACCGGGGTCGCCGTGCTGGCGAGTCAGGTGGTGTGCGGCGTCCGGATCGGATGGTCGCTGCCGATGGCGGTGCTCGCCGATCTGTCCGCGATCTGTGTGGCGAGCGCGGCCGGGATCGGGGTGCGCAGGTGGCAGGAGCAGGTGGAGCTGAACCGGCAGCTGCTGGCGGATCGGGCGGTGGCCGAGGAGCGTCGGCGGATCGCGCGCGAGATGCACGACATCGTGGCGCACCACATCACCACGATGTACCTGATGTCCGGCGGCGCGCGCTCCACCCTCGACCGCGATCCGGACACCGCCCGGGCCGCGCTGGTCACCCTGGAGTCGTCCGGCCGCACGGCGCTGCGCGAGATGCGCCAACTGCTCGGCGTCCTGCGCAGCTCGGACGTCGCCGAGGACGCGCCCTCGGAACCGCAGCCGGGGATCGACGAGATCGACCGGCTGATCACCGAGTCGCGCGCGGCCGGTCTGCCCGTCGAATTCGAGGAACTCGGCGAGCCGCGGGCGCTCCCGCCCGCGACCGCGCTCACCCTGTACCGGATCGCGCAGGAGGCGCTCACGAACGCGCGCAAGCACGCGGGCAACGCGCGTGCCTTCGTGCGCCTCGAATACGGCTCGGACCGGGTCACCGTGGAGATCTGCGACGACGGCGACGGCGGTGGGTCGGCGATGGTGGGCGGCGGGTACGGTCTCCTGGGTATGCGCGAGCGCGTCGCCGTGCACGGCGGCACGCTGGAGGCGGGCAGGCGACCCGAGGGCGGGTATCGCGTCGCCGCGCTCGTGCCGTTGCCGCCGATGGAGCCAGGAGAGGACCGGAACCGAGATGAGCGTGGACGCACCCCCGATCACCGTGCTGCTCGCGGATGATCAACCGCTCGTGCGTAGGGGCCTGGCCATGATCCTGCGCTCCGATCCCGGCATCGACGTGATCGGGGAGGTGGGCGACGGCGCGCAGGCCATCGAGGCGGCCCACCGACTGCGCCCGAACGTGATCCTGATGGACATCCGGATGCCCGTGCTCGACGGCGTCAAGGCCACCGCCCGGCTGACCGAGGAACTGCCCGAGTGCCGGGTGCTCGCGCTGAGCACGTTCGACATGGACGAGTACGTGGTCGGCGCGCTGCGCGCGGGCGCGATCGGCTTCCTGCCCAAGGACGTGTCCCCCGAGGAGTTGATCGCGGCGGTCTACACCGTGCACCTCGGCGAGGCGGCGGTCGCGCCGCGGCTGTTGACCCGGCTGATCGAATCCTTCGTCAAGGCGCCCTCGGCCCCGCAGCCCTCGACCACCGCCCTGCGCGACCTCACCCCGCGCGAGGTGGAGGTGCTCCGCCTGATCGCCGCGGGTCTGGACAACGCCGAGATCGCCCAGGCGATGAGCATCGGCGTGCAGACCGTCAAGAACCACGCCACGGGCCTGTTCGCCAAACTCGGCGTGCGCGACCGCGCCCAGGCGGTCGTCTTCGCCTACGAATCCGGCCTGGTCCAGGCGGGACGGACGCCGTAGGGCCCTGCGGGGCTGTGCGGCGCGGTCGTGCGGACAGCGGAGCCCGTGGGCCGCACCCCCGGGCTCCGCGGCCGTCGCAGGTCCGCGATCAGCGTCCCGTGAACTTGGGCTTCTCCTTGGCCACGAAGGCGCGCATGCCGGTGCCGCGGTCCTCGGTGGCGAACAGGGCGGTGAACTGGAGGCGTTCGATCTCCAGGCCGGTGTCCAGGTCGACGTCGAGGCCGCGGTCGATCGCCTCCTTGGCCGCGCGCAGCGCGTAGGCCGGGCCGTCGGCGAACCGGGCGGCCCACTTCACCGCCTCGGTGTACACGTCCTCGGCCGGAACGACCCGGTCGACCAGGCCGATGGCCAGGGCCTCGTCGGCGGCCACGAAGCGGCCGGTGAAGATCAGGTCCTTGGCCTTGGACGGGCCGATCAGGCGGGGGAGGCGCTGGGTGCCGCCCGCGCCGGGGATGATGCCCAGGGTGATTTCCGGTTGGCCGAGTTTCGCGGTGTCGGCGCAGACGCGGACGTCCGCGCACAGCGCGAGTTCGCAGCCGCCGCCGAGCGCGAAGCCGGTGATCGCGGCGACCACCGGCTTGGGGATTTCGGCGACCGCGGTGAAGGAGGACTGGAGGGCGGCACCCCGGTCGGCCATGTCGGTGTAGGACATGTCGGCCATCTCTTTGATGTCCGCGCCCGCCGCGAAGACCTTCTCGCCACCGTAGAGGACGACCGCGCGCACGTCGGCGCGTTCGCCCGCCTCCTGCGCCGTCGCCCGCAGCTCCTCCTGGAGTTGCCGGTTCAGCGCGTTCATCGGCGGCCGGCTCAGCCGGATCGTGCCGACGCCGTCGGCCACTTCCAGATTGACGAATTCGCCCATGACGCTCTCCTTTGGTCAGCCCTGATGTGCTCTGATCCGACCTTAGGCGCCGGCCCCCCACGCAGCCGCGAGCGGGGCCGTCGGCGGGTGCGCCTCGACCCCGTCTCGACCCCGTCGGCGCGGCCGCCCGAGCGCGGCCTCCGGCCCTCAGTGCGTCGGCGTCGTGGTCGTCGGCGCGCCGCTGCCCGGCGTGCTGCTCGCGATCCACTTGTCCCAGGGCAGGTTCCAGTCGGCGAAGCCGTTGTCCGGGTCCACGGTGCGCTCGTCGGAACCGGAGATGTCCACGACGTCGCCCGGGATCACCCGGTCGTACAGCCACTTGGCGTTCTCCTTCGTCATCGAGACGCAGCCGTGGCTGGTGTTCTCGCTGCCGAAGACACTCGGGTCGGCCCAGTAGTTGCCGTGCACGAAGGTGCCCGACGTGGTGACGCGCATCGCGAACGGGACGTCGTCGATGTCGTATTCGCTGCCCAGGCCCACGGTCTGCGAGTTCATCCGGGTCTTCTCGAACTTCTCGGTGATCGCCATCTTCCCGTTCCACGTGCTGTACTTCGGCGACTTGCCGGCCGTGATCGGGATGGTCTTGATCAACTGGTCGTTCTCGTACACCTTCATGGTGTGCGCCTTCACGTCCACCATGGCGATCCGCTTGGTGGCGGCCACCTTGAAGCTGTAGCTCTTGAACTGGTTGGCGATCGCGCCGTTGCCGACGTCGACCCCGCGCAGGTTGAGGTTGACCTTCACGCTCGTGCCGGGCGCCCAGTAGTCCTTCGGTCGGTAGTCCACCCGGGTGTTGTCGAACCAGTGCCAGGCGCCCTCGACCTTGGGCTCGACGTCGACGGACAGCGCCTTCTCCACGGCGGCGCGATTGCGGACCGGGTAGTCGAAGGTCAGCGACACCGGGTAGCCGACGCCGACGGTGGCGCCGTCCTCGGGGCTGAACCTCGCGGTGACCTTCTTGTCGCCGGACAACGTGCCGAACGTCGCGCGGGCGGTGGTGGGCGTGTTGTCGGCGTTGGTCGCGGTCGCGGTGACCGTGTACTTGCCGCCGAGGGTGAAGGCGACCTTGGGCTTCCAGGTCTTGCCGTCGGGGTCGAGTGCGCCGTCGACCGGTTCGTTCTGCGCGTTGACGACCTTGACCTCGCCGAGCCTGCCCCCGTTGACCGCGATCGTGATCGGCGCCTGCGGGTCGATCGCGGTCGCGCCGTCCGCCGGGGTCAGCGTGATCGCGGCCGGATCCGCGCCCTTCTTCCCGTCGCCCTTGGTCGTCGAGGTGTTCCCGCCCTCGGGCTTCCTGCCGTCGTCCTTGCCGTCGTCGGAGCTACAGCCCGACACGAGCAGGAGCGCGCCGAGCATCAGTGCGGGCACCACGCGCCATCGAGCCGGTGACCACTTCGACGAGAGCGCCTTCGATCCTGCTGACATGTACGGGTAGTCCCTTCATCCGGAGCCGAGTCGTGACCCGGCCTGGGCCGAAAGCCACATCTCCCAACCCATGTGACGAATCGAACATCCAACGCGGTTCCGAAGTCCCGGTCCCTCGCGGGCAAATGCGGCCATCCCCGCCATCCTCTCGGACAACGGGCGGCCGGTGGACCGCGATTGCGCCGCGTCGACGCGCCTCACTCGGCCCGCCGATCGGCCTCCACCAGCTCGTGGACCAGCGCCGGATCCGGGTATCCCGGCCGATCGGAACCGCCGGCCGGCAACTGACGGATGATCAATTCGTACTCCCGTTCGCCCTCTTGGGCCAAAGGAAGGGTCGTCGGCTGTGGCAGGACCGTGACGATCCGCTGGAGATCCGTACCCTCCGCGGCCTCCAGCAACCACTCCCAGGTGTCACCCGGCGAACCGTCCCCGCCCTCGCCGCGATCGAGGTGCAGCACGGTGTGCGCGCCCTCCAGCACCGCGCCCAGTCGCCCCGGGTCGCACAGGTCGCTCACCGCGACCCGGATGCCGGCCGCACGCAGCGCGCCGACCGCGCCGCGGTCGCGGACGGTGGCCCGCACCTCTCCGTCCGAGGCCGCGAGTTCGAGCGCGACGGCGCGACCGAGAGGTTGGTCGGCTCCGGTGACTACGACGGGCATACCGGCAACCTTACTTAAACCCGGCATTCGTGAAGCTCGCGTGAAGACGGGAGCACGCGCCCCCCGGTGCGGTCCCACGGAGTGAACCGACGTGCATTTCCGCGCTCGGCCGGTAGGGAACGACGCCATGGTTACTTACCGTTCATCGACAAAGCCATGAAATCCGGCCACAATGGCCGAAACTCTAGGCCGAATCGGCGGAAATCCCGCCTTTGCCGCAACCCTCCGTGTCGGCGCTCGTTGGGGGTTGGGGGGCTCCCATGTCACTCTCCCGAGCGAAGCCGGGCCATGTGACTGGATTTGTTGTCACTGTTTGCGACAGCTTGGTCACACGAAGTCGCTTCGGAGGTCGGATCGTTCGCCCCCCGCAGCGGCCCGTGCACCTGATGGGATGCCCCGGGCCCAGCCCGGATCCGCGACACACGGAGGATCCACATGAACCGCAAGCTCGGCACTCTCGCCGTCGCCCCGCTCGCCGCCGGCCTGCTCTTCCTGGGCGCCGGCGCCGCCTGCGCCGACGGTGGCAACGGCACCGTCGGCGACAACGGCTCGAACGCGTCGACCACGACCTCCACCACCACCAACAGTGGCAGCGGGAACGTGCTCGGCGGCGTGGACGGGAACTACAACGCGACCCAGCAGAGTGCGACCGGCGCCGGGGCCTCGAACCAGAACAACACCGCGGGCGTCAACGGCAACTCGGGCGTCGTGGTGATCGATCAGGGCAATGCCAACATCGCCGAGACCTCCACGGCGATCCACCACTGGCACCCCTGGTTCTGAGCAGACCCGATCGGCCGCACCGACCCGGCCGATCGTCACTCCGCTGCGGCGGCATCCCTCGGGGGATGCCGCCGCAGCGGCGTACCGGGACGGGCTCTCGTCCGGGTGATCCGGGCGCGGGCGTGTAGGCGTGGGCGCCCGGCGGGAACATCCTGGGGACCGGGATGGGAGGCGGGCCGTGACGCTCGAATGGGAATCGACGGACCCCGAGGTCGATGCGGGTGGCGTGCTCGGCGGATACGCCACGCCCAACGGCCGGGTGCCGCCGCCCTGGCCGGGTCGCCGGCTGCCGCTCGGTGCGCGCTTCGACGGCGCGGGCACCAACTTCGCGCTGTGGGCCGGCGACGCGGAGGCGGTGGACCTGTGCCTGTTCGAGGACGGACCGGACGGGACGCTGCGCGAGAGCCGGCTGCCGCTGCGCGAGCAGACGTTCCGGGTATGGCACGGCTACGTGCCCGGCGTGCGCCCCGGACAGCGGTACGGCTACCGCGTGCACGGGCGCTGGGAGCCGGGTCGGGGTGCCCGCTGGAACCCGGCCAAGCTGCTCCTGGACCCCTACGCGCGAGCCGTGGACGGCGATTTCGTACTGCACGACGCGGTGTTCGGACACGTGCGCGGCCGGGACGACACGGTGCGCGACGATCGCGACTCGGCCGCCTACGTCCCCAAGTCGGTGGTCGTGGCGGACGACAGCGACTGGTCGCAGGACCGGCGGCCGAAGATCCCGTGGGCCGAGAGTGTCATCTACGAACTGCACGTCAAGGGCTTCACCGCACGCCACCCGCGCATCCCGGACCACCTGCGCGGCACTTACGCGGGCCTGGCCCACCCGGCCGCGATCGACCACCTGGTCCGACTCGGGGTGACCGCGGTCGAGTTGTTGCCGGTGCATCAGTTCGTGTCCGAGGAACACCTGTTGCGCGGCGGGCGGACCAACCACTGGGGCTACAACACGGTGGGCTTCTTCGCGCCGCACGCCGGCTACAGTTCGGCGGGCGGACGCGGCGGTCAGGTGCACGAGTTCCGGGACATGGTGCACGCGCTGCACGCGGCCGGACTCGAAGTGATCCTGGACGTGGTCTACAACCACACCGGCGAGGGCGGACCGGCCGGGCCCACGCTGTGCTTTCGAGGCATCGACAACGGCGGCTACTACCGGTTGGCCGACGGGGGCCGGCACTACACCGACTACACCGGCTGCGGGAACACGCTCGACGTGGTGCGGCCGCACGTACTGCAACTGATCACCGACTCGCTGCGCTACTGGGTGATCGAGATGGGTGTGGACGGCTTCCGGTTCGACCTGGCGGCGGCCCTGGCCCGGTCGACGCACGACGTGGACATGCTGTCCTCGTTCCTGACCGTGATCGCCCAGGACCCGGTGTTGTCCCGGGTCAAGCTGATCGCCGAGCCGTGGGACCTGGGCGCCGGCGGCTATCAGGTGGGCGCGTTTCCGCCGCTGTGGACGGAGTGGAACGACCAGTATCGGGACGCGGTCCGCGACTTCTGGCGAGGCGCCCACCCGGACGTGCGCGGGTTGGCCTACCGGCTGTCCGGCTCGTCCGACCTGTACCAGCGCGACGGGCGCAACCCGTACGCCTCGATCAACTTCGTCACCGCGCACGACGGCTTCACGATGCGCGACCTGGTCACCTACGAGCGCAAGCGCAACGAGGCGAACGGCGAGGACAACCGGGACGGCACCGACAACAACCGGTCGTGGAACCACGGCTACGAGGGCGAGACGTCGGACCCGAACGTGGTCTCGCTGCGCAGGCGGCAGATCCGCAATCTGATGACCACCCTGCTGCTGTCCACGGGTGTCCCGATGATCACCTCCGGCGACGAGATGGGCCGCACCCAGGCGGGCAACAACAACGCCTACTGCCAGGACAACGAGTTGTCCTGGCTGGACTGGTCGGCGCTGGACTCGCCGCAGTGGCGGCCGCTGCTCGATCTGACCGCCCGACTGATCCGGCTGCGCCGGGCGCATCCGGTGTTGTGCCGGCGGGCGTTCTACTCGGGTCGCCCGGTGGCGCCGGACGGGTTGCGCGATCTGGCCTGGTTCACGCCCGGCGGGCGCGAGATGACCCGCAAGGACTGGTTCGCGCCGACGGCGACGCTGGGGATGTACCTGTCCGGCCTGGACATCGACCGCCGGGGCCCGCACGGCGAACGCATCCTGGACGACAGCTTCCTGTTCATCCTGCACGCGTCCTCGCAGCCGATGCGCTTCACCCTGCCGGACGAGCCGTGGGCGCACAGTTACGAGGTGGTCCTGGACACGGCGCTGGAGGGCGACCCGATGGCGCGCTACAGCGAGCCGGTCGCGGGCGGCAGCGGGCTGCGGCTGGCCGGGCGCTCGGCGATGTTGTTGCGGGTCGAGCACGCGGTGTGGGCGCCCACGTAGCGGCGGTGCCCGGTGCGGGCGCCGCCCGGGGATGGCGGAAGCGGTGTCGAGACGGCCGAGTGCGGACGTCCGATGGGCCGGGGGCGATCGTCGACATCGCCGGATGCGGGCAGCGACATCCTCCGCCGTACGCTCACGTAGGGTGGAGACACTCGCCCCCCGGCAGCCGCCCGTCCGGCATCCGCTCGCCCGGCATCTCCTCGAAGCGAAGGACCGCGCACCATGACGTCCCCGACGCCGATCCTGGTCACCGCCCCGAACTTTCGTGACGCGGGTGGGCATGCCACCGCGGACGGTCGCAAGGTGCGCACGGGTCTCGTGTACCGCTCCGACGGCCTGGGCGAGGTGGATGCCACGGACGCCGCGACGCTGCTGCGACTGGGCATCGGTCTGGTGATCGACCTGCGCTCGGACACCGAGCGCGACCGCGAGCCGGACCGGGTGCCGGACGGCGCCGAGCTGTTGATCGCGGACGTGATGGGGCGCCAGAACGACGAGCTGTTCGGCGAGGTGTTCGCCGACCCGGACCGCGCGGGCGAACTGCTCGGCGGCACCGCCGGGCGCGACCTGATGTGCGAGGTGTACCGGCGCTTCGTGACCACCGAGGGCGCCCGGACCGCCAACCGCGACGTGTTCGCGCGGATGGCGGCCGTGGACGCGCCGACGGTGTTCCACTGCTCGCAGGGCAAGGACCGGACCGGGTGGACCTCGGCGGTGCTGCTCACCCTGCTCGGGGTGCCGCGTGCGACCGTCGTCGAGGACTATCTGGCCAGCGCGAAGCACCTCGCGGAAAAGAACGCGGAGATTCTCCGGCACATCGCCGAGCGCGGCTTCGACCCCGCCCACCTCGAGCCGGTCTTCGACGTGCACGAGGACTACCTGAACACGGCGTTCGACACGGCGGAGGAACGGTACGGGTCGGTCGAGGGCTACGTGCGGGACGGGCTGGGGCTGACCGACGCGCAGGTCGCGCGGTTGCGGGAGCGGTTGTTGACGCAGTAGCAGCAGGTGTCGACGGGCCGGCGGTGGACCGTGTCCCGCCCGCCGGGGGTGGGCCGGACCGCCCATCCCCGGCGGCACACGGGGTCAGCCGCGCGGCGGGCCCCACGGCGGCGGGGGCCGGTGGTACCCGGAGTGCGGCTGCTGCCAGGCCGGGTGTTGTTGCGGGTTGGACGCCTGGTGCGGCGGGGCGGGCGGGAACGGCCCCGGCGGGAAGAACCCCTGCGGCTGTGCGGGCTGCGGCTGCCACGGGTTGGCCTGGTTCGGGAACAGCGGCATCGGCGGCGGGACCGGCGCCGGCCGGCGGGTCGGGTGCGGTCCGCCGCGGAAGGTGACGCCGTAGCGGCTGCGTACCCGGCGGATCTCCCACAGCGACATCAGCGTGATGGTGATCGGGCCGCCGAGGGTGCCGACCAGCCGTACGCCGGTCGGCAGCGCACCCTTGCCGCCGTCGTCACCCAGGTCGACCAGCGCGCCACACCACGAGAGCCAGGGCGCGATCACCGCGGGCAGCAGCGGGTGTCCGTCGACCGCGCGGAACAGGTGCTGGGGGATCGCCCGGACCGCGAGGAACCAGAAGCGCAGCACCCACAGCGACACGATCAGACCGAGCAGCGTGATGAAGAACGAGCCCACGTCGGCGCCCGCGTTGACCTTTCGGGATCCGTACGCCAGCGAGGTCAGGCCGCCGAGCGTGGCCACCGAGACGATCACGAACAGGCCGAGCGAACGCAGCGGCAACATCAGGCTCTTGCGCGTCTCGGTCCGCACGTCCGAGCGGGTCAGGACGACGATGATGCCCACCGCGATCGGGCACGCGATGATCGCCACGAAGACGGACGCGACGAAGCTTGTCATCCAGCCCTGCGCGGCGTCCTCGCCGCCGCCGTAGGTGACCGCGATCCAGACCAGCACACCGAGGCCGAGCCAGGACCGGATCGCGCGTACCCGCTCCAGGGTCACATCGCGCCCGATCAGCCGATAGTCGGGCACGAAGTACCGCTCGGCGACTCGCTTCGGCAGCGGAATCCAGCCGAAGGCGAACATCGCCTTGCGATCGGTTCCGGCGGCTCCGGGCGGATGGAAGGACTGCGTCACAAGTACGCCTTTCTCGACGACGCGCCCCCGTGCAGGCGCCGACTCGCCCCGATGTTAGGGGGTGTCGGCGGGGGCTTCCTCGCCCCCTCCGGCGCGCAACGCGGCGCGCAACGCGTCCGCGATCGGCCGGATTTCGCTCAGCGAACCGTCCGCCACGGCCATGATCAGGTCGAACGTCGCGTCCTCGTCCAGGAGTTCGACGTCGATCCCGTTGTATTCGAGAAAGACCACGGCGGCCACCAGGCCGGTCCGCTTGTTGCCGTCCAGGAACGGGTGATTGGCCACGATCGAGTGCAACAGCGCGGCGGCCTTGGCCCAGGGGTCGGGATAGGCGTCGACGCCGAACGCGGACGCGCCGGGGCGGGCCACGCCGGACTCGATCAGCGCGTGGTCACGGATCCCGGGGTTCCCGGTGGTCTCCTCGGCGACGGCGATCGCGTCGGCGGCGGTGAGCAGGTACACGTCGCTCACGCCTCCTTCAACCGCCGCAACAGCTCGGGATGCCGCTCGGCAAACCTCCGCGCCAACTCCCGGACCCGCACCGCGGCTTCCTGCTGCACATCGGCTTCCCGCCGGGCATCCTCGGACATGCGCAAACCCTACGACCCCCGCCCCCACCCCGCCCGCGCATTTCCCGGAGCGCGACGACGCGGGCCCGGAACCTCCGCGGACGACCGGTCGCCGCCCGTTGCCTGCTCTACTTCCTCGACCAGTCGTGCCGGGGGAGTTCGGCGCGGCCCTGGGGGGTGTCGGCGTTGGCGCGGAGGAGGATCGCGGTGGGGGAGACGCCCTTGGGGAGGTCGAACCACAGGTCCTCGACCAGGGTGTCGGAGGCGCCGAGGGTGAACTCGCGGAGCTGGCGCTTGATCTCCATCGATTCCAGGTCCATGCCGAGTCGGCTGTCGTCCGGCAGGACCAGGCGCTGCTCCAGGTTGGCGATGTGCACCGTGGCCAGCGAGGTGTTGGCGATGGAGACCTTGACCCGGCACAGGCGGCCCTGGGCGAAGTGCTCGGCGTGGGTGCCGGTGATCCATTCGATCCCGCAGGTGAGGCCCTGCACGGTGAACGTGGCCGGTCCGCTGAGCACGGCCGGGGCCTTGACCGGTATTTCCCACTCGCGCATGGTCATCTTCAGCGGCTTGTCCTTCTCCGGCCAGTACAGCGCCGCCGCGCCCGCGGCAAGGCCCGCGCCGATCAGCAGCCCGAGTGCGAACCCGATCGCGATCCACTGCCGAATCCGCCGCCGGCACCGGAGATGCCCGACCACCTCGCCCCGTAACTCCTCGACCTTCCGTCCCACCACACCCATGCGCCGCCCCCGTGTCCGGACCCCGAAGCCCGCATCGTATGGGCGCGCTCCCACCGCCGGCGAGAGCTTCCGGGACGCGCGGTTGCCGGGGCCGGCTCACCCGTTCGGGGGGTGGCCGTGATCGATCAGGGCCGCCGCCGCGCGGGCGATGGCGGCGTCGAGCGGGGCGAGCGGGGTGGGGATGGGGTTCTCGGTGGGTGGGACGAACCAGACCAGGGGCCCGGCCTCGCCGCGGGGCGGGGGAAAGGTGACCCATGCGCCGCGGCCGTGCCGACTGGGGCCGCGGAGGTCGCGGAGGCGGGTGCGGGCCGGGGAGGTGACCGGGACCAGGAAGCCCATCTTGGCGCAACGCCGGTCGTGGATCACCGGCCCGACCCGAACTCCCGCGGCACGCAGGTGCTCGACCACCTCGCGGCCCAACCGCGCGTCGACCTCGATCACGTCGAAGGTCTGGCCGGCGGCGACCAGGCGCGGAGCGTAGGGATTGCCGATCGAGTCACTCATGGGACGGTACCTTCGCCAATCGGGTCGAACCGGGCCCCCGCAGGCTCCATCCCAGCCTGCCGAACCCGACTGCGTGGGCCACATCGACAAGTTGATGCATTTCCGTCACCTGTTCGGCCTACGGCAACGGCAGTCCGACCCCGACCCGACCCGCGGGAGCCCGGCCGAGGGGGTCGGCCCGAGCGCGGAACGGCCGCGGGGGCGGGGGGGGGTATAGGCCCCCCCGCCCCCCCGGCCGACGGGGGGCAGTGGTTGACCGCGGTGGGGTAGGTAGGTGGGGTCACAGGCGCGGGTTGTTA